>NZ_DASYHE010000103.1:0-70269 GCF_035998965.1 Sphingopyxis sp.
GCGCTGCGTGCGCCTCCGGGCGGGCTACGCCCGCCCTCCGCCGCACGCAGCGCAAGGCTCACCTCGACAAACCCCTATCATATCCGCAAGGGGGTCCTTCTTCGACGCCGATCGGGGGTCCCGTTTGAACGCCGTTTGACAGCCCTGATAATCTTTAACACTGGCTGGATCGCATCAATTTTAATCTGGATCTTCGTGATCGAGGGTTATGCGAACGCAGTTACCGATGCCGCAGGCTAATCTGGCACCGTTAAGACACGGCGACGCTGCCGTAGGGTTTAAGCGGACTAAAGATGAGATGACCCGACCAACAGACACTCCTTGTCTTCCTGGCGAGCGAGGCGGGTCAATATTGGCCGAATTTCTGTAAATTTAAGTCGATCTCACGCCTGCGTCTGAAATTCCGCAGCGTGATTCACCGAACGCTCGGACGTTGAGCGTGGTCGGGTGCGCGAGGCATTGGCAACCGGCACGGCGTGCGCCGACCTGATCTTCAACATTCTGTCGCGGCGCCGCGAACCGCCTCGACCGCTCACCATCATCATCTCCGAGGAAAGCGCCTCGCGCCATCCGCCGATCGCCGACTGCGCCCGTTACGACCACCTGAGGACCTTCGATGCAGCGGCAAAACATGATGGAAGCGATGCGCGGGCTCAAGGCATGGCGGGCGCGTTCGACGATGCGATCACCACCGGCCTTCAGCGCCAGCGCACCACGATGGAGAAACTGACCGACCCTCTCCGCGCGTAAGCAACATCGCCATGCTGCCTCGCTCTGATACCGGATGGCGGCCGCCCGGCTGCCAGTCGGAAGGATGGAGGGTGTGTCCCTCATCTTGAGCCTTATCTTAGCTGACCATTCGGCCGCGACACAGCTGCTGGAGCGAGCGAGTCCAAACTCGCGCTCCATCACAGAACTGAAGATGTCCAAAGTCGTGAAGGCTTCACAATCCTAAACAGCTGAATTTTGTTATCTTTCATCAAGGGGAAAAAGCTATGTCCCACGACCTCATGTTCGTGGCACCCGAGCAGCGCGACGAGGTGCGTCGCAGGATCGCAGCCGTGGAACAATTCATTGCCGCGCCCGGGCGCAGGGCCGCCGAGGCGGCCGCTGCGAGACTAGGCCTCAGCACGGCCCAGTTCTACAACCTCGTCCGCGCTTGGCGGGCGAAGCAAAGACCGGAAATAATGATGGGTCGCCATTCGCCGCGCGAGATGCAATCCCGGATCGACCCATTAGTGCTCGATCTCATTGACGAGGTGATCAGCGCGGATCGCCGAGCTGCCGCCAGCGTCCTTGTCGAGCGAGTCCGTTCGTTGGCGGCGATCCGCGGTATTGAACTTCCGGACCCGAGCACTGTGGCGCGCTCCGTTCGACGCAAACGGCCGATGCTACTGACCGAAGAGCATAGGCGGGATGTCGATCTCATCATCGACCATACCGTCGTTGATCTGCCTGTCGACTTCGGTGATGGTCAAGCCCGACGCCCTCTCGTGACTGTCGTCATCGACGTCGCCTCCGAGGCTCCCGTCGCGTTGTCTATCTCCCGCTCGGTGCCGAGCCAGGCGGCCACCGCCGAAGCAATATTCGATGCGCTCCGCGGCGGCATCCGACACGCCAACGGTAGGGCAGCGAAGAGACGCATGAGCATCGTGGCGATGTCGGAGAAAGAGGGTGCCAATGTGGTCGCCACCCTGCGGCAGGCGGGTATCGATGCGGGCCTCATAATGACGGGCGCCCACGGTGGCGGGCTGGTCGTGGAATCGCTACTCGGACCGGAACCTGTCGGACTGCGGCTTAAGCAACGGCTCGTATGGCATCACGGCGAAAAGAGGTTGGCTGCAGTGCGTTCAGGTGCCCCGCCGCTGACAATCGCCGAAGCCGAGACGCTCATCAGGGGACGCCTACTTCACGGTCGTCCCACCACGGCGTTCAGCTCTTTAAGCAACCGCGACCAGGCATATCTGGCCAGGAGCTTGGCGAAGATCGCTCAAGCCGACTGAAGCGCGACCAGCGAGGCACGGATCACGGCGGCTAGACGTCCGTCGGTTACGCCACCACCAATGATGTTGGCTCGGGTCAGAGCGACAATGCGATCGACGTTGTGACGTTCAACCTCCCGCATCCAGATTCCACGTGCTTCTTCTAGCGCCACAATGGGGGCAACTCGACTCTTGAGGTATTCGTCGATGTCCATATCTGCCAGCAAGGTGCGCCGGGAATTCAACGGTATCCTGCCAATCCGCGGACCAGTCACCTGCTGGACTTGCTGACCAAAGGAAAACCCGCCAGCCCGGCCCATCACCAGTTCGCTGACATGCGGCTCCAGCGTCTGGATCAACGACTCAGCGTGTATGTCCGGTGGCAACATCCAGCCCAAACTCGGCATCGTATCGGGCTGGGGCGGCAGATCGGCCCTGTTAAGCTGAAGAAACGAAAGGCCGGCGGATAAGGCTTCGCGCTGGAGCGCACGGCCGTTATCTTTTCTGCCGAGCGCCGAGCCTAGAACGAGGCCACTAGCTGTTTCCATCAAGATGGCCGCCACCGCGAGGGCACGCTCTGTTCCGTCGAGAACAATCTGGACAGCGGTAAGGTCCAAGACCATTTCGCCACCAAATGCAGCGCGGACAAATTTGGGATCCCCAGTAAGCCGCCGACGTTCATCGCCGACTAGCCGCTGAAGGCGCTGGAGGACGGTGAGTGCGTGGTTGGCACCCGCGTCGGTCCGGACGAGATCCGGGTTCGCCTCCATGATACGCCTCGCGACATCAACGTTACGCGAGAGCGGGTTCGAGCGTAACAGGGTCTCGGCTTCTTTCCGAAGCGGACTCTCATCGCTGGCATCTACGCGCCTGCCGCTACGAGTGTCGTGCGGGACCAGACCGGCGAGCGAGTGGGTGCGCCACGCAACGCGCAAGTTGTAGAAGGCTGCGCGCTTAGACGGATCAATTTCAATGGCCCTGTTTGCGCGGCAGACCTATCTCCCGACCTACGCGATCGAGAATCTTTGTGATCATGGGATACTCGAGCGCGAAAGTGACCCAGCACTGTTTCACCTTCGCCATGGCTCCAGCATCACACGGACGTCGATTGAGTCGCTTCGCGCGACGATATTCGAATTGGAACGCGGCACGGCCGCGAGCGATGCCGTCCCGCTCGGGACCGCCACGCGGCGGATTGGAGGCCGCTTAAAGCCATGGGCCGATATCGTAGTCGCATTGCGAGACCGGTCGCTTACGTGCTGGATAGCTCCCAACGCGACTTCGGAGACACCCTGGCTACGCAGCATCCTGATTGCGCCTTCCCAATTCGCTCAGTTCGACAGTATCCCGATGACCGAGCCACCCGGACAAAGCCCACGATCGCTCGCCGACTGTTCGTTGTCCGATGCAAAGGAAATTCTCAACCTTCGAGGCACACCATCAGTTGATCTTCAGGACGTCTTCGCAAAAGAAATCGCGGCATGCGAGCAACGGGGCCCGCGCAAGGCAGTTCCGATGGCGAAGGTCCTAGAGAAGGCTGAACAAGAAATCGGCATCGGCGAGATCTGTGCACGTGCTAATTGGAACGCGCGTCAGGCAAAATGGGCGCTGGCACTCTTCGCGAATGATCGCACGGCATGCGGGTGGAACCGCGCCGCAATCGAGAAATCGGGGGTTTTGGAGACGCAAATTAACTGGAGCGTCAGAGCGCATCGCCGCGATCCAAGGACGTTGGGGTCGTAATAGCTTGTAACCGGTCGTATTAGGTCAAATTAGCTTGTAGCCTGTCAGCTTGTTCTACCCAAGGAACGTGGGTCGTTTCAAGGTTGGGCGAAGGGCGGGGTAGGATGGTCCTCCCTGTGGCGAAGCCATGGGGAGGGGGACCGTTCGCGAAGCGAATGGTGGAGGGGCCGCGACCTTGGCGCCATTGCCCCTCCGTCAGTCCTTCGGGCTGCCACCTCCCCATGGCTTCGCCACAGGGAGGATGTTCCGGATGGTGCGCGTCGTCACAGACGGTTCGGCGTGGTAACCTATCGCTCTCGTCACCCCGGACTTGATCCGGGGTCCATGACGTTAGGGGCGATGATGGATGCCGGATCAAGTCCGGCATGACGAATGAAGGGTTGGGGGACCAAATGGCCAAACGCGATTATCTGACCAACCTCATGCGCGATCTGGAATCGCATACCGAGGTGCGGCGGTTTGGCAGCGGGTGGCTGTCGGGGTTTTTCGCGCTGCTGTTCGCGATCGTCGGGTTCGGGATGGTGATCGCGCTGCGCTTCCCCGACTGGTTCGCGACGCCGGAACTGGCGATCATCAAGGATTGGGGCGGGTTTCGCGGGGTGGTGCATCTGGTGCTGCTCGCGAGTTACGGCCTTGCGCTGCTCAGCCTGTTGCTGCGTCCGCGCAAGGTGCTTGGCGCGACCGCGTTGATGATTGCGCTCGCCGCGACGCTGATCGGCGGCGCCAATGTCCAGCCTGAGGAAACGCGAAGCTGGGGAATTTTCTTCGGACTCGACTTTTTTGTCGTCAACCTGTTGATCACCGGCTTCATGTTCGCGCCGCTCGAACGACTGTTCCCGCATCGCCGCGCGCAGCGCCTGTTCCGTACCGAATGGCGCGAGGATCTGTTCTATTATCTGGTCAGCACGATGTTCGTGCAGGTGCTGGGCTTTCTGGCGCTCGCGCCGTCGACGATCATCAACGAAAGTACGAACAGCTGGGACGCTTTCCGAGCGACCGTCGGCTCGCTACCCTGGCTGGTGCAGTTTGCGATCGTACTCGTCGCGTCGGACCTCGCGCAATATTGGTACCACCGGTTGTTCCACAAAGTGCCGTTCCTGTGGGGGTTCCATGCGATCCACCACAGCGCCAAGTCGATGGACTGGCTGGCCGGATCGCGGATGCATTTTGTTGAGATCATCCTGCTGCGCTCGATCACCTCGCTGCCGCTGTTCACTTTGGGGTTCAGCCCGTCGGTGATGCAGGCTTATATCGGCTTTGTGTATGTCTGGTCGTCGCTGCTCCACGCCAATGTCGGGGGCAATTTCAACCGGCTGGGCCACTGGATCGCGACGCCGCGCTTTCACCATTGGCACCATGGGCTGGAACGTGAGGCGTTCGACGTCAATTTCGCGATCCATTTCCCGTGGCTCGACAAGATTTTCGGGACATTTCATCTGCCGAAGGACCGCTGGCCGGAGAATTACGGCATTCCCGAGGATGTGCCGAAACATTATTGGGGGCAGTTTCTCTATCCGTGGAAGCGGACGGGGAAGAAGATCGACGAGACGCCGGCGGAGTAGCGCCCGGCACGAAGTCGCCGGATGGTTCTCCTTATATTCGCGCAGAGGCGCAGAGAACGCAGAGACGATAGGCGCAGCGGTCCTCGACCCCGCCGACCCACATTTTTTTGAGCGGCTTTGCCGCTCAGTTCATTTTCTCTGCGTCCTCTGCGCCTCTGCGCGAATCTTTCCACCGCTTCTTGCCAGAACCAGCGACCGGACATAAAGGCCGCCGTGTGCGCCTGCTCGCTGCCTTTCGCCGTCCCGGCATCTTGCTGTTGTTGCCGCTGCTGCTCGCGCTCGGCGCGCGGGTGCTGGTCGCGCCGGGGTGGATGATCGAGAGCGATGCGGGCGGGTCGATCACCGTGCGCATCTGTTCGGACCCGACCGATCCCGGCAAGACGGTGACCATCCCGCTGGAAAAAGCGGGCAGCCATGACGCGGGCGAGACGCAGCAGCATTGCCCGTGGGGCGCGCTGGCGAATGCGCCGATCGTGCCGGGTGAGCCGCTGTTGCTGGCGGCACCGATGGTTGCGGCGCCGAACCCGGTGGCGGTGCGGTCGCTGGGCTTTGCGCCCGGCATTGCGTCGCCGCTGCCGCCGAGTACCGGACCTCCTTCCCGAGCTTAATTGTCATCCCGGCGCAGGCCGGGATCTCACCCTTGCGTATTGGCGCAGCGTTGAGACCCCGGCCTGCGCCGGGGTGACGATCACATGAGCATTGCGCTCAAGGCTGTGCCTTCGGCGTGGATCCAAACTGTTTCCGGGAAGAATCTTCCAATGACAACAACTGCCTATCGGGCGGCGCCTTTGCTGGCGCTCGTCCTCTCGCTCGTCCCTGCCGCGGCGCACGCCGCCGAGGCGGAAGCCGATGCGACGATCATCGTCACCGCCCCCGAACTGACCAACGAGGCCGAAGCCCGGGTCGCCAAGACCGCGGGCGGCGCCGACGTCGTCAGCCATCAGGATTATGCCGACAAGTCGATCGTGTCCTTGCGCGACACTTTGGCCTTTTCGCCCGGCGTCTATCTCCAGCCGCGTTACGGGCAGGAGGTCCGCATCTCGATCCGCGGATCGGGGCTGTCGCGCGGCTTCCATATGCGCGGTCTGACGCTGCTCCAAGACGGGGTGCCGATCAATCTGGCCGATGACAATGGCGATTTCCAGGAGCTGGAGCCGATCTTTTTCGACCATCTCGAAGTCTATCGCGGCGCCAATGCGCTGCGTTTCGGGTCGGGCACATTGGGCGGCGCGGTCAATGGCGTGACGCCGACCGGGCGCACGGCCGAGGGCTTTTACCTGCGCGGTGACGTCGGCAGTTTCGACAGCTATCGCGGGCTGGTGTCGGCAGGCGTTGCGAGCGAGCGCGTCGATGCGTGGGCGGCGGTGAGCGCCGACACGTCGAGCGGCGACCGCGAGCATGTTAATCGGCGCAGTTTCCGCTTTCACGGCAATGTCGGGCTGAAGCTGAGCGATGTCGTTTCGACGCGTTTCTATGCCAGCTATAACGACATAAAGCAGGAAATCCCCGGCGCGCTGACCTTTACCCAGGCGCTGACCACCCCACGCGCGGCGAGCGCAGCAGCCGTGGCGGGCGATCAGGCGCGCGACATCGTGTCGCTGCGGCTCCAGAACCGCACCACGTTCGACTGGGGCGCGTTCAAGCTGGATGTTGGCGGCTTCGTCAACGCCAAGTCGCTCTATCACCCGATCTTTCAGGTGATCGATCAGGACTCGCTCGATCTGGGTGGATTTTTCCGCGCCGATTATGCCGCGGGGCCGGTCGAGGTGACGCTGGGCGGCGAGCTGCGCCGCGGCAGCACCGATGCGCGGCAATATGTGAATATCGCCGGGCGGCGCGGCGCGCTGGTGTTCGATGCCGATCAGACCGCGCGTACCGCCAACATCTATGGCGAGGTGCGGGTGCGGCCGGTCGAACAGCTGACCTTGATCGCGGGCGGCGTCTATGCCGACGGCTTCCGCAAGCGGCGGGTCAATGTCTCGACCTCGCGCGACGGGCGGATCGATTTCGACGCCTTTTCGCTCAAGTTCGGCGTGCTGTTCGAACCGAGCGAAGATGTACAGTTCTTCGCCAACTACAGCCGCTCGGCGGAATTTCCGGGCTTTGGCGAAGTGTTCCAGACGATCGGCACGCCGCCGGTCAGCCAGGTGGTATCGACGATCCGTCCGCAGCGCGCGTGGACGGCCGAGGTCGGCACCCGCGGCAAGACCGGGATCGTCAGCTGGGATCTGGCGCTCTATCGCTCGACGCTAAAGGGTGAATTGCTGCAATTCACGACCAATGTCAGCATTCCGGCGGCGACCTTCAACGCCGATCGCACGCTGCATCAGGGGGTCGAGGCGGCACTGGAAATCGCGCCGACCGATTGGCTGCGGCTGCGGCAGGTCTATACCTACAGCGACTTCCGGTTCCGGAATGACAGCCAGTTCGGCGACAACCGCCTGCCGGTGGTGCCGAAGCATGTCTATCGGGTCGAGGCGCGGATCGGGAGCGACGCGCTGCACATTGCGCCGAATGTCGAGTGGGTGCCCGATGGTCCCTACGCCGATTATCGCAACCTGGTGCAGACGCCGGGCTATGCGCTGCTGGGCGTGACGGGCGGGGCGCGGATCGCCGAGGGGATCGACGCCTTTGTCGACGTCCGCAACATCACCGGCAAGAAAGCGATCGGCGACATCAGCGCGGCGATCACGGTGACACCGACATCGGCGGTCTATTATCCGGTCGAGCGCCGCGCGGTGTCCGCGGGCATTCGCGCGCGCTTCTAAAAAAGGAGGACAGGGGATGACCGACATCAACCGGATTCCGCTCTATCGCACGATCTGGCGCTGGCATTTTTACGCCGGGCTGTTCGTCATCCCCTTCATCCTCATGCTGTCGGTGACGGGGGCGGCCTATCTGTTCAAGCCGCAGCTCGACCGGTGGCAGGAGCGTGGCTGGCGCGACCTGCCGATCGCCGAGCGGGTCGATGCCGATGCGCAGGTGAAGGCAGCACTGGCCGCCTTTCCCGGCGCGAGTTTTCATTATTACCGCTTGCCGGAGGCGCCCGGCGATGCGGCGATCGTTCACGTCGGGCTTCCAGCCGGCGGGATGCGCGACGTTGCGGTGTCGCCGCGGGGTGCGGTGATCGGCAGCGCCAATCCCGACGACCGCATTTCGGCGTGGCTGGCGAAGATTCACGGCAGTCTGCTGATCGGCAAGCCCGGCGGCATCATCGTCGAACTGGCGGCGAGCTGGGCAATCGTGATGATCCTGACCGGGCTGTATCTGTGGTGGCCGCGCGGGCGCGGGCTCGCTGGGGTCGTGTGGCCGCGCCTGTCGCTCGGCGGGCGCACCGCGCTGCGCGACCTGCACGCCGTGACCGGGTTCTGGGTGTCGGGGCTGGCATTGGTGCTGTTGCTCACCGCCTTGCCGTGGACCGATGTCTGGGCGCAGGGCTTCCGCGCCGTGCGTGCCGAAATGGAGTGGGTGCAGGGCGCGCAGGATTGGAAAAGCGGCGGCGATGCCGGTCATCATGCCGCGCATGATCATCGTGCGATGGCCAAAGCTACGCCTGCTCCCGTAGCGGTCGGCGATGCGCCGCGCGTCCCGCTCGATCGCATAGTGCTGCGCGCGCAAAACGAAAATCTGCCCGCGCCGGTGATCATCCAGCCGCCGGGGGCGCCGAACCATTTTGGCCCGCCCAATGGCGACACCTGGACGCTGACCACCCAGACGCAAAACCGGCCGCTGGTGCGCAAGGTGAATTACGATGTCGTCACCGGGATCGAAGTGTCGCGCAGCGGTTTTGCCGACAAACATGTCATCGACCGCATCGTCGGCATCGGCATCGCCTGGCACGAGGGCGCGCTGTTCGGGATCGTCAGCCAGCTGATCGGGGTGCTCACCGCGCTGATGCTAATCACTCTCGCGGTGTCGGGGTTCCTGATGTGGCGCCGCCGCAAGCCCGAGGATGAGCTCGGCGCCCCGCCGCTGCCGCGCGATCCGGCGAAGCTGAAGGGGGTGGCGGCGATTGTGCTGTTGCTCGCCGCGCTGCTGCCGCTGCTCGCTGCCTCCCTGATCTTGCTATGGATCGTCGATCGGCTCATCGTCCCGCGCCTGCCGCGCGCCGCCAAATGGCTGGGAGTCGTTCGCGCATAAATGGTTTCTTTTGAAACCAGTTCATGTTAGGTCGCAGCTTATGAAAGACGGCTTTACCCACGTTCATGAAACGCCGCCGCCAGAGGCCGCGGCCGACTGGACGATATCGCAGGATTGGGACGCCTTTTCCGCCGCCGAACATGCGATGTGGGACAAGCTGTTCGCGCGCCAGTCGGCGATGCTGCCCGGCCGCGCCTCGGAGGCGTTCCTGCGCGGCATCGACGTGCTGCGGCTCGAAAAACCAGGGATTCCCGACTATCGCGAGCTTAACGCGCGGCTGATGGCGGCGACGGGGTGGCAGGTGGTCGCGGTGCCGGGGCTGGTCCCTGACGAGGTGTTTTTCAACCACTTGGCCAACCGGCGCTTTCCCGCGGGCAATTTCATCCGTACCCCCGAACAGCTCGATTATTTGCAGGAACCCGACGTGTTCCACGACGTGTTCGGCCATGTCCCGATGCTCGCCGACCCGGTGTTCGCCGATTATATGGTCGCCTATGGCGAGGGCGGTCTGCGCAGCCTGCAATTCGACGCGCTGAAGCAGCTGGCGCGGCTTTACTGGTATACGGTGGAGTTCGGGCTGATCCGCGAGGCGGGCGGCCTGCGCATCTATGGCGCGGGGATCGTGTCGTCTTATGCCGAGAGCGTGTTTGCGCTCGACAGCGACAGCCCGAACCGGATCGGGTTCGACCTCGCGCGGGTGATGCGCACCGATTACCGGATCGACGACTTCCAGCAGAATTATTTTGTGATCGACAGTCTGGACCAGCTGCTGGACACCACAGTGAACACCGATTTTGCGCCGCTTTATGCCGCCAATGACGCGCTGCCGCCGATCGCGATCGCGGATATCTTGCCGGGTGATGCGGTGATCACGCGCGGTACCCAGGATTATGCGTTAGGCAAACAAACCGCCTGAACCCGTTCGTGTCGAGCGAAGTCGAGACACGCATGTGTGGCGCACGACTTCGGGGTGTCTCGACTTCGCTCGACACGAACGGAAACGGCTGCGGTCTGCTACCAGCTCCCGAAACTCGCATCCGCTGGATCGGCGCGATGGAAGGCGCGTTCCTTGCGGCGCCAGCCGTAACGGCGGCGTTTGACCAGCAGCAGGCATGGCCATTCGGCGCTGCCGCCGCGCGCGGCGAGGCGGAAACCCTGCGAGCGATAGGCGGCGAGCACTGGGTCCATCTGGCGCGCGATCAGCCCGGCAAGGATGGCATGGCCACCCGGCGCCGTCGCGGCGGCGATGTCGGGGGCGAGGGTGATCAGCGGCCCGGCGAGGATGTTGGCGATCACGAGATCATAAGGCGCGCGGTGGCGTATCGCCGGATGGTCGGTCCCCGGTGCAACCGCGAGCGTCAGCGCGCCGCTGCCGCGACCGAGCCGCACGCGGTTGATCACGGCATTGTCGCGGGTGACAAAAATGCTCGCGGGATCGATGTCCGACGCGATCGTGCGGGCGCTGGGCCATAAGGACATCGCGGCAAAGGCCAGCAGCCCGGTGCCGGTGCCGATGTCGGCGATATCGCGCGGGGCCATGCCTTTGCGCTTCAGCCGGTCGAGCATTGTGAGGCAGCCCGTGGTGGTGTCGTGACCGCCGGTGCCGAACGCCTGACTCGCGTCGATCAGGAACGGCGTGGTGCCGGGCGGGGCGCGGTCGGCGTAGCTGCTGGTGTGGACGAAAAAGCGGCCGGCCTGGACGGGTTCCAGTCCCAGCTGCGACAGCGTGACCCAATCCGCTTCGGGAAGCTCTGCGACGACGGCTTTTGTGCCTTTCGCGCTCGTCACCAGCGATTGCAGCAATTTGACCAGTGCCGCCCCGGGCTTGTCGTCCATATACGCGTCGAGCTGCCACAGCCCCGCAACCTCGTCGATCTCGCGCGTCACGATGACGGGCGCCTCGGGCAGCGCGTCGAGTTCGGGAATCTCCCCCGACAGCGCCTCGGCCTCGGCGCGCGTACAGGGGAGCGAGACGATCCAGCTCATTGGTCAGCGCACATAGCTCGCGCCGTTCACATCGAGCACTGCGCCGGTCATCGATGCGGGGGCGTCCATCGCGCACCAGCGCGCCATTTCGGCGACCTCGTCGGGCATCGCGACGCGGCCGAGCGGGATTTCGGCGAGCAATTTGTCACCGCCGCGGCTGGCCAGATAGTCGTCGGCCATACCCGTCATCGTGAAGCCGGGGCAGATGGCAAAGGCGAGGATGCCGTCCTTCGCATAGGCGCGGGCGATCGTTTTGGTCATCGCGACCATACCAGCCTTTGACGCGGCATAATGCCAGTGGGCGGGGCTATCGCCGCGGTGTGCGGCGCGGCTGGCGATATTAACGATGCGGCCGTTGGTCTGGCGAGCCTGCCAGTGCAGGACGGCGCGGCGGCAAAGGTCGGCGCTGGCGGTCAGGTTGATCTGGAGCGTGCGGTTCCAGCTTGCGAGCCAGTCGACGTCGTCGCTGTCGATCGGGTTGGCTTCGAAAACTCCGGCGTTGTTGATCAGCACGTCGATGCGGCCGTCGAGCCGATCGAGACAGTGCTGCCATAGGCGGACAGGGGTGGCGGGATTGGCGAGGTCGCCGTCGGCGCTGGATAGGGCGACGGTTTTGGTCTCGTCCGAGGTCAGCGTTTCGGCGATAGCGGCGCCGATGCCGCGGCTGGCGCCGGTGATCAGGATGTGGGTTTGCATCCCTCTGCCTTAGGCAGGGGCAGGATGCTTGCCAAGCGGGTGCGGTTAAAGCGCCATCTTCCCTATGCGTCATCCCGGCGAAGGCCGGGATCGCAAGCTGGGCGCCTTGCACAATCGGCGAGATCCCGGCCTTCGCCGGGATGACGATGTGGTAAGGGGGCTACGCCACCCGGCGGCTGAACTCGCTCGCGGCCTGTTCCAGCTGCTGCAACCGCCCACCCATCTTGCCGAATTCCTGGCTGAGCACGCTGATCTCGCTGGCGACCATCCCCGAATCGTTGCGGATGCTGGCGATCGTCGATGACATGCTGTCGGCGGCAAGCGCCGTTTCATCGACTGCGGCGGTGATCGAGGTGACGGTCTGTGCCTGCGCGTCCATGGCATCGCGGATGCGCTGCGCCGAGCGCTGCACTTCGACAATCGTCGCCTGGATCGACTGGTTGGCGCTTACCGATCCGCGCGTCGCCTGTTGAATCGCCGTGATCTTGCCCGCAATATCGTCGGTGGCGCGCGCGGTTTCATTGGCCAGGCTTTTGACCTCCTGTGCGACGACGGCAAAGCCCCGGCCCGATTCGCCGGCGCGCGCGGCCTCGATCGTGGCGTTGAGCGCGAGCAGGTTGGTCTGGCCCGCGATTTCGCGGATCAACCCCAAAATCGATTCGATCGATTCGGCGTGGTGCGAGAGTGCCTCCGACATCGCGACGGCCTCGCCCGCCTGTTCCGATGCGCGGGTGGCGACGCTGGCCGACGCTTCGACCTCGCTGCGCGCATCCTCGATCGCGCGGATCAGCCCGGCGGCGGTCGACGCGGCTTCGCGCATCGCCATCGCCGATTGTTCGGACGCGGCGGCGACTTCGCTGGTCTTGGCGATCATGCCCTTCGCCGCCTGATCGGCAGAGGCGGCCTGTTTGGCGAGTTGTTCGCGCACCCCGTCGGTGTCCTGCACCAGCGAGGCGATCGAGCGATCGAAATCGCCCGCCAGCATCTGGCGTTCGCTGGAAATCACCGCGCGGTCGAGCTTTTCAGCATAGCGCTGCATGATGTCAAATTCGAGCAGCGCGAGCCGGTTGACGGCACTGGTCAGCCGGGCCAGCCGTTCCGCATCGTCGATGCACGCGGCGACGATATAATCGATGGTGAGCCGCTGGCTTTCCGCGATGCACGACATGACAAGCGCCAGCGGCAGTTTGACGCGCCGTGCCATATGCGCGTTCTGGCAAGCGATTGTCGCCACTTCCTGTCCGGCCGCGTCGGCATATTTGACGTCCGAATGGCGCGCGCTGCCGCGCACATAGGATTCGAGCAGTTCGCCTTCGACGGCGCGTTCGACGCTGGGCAGCGCGTTGAACGCATCCCAATAGGCGCGCGCAATCGCTTCTTCGCGTCCGGCGATGATCGCGTGGATCTCGGCGGCGTTGGCGGCCAGCTGACCGTCGAGGTCGTAATAGGGGAAGCGATCGGCCATCGAAATCGGGTCGATTTGCTGCTTATGAATCGGATTTTCCTTCACCATGATCCTGCTTCCCTGATCGATCCACTGGGGCACGAGTCTGCCGCTCGTCATCGTTCCCAAAACATGTGACCGGGGTATGCGCCAGCGATGGTAAATTGGTCGTTAACCAGCGAATCGTTTTTGCGGCCTAATGCTGATCGACCGTCGGCACGGGATAGCCCTCGAAGGCTTTGATCGTGCGCAGCGCAAAGGCGCTGTGCATCGCCGCAACCCCGGGCAGGCGTGACAGGCAGTGGCGGTGCAGCCGGTCGAAATCGGCAACATTGCGCGCCGCGACGCGCAGCCGGTAGTCGGATGCGCCCGACAGCAACTGGCATTCGAGGATTTCGTCAAAGCTTTTGACCGCGCTTTCAAAGGCGGTCAGCGCTTCCTCGCTCTGTGAGGTCAGGCTGATATCGACAAAGACGTCGAGCCCGAGGCCGATGCGGTCGGGCGCCAGACGCGCGGTGTAGCCGGTGATGATCCCCGCCGCCTCCAGCGCGCGGATGCGGCGGTGGCACGCCGACGCCGACAGCCCGACCGCTTCGCCCAGTTCGGCAGCGGGACGCGGGCCGTGCCGTTGCAGCATGTCGAGGAGCTTGCGGTCGATTCGATCAATCATTGTGCGTCCCTTGATCATATTACGCGTGATTTGTGCGTGTTTGTCGCGAAACCAGCGACGATATGCAAGCACCTCGCGCGCCGTTTCTGCTATCAGGCAGAGTCATGAACGACGCGGCGCCGGGACAGCGTGACCGGCGACGAACCCATGGAGAGCGACAATGATCATCGGCACCCCCAAGGAAATCAAGAATCACGAATATCGCGTCGGGCTGACCCCTGAAAGTGCGCGCGAGTTGGCCGTCCATGGTCACCGTGTGCTGGTGCAGACCGGCGCCGGCGCGGGTATCGGGGCGCACGACCGTTTCTATGTCGAGGCTGGCGCCGAGATCGTCCAGACTGCCGAGGAAATTTTCGCGACCTGCGACATGGTGGTGAAGGTCAAGGAGCCGCAGCCGGGCGAGCGTGCGATGCTGCGCGAAGGGCAGATCCTCTACACCTATCTTCACCTTGCGCCCGATCCCGACCAGACGCGCGACCTGATGAAATCGGGCGCGGTGTGCATCGCGTATGAAACCGTCACCAGCCCGCACGGCGGCCTGCCGCTGCTGAAGCCGATGAGTCAGGTCGCGGGGCGCATGTCGATCCAGGCCGGCGCGACCGCGCTCGAAAAGGCGCATGGCGGCCGCGGCGTGCTGCTCGGCGGCGTTCCTGGCGTGGCGCCGGGCAAGGTATGCGTGATCGGCGGCGGCGTCGTCGGCTTCAACGCGGCGCAGATGGCGGCGGGGCTTGGCGCCGACGTCACCATTCTCGATCGCGATCCCGAAGTGCTCGAACGCGTCGGCACCTTCTTTGAATCGCGCGCCAAGACGCGCTTTTCGAACCGCGCCAATCTCGCCGAATGCGTGGCGGAGGCCGATCTGGTCATCGGCGCGGTCCTGATCCCCGGCGCCGAAGCGCCCAAGTTCGTCACCCGGGAGATGCTCGGCACGATGCAGGCGGGCTCGGTGCTCGTCGACGTCGCGATCGATCAGGGCGGCTGTTTCGAAACCAGTCATGCAACCACCCACGCCGACCCGACCTATGTCGTCGACGGCATCGTCCATTATGCGGTCGCCAACATGCCGGGCGCGGTCTCGCGCACGAGCACCTATGCGCTGAACAACGTTACCCTGCCGCACGCGCTGCGCATTGCCGACCTGGGCTGGAAAGACGCATTGCGACGGGACGTGCATCTTGCGCAGGGTTTGAACGTATGGAATGGCAAGGTGACGTTCGAAGCCGTAGCGGAAGCGATCGGAACCGATTATGTGTCTGTTGAACAGGCACTCGCCTGATAACAAGGACATAGGTACATAATGACCGAGCAAACTCCCCCGCCGCCGCAGAATGACGCGCCGGAAGAAAATGAAGTCCTGCGCGCCGCGCGCGAGCAGCGCCAGCAGAAGGAGGCCGCCGATGCGGCCGAAGCTGCCGATCGCGACGCGGCAAAGGGCGGCAAGCGCGGCTGGAAAACCGCGGCCGCGGCGGGTTTAGGCATCGGCTCGGCCGCGGTGATCGCGGCGCTGCTGTATGTGAACCGCGACAAGATCAAGTGATGCGGTGACGTGACCGTTTGGGGGGTGGGACCGGACGTAGCCGATCCTCCCTGTGGCGCAGCGGACCGCGCGCGAAGCAAGGGGTTGAGAGGCCGCGACCTTAGGGCCATTTGCCCCTCCGACAGCGCTTTGCGCTGCTACCTCCCCGTCGCTGCGCGACAAGGAAGATTGATGGCTAGAAATGGTCGATTTTGATCATTCCCCTTTCCTTCGTTGTTATCGATTGACCTCGAAACACTCGCTGAGTCGCGTGTGACGTTTGGGTGCACCTCAACTTCGGAATTAATTAAACCTGCTTGGCTAGGCTCACGTCATGGCTGCTCAAAACCCCACGATCGAGCGAGAAAAGGCGGCGCTTGTCGCGCTACTTCGATACGAAAAGCCCCACTATATTTTTTCCCGTTCGATCGCTGGTGAAGGCCGACCGCTGTCGGAAAAAGAAGCCGTCAAAATGCTGGTCGAGTATGAGCTGATGCTGGCAGCGCAGGTGCGCCAGTTTAGCCGGTCGGTGTGGGCTTCACTATGCCTCACTGTCGTTTTTGCTTTGCTCGCTGCGAAGCTTTGGACCCCTTTTGCCCTATTTGCATTACTCTCAATTCCCGGCTGGTTTGTTGTGGCAGTCTGGCACCGCTTTCAGCGAATGAAGTTCAAAATGATGGTGTGGAGAAGGCTCGAAACCCGTCCGGTTGTTCACGCGCTGACGCGTGAGCAGAAAATCGCGCGTGGCTATGCTTTGCCGATGCGAACGCTGGTGCCAATTGTGCTTGGGGCCATACTCTTGGGTGTCGTAATATATACTCCCGCCAATCTGCTTCCCAACGGTTGGGGGGCAATTCGTACCTTTGTCATCCTGGCCCTCGTTTCTGTCACGGTCATCACCATGGGGCTGGCCCAATTGCTGTCGAAGCAGAGGGGCGGCTAGGCGGTACACTTTGTGTCGAATACGTCATGATTTCTTGAGCGCGTATCCCCGCTAAGCAATTGCATATCACCGCGGGAAGGCTTAACCGGCTCCACATCGACCGAAGAGAGTCAGAAACGGGGCTGATATGGCTGGCAACGAACCAAATACGCGCCCACGCGCGCCGCATTTACAGGTCTATAAATGGGGCCCCGCGATGGCGGTGTCGATCCTGCACCGTGCCAGCGGCGACGGGCTGGCGATTGTCGGCGCCGGCTTGTTCCTGTGGTGGCTGGGCGCGATTGCCGCGGGGCCGGATGCCTATGCGGCGTTTGTCGCCTGCATCTGGCACGACCCCAGCCCTGAAATCAGCCTCTTTCATCAGATCACCAACATCCTGGGCAAAGTCGTGCTGGTCGGACTGACCTGGGCATTTTTCCAGCATCTGTTTTCGGGGCTGCGCCACCTGGTGCTCGATGCGGGGGCGGGATATGAACTGAAATCCAACAAGCTGTGGTCGACCGTCGTGATCGCCGCGGGCGTGTTCGCGACCGCCGCGACCTGGCTCTATATCCTGGCGGAGGCACTCTAATGGGCGACGGTTCGCATCTCGGCAAGGTCCGCGGCCTCGGGTCGTCCGGGCACGGTTCGCACCACTGGCTGCAACAGCGGTTAACCGCGCTGGGTAACATCCTGCTCGTCGGGTTCCTGTTCGTGTCGCTGATCCGCCTGCCGCTGGGTGACCATGGTGCGGTGCTGCGCTGGGCGTCGAACCCGATGGTCGCGCTGGCGCTGATCCTGATGGTGGTCAGCGTCTTCTGGCATCTGCGGCTCGGCTTGCAGGTGCTGATCGAGGATTATGTCCACGGGCCGATGCGCTTGCTCGCGCTCGTTTTGCTCAATTTCTATGCTATCGGCGGCGCCGCCTACGGGATCTTCGCGATCGTCCGGATCGCGCTGGCGCCTGCCGTGGCCGGCCCGGGGGGCATGTGACATGACCGACGCTTACAAGATCATCGACCATATCTATGACACCGTCGTCGTCGGTGCGGGCGGATCGGGGCTGCGCGCCACAATGGGCAGCGCCGAGGCCGGGCTGAAAACCGCGTGCATCACCAAGGTGTTCCCGACGCGCAGCCACACGGTGGCGGCGCAGGGTGGCATCGCCGCGTCGCTCGGCAACAACTCGCCCGACCACTGGACGTGGCATATGTACGACACCGTCAAGGGGTCCGACTGGCTCGGCGACCAGGACGCGATCGAGTATATGGTCCGCGAAGCGCCGCAGGCGGTGTATGAGCTGGAACATGCCGGGGTGCCCTTTTCGCGCAACGCCGACGGCACCATCTATCAGCGGCCGTTCGGCGGCCATATGCAGAATATGGGCGAAGGCCCGCCGGTGCAGCGCACCGCCGCGGCCGCCGACCGTACCGGCCATGCGATGCTCCACGCGCTGTACCAACAGTCGCTGAAATATGACGCCGATTTCTTCGTCGAGTATTTTGCGCTCGACCTGATCATGGAAGACAGCCCCGACGGTAAGGTTTGCCGCGGCGTTATTGCGCTGTGCATGGACGACGGCAGCATCCACCGTTTCCGGTCGCAGGCCGTCGTGTTGGCTACCGGTGGCTATGGCCGCAGCTATTTCACCGCCACCTCGGCGCACACCTGCACCGGCGATGGTGGCGGCATGGTGCTGCGCGCCGGGCTGCCGCTGCAGGACATGGAATTCGTCCAGTTCCACCCGACCGGCATCTACGGCGCCGGGGTGCTGATCACCGAAGGCGCGCGCGGCGAGGGCGGGTACCTCACCAACTCCGAGGGCGAGCGGTTCATGGAACGCTATGCCCCGTCGGCAAAGGATCTGGCGTCGCGCGATGTCGTGTCGCGGTCGATGGCGCTCGAAATCCGCGAAGGCCGCGGCGTCGGCCCGCACAAGGATCATATCTTCCTGCACCTCGACCATATCGACCCGGCGGTGCTCGCCGAGCGGCTGCCCGGCATCACCGAAAGCGGCAAGGTGTTTGCGGGCGTCGATCTGACCCGCCAGCCGCTGCCCGTCGTGCCGACCGTCCATTATAATATGGGCGGCATTCCATGTAATTATCATGGCGAAGTCGTCACGCTGGGCAAGGATGGTCCCGACACCGTGGTCCCCGGCCTATTCGCGGTCGGCGAAGCGGCGTGCGTGTCGGTGCACGGCGCCAACCGTCTCGGCTCGAACAGCCTGATCGACCTCGTCGTCTTTGGCCGCGCGACCGGGCATCGGCTGCGCGACATCATCAAGCCGGGTGCGGCGCAGCAGCCGCTGCCGACGGACAGCGCCGACCTTGCGCTCGGCCGCCTCGACCATTTCCGCCATGCCAAGGGCGGGTCGCCGACGGCGGAAATCCGCACCGAAATGCAGCGTGCCATGTCGGCGCATGCCGCGGTGTTCCGCACCGACGAGCTGATGGCCGAGGGCAAGGAAAAGCTGACCAAAACCTATCAGCGGATGAACGATGTCGGGGTTACCGACCGCAGCCTGATCTGGAACACTGACCTCATCGAAACGCTCGAGCTCGACAATCTGATCAGCCAGGCGACCGTGACGATGCATTCGGCGTATAACCGCAAGGAAAGCCGCGGCGCCCACGCGCATGAGGATTTCCCGAACCGTGACGATGCGAACTGGATGAAGCACACCGTGGCATGGTTCGACGGCTGGGGCGGCAAGGGCGGCGGCGTCCGCCTCGATTACCGCCCGGTCCACGAATATACGCTGTCGGACGATGTCGAGTATATCAAGCCGAAGGCGCGGGTTTATTGAGGGAGGGCCGGGAGTCGGCGTTCTGCGCGAAACTCCGGGGTGGCTAGCCCACGCTAGTCTATCTTAGTCCCTCAAATGCCGCACGGCATCGCGGCGCTCATGCATCACGCGGACGACATCGACCTTTTCGTCGTCGATCAGAAAGAAGATGAAGTGATGTCCGCTGCGCATCCGTCGTAATCCCGGATAGGCTTCCGTCTCTTCGGGAAAGCGCAGGCCGTCGATAGCGAGACGGTCGATGGCTTTCTGAATGTCGCCGATGTAGCGACGCGCCTGATCGCGGCCCCATTGCTCCATGGTGTAGTCTGCGGCGTCTTCAATATCCACTTCCGCTTCGGGGCGGACGACGATGCTACGCATCGTTTTCGGGGCCGAACTTTCGCTCCATGAAAGCATCCCAGTCGAATGGCTGGGGAGGGCCGCTGTCGATGCCTTTTTGAATTTCGCGCCGCAAAGCTTCGACCCGATCATCATAGGCAATATAGCGCCGCATGGCTTCGCGCACGACTTCGCTCGTCGTCGCGAACTCGCCCGATTCAACCTTGCGACGCGCGAACTGGATGAAGGGTTCGCCGAGGGCGACCGAGGTATTTTTTACAGCCATGACCCAAAATTACCAAAATTTGGTACCGGCGTCTAGAACCAGCTTTCGATCGGATTGATGTCGGAGAAGGGCTGATCGACGTCCTGGCCCATGACCCATAATTTCTGGCACGCGATGGCAAAAAAGATCAGCGCGATCGTCCACACAATGAAGGTTTTGCGCGCGACCCAGCGGCGTTCGGCTTCGGCCGCCGCGGCGCGCGCTTTATAGTCGATGCCGAGCTCGCCCTCGAACTCGGCGACGAGCTGCGCGCGGCGGGTACGCGAAATGTTCGCGAGGCTCGCGTTATTTTCAACAGCCTTTGCGCGGCGAGTCGCCATTGTTGCACCCTGACCCAGATAGTCCTGCCATCACCGTTAGGACAAAGCCCCTGCGAAAGCGTTAACCGGACTAGTACAATTCTGAATCAGGCCGATATTTTAGATGGCGATGACCAGCTTGCCGACCGCACTGCGGTCGCCAAGTTTCGCGATCGCCTGGCCACCATCGGCTAGGGCGTAGGAGCCGGTGACGCGCGGCTTGATCTTGCCCTGCTCCCACAGCTGGAACAGCCGCGCGACATGCGCCCGGTTGCGCTCGGGCTCGCGCGCGACAAAGGCGCCCCAGAACACGCCAGCGACGTCGCAGCTTTTGAGCAAGGTCAGGTTGAGCGGCAGGCGCGGGATGCCGGCGGGGAAGCCGACGACGAGGTAACGGCCTTCCCATGCGATCGAGCGCAGCGCAGGCTCGGCATAATCGCCGCCGACGGCGTCATAGATGACATTGGCGCCGCCGGCTCCGACCGCTTCCTTGAACTTGTTCGCCAATTCTTTCGACTGATCCTTGTCGAACGGTTGGCGGCCATAGACGACGACCTCGTCAGCGCCCGCCTGCCGCGCGACGTCGGCCTTTTCTTCGCTCGATACGCCCGCGACGACGCGCGCGCCGAATGCCTTGCCGAGTTCGACCGCGGCGATGCCGACGCCGCCCGAGGCGCCGAGGACAAGCAAGGTCTCGCCTTCCTGGATATGGCCGCGATCGATCAGCGCGTGGATGCTGGTGCCGTAGGTCATCAGCAGCGACGCACCCTCGGCGAAATCATGGCCTTCGGGCAGGTGATAGACATTGTGAACGCCGACCGCGACGGCTTCCGCCATGCCGCCGTTGCCGCAACCCGCGATGACACGGTCGCCGACCTTGAACCCGGTCACGCCTTCGCCGATTTCGGCGACGAGGCCCGCGACTTCGCCGCCGGGGGCAAAGGGGCGCGCGGGCTTGAACTGATATTTATCCTCGATGATCAACGTGTCGGGGAAATTGACCGCGCACGCCTTGACGTCGATGACGATCTGGCCCGCGCCCGCGGCCGGTCGCGGAAGCTCGCCAAGGACCAGCGTTTCGGGGCCGCCGGTAGCGGTCGACAAGAGAGCCTTCATCATCTTCTCCTCATATTGTCGCGGGGGTCAGCCAGGGCTGATCCGTCGCAATCTTTTTCTCATGCGCGGCGATCGCCGCCTCGCTCTTTTCGGTGAGTGAAATCTCGTCGAGGCCGTTCAGCAGGCACATCTTGCGGAACGGATCGATGTCGAAGGTGAAGCGGTCCTGAAACGGCGTCGTCACCGTCTGGGTGTCGAGATCGACATGGATCGGATCGGTTGTTGCAACTTCCATCAACCGGTCGATGGCCGATTGGGGAAGCACGACGGGCAGGATGCCATTCTTGACCGCATTGCCCGAGAAAATGTCCGAATAGCTTGGCGCGATCACGACCCGGATGCCGAGGTCGCCGAGCGCCCACGCGGCATGCTCGCGGCTCGACCCACAACCGAAATTGTCGCCCGCGATCAGGATTGGGGCGCCCTTATACTCGGAGCGATCAAATAGATTGTCGGGGTCGGCGCGCAGCGTTTCGAACGCGCCGCGGCCCAGCCCCTCGCGGCTGATTGTCTTGAGCCATTTCGCCGGGATGATGACGTCGGTGTCGACATTCTTCAACCCGAACGGGATGGCGCGACCTTCGACCTTTTCGATTGGCGTCATATTATTCGGCCGCCTTCGGGAAAGCGGGCAGTTTCCCGACATCGCGCGGTTCGTGCTGGATGATCACCGTCGCCTTCAGATTTTTGGCTAGCGCCTTGAAGCGGCCGAAAGAGGCGAGCGTGTCGGCGCGGTTGGTATTGAAGGTCGGTACCCCGTCGCTGTCGTAATTTTCCTGAAAATGCGCTTGGTCGCCGCTGAGCAGCGCCGGTCCGCGACCCGCCAGTCGCACCAGCAGCGTGTGGTGGCCCGGGGTGTGACCCGGCATGTCGAACATCACCACGCTGCCATCGCCAAAGATATCCTTGTCGCGCGCGACCGGCTCAACTTTGCCACCACCGCTGATCCAATGGGCGAAAGGGGTCGGATCGACAAACGCGGGCGGGGGGCTCTGGGTGAGCACGTCCCAGTCGCTCTTGCCGATGTAGAGCTTCGCGCTTGGAAAATCGGGCAATTGACCGATATGGTCGAAATGGAAATGGCTGACGCCAAGGATATCGATATCCTCCGGCTTGATACCAAGCTCGGCGAGCTGTTCGACGAGGGTGCGGGTGACCGATGCCGACATGTCGCCGGTTGCGGCAAGCGCCGCGCCCTTCAGCGCGCTGGGCAAGCCCAGATCCCACAGCATCAGCTGGTCGCCGTGGCGGATGAGATAGCAACCGACGGTCAGGTCGCGGCTCTGCCCCGGATAGGCTTCGGTGTCCGAAAAGGCGTTGAGCCGATTGACGCGCACGGTGCCGCAATCGAGGCGAGTCAGGCTGACCTTGGCGGCTTCCGGCTTGTCCTGCGCGAGAGCAGGGCTGGTGAGGGCCAAGGCCGCTGCAGCCGATGCGATAGCTTTCCAGATCATACTCTTGGCTCCCTCTGCCGCGCGTTCAATCGATCAATTCCCGCACGTCGGTGAGCCGTCCGGTCACCGCCGCGGCCGCTGCCATCGCGGGCGACACCAGATGGGTGCGGCTGCCCGGCCCCTGACGGCCGACGAAATTGCGGTTGCTGGTGCTGGCGCAGCGTTCGCCCGCAGGCACCTTGTCGGGGTTCATCCCAAGGCACGCTGAACAGCCGGGTTCGCGCCACTCCAAACCGGCGTCGGTGAAGATGCGGTCGAGCCCCTCGGCCTCGGCCTGCGCCTTCACCAGCCCCGATCCGGGGACGACGATCGCCCATTTGACGGTGTCCGCCTTGCGCCGCCCTTTCAGCACCGCGGCAGCCGCGCGCAGATCCTCGATCCGGCTGTTGGTGCAGCTGCCGATGAAGATATTCTCGATCGCGACGTCCTGCATCCGGGTGCCGGGTTCGAGCCCCATATAGGCCAGCGACTTGGCGGCGGCGGCCTGTTTCGACGGGTCGGCAAAGCTACTCGGCGCGGGGACGCTGCCGGTGATCGGCACAACATCTTCGGGGCTGGTACCCCAAGTCACGCTCGGGGCGATGTCCGCGGCGTCGATGACAACGGTCTTGTCGTAAGCCGCGCCAGGATCGGTCGCGAGGCTGGTCCAGTAAGCCACCGCGGCGTCCCAATCGGCGCCCTTCGGCGCATAGGGGCGGCCCTTCAGATAGGCAAAAGTCGTCGCGTCGGGCGCGATCAGACCGGCGCGCGCGCCGCCCTCGATCGCCATGTTGCTGACCGTCAGGCGCCCCTCGACGCTCAGCGCCCGGATGGCGCTGCCGGTATATTCGATGACATGGCCGGTACCGCCCGCGGCGCCGATGGTGCCGGTGATGTGGAGGATGATGTCCTTGGCGGTCACGCCTGGGCCAACCGCGCCCTCGACGCGAACTTCCATCGTTTTGGCAGGCTGGAGCAGCAGCGTCTGCGTCGCGAGCACATGTTCGACCTCGCTGGTGCCGATCCCGAACGCCAGCGCGCCGATGCCGCCGTGGCACGCGGTGTGGCTGTCGCCGCACACGATGGTCGTGCCGGGCAGCGAAAAGCCCTGCTCGGGACCGACGACATGGACGATGCCCTGCTCGGCGGCGGTCGCGTCGATATAGCGGATGCCGAACTCGGGCGCGTTGGTTTCGAGCGCCGCGAGCTGCGCCGCGCTTTCGACGTCGGCAATCGTGAGCCGGTTGCCCGCCGCATCCTTGCGCGCCGTTGTCGGCAGGTTGTGGTCGGGCACCGCCAGCGTCAGGTCGGGGCGGCGCACGGTGCGCCCGCTCGCGCGCAGCCCGGCAAACGCCTGCGGGCTGGTGACTTCATGAACGAGATGGCGGTCAATGAAGATCAGGCAGGTGCCATCGGGGCGCTGTTCGACAACATGCGCGTCCCAGATTTTTTCATACAGGGTGCGGGGGCGAGTCATGCGGTTGCCTTAGATCAGCGGCACAACTTTGCAAGCTGGTGGCGATAGGAAACGCAATTTTCGGTCGCGGTACGTCGGTCTCATCCCTGTACGGCCATCCCGGCGAAGGGAGTGGCGTGACCGGTTGGGCACGCCTATATTCGCCCCATGACGATTCCCGCCATCCTCGCGCTTATTCTCGCTACCGTCGTCGCGATGGAGTTCGTCGCGTGGGCATCGCACAAATATATCATGCACGGCTTTGGCTGGGCATGGCACCGTGACCATCATGAGCCGCACGACAAGATGCTGGAAAAGAACGACCTGTTCGGACTGTTCGGCGCGGCGCTGAGCATTTCGATGTTTGCGGTGGGCAGCCCGATGATCCTGGGCGCCAGCGCATGGGAGCCGGGGACGTGGATCGGGCTGGGGGTGCTGTTTTACGGTATCATCTACACCGTCGTGCACGACGGGCTGGTCCATCAACGCTATTTCCGCTGGGTGCCACGGCGCGGCTATGCCAAGCGGCTGGTGCAGGCGCACAAGTTGCACCATGCGACGGTCGGCAAGGAGGGCGGGGTCAGCTTCGGCTTCGTCTTTGCGCGCGATCCCGCGAAGTTGAAGGCGGAGCTGAAGGTGCAGCGCGAAGCCGGGATTGCCGTGGTGCGCGAAGCATTGGTCGATTGATCGCTGCCGTCGCGAAGGGCGACGGACGTTAACCGGTCCGGTAATCCGCCGTGATCACCCCTGCTGCCGCCAACTCCTCCTCATGCCCCACCTCGCGCCAGCTTTCGGCTAGCGCCTGCCGTTCCCACTCGAGCATTGCGGGGTGCGACAGAATATGATCGACCCATGCCTGCCCGGCGCCGACGTCGAGGCCATAGGTGCGGATGCGGAACGCGACTGGTGCGAAGAAGGCATCGACGGCGGTAAATTCGCTGCCCGCGAGCCATGGTCCGCCGAACTTCGCCAACCCTTCCTCGAACAGCTCGCCGATCCGCGCGACATTGGATCTGAGCGCGGTCGACATCGGCTTGGGCGTGACGCGCACCCCGACATTCATCGTGCAATCATTGCGCAGTGCTGCGAAGCCGCTGTGCATTTCGGTGGTGGCGCATTGCGCCCAGGCGCGCGCGTCGGGATCGCGCGGCCACACGCCCTCGTGCCGGTCGGCAAGATACAGGGTGATCCCGAGCGAATCATAAATCGTGCGCCCTTCATGGAGCAGCGCGGGAACCTGTCCGGTCGGCGAGAAGCTGCGGAAATCGTCGTAGTTCGCCGGTTTGGTGAAGGGTTCGATGCGGTCGCGAAACGCGATGCCCAGCGCCTTCATCAATATCCACGGGCGCAGCGACCAGCTCGAATAATTGCGGTTCGCGGTGATCAGTTCGTACATGCTTCGCGCTCCTGTGCGACGATGGGGGAGGTGTAGGCGGGGTCGTGTGCGAACGGCAGCGCGCTGCCCTCGCGGAGCGCTGCCAGCACGCTGGCGAAGTCGCTGCGGGCGCGCCAGCCGAAGCGGCGCTCGGCGCGCGACGGGTCGTAAACGCGGTCGATCGTTTCGGGAAGCACCCATCCCGCCGCTGCATAGAGCTCGGCGGCATCGGGGTGGGCGCGCGCGATGACCGCGCGGGCGTCGCGGGCAAGCTCCTCGGCATCGTCGCGCGCAAAGGGCGGCGGCGCCGAGAGGATGAAGGTATCGCAGCCGATCGTCGGCGCCGCCTCCAGCGCCGCAAGATGCGCCGCCGCTGCATCCTCGACCGTCAGGCGGCGGTGGAGCATCTCATTGGCCTTGAGGTTCGGCCCGCTCGGCACCGCATGGGTGTCGTCATCCTCGGGAAAAAAACGGCCGGTGCGCAGGATCGCCACGTTGATGCCATGCTCGCGGTGGACCAGCCGGCATGCCTGCTCGGCGGCGAGCTTGGTGATGCCATAGATGTTGCGCGGCGCCAGCGGACCGAAATCCTCGTCCATCCACCAGGCGCCGGTGTCGCCTGCACCGGCCCGGACGTCGGCGCGCACCATCAGCGAGGTAGTCGAGGTGAACAGGAAGCGATCATTGCCCGCCGCGACCGCCGCCTCGATCAGGTTCAGCGTCCCACTGACATTGACGTCGATGAACGCCTGCCGCGGATAACGGACGATGTCGGGTTTGTGCAGCGCGCCGCTGTGGATGATCGCTTCGATGCCATGCTCGCCCATTGTGCGGTCGACGAGCGGCCGGTCGGCAACGGTGCCGATCACCTGCGTGTGGGCGCCGGACACGACATCGATGCCGGTAACGTCATGCCCGCCCTGGCTGAGCAACGGCGCCAGATATCGGCCGAGCCAGCCCGATGAACCGGTCAGCAGCACGCGCATCGATGATTCTCCTCTGGCTCCTGTACGCGCGCCTTACCCAAGCAGCGGTCCGGTCCGCAACCAGGTCGCGCGCTTCAGCCTTTCGGTGCTGCGGCAACCGGGATCGGTGCTGCGGCCACACCGCGCGCAGGCGGCAACTCGCTGAGGTCGAGCCAGCCGGCGTCGTCGCGTTTGTGATAGCTGTCGATCACCGTGAAGGGGATGCGGAAGGGAAAGCCCCAGTCGCTGTTCCACATCGCCACGACCCCCGTCCGCGTCGCCGGTTCGAAGATCATCGTCGCGCGGTAACCCGAAACCGCGCCCGAATGGCCTTCGAGCCGGTGGCCGCCATAGGTGAAGCTGCGCCAACCAAGCCCATAGGATGCGTCGCCCATCGCCTGCCGCAAGGTGCCGCCATAGAGTTTCGCAGTGCCGACGCGCGGACGGTGGGCGAGCTGCAACACCGATTGCGGCAGCACATCGGGGCGCGCGCCCATCATCGCCTGCATCCATTTGGCGAAATCGACGATATCGCTCTCGACTCCCGCTGCGGCGGGAACGCGCCAATAGGCTTCTTTGACCGGCAGCGTCTGATGCCCGCGGTGCGGTTTCGCCCAATCCTTGGCGCCGGTCAGCCGCTCCATCCCGAAACCGGCGCTGACCATGCCGAGCGGCAAGAAGAATCGATCTTCGACCGCGTTGGAAAAGGGTTTGTCCGCGGCGGCGGTCAAAATCTCGGTCGCCGCATCGAAGGCGATATTCTGATAAGTGTGGCAGGTGCCGGGGTCGCATTGCAGCGGCGCTGCGGCGAGGCCAGTGCGGATCAGCGCAGGATTCTGTCCTTCCTCCAATTTCTCGTCATAGGCGTTTTTGGTAAGACCGGTGCGCTGGGCGAGCAGGTCGTCGAGCGTCACCTGCGTCTCCGCGCCGCGGGGCAGGCGCAGCGACGTGCGCCATGCGGCGACGGGGCGGTCAAGATCGAGGGCGCCGTCCTTGGCCAGCGCCGCCGCCATCACGCCGGTGGTGGTTTTGGAGACCGAGGCCCAGCGGAACATGGTCTGCGCGGTGACCGGCGTGCCGGTCGATACGTCGGAGACGCCATAGGCACGCACGAAGCGCAACTCGCCATCCTCGACTACCGCGACCGCCAGCCCCGCCATTTCGGGGCGCTGCGATAGCGCGGCCAATTGCCGGTCGAGGTCGCGATAGTCGATCCGGCCGCGCCATTGCGCAGGGGTTTCTGGAAGATTTTCCGGCGCCGTGATCGGGATCGAGACGCTGGCGAGCGGTTGGTTGCCGCCAACGACGTGAATGCCAAACCAGCCCGAAAACCCCAACGCGACGATCGCGATCAGGATAGTTAAAACGCGCGCGATTGACGTTGGGTTGGACTGCGACCTCATGATTGATCGCTGTCTTAGCCGCAGCTTCCCCGGCCGTCACCCCCGCAAGGGCTCAGCTCGTCAGATAACGCCAGGCTTTGATCGTGCCGATGGCATGGACGGTCCCATAGAGGAGAACGATCAGCGACGACCAGATCGCAAAGCTGTCGCTATGCTGCGGCCGCCACAGATGGAGCGGCACAAAGATCAGCGCGCGCACCAGATAGATGGCGGTGATCGTCACCAGCCCCGTGCGGAGCAGCGGCAGACGCGGGAGGGCGCCCGCGCCCGAAAAGGCATAGGCGGCCCAGACCGTCAGCACCGCGCTGATCGCCAGCGTAATCAGCGTCGGGGTCCAGTCACCCCGCGCCGCAGCGCGCGCCATGCCCTCACCCGCACCAAAAAAACGATACCAGTCGGGACCGCCAAAGATGCACGCGATATGGAGCAAGGCCGCCGCGACCGACAGTGCGCCACCGACCAGCAACCAAGTCGAACCGGGGTTGGCGGCGACGTCAGGCAAGCGCGTGGACGGTCTTCTGCCGTTCGCTCATTGACGGATTGCCATCAGGTCATCACGGGTGAAAAGAAGCTGGCACCGCTTCAAAATCTCGTCGCTCACCCGCGGATCGGTCAGATCGCGCTCGTGTTTCAGGTCGACAGCAACAGACAGGTCACTTTCCTCAAACGCGACGCCGAGGTTGAGCATGGCGTGGAAATCGATCGTCCCGCTCAGAAGGAGGTCGAGGTCGGAGCCGGGTCGCGACGTGCGCGCCGCGCGCGAGCCATAGAGGCTCACCCGGTCGATTTGATTGGCGTAGCGCGAGAGAATCTGGGCGACGATCCGCATGTCGCCGGCCGACAGGCCCATTGCATCATGCGTGACGCGCATCGGAGGTCCGTTCCAACGCGGTCAATATCGTGAGGAATCGACCTGCGATCAGCTCTAAGCCCTGATTGCGGATCGGTTCGCTATAGGTATGCGACAACTGGTTGCGCAGCTTGCCCATTGCCAGCCATTCGTCGGCCGCAGCGATCATTCCGGCGGCGTGCGCGGCGCGAATGGTCGACGCCGGGGTCAAGGCTTCGGGCGGTGCCAGTTCTTCCGCCAGCTGATCGGCCAGCAGTTTCCAGCCCAATTCCCACGCAATCTCGAAACGCTGGACCATACCAGCCTTTTCCAGTTCGCTCAGCGGACGGTTTTGGCGCAGATCAACGGCCTCTTTCAAGCCCGCCAAGGCGCGTGAAAAATTGTCCAGACGGAGCTGGGACCGCGGCGGTGGCTTGTCATCCATTCAGGATAAGTAGCTTGCCGTCGTTTTCGCAGCAACCTCTTCCGCCGTTACCCCCGGCGCCAGTTCGATCAGCCGGAACGGGCTGTTATGATCATCGCGCTTGAAGACCGCGAGGTCGGTGATGATCATGTCGACGACATTCTTGCCGGTCAGCGGCAGGGTGCAGGCCGGGATGAATTTCGGGCTGCCGTCCTTGGCATTATGCTCCATCACGACGATGATCTTTTTGACCCCGGCGACCAGGTCCATCGCGCCGCCCATGCCTTTGATCATTTTGCCGGGGATCATCCAGTTCGCGATGTCGCCATTTTCGGCGACCTCCATCGCGCCCAAGACTGTGAGGTCGATGTGGCCGCCGCGGATCATCGCAAAGCTGTCAGCTGACGAGAAATAGGCCGACTGCGGCACTTCGCTGATCGTCTGCTTGCCCGCGTTGATCAGGTCGGCGTCCTCTTCACCCTCGAGCGGAAAGGGGCCGATGCCGAGCATGCCGTTTTCGGACTGGAGCGTGACCGTCATCCCGGCGGGGATGTGGTTCGCAACCAAAGTCGGGATGCCGATGCCCAGATTGACGTAATAGCCGTCCTGCAGTTCCTTTGCGGCGCGCGCCGCCATATCGTCGCGGGTCCAGGGCATTATTTCGGCTCCCATTTGGTGTCGGAGGGGAAGGTTTCGTTCCAGCCCAGTTTTTCCCATGGGCCATAGACGGAGTTGGGGAACAGGAACCAGCCCTTGTCCCACAGCGCCGCGGCGGCGGGACTGGTGGCGAGGGCGGTGCGCTGCGCGGTAGGCAGGTCCTTGACGTTGAACTGCTGGCTGAAGTCACCCAGCTGGTCGCCCGCCATCAGGATGACGCAATATTTCGACGCGATTGCGGCGCGGCGCATATCCTTGCTCGACCCGGTGGCATCGTCGCCCATCAGGAACAGGGTTTCGCCATGCTTGAATTCGCCGAGCCCCGCGGCGCGCAGCGTGTCTTCGCTGCCCTTGGCATTGGCGGCGGTGCGGTTGGTGTTGGCAACAATGGTGATGCCCGCCGCGCGCAGTTTGCCGAGCATGTCGGCGGTGCCGGGCATGGCGACCGCCTTGCCCGCGCCGGTCTTTTCCCACTGGTCCCAGATTTTGGGATCATAGGTCGAGCCCTGTTCGGCGAAGTAGCGCATCGGGCCGAGGTTCCAGATCAGCGTCTCGTCGGCATCGAACACCGCGGCAAAGGGCTTGTTGCCGCAGGGTTCGAAGCGCGGCGCGGTCATGGTGGCGCCCGGCACCAAGACAACGCTGTCGGTCGGCCGCTGCTTGACGCGCTGCACAGCATAGTCCGCGATGCGCACATTGGTGGCGCGGATGGCAATTGCGGCTTCGGCTGAACCATAGAGATATTGCAGCGCCACGGGCGGTTTGGCGGCTTCGGCGGGGGTAGCGACGGGTGGCGAGGTCGCCACTGTCGTGGGATTGGTCGCACAGCCTGCGAGGAGCAGGGCGGCAATCGAGATCAATTGCGCTTTCATCAATGTGTTCCTCGCGGGCCGAGCGGACGCGGCAGGTCGGTCGGATTGGCCAGTTCGGCGTTCACGCCTTCCATGATCCGGTCGAACGCATGCGCTTCATCGATTTCAACGGCCGCCGCATAGGCTTTGGCGCCATGATGGACGGCATCGACGATCGCGAGGCCAAAGAGCATCGGGTCGGCGCCGAGGGCTGCGGGATCGATGACGCACAAGACATTGCCGTTGGATTGCTTCCACATCCGCAGAAATTCCTCGCCGCCCGCCAGCGCCGGGATGCCGCTGACGTCGATCGACCCCTTATGGCCGATGCCCTTGCGCCCGAAACTCACGCCGCCTCGCGCGGACGCGTCGTGCGGAATTCGATCTTCTTGTTATACGGCGCGCCGATGATCATGCGCTTCACATAGATGCCGGGCAGGTGGATCATGTCGGGATCAAGGCTGCCGACGGGGACGATTTCCTCGACCTCGGCCACGCAGATTTTGGCCGCGGTCGCCATCGGCGCATTGAAATTGCGCGCGGTCTTGCGGAAGATCAAATTGCCGCTCTCGTCGGCCTTCCAGCCCTTGATGATCGCGAGATCGGCAAAGATGCCGCGCTCGAGGATATAATCCTGGCCGTCGAAGCTCTTGACTTCCTTGCCCTCGGCGACCGCAGTGCCGACGCCGGTCTTGGTGTAAAAGCCCGGAATGCCCGCGCCACCGGCGCGGCAGCGTTCGGCGAGCGTGCCCTGCGGGCAGAATTCGACCTCCAGCTCGCCCGCCAGATATTGACGCTCGAATTCCTTGTTCTCACCGACGTAGGAGGAGATCATCTTCTTGACCTGACGGGTGCGAAGCAGCTTGCCGAGCCCTTCGCCGTCGATCCCGGCGTTGTTGCTGGCGATGGTCAGGCCTTTGGTCCCGGCATCGCGGATCGCGTCGATCAGCCGTTCGGGAATGCCGCACAGGCCAAAGCCCCCCGCGCAAATCTGCATGCCGTCAAAGAGCAGGCCGTCGAGAGCGGCAGCGGCGTCGGGGTAGATCTTTTTCATGGGTGAGAGAGCTCCAGGTCCACAATCTGCGACAGCTCCTTAAGCGCCTGTTCGCCGCTTGTCACCTTGATGGCGTGCATACCGAGCTGCGCGGCCGGTTTGCAGTTGATGCCGAGGTCGTCGAGATAGATGCAGGCGGTTGGTTCAACCCGGAGCGCGTCGCACATCATCTGATAAATCCGCGGATCGGGCTTGCGCACGCCGACCTTGCTCGATTCGATGACATGGTCAAAGCGCGCCATGATTGCGGCGACTTCTTCGGCCTTGGCGAAGCTGCGCGTCATGCCCGCGCCGTGGCCGCTGGGCACATTGTTGGTGATGCATCCGATCGTGAAGCCCTTGGCTTTCAGCGTATCGAGCGCCGCGACCATCGCCGGGCGCACCGCACCCGCCAGCACCGCCAGCACCGCTTCGCCCTCCAGCTCATGCCCCAGCGCCCGCGCCTCTGCGGCGAACAGCATGTCGAACGTCGCGGCATCGATCTCGGCCCGCTCGAACTTCGCCCAAGCGTTGCTGTCGGGGTCGGCGGCGTTGACGCGGCGGACAAAATCGCGCGGCAAGCCGCGTTCGTCTTCCAGCCGGTTGAACGCCTCGAACGGCGACGACGTAATGACGCCGCCGAAATCGAAAATCACGGTGCTGTAAGTCATGAAAGAGAAGGCAACCTTATTTGGGGGAGGGGCTAGCGACGCGATTGCCCGACCAGCTGGCGTCGTCGATGGTGAGGTCGAGCCGATCGGGTGACCGCACCGTGTCGAGCAGGAAGACGTAGGGGCCGCTGGCGGCGAGGATGGCGTCCATCGCCTTTTCGAGCGGGATGGTGACGGTCGGGATGCGCGCATAGCCCGATTTGATCTCGACCTTGTTCGCGCCGACGCGGGTGACGGTAATCGTCACATTGTCGCGCGATGACCCGCGCGCGTCGGAAATAACGGCGCCCTTGTAGGTTCCTGCGACGCGATCGGCGAGGTCGGCCTTGCGTGCCGGGGCGGCCTTGGGCGTTTCGGCATGGGTGGCCGCAACCGGAAGCGACAGGGCGATGGTCGTGGCAATGATCAGGGTACGGAGCATGGATCTATCCTTTCCGGCGCGAACGGACGGGATGCTCGCTCACGACCCTCATGGGACGACGACGATCCCCGTTCGGGGGTCGGCCTGTCCCGAAAGCATTTCCCGATAGGCGGCGAGCGCCGCGTCGCCGCCGCTGCGCTTATCAACCGATGCCAGCCGCGGGGCAATATCCATGAAGGCCAGCCACGCCGCGGCGATCTTTTGCCCGAATACCGCGCCGCCCCAATCGGCGATGCGCTTCTGGCTGCGGCCGGGGGCAAAGAAACCCTGGCGCTCGGGGCCGGGCAATCCCTCGACATCGACCTGCGCGTCCCAATGCGATTTTCCGACGATGATCGATGCGAGCAGCTGGCCGCCGAAATGGCTGTGGACGACGCGCGTCACCGCGCCATTGCCCGCCATGTCGACCAGCGCGGCGGGGGTGGAGGCGTTGAGCGTCATGATCTGGTCATAGCTGATCACCCGGTCGTAGATGCCCTGCGCGGCGAGTGCCTCGACGTTGGCGGCGCTGGTCAGGCCAATCGTTTCGGGGCGATCCGCGCGCTGTTTGAGCGCAAAGCCCAGCCCGATCGCGGTCTTGCTCGACGCGCTGGCGATCAGAATTTGCTGGACGCCATAATCGCCCTCATCCTCGAACTGGTCGGCAATCAGCCAGCCGGTCAGGAACAGCGGGCGGAAGACCGGCCAATAATCATGGTCGGCGGCGCGATAGTCGGGCAGCGCCTCGATCCGCTGATATTGGTTGTAGATCGGGGGTAGGGTGGTGCGGCGCGGGGTGATGTCGGTGAAGCCCCCCGGCCCGGCCTTGCCGACGGTCAGCACGGCCTCGCTCGCCATCGGATAATAGCCATAGAAACGTTCGCCGACCGCGATGCCGTCGGCGGCGCTTTCGGTCACGGTGGCGAAACCCCAGACGGGCAGGCGTCCCGGCGCACCCGGCTCCGAAAAGAAATCCCAATAGCCCTGATCATTGCCGAACAGCCCGGCGGGCTTGCCGAACACGGCATAGGTGATGTTGTTCGCGGTCATCGCATAGCTGTCGATATGGACGCGCACCTGTCCCGCGGCCAGGGGCGTGTCGGGGTCGGCGACCAGTTTCGTTTGCGTGATATCGTCGCGATCGATGTTGATCGCCCAGCTTGTGTTACTCAATGTCCGGACCCCTCCGATTGTCGTGCCGCTGTCGCGGAATGGTCCCTACACATACAGATGCAGCCCGCGCTGACAATCGCATAGGGCGCGCTATTCAGCCGACCGTCGTCCCGAACAGCGATCCGATCGCCATCGTCACCCCCATCGCGACGGCACCCCAAAAGCTGACGCGCAGGACGGCGCGCGCGATCGGTGCCTTGCCCGCCCAGGCGCCAAGCGCGCCCAGGACGGCGAGGAACAGCAGCGAGGCCGCGGACACGATCCACGGCAGCGATGGTCCTGTGATCAGCAGCACGATCGCCAGCGGCAGGGCGGCCCCGACAGTAAAGCTCGCCGCCGACGCGGCGGCTGCCTGAATCGGACGTGCCGCCAGCTCGCTGGTCAGACCCAGTTCGTCGCGCAAATGGCTGTCGAGCGCATTATGTGCGGTGAGCTGCACCGCGACCTGTTCGGCAAGCGGACGATCGAGGCCGCGCTGCTGATAGATTTGCGTCAGTTCTTCGAGCTCCAGGTCGGGAACGGTGGCAAGCTCGCGCTTCTCCTTGGCGATATCGGCCTTTTCGGCGTCGCCCTGCGAACTGACCGAAACATATTCGCCCGCCGCCATCGACATCGCGCCCGCGACGAGTCCCGCGGTGCCGGTGACGAGGATCGTCGATGCGGACGCCCCCGCCGCGGCGACCCCGGCGATCAGGCTGGCGGTGGACACGATCCCGTCGTTGGCGCCAAGGATCGCGGCGCGCAGCCAGCCGATGCGGCTGGCGGCATGGGTTTCGCGGTGCATGGACGGTCTCCTACCAGAAACGCCTACCAGAAACGAACAACGCCGAACTGATCAAACAAGGTTTCGTTGGAGATCAGAGCCAATCCCTCGATTTGCGCTTGTGCGATCAGCATCCGGTCGAACGGATCGCGGTGCGGGATCGGCAGGGTGCCGGCGAGTCGGGCGTGGTCGGCCGTCAGCGGCAAGGGTTCGAGATTGTCCTTGGCGATTTCGTCCGAGAATTCGAGCGCATGGGCTCGCGCAAAATCGAGTTTTCCAACGCGGTGTTTCTGCGCGATTTCAAAAGCCGAGATGGCCGAGGCATAGATCGGTGCGTCGCGACTTTGCAGCAGGTCTCGTACGCGAGACGGCAACACGTCCGGCGCATAGGTTGCCCACAACAAGCTGTGGGTGTCGAGCAAATAGCCTTCGCTCACAGCTTGTCGTTGGGATCATCGGCGTCGCAATTCCACAACGCCAGGTCTTCTTCGGGCAACGGATCCCAAAAGCCGTCTTCCAAGGGATCCTTGCCGGGCGGAATCAGGTGCGCGAGGCGGCCGAGTTGCCGCTTTGGTTTGACCACATCCTTCACCGGCGTCAGCTTGACCACCGGTTCCTTGCCGCGCGCGATCGTCACCTCTTCGCCTGCGAGGACGCGGGCGATCAGGCGCGACAGATTGGTCTTCGCTTCGTGGATGGTCACGATCGTCATATTGGCTAACTTAGCTAAGACGCTTAGCTAAGTCAATGCGCTGGTGACGGACGGGCGAAAGCGATCAGCGAGCGCGCTCCGACTTTAGCCCTGCTGCTGCGATCCCGGCGGCGGCGCAAGCGGCATCGTCAGCAGGCGCTTCGCCCGACGTCCCGACGCCGCCGAGTCGGGTGCGTCCGTCGGCACCGAAAACCGGGACGCCGCCCGCTACCGTGACCACATCGGGGGCATCGGCGAAGCCGGGTGCGGCTTTGGCCGCTTCTTCCATCCCGCTCGTCGGAAATCCCCACGCTGCGACGGCGCGCGCTTTTTCCAGCGCGAACGCCATCATCCCATGTGTGTTGCCGTTCATCCGCCATGTCGCAACAATATGGCCGCCGCTATCGACGACGGCGATCGCGTGGCTTTGTCCTTTGGCGCGTGCGTGCTCGGCGCAGCCCTTGACGATTGCGTCCGCCATATTTGCGTCGAGTATCTGCGCGCTCGCGGGCGTCGCCGCGAGCAGTGCCGCGGTCCACAATATCTTCATCCTCGCCTCCCTATCGAGGCGCGGGGTCAGTACTGCAGTTGCAGCCCCGGTCTGGCCCAGCGCGTCTTTACCAGCCGACCCGTCCCCGACAGGGTGATATAGGCATCCTGCCGGTCAGGTCCGCCGAAAGCGATGTTGGTGGTAAAGATATCGTCGGTCGCGACAAATTCGACCAGCTGTCCATCGGGACCGACGACCGAAATGCCGCATTCGCCGATTGTCGCAATGCAGATATTGCCCGATGCCTCGACCGCGAGGCTGTCGAAGAATTTATAGCCCGCCGGGCGATAGAGCGGGATGCCGGGGCCGCCGGGGCCGGCGTCGGGCGCGACCTTGCCGGGGGCAGTGATGTTGAACTTCATCAGGCGGCAGGTGTAGGTTTCGGCGGCATAGAGCGCGTCGCCATCGGGTGACAGGCCGACGCCATTGGGGTTGTTCGAGGGGAAGATGACTTCCTCGATATAACTGCCGTCGGCCTTGGCGTAGAAGATACCGACGATGTCGTGGCAGCGTTTGGCGTAATCGACCTTGCCATGATCGGTGAACCAGAAGCCGCCATGGCCGTCGAACACGATGTCGTTGGGGCCGCGCAGCACGACGCCATGATCGCCCGATTTGTAGAGGATTTCGACCGCACCGGTATCGACGTCGATCCGCTCGATCCGCCCGCCCGAATAATCGTCGGCGATGCCATGCGGGGTCAGATAGCCATTCGATTCGACATAGTTGAAGCCGCCGTTGTTGCAGCAATATAGCTTGCCATCGGGGCCGATCGCGAGGCCGTTGGGGCCACCGCCGGGGGTCGCGATCACCTCTTTCCGGCCGCCGGGCCAGCAGCGCGTGATCCGCCCCGCCTCGATCTCGACGACGATGACGCTGCCGTCGTCCATAACGACCGGCGCTTCGGGAAAGCGCAATCCATCGGCGATCAGTTCAAACTTGGCCATCCTCGTCTCCCTTGCGCGTCTGCACTTGCTGTGCTTTGCGGCCATCATGCCCGTTCGTTCGCTGTTCGCCAGTCTTTTCTATGAAGCCGATATCGGCACCCCCGACCTGCTTGCCGAGCTGGAGGACAGCAGCCGGTTGTTTGCCGAGGAGGACGGCGCGGGGCGTGCGTGGAGCCGCGCGCATGGCTATAAGGGCTATACCAGCTACGCCAGCCTGAACGACCTGCCCGAGCGCGACCCGGCGTTTCAGGATCTGAAACGCCTGCTCGACAAGGAAGTGAAGGCGTTTGCCAAGGCGGCGCATTTCGACCTCGCCAAACCGCTCAAGCTCGACAGTATGTGGGTCAATGTCCTGAAACCGGGCGGCACGCACAGCGGCCACATCCACCCGCACAGCATCGTGTCGGGCACCTTCTATGTCGCGGTTCCGCCCGGATCGGGAGCGCTGAAACTGGAAGACCCGCGCCTCGCGATGCTGATGGCGGCGCCGGGGCGCAGCGACGATGCGCCCGAACATCTGCTGCCCTTCGTTTATGCCGAGCCCGCGGCGGGGCGGGTGTTCCTGTGGGAAAGCTGGCTGCGTCATGAAGTGATGCCGCACAGCGGCAAGGGCGAACGGATCAGCATCAGCTTTAACTATCGCTGAGCGCGACTATATGAGCCACATCTGACCAATTCTCCCCCTTCCGTTCGTGTCGAGCGAAGTCGAGACACGCCAGCGCAGCGCGAGATGCATCTCGACTTCGCTCGATGCGAACGGAACAGATAGGAAATGCATATGACCGCCACCTACGACGCCGACCTTCAGCTTTTCATCAACGGCGCCTGGCGGAGCGGCGAGGGGCGCGACGAGCGGCCGGTGTATAATCCCGCTACCGCGGGTACGATCGCCGAACTGCCCGTCGCCACCATCGCCGATCTCGACGAGGCGCTCGCCGCGGCGGAGCGCGGTTGGCCGGTGTGGCGTGCCAAGAGCTTCGATGAGCGCGCCGCGCTGATGCACAAGGCCGCGGCGATCATCCGCGAACGGGTCGATCATGTCGCGACGCTGCTGACGCTCGAACAGGGAAAGCCGATCGCCGAGGCGCGCGGCGAAGTGCTGTCGGCGGCGGGGCTGTTCGACTATTTCGCCGAACAGGGCAAACGCATCGAAGGCCGGGTGCTCCAGCGGCCCGCGGGGCAGCGCACGATGGTGCTGCGCCAGCCGGTCGGCCCGGTCGCGGGGTTCAGCCCGTGGAACTTCCCGGTCAATCTGATGGTCAAGAAAATCGCCCCGGCGCTCGCCGCGGGCTGCGTCGTGATCGCCAAGGCGCCCGAGGAAACCCCCGGCTGCACCAGCGCGATCATGCGCTGCATCGCCGACGCGGGTATCCCCGGCAACGTGGTTCAGCTTGTTTACGGCGACCCTGACAGGATCAGCCGCCACCTGCTCGCCAGCCCGGTGATCCGCAAGGTCAGCTTCACCGGATCGACCGCGGTCGGCAAACATCTGATGAAGCTCGCGGCCGATCGGGTGCAGCGGATCACGATGGAGCTCGGCGGCCATGCCCCGGTGCTGATTTTCGACGATTGTGATTTAGAGGCGACGCTCGACAAGGTGGTGACGCAGAAATTCCGTAACGCCGGGCAGGTGTGCATTTCGCCGACCCGCTTTTATGTCCAGCAGGGCATTTACGACGCCTTTTTAAAGGGCTTCGCCGAACGGACGGCGAAGGTGAAGATCGGCAGCGGTCTCGACGGCGACACCCAAATGGGTCCGCTCGCCAACGCGCGTCGCATCCCGGCCTTGGAAGCACTGGTTGCCGACGCGCAGGCCAAAGGCGCGCGGGTGATCGCGGGCGGCGCGGCGACGGGCGAGGGGTATTTTTTCCAGCCGACCGCAATCGCCGACGTGCCGCTCGATGCCGATGCGATGAACCACGAGCCGTTCGGCCCGATGGCGCTGATCCGCCCGTTCGGCAGCGAGGACGAGGCGCTGGAACAGGCAAACCGGCTACCCTATGGGCTGGCCGCGTTTGCGTTCACCGAAAACGGCCGCCGTATCAACCGCATCGCCGACACGATCGAAAGCGGTATGGTCGGGATCAACGGCTTCGTCATCTCGACCCTCGACACGCCGTTCGGCGGGATCAAGGAATCGGGGTTTGGCAGCGAAAGCGGGCCGGAGGGGCTGGACGGGTATCTGGTGACCAAGGCGGTGCATATTTATTGATGGTGATAATCCTCCCTGTCGCGAAGCGATGGGGAGGTGGCAGCGCGAAGCGCTGACGGAGGGGCCATGGCGCACCGTCGGCGCCCCTCCACCATCGCCTGCGGCGACGGTCCCCTCCCCATCGCTTCGCGACAGGGAGGATTGTTTCTCAATCCCGCTCCAACGCCACAAAATCGCGCCCCATCGGCGCCAGATGCGCGCCGCCGTCGACGAAGATCGTCTGCCCGGTCACCGCCTCAGCCCGCGCCAGATACATCACCGCATCGGCGATCTGGGCGGGGGTCGGCAAGGCACCCAGCGGCATCCGCCCCGCGAGCCGCTCGACCTGCGCCGCCGTATAATCCTCCGTAGCCAGCGTCAGCCCAGGCGCGACGGCGTTGACGCGGGCGCGGCTTCCGAACGCGACCGCCAGCGTCGCGGTCGCCTGCCACAGCGCCGATTTCGACAGGCTGTAGGCGAGCTGGTCGGGGACCGGCTGCGCGACGCGCTGGTCGACGATATTGACGATCGCGGGACGCTGGCCTTCGCTTGCGGCGACAAGTGCCTTTGCCAGCATCACCGGCGCAGATAAATTGACCTGCATCATCGCTGCGAGCGACGCCGCCGACAGATCGGCCCACTCGCCCTCTGCGAACAGCGCGGCATTGTTCACGAGCAGGTCGGGCGCGCGGCCGAACTTGTCGATCACCGCGGGGATCAGCGCATCGACCGCAGCGGGATCGGACAGGTCGGCGGCGAAGCGGTGGCTGATCGCGCCGGTCTCGGCCAGCGCGTCGGCGAGCACCGGATCGGCATCGCCCGGGCTGCGCTTGTGGATCGCCAGCGCATAGCCTTCGCGCGCCAGCCGAGCCGAAATCGCGGCGCCCACGCGGTGGAGGCCACCCGTCACCAGCGCCAGCTTTTGGGTCACTTGCGCGCCCGCCGCATCGTGATGCCAATCTCTTCGCCGTCCTCGGCGATCGCCAGCTTGACGATCTTCACCTCGACCTCCTCGACCTTGTCGTCCTGCAGAAAGAGGGTGTCGATGATATGGTCGGCGACGCTTTCGATCAGCACGAAATGCGTGTCTTTCGGAATGCCCTCGGTCGCCGCGAATTTCAGGTGCATGTAGTTTTTGGAGGCGCTGAGCGGCGTCGTCGGATCATAATGATCGGCCATGCTCAGCCGCGCGCGCACCCCAATGCGCAGCGGCTGCGGCAAGTGGGTTTCTTCGGAATAAATGCCGGTCAGCACCTGGGCGATCAGCCCGTCCACCTCCAGCCACAATGTATCGGTCACAAGAAATCCTGTCGAACGCGCGCGACATTCGGCTTTGCATCGCCGCGCCGCACCCCTAAAGCGCCGCCGCATTAGCGAAAGGGCGCGCGTTGGTCGAGTTACTTCCATTGTCGGACATCGAACCGCAGGCGGTCGAGGAACTGCTCGACGCCGCTTTCGGGGCCGATCGCTTTGGACGAACCGCCTACCGCATCCGCGCTGGCGCGGCGGCGGTCCCGGCGCTGAGCTTTGCGCTCGTTGAGGACGGTGCGCTGGTCGGCACCATCCAGTGCTGGCCGGTCGCGCATTGCGCCGCCGACGGCACGGCCACGCCGCTGGTGATGGTCGGCCCGGTCGCAGTGCGACCCGATCTTCAGCGCGGCGGGCATGGCCGCGTGCTGATGACGCACATGCTCGCGGCGGCAGAAGACGGGGCCGATGGCGCGCTGATGATGATCGGCGATCCGGAATACTACGGGCGCTTCTTCGGCTTCGATGCCGATGCGACGGCGGCGTGGAATCTGCCGGGACCGTTTGAGCAGCGGCGCCTGCTGGCGCGCGCGGTGAACGGGCATGGGTTGCCGACCGGCGCGGGGATGATCGGGCCGAGATAGTTACACGATCGTCATCCCGGCGAAAGCCGGGATCTCGCCGTCTCAGCCTGACGCAGCGGCGAGACCCCGGCCTTCGCCGGGGTGACGGCTCAGTTTGGTGGGGCAGTGGGGTTGCACCGACCGCCCCGCCCCTTATGTCGGTTGCCATGGTCACCCCCGCGCCCTCACTCCCCAAAGACTTCGCGCAGCTCTCGCTCTCCGAGGCCGCCGAACTGCTCGCGGCGCGCAAGCTGCCGCCGGTTGAAAGCTGGCACCCCGAACGCAGCGGCGACAGCTTCATGGAAATCCGCGCCGACGGCAGCTGGTATCACGAGGGCGGGCGGATCAACCGCCCCGCGATGGTCAAGCTGTTCTCGACGATCCTGCGCCGCGAAGCCGACGGCAGCCATGTTCTGGTGACCCCTGCCGAGAAGTTGAGCATCGCGGTCGAGGACACCCCATTCCGGGCGGTCGAGATGAAGAGCGAGGGCGAGGGCGACGCGCGCCAGCTTGTCTTTCGGCTCGACACCGACGACCTGGTGATGGCCGGACCCGACCATCCGCTGACTTTCGGCACCAATCCCGACAGCCCCGACCCGCGGCTCCACGTCCGCGGTACCATCGGCAATGGACTGGAAGCGCGGGTCGATCGCGCGCTTTATTATGAGATCGTCGAGATGGCGCTCGCTGACCAAAGCGATCCGCCCGCGATCTGGTCAAACGGCGCGCCATTTCCCTTGGTCGATAGCTGATGCTGTCGGCAAAGCTGCGCGCCGCGCTCGACAATTTGCTGCCCGATGCGGGCGAGGATGAGGCGTATCTCGGCACACCGACGCTCCGCGATGCCGCGGTGCTGATCGCCTTCACCGACCGCCCCGACCCCGGCGTCATCCTGACCCAGCGCCCGCAATGGCTGCGCAGCCATGCCGGGCAGGTGGCGTTTCCGGGCGGCAAGATCGATCCCGAAGACCGCGACGCGATTGATGCCGCGCTGCGCGAGGCGGAGGAGGAGATCGGCCTCAGCCCCCGCGACGTGATGGTGGCGGGGGTGACTGAGCCTTATCGGTCGGGCAGCGGCTATATCATCACCCCGGTGCTGGGCGTCATCCCCCCCGACCTGCCGCTCGACCCCAACCCCGACGAGGTCGAGGACTGGTTCGAAGTGCCGCTCGACATCCTGTTCGATCCCGCCAATTATGCGCGCCAACAGGCGCATTGGCAGGGTCAGGACCGACATTATTACGATATGGATTGGCAAGGACGGCGGATCTGGGGCGTGACGGCGGGCATCATCATCAATCTGGCGCGGCGGATGCCCGCGGGGTGGCACCGGTGAGCGTGCTACCCGATGCCGAATGGCGCGCGCGGCCGGGGCTGCGCCGGATCGTCGCGGCGCTCGGCGGTGAGGGCGGGGCGGTGAAGATCGTCGGCGGCGCGGTGCGCGACACCCTGCTCGGCCTGCCGGTCACCGACATCGATCTGGCGACCCCGTTGTTGCCGCAGGAGGTGACGCGGCGGCTGGAGGCGGCGGATATCAAGGTGATTCCGACCGGCATCGCACACGGCACCGTTACCGCGGTCGCCAGCGGCGATCATCACGAGATCACGACGCTGCGCCACGATGTCGAAACCGACGGACGCCGCGCGACGGTCGCTTTTGCCGACGATTGGCAGGGCGATGCGGCGCGGCGCGATTTCACGATCAACGCGCTTTACGCCGATCCCGAAACGGGAGCGGTCGATGATTATTTCGGCGGCATCGACGACCTGCGTGACGGCTGCGTGCGCTTTATCGGCGATGCGGCGACGCGGATTGCCGAGGATCATCTGCGCATCCTGCGCTTCTATCGCTTTGCGGCGCGTTTCGGGCGTGGGACGCTTGATGCGGACAGCCATGCCGCCGTCGTCACCGCGCGTCAGTCACTCAAAAGCCTGTCGCGCGAACGCATCGCGGACGAGCTGACCAAGATTTTGGCGCTGCCCGATCCGCGCGCGATCGTCGGCCAGATGGCGGCCGACGACATCTTTGCGGTGCTGCTGCCCGAACTCGATCCGGATTTTGCCGCGACGCTTGATCACCTGATACCCAATGAGTTTGCGGCGGAAATCGCTATTACCCCGCACCGCCGTCTCGCGGCGCTGCTGCCCGCCGACCGCGGGGTTGCCGAGCAAGTGGCCAGCCGCCTGCGGCTATCGACCCGGCAGCGCAAATATCTGGGCGCGGTGGCCGAACATCGCGGCGATGTCGCCCGTCCAGTGCGCCAGCTTGCGCACGCCATCGGGGTCGAGGCAGCGCGCGACGTGCATCTGATTGCGGGCGAGCCCGCCGCGGTGCGCGATCTCGCGGATTGGGAGGTTCCGGTGCTGCCGATCAAGGGCGGCGACATTGTCGCGCGCGGCATTGCGGTTGGGCCAGAGGTCGCGCGCATCCTGAAAGACGTCGAAGCGGCATGGGTCGCCGAGAATTTTCCCGGCGCCGACCGCGTTGCCGAACTGGTTGATCAGAAGATCGGGCGCACCAGCGACTGACGCCAGAAATCGAGCGCCGCGGCGCCTTCCAACGGCCGCGCGAACAAATAGCCCTGCCCGAAATCGCAGCCGAGCGCCGACAGGAGGCGCGCCTGATCGGCGGTCTCGACCCCCTCGGCGGTGGTCTTCATGCCCAGCACTTCGGCCAAGCTCTGGATGGTGCGGACGATCGCCACCTTGTCGCGGTCGTCGACCATATGTTCGACAAAACTGCGGTCGATCTTGAGCACGTCGAGCGGCAGGCGCTGCAGATAGGCGAGGTTCGAATAGCCGGTGCCGAAATCGTCCATCGCGACGCGCGCATCGAGCGCCTTCAGCTCGCTGAGCACTGACAGTGCAAGGTCGGGATCGCCGATGATCGCGCTTTCGGTCAGTTCGATCATCAACCGTTCGCCGCCGATTTTATGCTTTGCGAGCGCGCCGCGTACCACCGCGGCGACATCATCGCGCAACAGCTGGATCGCCGAGACATTGACCGAGACATAGCAATCGACCGTCTTGCCGCCATTCTGCTGGTCCCAGCCGGCGAGCACCGCCGCGGCCTTGCCGATCGCCCATTGACCGAGCGGGACGATCAGGCCTGAATCTTCGGCGATCGGGATGAATTCGCTGGGCGAAATCGCATGGCCGTCCTGCTTGTCCCAGCGCGCGAGCGCTTCGAACCCGGCGACCTTGCCGGTCGCAAGCTCGATCAGCGGCTGAAACGCCAGATGGAGCCGGTCTTCCTCGATCGCGTTGCGCAGTTCGGTTTCAAGCCCGAAACGATTGTCGGACAGCATCGCCGATTCGGGCTCATAGATTTCGATGCGGTCGGTCTGCTTCGCGCGTTTCAGCGCGATCTGCGCGTGGCGGATCTGATCGGCGACGTCGCTGTCGATCGCGGGCTGAATGGCACAGCCCAGCGCGCAATCGACGCTGACTTTCAATTGGCCGATACGGAACGGATGGTCGAAACAGCCGCGGATGCGCCGCGCCATTTCGCGGACATCGGCGCGCCCACCCGCGACGCGGGTCGATATGGCAAATTCGTCGCCGCCGGTGCGCGCCAAAATGTCCCCGCTGCGCAAGGATGATTTCAACCGCCGCGCGACTGTGATGATCAGCTCGTCGCCCGCCATCGGCCCGATATGTTCGTTGATGCGGCTGAACCGCGCCAGGTCGAGCAGCAGGATGGCGTGGTCGGCGCCAATGCCGTCGGTGACGCCGCGCTGTTCGACCATTTCTTCGAACCCGGCGCGGTTGGGGAGGCCGGTCAGGCTGTCCGAAACCAGCTCGCGGCGCAAATTGCGCTCGGTCATCATTTCCTGGGTACGGTCGATCAGCGTCAGCAGGAACAGGCTTTCGTCGCCCGTTTCGGTCGGCAACGGCCCGATCGATCCGCGCAGATCGCGCGCCGCGACGCCGTCGCCCAGCTGGCAGCTGAATTCCTGCGTATCGTTGGGCGACTGCGCTGCGCGTTCGACGGCGCGCAACAGCTCGATTGGAGCGTCGGCGCCGGCTGGCGACAGATTGAGCCGGTCAAAAGCGGCGTTGCTGGCGTGCAGACGAAAATTGCCGCGCGCAAGCGGGCGGATCAGCGCCGCTGGCACCGGGAGCGCGTCGATCCAGCCGACGAACAACAAGGGCCGGTCTTCACCGGTTCGATCAAGTGGCATAACAGCGGGTTTTGTGCGACCTTTCCCCATTGGCCATGGCCTAGGGGCGGGGAAGTAAAGAAGCGATTTACGGCAAAGGGAAAATGCGGTCAGCCGAAGCGATTGTTGCGCGGAAAGCCGGTTGGCGGCATCCGTCCGGCGGCGCCGCGCGCGACACGCCACGGCGCCAGGTCGGTTTCGGTCCGCGTCCGCCCGGTATCGCCGCCCATCGCCCAGCTTAACCCGTCGGTAAAGACAAAGCTGACCGCGTCGGACAGGCCGCCGTCGCGATAGCGTTGCAGCATGACCCCTTGGCCGCGCGCCATCACCGGCACTTCGGCAATCGGGAAGACGACCAGCTTGCGATTCTCGCCGACCACCGCGATGCTGTCGTCCCCCGCTCCGATGGGGCGGACGATCGCCAGCTGGGCGCCGCTTTTGAGGTTGACGACGTTGCGCCCCTTGCGCGTTTCGGCGACGACCTCGCCCATCTGCGCGATAAAGCCATGACCGCTGGTCGAGGCGAGCAGCAGGCGCCCGTCGGCGCTCGCCGGGATCATCGCGACGATCTTCGCCTCGGGGTCGATATCGACCATCAGCCGCAGCGGCTCGCCGAACCCGCGCCCGCCGGGCAGCTTGTCGGCGCCGATGGTGAAGAAACGGCCGTCGCTGGCCGCGATCAGCAGCTTGTCGGTGGTCTGCGCGTGCGCTGCGAACAGCAGCTCGTCGCCTTCCTTGAACTTGAATTCGGCCCATTGGTCGGCCGCGACATGGCCGCGCTGCGCGCGGATCCAGCCGCGCTTCGACAGGATCACCGTCACCGGCTCCTTCTCGATCATCGCATCAAGCGGAATATCGCGCGCCGGGGCGGCTTCGGCGATCGTCGTCCGCCGCGCGCCGAGCAATGTGTCGAGCCCGTAAACCGCGCGCAGCTTTTCCAGATCCTTGCGCAGCCGGGTGCGCTGGCGCTGCGGGCTTTCGACCAGCTTGACCAGCTCCTCGCGCTCGGCGGTCAGGTCGGCTTGCTCGCGTTTCAGCTCCATCTCCTCCAGCTTGCGCAAAGACCGCAGCCGCATGTTCAGGATTGCCTCGGCCTGCCGGTCGGTCAGGATGAATTCTGCAATCATCACCGGCTTGGGCTCGTCCTCGGTACGGATGATCTCGATGATCCGGTCGAGGTTGAGGAAGGCGATGATATAGCCCGCGACCAGCTCCAGCCGGTCGTCGATCTTGGCGATGCGGTGCTGAGCGCGGCGGACCAGCACGACGATCTGGTGCTGGAGCCATTCGGTGAGCAGCTGGTGCAGCCCCATCACCTTCGGCGTCCGCGTCGCGTCGAGGACATTCAGGTTGAGCGCGAAACGGCTTTCCAGGTCGGTCAGCCGGTACAGGCTTTCCTTCAATATGTCGGGATCGACGTTGCGGCTCTTGGGTTCGATGACGATGCGCAGATCTTCGGCGCTCTCGTCACGGACATCCTCCAGGATCGGCAATTTCTTGTCGGCGATCAGCTGCGCGATCTGTTCGATCAGCTTGCCCTTGGCGACGCCATAGGGGATCTCGCTGATCACCAATTGCCAGGTGCCGCCGGGCAGCTTCTCGATCCCGCTCTCTTCCCACGTGCCGTCCGCCTTGCCGGTCGAAAAGCGCGCGCGGACGCGGAAACCGCCGCGGCCAGTGGCATAGGCGTGGGCGATCGTCTCGGCGCTATCGACGACGATGCCGCCGGTCGGAAAATCGGGACCTTTGACATGATCGAGCAGTTCGGACAGCTCTGCCTGTGGCTTTTCGATCAGGAGCAGCGCGGCGCCGATGACCTCGGCGGCGTTGTGCGGCGGGATGTTCGTCGCCATGCCGACCGCGATCCCGCTCGCGCCATTGGCGAGCAGGTTGGGGAACAGCCCCGGCATGATTTCGGGCTCTTCATCCTCACCATTATAGGTCGGCTTGAAATCGACGGTGCCTTCGTCGAGACCCTGCATCAGGTCGACCGCGACGCGCGTTAACCGCGCTTCGGTATAGCGATAGGCGGCGGCATTATCGCCGTCGATATTGCCGAAATTGCCCTGGCCGTCGACGAGCGGGTAACGCAGCGAGAAATCCTGCGCGAGGCGGACCATCGCGTCATAGACCGCAACATCGCCATGCGGGTGGAACTTACCGATCACATCGCCGACGACGCGCGCCGATTTCTTGTAGCCCTGCGATGGATCAAGCCGCATCGCGCGCATCGCCCACAGCAGGCGGCGGTGAACCGGCTTCAACCCGTCGCGCAGATCAGGCAGCGACCGCGCGGTGATCGTCGACAGCGCATAGACCAGATAGCGTTCGGACAGCGCACTGCCGAACGGCGTGTCGGTCATGCCGGGGACGGGTTCTGGATTGTCGGGATCGTCGGTGGTGGTCGCCATGGTCGCGGCGCGATAGCAAGGCTGGCGCGCCAAGGCAAAGGGCGATCGCAAAGCCATCCGCTCGTGAAAAATCGCCACGACAAGCGCCGCGGCTTTTGCGCACGGCAGGCAGGAATATTATGATGCTGGTAAAGGGCAGCACGGATAAAGCCGCGGCGCCCGCATTGTCATCGATCGCCTCTGCTCGATTGCTCGTAAAACTCAGTAGAAAGCACCGGCCGCCACCCGCCGTGATCGCGCCCCCTTGCGAACCCCCGATCTTTCGCGCAAGCCGTGCGGTGGGCAGAGGAGAGTATGTGACGCGGATAGACGATCAGCCGCCGGGATGGGTGGCGCGGGCGGTGCGCCGATTGTTGCTGGCATTATACCGTTTGCGCGGCTGGAAAGCGGTCGGGGCGGTGCCCGAACCGCGACGCTTCATCCTGATCGCGGCGCCCCACACCAGCAATTGGGACTTCGTCAATTTCCTTGGCCTGACCGCCGATCTGAAAATTCGTCCCTATTTTATGGCCAAGCTGTCGCTGTTCCGCTGGCCGCTCGGCGGCTTCATCCGCAAGATGGGCGGGGTGCCGGTCGATCGCCGCGGCGGCGGCAATGTCGTCGAGCAAATGGTGGCCGAGTTCGCGCGCCGCACCGAATTCATGCTGACCGTCGCGCCCGAGGGGACGCGCGGCAAGACCGCGAAATGGCGCACCGGATTTTACCAGATCGCGCTGGCGGCCAAGGTGCCGATGGTCGTCGGCTTCATGGATTATGGGACCAAGACCGGTGGGCTTGGCCCGCTGATCTGGCCGAGCGGCGATTTTCGCGCCGACATGATGAAGGTGCTCGAAGTCTATCGCACCTGCATCCCCAAAATTCCCGATCGCGCGGTGCGCTCGATCGACGATATTGTCGGCGACGACGGCCCGGACGAGATGGAGATGCGCGCATGACCGACCTGCTGATGCTGCTGGCGCTCAATTTCATCGGATTGCTGGGGGTGATCCTGATCCTGTGGGCGATCTCGGTGGCGATCCGCGACGTGTCGTTCATCGACGCCTTTTGGGCGTTCGGCATGGTGCTGCTCGCATGGGGCGCGGCGTGGCAGGCTGGATTTGATGCGCTGCACGCCAAATTGCTGCTCGGGCTGACCAGCCTGTGGGGGCTGCGGCTCGCGATCCATTTGGGGCTGCGCTGGGTCAAGCATGGCGAAGACCCGCGCTATGCCAAGATCCTGTCGCGGACGATGGAAACGAAGAAATGGAGCTGGGGCAAGACGGCGCTGCTCACCGTGTTCCTGACGCAGGCGCCCTTGCTGTTCATCACCTGCCTGCCGGCGCAGATCGGCATCTGGGCCAGCGGCGACGCGGCGGCGGACGGCGTCGGCATCTTCGCGATCATCGGCGTGGTGGCGGCGCTGATCGGCATCGCGTTCGAGACGATCGGCGATGCGCAGCTCGACGCGTTTCGCAAGAACCCCGCAAACAAGGGGCAGGTGCTCGACACCGGGCTGTGGCGCTACACCCGCCATCCCAATTATTTCGGTGACGCGCTGACCTGGTGGGGGCTGTGGCTGATCGCCGCCGACATCGGGCCGTGGGTCGCGCTGGCCAGCGTGATCGGGCCGATCTTCCTGACCTTCACCCTGACAAAATGGTCGGGCAAGGCGCTGCTCGAAAAGGGGCTGCACAAGACGCGGCCCGACTATGCCGCCTATGTCGCGCGCACTTCCGGTTTCATCCCATGGCCGCCAAAGACGGGGATTTAGGCGGCGAGGCGCTGGCCGCCGACGCCAGCGCCCTCGGCGACGCCCCGCGCATCCGCGCGATATTGACCGAAGCCGCGCGCGAAGGCCGCGCGGTCAGCTATTCCGAACTGCTCGGCGACCTGGGCTTCCGCTTCACCCGGCCCAAGATGCGCGCGCTGTGCAAGACCTTGGCCGAAGTCGACCGGCTGTGCGCGCTCGACGGCGAACCCGATCTGGCGGTGCTGGTGGTGCGCGAAAGTGACCGGTTGCCGGGGCAGGGCTGGTGGGTCGGCGGCACCGCGCTGCTGCTGGGGTATGACGGGCCATGGGAAGGCGCCGCGGCCGCCCGGTTCATTCGCGAGCAGCAGCAGGGGGTGTTTGATTATTGGGAGGGGGGCGCCTCAATCGCTGGCTGATCGCGCCTTCGCCACCGAATGTACCGGTTCCTCGGGTCAGTTGCCAATCGAGCGGCTGCACTCGACAGGACCACCATCACAACGTTCAAACCGCTTCCAGGCGTCCGCGCGAAGGGCAATAGGCATGCACGCCGTCGAAATTGATGATCTGACAAAGGCCATGTCAGGCCGGACCATCATCGACAGAATTTCCCTCGTCATTGCCCAGCACAGTGTGTTCGGACTTCTGGGGCCGAATGGTGCAGGCAAGACAACCTTCCTGCGCCTCATGCTCGGTCTGCTTCACGCTGATCGGGGAACGGTCAGGCTATTCGGTCATGACATCGGGCGGAACCGGCGTGCGGCTTTGCGGGGCGTGGGATCCTTCATCGAAGCGCCAGCGCTTTATGGCAATTTGTCGGGGCGCGTGAACCTCCAGCTTCACGCAACGATGATGCGCTTGCCCGATGCCGCGGTTGACGAAGCATTGGATATTGCGGGCATGCAGGGCGCGTCGGCGCAACTTGTGCGCACCTACTCGCTTGGCATGCGACAACGGCTGGGGCTGGCCAAGGCACTGCTCGGAAAGCCCCGGCTGCTCATTCTGGATGAGCCGACAAATGGCCTCGACCCGGACGGTATCGCCGAAATCAGGACCTTGATCGCGGATCTGCCGCAAAGGATCGGCGGCACGGTGATCTTATCGAGCCACCTGTTGAGCGAGGTCGAACATGTCGCCGATCAGGTCGCCATCGTTCGTCACGGCCGGATCGTGGCAGACGGAAATCTGGCGACCTTGCTGAGCGGGAATCGCGATATCGTCATCGAGACGACGGACGTGCCTGGTGCAGCGCTGCTGCTCGACCGCCACGGTTTCCAAGCCGAAATGACTGACGAACGGCTCATTGTCGCGGGCGGCGATTTGGCGGGCTGTACGGAACGAAGGGCGCGGATCAACCGGCTGCTGGTCGAGGCGGATTTTGGGGTCAGTGCGATTTTCGCGCGCCCGAAAAGTCTGGAGGATATTTATCAGGGCGTGGCGCTCCGCACCGAAGATGTTGCAGGAGCCGTCATGTGATTCGCCATATAGGCGTCGAATATCGCAAACTCAGTGGGTCTCTGGCGATCCTGCTTGCCATTCTGGCGCCCGCGCTTCCGGCGATCATGGCCTTGCTGGCGATTTCTTCGTCAAATCGGTTGATGAGCTGGCCGATGATCTATTTCCAGTTCGCGCTGCCGATATGGGTGACCTTCCTGATGCCGATGGCGGTGACCGCCTTTGCGACCCTGCTCGGTCAGGTCGAATATCGCGCCAATGGCTGGGAAAGCATGTTCGCGCTTCCGGTCCACAAATATTCGATCTTCTTCGCCAAGATGTTCGTCGGCATCTCGGGTGCGGTGGGGATGATGGTCGTGATGCTGGCGCTGACGGCGATTGGCGCGATGGGCGGGATCGCACTCAGCGGCAATGTTCCTCCCGATGCCTTCCCCACCGCGCCGCTGTTCGACAAGACGATCATGATCCTGGCGGCCTCGGCGCCCTTGGTGGTGATCCAGATGTGGGCGGCGTTCCGATTTGCGAACTTCGTTATTCCCTTGGCGGTCGGGATCACCGGGACGATGGTCGCCATCGCGGTCGCGATGACCAATACGGGCAAGGCCGATTGGTTCCCATGGGTTCTGCCGTATAAGGCGCTGTTGCAAAACCAGCCGTCATCGACGGCTTTGCTGGCTCTGGCGGCCGCAGTGGTGCTCGCGATTGCGGCGGTTGCCAACCTGTCTCGCGCCACGCTGCGGTAGGGTTTGACGGGTCAGTCTCCGACGCTGCGCAACGAAGATCGGTAAATCGGCCTATTTCTTCAACCCGATTTCGCGCAGCCGCTGTTGCAGATAGTCGTCGGCGGTTATCGGCGTCGGATACAGGTTCGGATGCGCATCATCAATGCAGCTCTCTAGCGTCTCGATCAGGTAATCCGAGCGGAAGTGCAGGAAGAAGGGCATCGAGTAGCGCGCGACACTCGCGCGGCCCGCATCGGGGTTGCGGACGCGGTGGGTGGTCGAGGGGAGCTTGTTGTTGGTCAGCCGTTGCAGCATGTCGCCGACATTGACCGCCATAGCCCCCGGCGGCGGGCTGACCGGGAGCCAACTGCCGTCCTTGTCGAGGATTTCGAGGCCCGCCTCTTCGGCGCCGAGCAGCAGCGTGATCGTATTGATGTCCTCATGCGCCTCCGCGCGGATGCCTTTGGCGGGGGCTTCGACGGGGGGATAGTGGAGCAGGCGCATCACGCTGTTGCCGTCGAGCACCGTGTCTTCGAAGAAATCGGGTGCAAGGCCCAGGTAGCGGGCAATGCCGGACAGCAATTGGCCGCCGACGCGGTCGAATTCGGCGAACAATTTGTCATAGACGGCGCGGAAGCCGTCGACTTCGGCGGGCCAGACATTGTTCGGCTGCTGCGCGGCGAGGCGGTGACCGGCGGGCAGGTCGCGGCCGACGTGCCAGAATTCCTTGAGGTCGACTTCCTTGGCGCCCTTGGCGATCTCGGTGCCGAACGGGGTGTAACCGCGCGCGCCGCCGCTACCGGGGATGTGATAGGCGCGTTTCACCTCTTCGGGCAGCGCGAAGAAATCCTTCGCCTTTGCCCAGGCATCGTCGATCAGCGCCGGGTCGATGCCATGATCGGTGATCATCGCAAAGCCGAAGCGTTCGAACGAGGCGCCAAAGTCCTTGGCGAACTGGTCGGCTGGAAGCGACATCGAAATGGTGGGAACAGCGGCGGTCATAGCATCATCCAATTTGGGGCGGCGCTTGGGCGGCCGCGACTCTGTTCCCGCATGTAGGGGCGTCGGCGGGGCAGGGAAAGAGGCTCGCTCTTTTCAAGTGAGGCGGCGATGCGTACAGATCGATGCGTAAGGATCAAACCCCTCTCCTTCAGGGGAGGGGCGGCGAGACTTGCGAACTTGTTCGCTAGTCGCAGCGGGGTGGGGTCTATCGGCCTTGCTCTACGACGCGAAACCCCACCCCAACCCCTCCCCTGAAGGGGAGGGGCTTAAGAAGAGCGCGCATGAGCAAGCAATATTGGCTGATGAAATCCGAACCCGACGCCTATCCGTGGGAGCAGCTGGTGCGCGAAGGCACCGGCATCTGGGACGGGGTGCGCAATCATACCGCGAAGCTCAATCTGAAAGCGATGCGGGTCGGGGACGAGGCGCTGTTTTATCACAGCAATATCGGCAAGGAATGCGTCGGGATCATGCGCATCACCGAAACCGCCTTCCCCGACCCGACTGCCGACGAAGGATCGCCGTGGGTCGTGGTACGCGTCGAACCGGTTCGGGCGCTGAAGCATCCGGTGACGCTGGCGGCGATCAAGGCCGATCCGAAACTCGCCGACATGGATTTGATCCGCCAGTCGCGGCTGTCGGTCGGGCGCGTGACGCCCGACGAGTGGAAGCATATTTTGCAGAAATCGGAGACGGCGGGGGGCTGAGCTAAAAATCCTCCCTGTCGCGCAGCGATGGGGAGGGGGACCGTCCGCGCAGCGGATGGTGGAGGGGTTTTACGGCGGTGGCGCTATTGCCCCTCCGTCAGCGCTTCGCGCTGCCACCTCCCCATGGCTTCGCCACAGGGAGGATCTTTCAACCCTGACGCAGCTGCACCTGCAAATGCTTCGCCACCGACGGGTGCAGCGGGTGGACGAACTCGCACCCGTAATTATTGCCGTCGGCGCGGCGGACCACGGCTTCCAGCGGTTGCAGCCCGGGCAGGTTCACCCAGATATGCTTGCCGATCTGCGGCCGGAAAAAGGTGACCATGCGAAAACCGGTCGATGACAGGTCGAACAATTCGACGTCGAACGGATTCAGCCCCGGCTCGCGATAGCGCGCACGGCCTTTGACGGGAGCGCGCTCGGCGCGGCGGCCGGTGACGGCGGGTCGTTTGGTTTCGATGATGCGATTGCCCAACAATGTTCTGGCCCCAGATTTATCTCTTCATTTCGGGGCTTTTAGCCCGCCAGTGGTTACCTCAACATGAAGAGACATGGTGAATTCTGCCTACATCGTTGGTGCCTCGCTGACCGCCATCAATTGGCCAGGAAACGGGGTCGCGAGCGCCACCGCGTCGCGCCATTCGCCGCTCAGCCAAATCGCATGTTGGTCGGGGTGCAGGATCACCGGCATCGCATGTGGCTGATAGCGACCGCCCAGCCGGTTGGGGTCGGTGGCAAGCATCGCAAAACAGGGCCAGTCCTCGCCCTGACGGTGGATTCCGGCAAAGGCGAAGATCGGCAGCGACGGCACCGAAAACCAGTGTTGGCGGCGCGCCCCCTCCAGCCCCGACCACTCGGCAAAGGCGGTGGCGGGGATCAGGCAGCGCAGCTCGGCGTGGCGCAGCGTGCCGATCCAGAATGGACTTTGCAGGTTGCGCACGTGCGTGACCGGTCGATCGCCGCGCGGCGGGGGCGGCACGCCCCACAGCTTGGGGCGCAGAAAGCGGCGCGCGCCGCCGCGACCGTCGCTGACGATCACCGGCGCGGGGCGTCCGGGGGCGACGTAATCGCCGCTCCATGGGTCGTCGCCCGCCTCGGCATCAAACGTCGCGGCGATCGCTGCGGCGGGGGCGTCGAGACGGTAAAGACTTGTCATCGCAGGGGTTTCAGTCGGTCCCGCGCACCCGTCCGCGCCCGGCTTTGACGCTGCTGCGCGCCTTCTTGCTATCGACTCGGCGCGCTTTGGCGGCCTTGCTCGGTTTGGTCTTGATCCGGCGTTCGGGGCGCACCAGCGCGGCATCGATCAGCGCCGACAGCCGCTCGCGCGCATCGGCGCGGTTGCCTTCCTGGGTACGGTACCGGCGAGCGAGGATGATCAGCTCGCCATCGGTCGTCATCCGGCTGCCCGCCAGCGTTTTCAAGCGCTTGAACGCTTCGGGGTCGAGTCCCAACGCATAGACGTTGACGCGCAGCTGGCACGCGGTCGCGACCTTGTTGACATTCTGCCCGCCGGGACCGGTGCCGGCGAGAAACTTCTCCGAAATCGCGCTTTCCGGAATGTCAGCCACGCGTTGGTTCCGCTCCCTCCGGCGCGGTGAAGCCCAGCGCGATGAAGCTATCGGGGAAGGGCGCTTCGGCAATTATGGACGGCTTGACGTCACGTTTTACAACCAGCCGTTCGGCGTGGAGCAGGGTGCGGGTTTTGGTGCCGCCGCGCCCGTAAACCGGATCGCCGACCAGCGCGAAGCCCAATCCTTCGAGCGCATGGACGCGGATCTGATGGGTGCGGCCGGTTTCGGGACGAAAGCGCAGGAGGCTGCGACCATCGACGACGGCCAGCTTTTCCCAATGCGAAATCGACGGCTTGCCTTTTGGGTCGCCGACCATCCGCCAGCCCTCCTCGGCGGTCGACACCTTGCTCAGCGGCAGGTTGATTGTACCGCTGTCGGCGTCGGGCACGCCATCGACGATCGCCAGATATTGCTTCTCGACCTCGCGATCCTCGAACGCGCGGGTGAACCGCCCATGCGCCTTGGGATTGCGCGCCAGCAGCAGACAGCCCGACGTGTCACGGTCGAGCCGGTGGACCGCGAGCGGCCAGCGCTTGAACCCGAACTTGAGCAGGTCGAGATGATTCTCAAGGCTGATGCTGCCGTCGCGCGGGGCGTCGACGGGCAGGCCAGCGGGCTTGTCGATCACAAGAGCCTCGCCATCGAGGAAAAGGACACGGTCTGAAAGGAGCATGGCGCGCTATAGGCGGAGCCGAGGGCAGCCGAAAGCGGAAAGGTTGGTGGGACGGAGGAGGGAGGGGCGGTTTGGGGTGGGGAGCTGCCCTTTCTTGTTCGTCATTCCGGCGAAGGCCGGGATCTCGCCGGTGCGTAAATCCGAGAGGGTGAGATCCCGGCCTTCGCCGGGATGACGATAATGAATAATCCTCCCTGTCGCGCAGCGATGGGGAGGGGGACTGTCGCCGCAGGCGATGGTGGAGGGGCAGCGCCGTTGCGCCAAAGCCCCTCCGTCAGCGCTTCGCGCTGCCACCTCCCCATGGCTTCGCCACAGGGAGGATTCTTACTCAGGCGGCCTGCCTCAATTCTTCGATAGCCGCCGTCGCGCGGTTCACCGCTTCGCCGTCCATCATCTGCTGCCCCGCTTCGATCACGGTGACGTCGGTGATCCCGACGAAGCCGAGGACGTGGCGCAGATAGCCGGTGGCGAAATCAGTGGCGCTGCCGACCGGCACGCCGCCCGATGCGACGACCGATAGGCCTTTTTGCCCGTCAGCAGTCCTTCGGGACCGGTTTCGGTGTAGCGGAAGGTGCGGCGGGCGCGGGCGATCTGGTCGATCCAGGCCTTGAGCGCCGCGGGGATCGCGAAATTATACACCGGGACGCCGATGACGATCGTGTCGGCGGCTTCAAGTTCGGCGATCAGTTCGTCCGAATGGGCGAGCACCGCGCGCTGGTCGTCGCTGCGATCGGCATCGTCGGTGAAGTTGGCGCCAACCCAGCTTTCGGTCAGCAGTGCGGGCGGGGTGAGCGCCAGGTCGCGGCGGGTGACCGCGCTGCCATAACCCTGTTCGACCAGGCGCGCGACGAGCTGGTCGGCAAGCTGGCGGGTGGTCGAACCGCTGTGGCGGGCCGAGGCGTCGATGCGAAGAATATGCGACATGAGATGACTTCTTTGATTTGAATCGGAAGCAGAAGGGAGGGGAGGTGCCGCGAGCCGGGGGAAACTCGCGGCACCTGGGTGGGCCGCCGCCTCAAGGGAGGGGACAAGGCGGCGGCCCAAGGGGTGTCGTCAGAGGCTGTCGACGAGCACCAGCTCGGCGTCGTCGATGGCCTCGACAGTGATCGTCCCGACATCGCGCAGCGCGATGCCGTCGCGGGGATCGGCGTCGGTGCCGTTGACGCGGATGCGGCCCTTGGCAGCCACCAGATAGGCGTGGCGTCCGGCATCGAGGTCGTAGGAGACGCTCTCGCCCGCGTTCACCGTTGCCGCCGCCACCCGGGCATTCGCACGGATCGGCAGCGCGTCGGCGTCGCCGTCGATGCCGCTGGCCAAGGTTACGAACTGGCCCGACCGGTCATTCTTGGGGAACTGCCGCGCGCCCCAGCCGGGGTTGCCGCCCGCCTGATCGGGCATGATCCAAATCTGGAACAGCGTGGTTTCCTCGTCTTCCAGGTTGAACTCGCTGTGGGTCACCCCGGTGCCTGCGCTCATCACCTGGACATCGCCTGCCGCGGTGCGACCGGTGTTGCCCATGCTGTCGCGGTGGGTGATCGCGCCGGTGCGAACATAGGTGATGATTTCCATGTCGCGGTGCGGATGCGGGGGGAAGCCCGACTGCGCCGCAATGGCGTCGTCGTTCCAGACGCGCAGCGCGCCCCAGCCCATCCGGCCTTCGTCGTAATAGTTGGCGAAGGAAAAGTGATGACGGGCGTCGAGCCAGCCGTGGTTGGCGTGGCCCAGCGTGTCGAATTTGCGAATGTCGATCATGGCCTTGTCCTTTCTGTCGCGCCGCGCCTTGGCGGGATGCCCGGCGATGCTGCGGTGTTGAGGACAAGATAGCGATGGAGATCGTTTCTGAAATAGCGTAGATAGAAATCTATTGTTTCCAATTTGAATGTGATAGGAAAGCCCCTCCCCTTCAGGGGAGGGGTTGGGGTGGGGTCTGTCGGTGTAGCGCAAGGCCGATAGACCCCGCCCGCTGCGACTAGGCAGCCAAGCTGCCAAGTCTCGCTGCCCTCCCCTGAAGGGGAGTGAAAAGGAGGATCAGATGTCGCTACCCGATTACGAAGGCTGGGCCTGTTTCGCCGCGGTTGCCGACAGCGGCAGCTTTACCGCCGCCGCCGCATCGCTGGGCATGTCGAAGGCGAGCGTGTCGAAGGCGGTGACGCGTCTCGAAACATCGCTCGGCATTGCGTTGCTCCATCGCAGCTCGCGCACGGTCACCGTCTCCACCGCCGGCGCGGGATTGCTTGGCGAGGCGCAGGCGATGGTCGCGGCCGCGACCGCGGCGACCGAGGCGGCGCGCGGCGATCGCGTCGATCTGGCGGGACCGATCCGTCTCGCCGCGCCGATGAGCTTCGGGATCAAGGTGCTCGGAGCGCCGCTCGCGGCGTTTCTTGCCATGCACCCGGCGGTCGAGATCGAAGTCATGCTGAGCGATGCGCGCCACGACCTGATTGCCGAGGGCATCGACCTCAGCCTGCGCATCGCGAGCATGGAAGATTCGAGCCTGCTCGCGCGGACCATTGCGCCGGTCGCCGCGTCGGTCATAGCCAGCCCCGCCTATCTGGACCAGCGCGGTACCCCCCGCCACCCGCTCGATCTCGGCTCGCATCGACTGATCGGCTATGGTCACCGCGAACGCACCCTGCCGCTGCGCTTCCACCGCGATGGCGAGGAGGCGACGGTGATCCCGACCGGGCCTTTGTTCACCAACAATGGCGATATCATGATCCCGCTGCTGATCGCCGGCGGCGGCATCGCGGTGCTGCCCGACTTCATCGCCGAGGAGGCGCTGGCGTCGGGCGCACTGGTTCGCATCCTGACCGACTGGTCGATTCCGCAGGCCTATCTGCACCTGCTGTCGCCGCCATCGCGGCTGCGCCCGGCGCGCGTGCGCGCGCTCGCCGACCATCTGGTCGAGACACTGAAGCGGTCGTGCATTGGCCGCGACTCGCCGGATTCCGCGGGTTAAATCAAAATTAACCTTTTCCCTTCATTAGTTTCGTGGTTAATGTTCCGGCAGTCCGCAACAGGGGTCGGTCGGTGGCATCGCACGATAGCCAGGTGATCGGAAAAGCAGGGCTGTCGTGGGAAACAATCAAGGGGTGCCCAATGCGTGTATTGCTGATCGAGGACGAGCCGACGACCGCCAAGGCGATCGACACGATGCTCACGACCGAAGGCTTCAACGTCTATACCACCGATCTGGGGGAAGAAGGCTTGGATCTGGGTAAGCTCTATGATTACGATATCATCCTGCTCGACCTGAACCTGCCCGACATGCACGGCTATGACGTGCTGAAAAAGCTCCGCACTGCGAAGGTGCAGACGCCGGTGCTGATCCTGTCGGGCATTTCCGAAATGGACAGCAAAGTGCGCTCGTTCGGCTTTGGTGCCGACGATTATGTCACCAAGCCGTTCCACCGCGACGAACTGGTCGCCCGCATCCATGCGGTCGTCCGCCGGTCGAAGGGCCACAGCCAGAGCGTCATCAAGACGGGCAAGCTGGCAGTCAATCTGGACACCAAGACGGTCGAGGTCGACACCACCCGCGTGCATCTGACCGGCAAGGAATATCAGATGCTTGAGCTGCTTTCGCTGCGCAAGGGCACGACGCTGACCAAGGAAATGTTCCTGAACCACCTTTATGGCGGCATGGACGAACCCGAACTCAAAATCATCGACGTCTTTATCTGCAAGCTGCGCAAGAAACTGGCGCTGGCGTGCGAGGGCGAAAACTATATCGAGACGGTCTGGGGCCGCGGCTATGTCCTGCGCGACATCGATGATGAGGGCAATGAGGTGCGCCGCGTCGCCTGACGCTTCGCTTCTCGTCAAGAGTTAACCGAGGGAAACCGGCGCGGAGCAAACCGCGCCGGTTTTCCTTTGGGGTTTCGGGGCGAGCCATCGCCATTGGCATGCAATGATTGGAAGCGGCCGAAAAGCGGACAAATATGGCATCGTCATCCTGAACTTGTTTCAGGATCCATGGTCTGTGGTTTCCTTCGGCGCCGCGCCAAATTCGAGCTCAGGCCATGGATGCTGAAACAAGTTCAGCATGACGAGTTTAAAGATCAGCCCCCCACCTTAAACCGACCCTAACGCTTGACCCCATAATGCCCGGGCAGGCTGGTTGCGCGCGACAGGCCGGGGCGCCAGGTCGAAATACGCGGCGCGGGGACGATCTGAAAATCGGCCTTGCTGTCGGCGGTGACCAGTTGATCGCTACTCGCCGCGCGCAGGCGCGACGTTTCGACCGGCTTGTCGGTTTCGATCCCGAATCGGTTCCCCGCGACCCAGCGCACCGTGCCCAGCATCGCTTCATGGCCCGACAGGAAAATGGTGATGCGCTCGCCGATTTGCAGCACATGCGGTCCCTGGCCGCCGACGCCCGTCAGCGAGACATTGCGGATGGTCACGTCGAACTGGCCCAGTCGCTTGCACGCAAGCGCGGCCTTGACCAGGCGCGACTGCCGCGGCTGGCGCTTTTCGTCTGGCGGTGCTGAGGCTGGGGGAGCCTCGGGAATTGACATGGCGCGACCCATCGCTGTCGCCCAACCCCCACGTTGGCCGAGATTCATGGTCCCAGCTTTGCGGTAACAGCGGAAGGTAAATTTTCGTATAGCGTGTTCGGTAATTATTGCGCGGGGGGCAGCCCGCCGAACGTCACGATACTCTCGCTGCCATCGCTTGAAAGTGCTGAAACACCAAAGAAATTATCGTCGATGATGACGCCGGGCAGCACCAGCTCGGTCGCCGCATCGCCCGCGACCTGGCGGCTGTCGGTCCAGTCGCGCGCATCGCTTCGGCGCCACAGGATGCGATAGGCCGCGGCGTCCTTCACCGGCGTCCATTTGACCGTGGTGTTCGAACTGACCGCGCCGTCGATGCTGACACTGGCGGGCGCAGGCGGCGCGGCGGCAAGTTCGCTGGCCAGCACGACGTTCAGCGCGGTGACGCGCGCCAGATAGGTGAAATCCATCTCGTCGACCGTATCGCCATATTTGCGACCATTGTCGGTGCGCAGGTCCTGATGCTGATGATCATAATCCTCGATCCCGACCGTAAAGCGGATCGCCGGATAGCCGAGCTCGAGCAACGGCAGATGATCGCCGCCGCGGCGGAAACGGTCGGGGCGTCGCACCGCCAGCACTTCGAGTCCGATTGTAGGGCTTTGTTCTCCGGCGCGGATCGCCGCCTTGGCCAGCGCGCGCGACGGGCCGTCGTCCTCACCGCCGATGCCGCGCCGCGCCAGCTGCGCTGCCAGATCCTCCGACGCGCGGATGCCCTCGCTGAACACGCGCACCCGGTTGTCGACGATGGCGCCGTCGGTTCCTTTGATGCCGCCGACAATGTCGTTGTTCAGCACCGCCGCGACCGGCCAATTCTTTTCCTTCGCATGGCGCGCGAGCAACCGCCCGCCCCACAGACCCTGCTCCTCGCCCGACAGCAGGGCATAGACGATCGTCGCGCGATGCTTTTGTTTTGACAGCAACCGCGCTGCCTCGATCACCAGCGCGGTGCCCGACGCATTGTCGTTGGCGCCGGGGGCGTCGGCGGTGAAGTTCATCACGTCGGTCACGCGGCTATCGATATGCCCCGCAATGATGATGACATGCGCCGGATCGCCCGTGCCCTTTTGGATCGCCAGGACATTTTCGACGATCACGCCGTCCGGCGCGCGCGGCCCGTCAAAGCGATCGGCGATGCGTTCGACGGTCAGGCAGCCGCCGCAAGCCTTCGAAATACGGCCGAATTCGGCGGCGCCCCAATTGCGCGCGGCGCCGATCCCGCGTTTGCGATCGGTCGCCGACGACAAAGTATGCCGGGTGCCGAAAGACACCAGCTTTTCGACATCGGCTTTCAGTCGTGCGGGGTCGGCGGCGGGGGTGGCGTCCTGTGCCTGCGCCGCCATGGGCGCGGCAAGGAGCAGGGCGGCGAGCAGGCTGAGTTTGATCATCCCCGCTTCATGCGGGGTTGCAGGCATAAAGAAAAGCCCCTCCCCGTTGGGGGAGGGGCTTCGCTGTTAGCGCAGGCCGGAGAAACGGATATCCTGCACGCGGCCATAACGGATGTCGCAGGTGAACTTGCCCTGATCGTAGTAACCACCACGGCCCCAGCGACCGCCGTAACCGTCGCGGACGACGACGCGGCCTTTCACCTTATACCCGTCGCGCTTGCGATCGATGCTCGTCACCTGGGTAACGTCGGTGTTGCCATAACGGCGGCTGCCGCGTTCAACCGCGCCGACGCACTGGTTCACGGCGCTGCGGCTGTTGCCATAGCGGTTGTAATCATAACCATAGCCGTAGCGCGGATCGTTGTAGCGACCGCGATAGCGGTCGTCGTAACGATCATAACGGTCGTTGTTGCCGCTCGACAGGATTGCGGCGAGGCCGCCGAGCACGACAGCTCCGGCGATCACTTCGCCCGCGCTGATGCCGTCGCGGTCATAGCGGTCGCGGGCAGCGGCGGGTGCGGCGCTCATCAGCATTGCGCCAGCGGTGGCCGCACCAATTGCGGCCTTGGTCAGGTTGGTCTTGATAGCCATGGTTCGGTCTCCTTCAGGCGCAGGCGGCAGCGTTGCAGCCTGTTGAAGCGGTTCTACCGATTCGCGGGTGACACGGTGCTGAACCTGTCGCTTATCTGGCGTTCAGCCTTGGTTTTGCTGGCGTTCATAAAAATCCTCCCCGTCGCGCAGCGATGGGGGAGTCGTAGACGGCGCGCAGCGCCAGCGGGACGGTCCCCGCGACGGCGGGGATGGTGGAGGGGCTTTGCGACGGCGGGGTCAAGGCCCCTCCGTCAGCGCTTCGCGCTGCCACCTCCCCATCGCTGCGCGACAGGGAGGATCGATCAGGTCAGCCGAAATTGACGTCGACGACGCGGCCGTTGCGGTAACTGCACCCGAAACTGCGGATTTCGCCGCCCAGCCGTGACGCGGTGCCGGTGACGTACCAGCCGCCGTTATTGGCTTCGGTGCCGTCGATGCGATCGACGCGCGCATCGTCGCCCATTTCGGCCTCGACCGCCCAGCTACATGCGTCGGCGGCGCGGCTCTGGACGTCGCCGGTGCCATAAGCACGGGCGTCGCTGTCGTCCGCAGGGTCTTCGACCGGCGGCACATAGTCGCGCTCGCGCTCGTCGTAACGCTGATTATCGCGATACGGCGGCTCGTAACGATAGTCGGGCGCACGCGCGCGCCGGTCCTTGCTTGCGGCGCTGGCGATCGCGGCGATGGTGCCGATGATCAGCAGGCCGCCGAGCACGTCGCCGGTGCTCACCCGGTCGTGATGACGATAACCCCAGCCGCCATGGCGCGACCGCGCTTCGGCAGGCACGGCGCTGATCCCGACCGAGGTGACGACGACAGCGGCCGCAGCGGCAAGGCAGGTGAATTTACGCATCAAGGGTTCCTCCCCAAGGGTCGGCAAAAGAGGGTCCGGCCCGGAATGCCGCCGGTCTAGGCCGCCGATGCTTTCGCGCCGCTGAACCGTTGTTCCCGCGCGATGGGACGAGTCCCGAAATGGAAAAGGCCCGCCATCGCTTGGATGGCGGGCCTTCAAACCCAAGGTGACCAGACCTTGCGGGTCATCAGCAGACGCAGCGCGGCTTGGCCTTGGGTTTCGGCGTCCACTTTTTCTTGGCGACATAGCGCTTCCGAACCGGCGCCTTGTCATAATAGGTCTTGGTCGTTGTCTCGACCGTTTCGGTCACGACCGGCGCGCCGCCCGTGATGATCGTCGTGACCACGACGCCGGGGGTGTAATAGCCGTAGCCGTAACCATAGCCGCCATGATGGTATGTGGTGCTGCTGCTGTGATGCGAACCGCGGCTCGACCACCAGGCTTCGCATTTCTTCTTGTCCGACGCATCGCCGATCGCGCCGCCCGCGACCGCGCCCAGCGCGCCGCCGATGATCGTGCCTTCGGTGCGGTTGCCCTTGCCGGCGATGCGGTTGCCGAAGACGCCCCCCACGACTCCGCCGACAACCGCGCCGCCCACCGTGTCCCCCCGGCCACAGCGGCGTTCCATCTCTGCGTCGTGCCGCGGGTCGTACCCGCCGCCATAATAATAATGATGGGGCGGCGGCGGATACCCCGCGCCATGGCCATCGACCGAGCCTTCGTAGCGGCCTTCGTAGCGGCGACCGTCGGGCGTTTCATAGGTGCCGTTCCAGGTGCCGGTCCAGCGCCCCTCGGCGTCGTAACCCGACACGCGGCGATATTCGACTTCGCTCGGGATGCGGTCGGCATGGCCTGTATAGACGCGCACGTCGGCATCGGCGGGCGCGCCATAGTCCAGCGCCGGGCGCGAGTCATGCTGGTACGACACGCCGCTCACCAGGTCGGTCGCAGCGTCCGCATCGATCATCGGCGCTTCGGCATGGGCACGGCCCGCCAGCAACAACGACCCTGCGGCCACCCCCAACAAGACGAACGTGCGCATGACTAACTCCCTGTTCCCTCGGCCCGAACCGATTGGTTAACAGATTGTTAGCAAAATCGGCGGCTTTTCGCGAATCCGTTAACCGTGACGATTGCGTCCCGTTTTGGGCCAGATGTGGGAGTTGTCGGCGGACGGTGTGTTACGCCAACGCCCCGGCAATCCGCGCCACGAGCGCCTCCGCCCCCGCCTGATCCGCCGCCGAAAACCGCCCCGGCAGCGGGCTGTCGAGGTCGAGCACGCCAACCAGCCGGTCGCCGACGATCACCGGCACCACCAGCTCGCTGCGGCTGTCGGCGTCGCACGCGATATGGCCGGGAAAAGCATGGACGTCGTCGACGCGCTGCGTGGCGCGCAGCCGCGCCGCGGCACCGCACACCCCCTTGTCGAGCGGGATGCGGATGCACGCTGCCTTGCCCTGAAACGGCCCGAGCACCAGCTCCTGCCCGTCAAAGCGATAGAAGCCCGCCCAGTTCAAATCGGGGATCGCCTGCCAGATCAGCGCCGCGACATTCGCCATATTGGCGATGCCGTCGCGCTCGCCCGCGACCAGCGCCGCGGCAGCATCGCCTGCCTCAGCCCATAATTCGGCGGGATCGGTCGCGGTAAAGGCGAGCGCATAGGACATTATTCGACCGCCAGCCCCGTCCACTTCGCCGCGAACGCATATTTGTCGGCGGCCTCGGCGATGATCTTGTCGGTCGGTTTGCCGCTGCCGTGACCGGCGCGCGTTTCCACTCGGATCAGGTGCGGCTTGTCGCCTGCCTTCGCATGTTGCAGCTGCGCGGTATATTTGAAGCTATGCCCCGGCACGACGCGGTCGTCGGTGTCGGCGGTCGTCACCAGCACCGCGGGATAGGCGGCGCCCGCCTTGATATTATGATAGGGCGAATAGGCGAGCAGGTTCTTGAAATCGGCCTCTTTCGACGGATAGCCATAATCATCGACCCAGTAACGCCCCGCCGTAAAGCGGTCGAAGCGCAGCATGTCCATCACCCCCACCGCGGGCAGCGCCGCGGCGAACAGGTCCGGACGCTGGTTGGTGACTGCTCCGACCAGCAGGCCGCCGTTCGATCCGCCCTCGATCGCGACCTGGCCCTTGCCCGCGATGCCTTGCGCGATCAGATATTCGGCCGCGCCGATGAAATCGTCGAACACATTCTGCTTGTTGGCCAGCCGCCCGGCGTCGTGCCACGCTTTGCCATATTCGCCGCCACCGCGCAGGTTGGCGATGGCCAGCACCCCGCCCTGATCAACCCACGCCAGCCGGGTGGGCGAAAACCCGGGGGTCATCGACACGTTGAACCCGCCATAGCCATAGAGCAATGTCGGCGACCCCTTGCTGCGGTCGAGCCCTTTCTTCATCACGACGAACATCGGCACCTCGGTGCCGTCCTTCGACTTATAGAAACGCTGCTCGACGGTGAAATCATCGGGCTTGAAGGTCAGCTTGGGCTCCGCAAAAATCTCGCTTTTGCCGGTCGCGGTGTCGAGCCGATAGATGGTGGTTGGCCGCGCATAGCTGGAGAAGGCGTAGAAGGTTTCGGGATCGCTCGACTTGCCGCCAAAACCCGATGCCGACCCGATGTCGGCCAGCTTGATCGCGGCGACCTTTTTGCCGTCGAGCGCGATCATTTCGGCCTGCGATTTCGCATCGCCCAGGTACGACAGGATGATGCGATTGCCGACGCGCGAGGCGCCGACCAACGTATTCTCGCTCTCCGCGACCAGCTCGGTCAGCTTGCCGGGCTTGCGGATGTCCATCGACACCAGCCGCTCGCGCGGCGCCTCCTTGTTGGTGATGAAGGTGAACAGTGGCCCCTCATTGGTCACATAGTCCCAATTGTTCGCGAAATCGCCAACCAGCGTGATCGGCTTGCCGACGCCCTTGGCGCCGATCGGATACAGCGTCACGCCCAGCCGCGCGTCGGTGCCTTCGGACCCGAACACCAACAGATATTTGCCGTCATCGCTGACCACCGCGCTGTTGTTGAGCTTGGGCTTGTCGGGCGTCGCGTGGATCAGCACATCCTCCGACTGCGGCGTGCCGAGCTTGTGGAAATAGACGGCGTGGTTCTCGTTGAGCGACTGGAAGGCCTCCCCCGCTTCGGGTTCGGGGAAGCGCGAATAATAAAAGCCGCTGCCGTCCTTGGCCCAGTCGAGCGCCGAAAATTTCACCCAGCGCACTTCGTCAGCCAGATCCTGACCGGTCGCGACGTCCTTGATCCGCACGATGCGCCAGTCGGTGCCGCCGTCCTGCACCGAATAGAGCAGATACTTGCCATCCTCCGATGGGCTCCATTCGGCCAGCGCGGTGGCGCCATCCTTTGCCCACAGATTGGGGTCGATCAGCACCCGGCCTTCGCCCTTCAATCCTTCGCGGACATAGAGCACCGATTGCGGCTGGAGCCCGTCGTTGCGGGTATAGAAATAGCGCGTCCCCGCCTTGGTCGGCAGGCCGAAGCGCTCGTAATTATACAGCTCGGTCATCCGTTTCTTGAACGTATCGCGACCGGGCAACGTCGCCAGATAGGCGTCGGTCACCTTGTTCTGCGCCGCGACCCAATCGGCGACCTTGGGATTGACGCGGACGTCATCCTCCAGCCAGCGATAGGGATCGGCCACCGCAACCCCGAACTGCGGATCGACCGTGTCGCCGCGCGGCGTATCGGGATAGGTCAGCGCCGGTGCAGGCGCCGCTGCGGCCGCGGCTTCCGCCGCATGGGTTGCGGCCGGGGTCATGGCAAGAGCGACGAGCGCCAGCGGCGCAGACAGGGCTTTACGGGACATGGCAAGGCGATCCTCAATCATCCGGGGGACATTATCGTGCGCCGATATGTAAGGATGGAAAAGCCGCGGGCAAGCGATTTCAAGGCTGCTCCATGCGGCCGGGCCGCGCCGCAATCACGCGATGATCGGCGCCGACGGTGGCCCATCAATCGCATGTCCTGTCTCACGCGGCATCGCGTTCCGTCTTGTTGCGCGCGGCTATGCCAATCATCGCTCCGATTCATGTTTCACGACATATTTGTACCGCGCTGGGACACAAAAGACTCGCGACTCCATTTCACCTTACCGGCCTGCTAACCACGCGACTCGCAGGAGTGTCGAACAGATGCGACGCTTGTCTGGGGGACATGGATATGAAGACGGTGCTGGCCGCCATCGCGGCATTCTCAAGCTTGACGATAAGCGTGTCGGCCGACGCGGCTGCGATCATCAACTTTGATGACAAGACCGCGATTTCAGGCAGCAACGATTTCAAATCGCAGCTCGCAGGCCTCGGCCTGACCAAATATGACACGACTGGAGCGTCGATCTTCCTCACCGAAAATTCGCTCATCACTTTCCACCTTCTTGGGTCGGAAAGCGGCTTTAACGACAGCTTTTTTACCCTGTCGGCGCCGAACCTGATGAAGGGCGAATCGAGCCCTTTTCAGAATAATTTCGGATCGCCGATCCTGATCGGCAGTGCCAATTTCAATGCGGGCAGCCTGACAGGGCTGCTGAATTTTTCGAGTATCGGCGGCAAGCCCGCCACCATCGGTCAAGACGGCTTCGCGATCTTCCTCGGCAACAAGCAGAAAAGTGGCAGCGCCCTTTCGACTTTCTATTTCGGTTATGACGACCAGGTCACCAAGGCGGACAATGATTATGACGATATGATCATCCGCGCCACCGTGACCTCGGCGGTGCCGGAACCCGCCACCTGGGCGATGCTGCTGCTCGGCTTTGGCGCGATCGGCGGCGTGATGCGCGCCAAGCGCCGGAAACCCAAGGTTGCGGCCTCGCTCGGCTGAGCTTTTGTGTCTGCCATCGCGGCGCCCGACGGCGCGGTGCCGGGCTTCAAAATTCGATGATGATGCGGACCTTGTCGGGTGTCGTACCGACGACATGGGCAATCTGGGCGCGGTTTTCGGCGAGCATGTCAGTCGGCAACCGGCCCGTGTCGGTTCCGAGCAGCTCGGCGGTTGACACACCCAGCACGTGACTGAGCGCTTCGACGCGGTCGTGCCGCGGCCGCGAACGGTCTTTCTCCCACCCGGAAACGGCCGGCACGCTGACATCCAGGGCGGCGGCCAGATCCGCCTGACTGAGTCGGCGCGTGACCCGCAAGCGCCGTAGCCGGGCGCCAAGACTTTCCTTGTCTGCCGCGGGCGACATCGGCGTGACAATAGGCCGCGGCGATGGCAACCCGCGCATTTCGTCGGCGCCGGACCACGCAGAATTGCGGCTATGTTCGATCATGGCCGACCCAGCAAAGCGGCTGGCGAAACAAATTGGTGGACCTGCATCAGACAGTTATGACTTTCACCCTGCGACGCGGCGCAGAATACACCACTCGCGGCAAGGCGTGCGGCGCTAATCTGTACGAGTACACCGGCGACCGAGCAAAACGCGCGCCGCCGCCGCAAGCGACCGCCCAAACGAGAAAGGGCGGCCTCCTTTCGGAGACCGCCCTTGATCTTGTGTCGCTCGCAGCGCGGCTCAGGCTTCCGCCATATCCTCGTCATACTGCTCGACCGGACCCGAATCCTGGCCCTTGGCCGTAACATCGCGATCGACGAGTTCGATGATCGCCATCGGTGCGGCGTCGCTGGCGCGAATCCCGGCCTTGATGACGCGCGCATAACCGCCGTTGCGGTCCTTGTAACGCTCGGCCAGGACGTCGAACAGCTTGACCAGCTGTGTGTCGTCCATCAACCGGCTCATCGCGAGGCGACGATTGGCCAAACCGCCGCGCTTCGCCAGCGTGATCAGCTTTTCGATATAGGGACGCAGTTCCTTCGCCTTGGCGACGGTGGTCGTGATCTGCTCATGCTTGATGAGCGCCGCCGACATGTTGCGGAACAGGGCCGTGCGGTGCGCGCTGGTGCGCTGCAGCTTCCGGCCACCCGATTTATGACGCATAATCTTGTCCTTCGTTTGTCAGAGGGGCCGTATGAGGTACCCCAAGCCAGGTCGATGTGCGGGCCGACCCATTCCCGTTTGATCCTCCCCACGACGTGGGGAGGGGGACCGCCGCGAAGCGGTGGTGGAGGGGGGCTGCGGCCTGACACATTGCGTCGTGCCGCGAACCCCCTCCGTCAGCCCTTCGGGCTGCCACCTCCCCGCAAGCGGGGAGGATTTTATCCTAGCAGCTCTTGTTCGAGCTTCTTGGCCATCTCTTCGATGTTTTCCGGCGGCCAGCCGGGGATATCCATGCCCAGGCGCAGACCCATCGACGACAGCACTTCCTTGATTTCGTTCAAGGATTTGCGGCCGAAGTTCGGGGTGCGCAGCATTTCCGCTTCGGTCTTCTGAACCAGATCGCCGATATAGATGATGTTGTCGTTCTTCAGGCAGTTGGCGCTGCGAACCGACAGTTCCAGCTCGTCGACCTTCTTGAGCAGGAAGCGGTTGAGCTGGTTGACGTCGCTTTCGTCGGCGGTGGTCGGCGATGCCGCCATGCCGATCATGCCGCTGTCGTTCATCGCTTCTTCGAAGTGGACGAAGACCTGCAGCTGGTCCTGAAGGATGCGCGCGGCATAGGCCACGGCGTCTTCCGGGGTGATCGTGCCGTCGGTTTCGACGGTCAGGTTCAGCTTGTCATAGTCCAGTTCCTGACCGATGCGGGCATTGTCGACCTTGTAGGCGACCTGGCGCACCGGTGAGTAGAGCGAGTCGACCGGGATCAGGCCGATCGGCGCGTCGACCGGACGGTTGGCGGTCGCGGGGACATAGCCCTTGCCGGTGTCGGCGACGAGTTCCATGTTCAGCGTCGCACCGTCATCGAGGTGACAGATAACATGGTTCGGGTTCATCACCTTGATGTCGCCCGACACCATGATGTCGCCGGCCTTGACGGTCGCGGGACCGGTGGCCGAAAGCTGGAGCCGCTTCGGACCTTCGCCTTCCATCTTGAGCGCGATCTGCTTCACGTTGAGGACGATGTCGGTGACATCTTCGCGCACGCCGGTCAGGCTCGAGAATTCGTGGAGAACATTCTCGATCTTGATCGACGTGATCGCCGCACCCTGAAGCGACGAGAGCAATACGCGGCGCAGCGCGTTGCCGAGCGTCAGGCCAAAGCCGCGCTCGAGCGGTTCGGCGACAAAGGTCGCCTTGCGCTTGCCGTCGCTGCCAGCCTTGATTTCCAGGTTGCTGGGCTTCTTCAATTCCTGCCAGTTCCGGATATTGACAGTCATGGTCTTCCCTTTGCTTTTGGCGGGACGAATTGGGGGTCGACCAATCTGT
>NZ_DASYHE010000104.1:0-3645 GCF_035998965.1 Sphingopyxis sp.
TTGAATGGATAGCGTAGGGGGGGCACGGATCGCGGTCGACCAGTTCGGCTCCGTCGCCGTTGACTCCATCGAAGACCAGCTGCGGGACATCCGCCGGGAACGCGACGCGCTGCGCCGCGAGAACCGCGTGTTGAAGATCGCCGTGGCCGAGCTGGAGCGCGTGTCCGAACGCGACACGCTGACCCCGCTGTTTAACCGCCGCTATTTCCTCACCGCCATCCATCACCGTATGGCGCGGTTCGAGCGTCATGCCGAACGGGCGGCGGTCGTGTTTGTCGACGTCAACCAGCTGAAATTGATCAACGACAGTTTTGGCCATGCCGCGGGCGACTTCGCCTTGATGGAAATCGCCAAGCGGCTCGCCGAATCGATCCGCGCGACTGACGTGGCGGCGCGCATCGGCGGCGACGAGTTCGGGCTGATCCTCGACCAGTCGAGCGAAGAGGGCGCGCGCGCCCAGATTGCGCGGCTGGGCGATGTGCTGACCGCGGCGCCGGCCGAGTATGACGGGCACCAGATCGCGCTGTCGGCCTGCTTCGGGATCGCGATGCTCCAGTCGGGGATGACCGAATCGGACATATTGGCCGCCGCCGACCGCGACATGTATCGCAACAAGCAGGGGCAGGGTTCGGCCCCTGGTCACCGCTGATACTACCGCTAACCGCCTGTTAACCATAAGGGCGCATCGTCCTGTCAGGACAGGGGGTGAACATGCGTACCCAAGCCGACCCATATCATGACATTCAGGACCGGATCACCGGCCAGATCGGCGCGCTGGCCGAAGCGCTGCCGCATTGCGCATTGGCGCAGATCGTCCAGCGCATCGACGACATCCGCTGTCTGGCGCGCGACAATGGCTTTGCCGCGGTCGAGACGCTGGCAAGTCGGCTCGAATCGGCGGTCGCGGGCGGCGGCTATCGCGCCGCGATCCTGACCTATCTCGACGCGATGAGCGATGCGGCCAGTGTCCCGCGTGGGCCATTGCCCGCCGCCACGCATGAAGCGTGGCTGGCATCGGTTGCGATGCGGCTCGGTCATTGACGGTTCCTGCCTGACAATTCAGACGGGTTTTCATGGATGCAATCATGCTTGCGCTGGTCGCGGTGCTGCTCGCCAATGCCGACGGGCGCAGCGGGATATTGCTGTCGCGGCTGCTGAGCGCGCGGCCGGATCGGCGGGTCGTCGTCGGCATCGCCTTTGGTGCCTTCCTCCTCAATGCGATCATTGCCGCAACCGCAGGGGCGGTCGCCAACCGGATGATCGGGCAGGGCGTCGCGGCGCTGCTGGTGGCATTCGCCATGCTTTCGGCCGCCCGGGCGCTGCTGTGGCGGGGGCGGTCGTCGCTGTTCGATGACGGCGCGCTGACAGCGACCCCAACAATGCTGGCGGGACGGATGCTGATCGCGCAGTTTGGTGACCGCAGCCATTTTCTGATCGGCGCGCTCGCCGCGACCAGCGGCGCGGGACAATGGGCCGCAGCGGGCGCGCTGGTCGGCTGGACGCTGGCGCTACTGCCGTTTCTGGCATTCGGAGCGGAACTTGCCGAACGGCGCGCGGCGCATGTGCTGCGCTGGGCCAGCGCCGCGATTTTGACGATGTGGGGCATCGTAACCGCCTTGGGGGCGTTCGGATTGATCGCATAGATCTTTCGAATTTGCGCTTCATCATCGCTTTTGTCGATGACAGCGACCGACAGCTTTCACGCGCAAAGATTGTCGCGACGCGCTATATGGGGACCAAATAGAAAGGATATTTCCCATGTCCCAGAAAAACCAGCCCGCCGTCGCCGACGCACTCAACGCGCTGCTCGCCGACAGTTTTACGCTCTATTTGAAGACCAAAAACTATCACTGGCATGTCCAGGGGCCGCGCTTTCGCGAGCTGCACCTGCTGTTCGACGAACAGGCAACGCAGATTTTCGCGACCACCGACCTGATTGCGGAACGGGTGCGCAAAAATGGCGCGCGGACGCTGCAATCGATCGGCGACATCGGCCGCCGCAGCTCGATCCGCGATGATGACGCCGCGGGTACCGATGCCGAGTCGATGATCCGAGCGCTGGCCGACGATAATAAGACTTTGCTAGGCCAACTGAAAGAGGTGAAGGCCGCCGCCGAGGCCGATGGCGACATCGCGACGAGCGGGCTGGTCGATAGCTGGGCCGATGAAACGCAGCAGCGAATCTGGTTTCTGGAAGCGACGCTGGGATATTGAGGCGACCGAAATCGCTCCCGCCCTAGCGGGGGCCCCGAGCCGCCTTATTCCATGATGGCTGTGTAAACCGACAGTGGCCGCGGGGGCGAGGGTGTGTCAATCGCGACCTTCATCCTTGCCCCGCAAACAAATAGCGCGGTCCGCGGGCCGCGCTTTTTGTTTTCCGGTTATTCCGCCTGATCAGCGCTGTTTCTTCGCCGTGGTCGCGGTGAAATCGGGATCCTTTTTCGCCACCCAGTCGACAAATTTGCGCACATTGGGGTTGGCCAGCAGGCCATCGACATCCATTCCGTGGCGTTGCAGTTCCGTATTGGTGAAGTTGGCGATCAAAGTTTGCTGGCAAATAGGGTGCATCGGCACGACGTCGCGCCCGCCCCGGCTTTTGGGGATGGGATGATGCCAGACAATCGTCTTGCCCGTGGGCCTACCGCACAGCCAGCACGGCGGCACCGCGATCGCCGGAGCGTCTTCTTCGCGATGCCGGTCGCCGTAAGGATCATGCTTCGAATGTTTGCGGGCCATGCTGCTACCTGAATTGCCGAAGATTGGCGCGCGCCGATCGCCAAACAAAAAGGGCGGCCCGAAAGCCGCCCTTTTCGTGTGTTCGGTTGATCCTGCTGATCAGTCCTGATGCGGCTGGATGTTTACCGCGGCGAATTTGCCGCGGTCGTCGACCTCGATGTCGAACGCGACGCGGTCGCCTTCGTCGAGGCCGGTCATCCCGGCGCGCTGCACCGCGCTGATGTGGACAAAAGCGTCGGCCTGTCCGTCGTCGCGCGCGATAAAGCCGAAGCCCTTGGTCGTGTTGAAAAATTTGACCGTGCCCGAGGTGCGTTCGCCGGTCAGCTGGCGCCGACCGCGCGCACCGCCGGGGGCTGCGCCGGGAGCGCCCCGATCGTCGCGGCGCGGGCCGCTGTCTTCGATCGGCATCGGTTCGCCCTCGATCTTCAGATCGATGGCTGACACCTTGCCATTGCGTTCGACGAGAGTGAAGCCGAGCGGCTGGCCCGAAGCGAGCCCGACCAGCCCCGCCTGTTCGACCGCGCTGATGTGAACGAACACATCTTCGCCGCCATCGTCGCGCGCGACAAAGCCAAAGCCTTTCGCCGCGTTGAAGAATTTTACCGTGCCATTGCCTTCGCCAACGACCTGCGCCGGCATCCCGCCGCCACGTCCGCCGCCGAAGCCGCCACCGCCACCGCCGAAGCCACCGCCACGATCACCGCCGCCGAAGCCCCCGCCGGGACGATCACCGCCGCCGAAGCCGCCACCGGGACGGTCGCCGAAACCGCCACCGCGGTTACCGCCGCCATAGCTGTCGCCGCCATAAGGTGCAGGTTCGAAGCTGTCGAAATTGCCGAAATCATCGCGCTTGCCGCGCCCCCGCTGGCCGCGGCGATCCTTGTTGAAACTCATTGTCTAATAGTCGCT
>NZ_DASYHE010000105.1:0-21929 GCF_035998965.1 Sphingopyxis sp.
CGCCTTCAGGATCGCCGAGATCAGCGCGCCGGGGTCGATTTCGGACACCGACAGGCCGAGCAGCGTCTGCACCTCGGGGGAGAGCGGGATGCTCTTCTGGCTGCGCGGGAAGATGCCGCCGCCCTTCGAGATCAGCTTGGCATTGTAATCGGCCCAGGATGAGCGCGGCAGGTTGAACATCCGCTCGCGTTCCTTCCAGCTTTTCGCCGGATCGGGATTGGGGTCGAGGAAGATATGGCGGTGGTCGAACGCCGCGACGAGCTGGATCGCCTTCGACAGCAGCATGCCGTTGCCGAACACGTCGCCCGACATGTCACCACAGCCGACGACGCGGATCGTGTCGCTCTGCACATCGACGCCCATTTCGGCGAAGTGACGCTGGACCGACAGCCACGCGCCCTTGGCAGTGATGCCCATCGCCTTGTGATCATAGCCGTTCGACCCGCCGCTGGCGAAGGCGTCGCCGAGCCAGAAATCGCGTTCCATCGCGAGCGCATTGGCGACGTCGGAGAAGGTCGCGGTGCCCTTGTCGGCAGCGACGACGAAATAGGGATCGTCGCCGTCGTGGATCACCACCGACTTGGGATGCACGACCTTGCCCGCCACCAGATTGTCGGTGATCGACAGCAAGGAGCGGATGAAGATGCGATAGCATTCGGTGCCCTCGGCAAACCAGGCATCGCGGTCGAGCGAGATGTCGGGCAGCGCCTTGGGATAAAAGCCGCCCTTGGCGCCGGTCGGCACAATGACGGCATTCTTGACGCGCTGCGCTTTCATCAGCCCGAGGATCTCGGTGCGGAAGTCGTCGCGGCGATCGGACCAGCGGAGGCCCCCGCGCGCGACCGGGCCGGCGCGCAGGTGAATGCCTTCAACCCGCGGCGAATAGACCCACACTTCGCGCCACGGCAACGGCTTGGGCAGCCCGGGAACTTTACTGCTGTCGATCTTGAACGCCAGCGCTTCCTCGGCCGCGGGGGCAAAGGCGTTGGTGCGCAATGTCGCGCCGATCACGGCGTGAAACAGGCGGAGGATGCGATCCTCGTCGATCGACTTGATGTCGGCAAAGCCCGCAAGGATGTCGGCTTCGAGTGCTTCGGCGCGCTTTGCATCGCGCGCTTTGGGATCATGGAGGGCGCGGAAGCGTTCGATCAACGCCGCGGTGAGCGCGGGCGCATGGCGGAGCGCGCTGACGACCGTGTCCATGCCATAGGCCGACCCACCCTGACGCAGATAGCGGAACCAGGCGCGCAGCCACACGATCGCGCATGGATCGGTCTGGTTGGTCAGCACCAGTTCGTTGAACGCGTCATTTTCGGCCTTGCCGCCGAGCACCGCGGCAATCGCGCCTTCGAGCACTTCGGCGTAGGGCAGCAGCGCAAGTTCATCGACATTGGCAGGCAGCCGAAGCGTGAAATCATGGATGACGATCGGCGGTTCGTCGTCGGCCTCCATCCCGGGCGCGCGGCTCTGGCCGAGCGCGGTCGGGATTTCTTCGAGCACTTCGAAGCCGAAATGTTCAAGCGCCGGAACGACATCGGACAAGGCGAGCGGGCCGACCGCGCTGTACACTTTCAGCCGCAGCCGGTCGTCGCCATCGAGACTCTTTTTGGCCAGCCGCACGCTGCGCGGATTGTCGGCGTCGAGATCGCGCAAGCGCAGAATGTCGCGCGCCGCTTCTTCGGGATTATAGAGATTGCGGTAATTGGGCGGGAAGGTCGGCGCAAAGCGCGCCGCGAGTGCCGCGGCGCGCCCGGGATCGCCGCGCTTCGCCAGCGCCGCCTCGACCTCGGGCTGCCAGCCGCGCACCATCTGTTCGAGCTGGGTATTGAGCGCGTCGGTGTCAGGCACGACCCCGCCGCTGCGCAGGTCGAGCGTGTAGCGCAGCAGCGCCGCGCCGCCGTCTTCGAGCACCATCGTCCAGCCGATCACCCCGGCCTTGGCCTCGCGCACGAGCATCGCCTCAACCGCGATGCGGCGACCGGTCGACACCTCGTCGCGCGGCAGCCAGACGAACACGAACAAATGGCGACCGAGCGCACTGCGCACCGTCACCAGTTTCGGGCGCGGGCGGTCGGTGATCGACATCGAGGTCAGCACCAGCTCTTCGAGCGACGCCGCATCGAACGCGATCAACAGGTCGTGCGGCAGCGCGGTGAGCGCGTGGGCCAGTGCCTTGCCGGCATGGCCCGACGGATCGAAGCCAAATTTGGTCATCAATACGTCGAGCTGGGCGCGCAGCACCGGCACTTTCGCGGGCGGCGTCGACAGCGCGGCGCTGGTCCACAGACCGGCGTGGATCGACAGGCGCTCGACCTTCTTGCCCTTGAGTTCGGGAACGATGACGAGGTCGAGCAGCACCCGGCGGTGGACCGCCGACAACCGGTTCGATTTGATCAGCAGCGGCGCATGGCCGCCGCCGTCGAACCACGCGAAGGCCGCATCGAGCGCGGCGGGCGACAGCAGCTGGCTCTCGCTACTCTCGCTGACCCCCAATGGATCCTGCACCTTGCCGTCGCGCGTCCGCCATTCATGGCCGAGCTGGGTCATCGCCCCGCCTTCGAACCAGCGCAGCAGTTCGGCGGCCTCGCCATCGACGCGCATTGCGGCATCGGCAAGCATCGCGGCGCGCATCGCGCGCCAGTCACGCACCGCGGCGCGGACGTCGCGCAGCGCCGCTTCGAGTGCGTCGAGCAGGCGGCGGCGCGCGCGCGCATCGCCGCGCTCCAGTTCCATATAGATCACCGACTCGCGCGCCGGACCCTCGCCCGCTTCGAGCAGATGCCCCCTGGCGTCGCGCTTCACCGCGACGACGGGATGGAGGATCCGGTGGACCGCGAGCCCCTGTGCCGCGACGATCTGCGACGTCGAATCGACGAGGAAGGGCATGTCGTCGTTGACGATGACCAGCCGCATGCGGCGGTCGGTGCCGTCGGCGGCCATCGGTTCGAGCAGCAGCGACGGGGTTTCGGCGGCGCGTTCGAGCGAGGCGCGCCCGGCAAACTGGCTTGCGTCGGCCAGCGCCGCGGCATCCATATCGTCACCCTCGCCCGGCAGCGCGCTGCCGCGCAGCGCCGCCAGATAGGCGGCGGCGATTTTGGCGGGGACTTTGGCAGTGGTGGCGGTGGGCGTGTCCGTTTCCGGCGTGGCGGACGAATTTTGAGGCATAAAGTGCAGCATCCCGAACCAAAAGACGGGGATCCCTGCCGACGATCGGCGGGGGCCCGTTCGCTCCCCACCCTATGCGCCCGCGACGCGCGCGGCTCAAGACCTCGTTCGCGCGCTCGCGTTAAATTATTTCAAGTTTTGGATCGACTGTTACGTGGAGCGACAAATCCTCCCTGCGGCGTAGCCGTGGGGAGGGGCACCGCTCATCGCAGATGGGTGGTGGAGGGGCCGCGACGGTAGCGTCAAAGCCCCTCCGTCAGCGCTTCGCGCTGCCACCTCCCCATGGCTTCGCCACAGGGAGGATCAGAATCTACGACGTGATCGCGACCGCTTTCTTCGCGAGTTTGGCGATAAGCGCCGGATCATCCGCTGCCTTGGCGACGATCCCGATATGGCCGCCCGGCATCGCACGCGCGATCAAGACGACAAATTCGGCCTCACCGGCATCATGTTCCAGGATGATCGCCGGATGTGCGGTGCGCAAAGCGATCAGCTTTTCATCAACCTTGGCGCTTGGATCACCCGCGGGCTTGCGGCGTGCGCGCGCGTCCTTGACTAGCCCCTTAAGCCCGCCCGGATAGCGATCGAGATAGGCGGCGAGTTCGCCGCGGCCGACGCCCTCGTCCTTGGCGTGGCCCAGCACACAGGCATATTCGGCAAGCCGGGTCTTGTCGTAGGTCGCACCGAACACCAGCTTGACCACCGGCGTCATCGGGGCGCGATCCTGCACCGCCAGCCCGGCGTCGTCGAGCAACGCAGCAAAAGCCTCGGGCTGCTGTTCGGCAACCAGCGCGAAATCCCATGCCTTGGCGACCGCTTGATACAGTGCCCCGCGGCTGCGGCTGTCGGCGGCGCTCGCGCGCTCGGCGGTTTCGCGCGCGAGCGCCAGCCAGTCGGCGAGTTCGGCATCGGCGCCGGGGTCGCTCACAAGCGCTTCCTCGGCTTCCAGCGCCGCGACGATCGGCACGTCGCTGCTATCGACCAAGGCGCCAAAGCCAGGGGTCGCGTCGCCGTCGCCATCATCGTCGAGATGTTCGCTGTCGGGGCCGTCGGCCCACACCGGCACCGGCGCGGTCAGCGGCGCGGCGCTGCGCAGCGCCTGTTCGACCGACAGTTGGAGTTCGGCGGCCTGGTCGGCAGGCGCCGCTTCCTTCCAGTTGATCACCCCCATGATGAAGTCGATCGTGTCGTCGTCGGATGAAAATGGCAGCAGGATGCCGCGGTACATGATCGTCGTGCCGCGATCGTTGACGAATTCGGCTTCGAAGCCGATCGGCGCGCGGTTGGCGATGATCTGAAGATAATGGTCGGTCAGCCGCGACAACAGCGACCGGCCCGGAATCTGGCTGATGTAATGGACATCCTCGCCAATCTGCGACTCGGCGCGCAGCCGGTCGCCGACAAAGGCGATGCCGGGATTTTCGACCCCGGCGGTAAAGTCGAGCAGCACCGCATTCGAACCGAAGTCGGCACCCTCCAGATCGAGATCCTCGACCGAGGGATAAGCGCGGTCGGCGAGCAGCGACGCCCAGTAATTATAGGCGCGCACCTGCATCCGCCGTTCGTCGACACCGACGGACGCGGGCGCATCGATCGCCCCGTCGTCCTGGTCGTGGCTGCCCGAAAGCAGTCCGCGCATGCTGTCCATCATTTATCCCCAGCCAAACACATCGGCGGATGTCCTGCACCAGAAGTGGTAAAAGCCGCGTAAACGATGGCGAAAATGCGGGGCGGCATCGTCGCGGTTACGACGCGCTTCTGTTTGGATGTAGGGGGTTCCCGCCGCCGCGCGATCTTTGCCGCGCGGCGGCGGGTCCGGGGGGAGAGCCCGATTATGTACCGATAAGTATATAAAATGCGGCAACGGCGTCAACTGCTTTCTGTACCGCTCAGTAAACTTCTTCTACTAGCGGCCCGGCCAGAGCTTCAGCCCGGTTTCGACCAGCCGCTCAAGTTCGGCGCGCGTCGCGCCGGCGCCTGCCTGCACCGCCATGCCCTGGTTCATCGCAGTCAAAAAAGCCGCGAGGCCGGCCGGGTCGACGTCTTCGGGAAAATCGCCCTCGTCCTTAGCCCGAGTGAACCGCTCCAGCATCGCCTGCTTCGCCGCCGCGCTGCGCGCGACCACGGCTTCGCGGATGCACTCGGCCTCGGCGCCGCAAGCGACCGAGTTGATCACCCCCAGGCAACCATTGGGATTTTCTGGACAGCAGTACATGTCGAGGGCGCCGTACATCAGCCGTTCGGCGACGCCGCGCGCGGTCGGCGCATCGAGCGCGGCGCGCATATAATCGGTCTTTTCGCGCTCATACAGGTCGAGCGCCTTGTTGAAGAGCGCCTCCTTGTTGCCGAACGCGGCATAAAGGCTGGGCTTGGTAATCCCCATCGCTTCGGTGAGGTCGGCCATCGACGCGCCCTCATAGCCTTTCGACCAGAATACGCGCAGCGCCGCCGCCAGCGCCGCATCGACGCAGAACTCGCGCGGACGGCCTTTCGGCACAGTGGCGGCTTCGATTTCCATAACGGATGGTATATAATTTAGGTGGCGAAAAATGTCCAGCGGCGGCTGATATGCGCGCCATTTGCCGAACGGCGCGACTTGATCGACCATAGCGCAAAGACGCGGGGGACGCGCCGCGCCCTTTGATTTGCTTTCGCCGTCCCATTTCGGCAGTCTTGGTTTCTGCAGGCCGAGGGAGATTTTCATGGTGCATGACATCACGCGGCGCCAGATCATGGGCGCCGCGATAGCGGGGGGCGCCTTGGCGAATCTGCCGGTTCTTGCCGCCGTTGCGGGCGAAGCCTCGATCTATTTTCGCGATGTCCTGCTGATCGACGGCACCGGGGCCACACCGCGGCGCGCCGACGTTGCGGTCACCGGCGACCGCGTGGCAGCCATTCTGCCGCCGGGGAGTGCCGCACCGCGCGGCGCGCGCCTGGTTCCGGGTGACGGCCGCGTCCTGGCCCCCGGATTTATCGATACCCACACCCATGGCGATCCGCTGACGCAATCCTACGACGCGTTCCTGGCGATGGGCGTGACCACCATATTGCTCGGCGTGGACGGCAGCGGTCCCCGCATCGGCGACGATCTGAATCTGCAGCCCTGGCTGACGGCGGCTGACCGCGCAGCGCTACCGCTGAATGTTGCGGTCCTGGCGAGCCACGGCACGCTGCGCCGGGCCTCCGGCATCCTCGACGCGGTGCGCCAGCCGGACGATGCCGCGCGGGCGCGGATGGCCGCGTTGCTCGACCGGGAACTGACCGCTGGCGCCTTCGGCCTATCCTATGGCCTGGAATATGTTCCGGGCATCTATGCCGAAGGCGCGGAACTTGCCAGCCTTGGCCAAACGGTCGCCCGCCACGACGGCGTGGTCATGAGCCACATGCGATCCGAGAATGACGACGAGATCGAAGCCTCGATCGAGGAGCTCATCGCATCGGCGCACCCGGGCCGCCCGCATATCTCGCACCTGAAAGTGGTGTTTGGCAAAGGCGAGAGCCGCGCCCGCGAACTGCTCGACTATATTGCCGCCAAACGCCGCGCCGGTATCGATCTGACCGCGGATGCCTATCCGTACAATGCAGGCTATACCGGCATTGCGCTGCTCTTTCCCGAATGGGCCTTACCGCCCAGCGATTATGACGCGGTCGTCGCGGGGCGGCGGCCGGAACTGCGCGATCATCTGATTGCCCGCATGACCCGGCGCGGCGGGCCGGACGCGCTGCTGATCGGCACGGCTCCCTATGCCGGCAAGACCCTGGCCCAAGCGGCGGGGGAGGTGGGGCTGCCCTACGCCGATTTCCTGATCAAGATCGGGCCGGGCGGCGCCTCCGGCGCGCATTTTACGATGGACGACGCGCTACAGGATATTCTCGTGCTCGATCCCGACGTCGCGATCTCGACCGACGGCGGCCCCGGTATGCGTCACCCGCGGGCCACCGGCACCTATGCCAAATTGATCGAGCAATATGTGGTGGGCAGCGGCAGGCTCCCGATCGAACGGGCCATCCGCAAATCCACCGCGCTCCCCGCGCGCATCCTTCGACTCGCCGATCGGGGCACGGTGCGGCCGGGCGCGAAAGCGGACCTGATCCTCTTTACCCCCGACGCGGTGAAAGCGCGCTCGACCTACGTCGACCCGTTTGCGCAGGCGCAAGGGTTTGACCTGGTGCTGGTGAACGGTGAGCCGGCATTCGAAGGCGGCGAGCGGGTTGGCGCTCCCGGCCGCCTGCTGCGCAAGAAAAGGAGCGCGTAGCGCGGCGCGTTCACGGTTTCCCGGCAGTTAGCCAGGGCAATATCGTCTCGACCGGGAGCCGCTCGACGCGGCCGCGATGGCCCTCGACCGTCTTGGCGGCAAAGAGCGAGTTGATGACAGCTTCCTCGGTCGCTTCGGCGACCGCCTGGAACAGCGGCGAAATCTGTTCGTTGCGAAGATCGCCGATTTGCGCCGTCGCGGCGCTTCCTTCCTCGCGGCGCACCCCCGGGTTGGTCGAAAAGGCGATCGCATAGTCGCCCGATCCGTTCGAAAATGACGATCCTGTCCGTCCGATCCCGATAAATGCGCGCTCCGCGATACGGCGCAGGTTGCGATCGGACAGCGGCGCGTCGGTGGCAATGACCACGATGACCGAACCATCTGCGGTGTCACGACCGGGTCCGCCCGCAAAGGCGTGGCGGCCCAGTCTGACCCCGACCGGCACACCCGCGATCGTCAGCACGCCGCCATAATTGCTTTGCACCAGGACACCCAGCGTCCATCCGCCCATCGCGCTTGGCAGGCGGCGCGACGCCGTGCCGATCCCGCCCTTGAAGCCGAACGCCACGGTTCCGGTGCCCGCTCCGACCGCCCCTTCCTCGACCGCGCCGCCCTTCGCTCCGTCGATCGCGCGCCGCGCGTCGGCGGCGGTGACCCGGCGGCGGCGGATGTCGTTAAGGACCCCATCGTTCGTCTCACCAACCACCGCGTTGACCGACCGAACCGCTTCGTTGCCCGGCCGGTCCAACGTCCATGCGATCGCGGCGGCCGCGGCTTCGGGGACGTTGAGCGTATTGGTCAGCAGGATGGGCGTCTCAATCTCTCCCAGCTCGGCCACCTGGGTCGAGCCGGCAAACTTGCCAAAGGCATTGAACGCCACGAAGCCGGCGGGAACCCGCGAACGAAAGACATTGCCGCCGTGCGGCAGGATCGCCGTGACCCCGGTATGGATATCCTTACCCTCATCGATCGTGACATGACCCACCTTGACCCCGTCAACGTCGGTGATGCTGTTGAGCGGGCCAGGGTCCAGAACGCCGATAATCACGCCGGCTTCGCGGGCGCGTTCGGTTGCGGGCGCGGCGGGCGCCGCGGCCAGCAATGCGATTGCGACGATCGCCTTCCTCAAGGCGGGGGGCGATCATCGGCGGGCGGCGTCGCGATGTCCACGGGCGCTCCGACGACCGGCGGCGCGGGATCGACCGGCGCATCGGCCGAAAGGCCCGTCGTCTCGGCGGGAGGAGCAGCGGGGATGCTGGGGACCCCGCCTTTCAGCGCATCGATTTCGCGACGTCGCATTTCCAGATACAGGGTGCGGACCTCGACATAGGGATCGATGCTTTCGTTTTGCAGGCGCTCGATTTCGGCATCGCGTTCGATACGATCGTTGAGCGCCCGGACCACCGTCGTCGGCACCGCATAGGCGGGGCGGTTGAACGGCTTGCCGATCGCGGTCGGCAGGACCAGCATGTCGAGGCCGTTGCCGGCCATGTCGCGCAAGGTCGTCGCGCCGAAAAGCGGCAGGTAGAAAAAGGGACCGGGCTCGACCCCGTAAAAGCCCAAGGTGTTGGCAAAGCCGTTCCGCCGGTACGGCAGGTTGAACGGCTTTTTCTTGGCCACGTCGAAAAGGCCGCCGACGCCGAAGGTCGTATTGATCGCAAAGCGGCCGAGTGTTTCGGCAGCCTTGCCAATTTTGAACTGCAACAGATAATTCAGAAAATTGACCGGTTCGGTCAAGTTCCGCAGCGCATTGCCCACCCCATCGCGGACGGGTTCGGGAACGATGCTTTGATACCCCATCGCGATCGGGCCCACCAACGCATTGTCGATCGCCTGCACCGCTCGATAGGATTCGATGTTGATAGCTTGCAGCGGATCGCCCGGCGGGGCATCGCCGCGCGCCGTCACGACGATTTCGTTGGGCGCCCCTGGCATTTCGACCGGTGGCTCACCGCTGGATGGCTCCGACGTGACTGGCGATGATGATGGTAAGGGCGACGGCGACGGGGTCTGCTCGATCGTCGGCACGACCAGCGGGGGCAATGGATCGCCCGCCAAGCGCTGGGACTGGATCTCGGTCGGATTTGCGGGCGCAACGTCGGCAGCTGTCGGCGGGGTTCCAGACAGCAACAGCAGCGCGGCGGCGGCGGAAATACTCATCGCGCGCGCGGTCCCGCTAACCCAATATCGGTGCGCATCGCTCGCATATGGCAAACTCCTAACCGGGGTATCAGCCCGAAACCATGACCAAAAGGCACCCTCACCATTGTCGGATGCTGCTTAACGGGCTTTAACGGGCTGAACAGCTTTATGTTTCCCCCGCCAAGGGGAAAGATAAAAGAAACCACCCCCGCAGTGCAACCATCAGCGAACTTCGGCGGCGGCGCGATGTGACGGTGGAGGCCCGAGCCGGATTCAAACTCGTGAATTTTTCCACACAATTACAAATGCTTGATCTGCACCCCGGACACAGGTGCCCCCAACGAGGCCCCCGCAATTTTTTGCTTCTAAATGAATCGAACCGATTCCGACTAGCATGCCACAACGTGCTGTTTAACGCTTCAACCGACGCGATCCCTTGAGGGAACCTGGTGCTTCATTCACACCCGAATTCCAGCCCGGAGGTTAGCCATCCGCCCTCGCAAGAGATCGAATTCGGAAGCGATATGTCTCGCATAAGGTAGCCCCCGCGCACGAATGACCAGTTCACTCTTGTCCCATCCGATGATCCCTCGACGCTCATAATCCGCCAAAGTCTCACGGACCGCTAAATGCTCGTCGCTATCCAGCTGCGTTTTGCCGAGGCAAAGGAGTTCGCGAATATGATGTGCCCGGCGCTGTTCATCTTGGGAAAGTCGAACCCCACGAGCCGAAGCCAACCTGCCCTCGCCGATTATGTCGCGATAAGCCCCCGCCTTCTTTTCGTTTTGTACTATCAAGTCTGGGAAGCGGCTGATGGCGCTCGCGCCAAATCCGACCAGCACCGTCGCGTCATCTTCGGTGAACCCTTGGAAGTTACGGTTCACTCGCCCTTGCTTCGCGGCGGCGGCAAGCGCGTCACCCCGAAGGGCGAAATGATCGAATCCGACGGGAACATAGCCCGCATCGGTGAGGCGCTCATACCCGCGCCGAGCCTGCTCGAAGCGCAATTCATGGTCGGGCAGATCGCTGGCGTCGATCTGGCGCTGGCGCGGAATCATGTTCGGGAGATGCGCATAGCCGAAAAGCGATATCCGGCTCGGCGCGAGACGGATCGTTTCGTCGAGCGTCTCGTCGAGATCGGCGAGGGTCTGACCCGGCAGGCCGTACATCAGATCGAAATTGATGGCGTCGATATCACGCAAGCGAAGCCCGGCCACGACGCGTTCGATGTGGGAGAGCGGCTGGATGCGTCCGATTGCCTGCTGGATATGCGGCGCAAAGGTCTGCACGCCGAGGCTCACGCGGGTCACGCGGGCGGCAGCCAGCACAAGCGCCCATTCCGCGGAGAAGCCGCGCGGATCGAGCTCGATCGAAATCTCGGGCCGGTGCGCATCGAAAAGGGTAAGCAACAGGTCGAGCAGGCGCACCAGCTCGACCGGGGCGATCGCGTTAGGGCTACCGCCGCCGAATGCAATGCGCTGGACGCGTCCGCGGCCCCCGAGCCGCTTGGCGACAATCGTGATCTCCGACTGGAGCGCCGCGAGATAGTCGGCGAGCCGATGCTTGCGTCCCGCCGCGCCGGTGTTGCAGCCGCAATACCAGCAGATCTGCTCGCAAAAGGGGATATGGACATAAAGCGAAATCGGCGTCGCCGCCTCGATCGCGTCGAGCGCGCGGGCATAATCGTCGGCGCCGACAGCGTCGGTAAATTCCATCGCGGTGGGATAGCTGGTGTAACGCGGCACCGGCTTGGCGAGCAGATCGGGATGATAGGACCACATGCAAGCCTCCTACCGCCGCGCCCGTGCCCGAACATTGACCGGGATCAACGCAGGTCTGTCAGCAGCAGCCCTTTTTGACGCCGGCCGCCTTGCTGCGCCGGTCGGTGATGGCGTGGCACGCCTTGGCGCAATCGCGCCGCTGGCCGGGATCGGCGGGATCGCCGGGGACGATCATCCGGTGCGTCGCGCCGCCGCACCAGGGCACGGACAGGATGCGCGCATCGGCCGCGAGCGGCGGCTGCATCAGCGCAATCACACCCGTTGCGGCGAGGAGGTTACGCAGCCTCATGCCCGCTCCTCCTCATCCTCGACAAAGATGCGCAGCGCGGCGCCGTCGAGATCGTCGAACTGTCCCTTGCGCAGCGACCAGAAGAAGGCGGCGAGACCGAGCAGGCCGAGCCCGAGCGCAATCGGGATCAGGAAAACCAGCCCGTTCACCGGATCGCCCTTTTGAGCCGCAGCGCATTGCCGACCACGATCAGCGACGAGCCCGACATCGCGATCGCGGCGACGAGCGGGGTGACGAAGCCGAGGAACGCCAGCGGCACTGCGACGGCGTTATATCCGATCGCGAGCAGGAAATTCTGCCGCACGATCGCCTGCGTCCGGCGCGCCATATGCACCGCCTGCGCCACCGGCATCATCCGGTCGCCAAGGAAGATACAGTCGGCCGCATTCTTGCCGACGTCGCTCGCGGATCCCGGCGCCATCGATGCATGGCCCGCCGCGAGCGCGGGGCCATCGTTGAGGCCGTCGCCGATCATCAGCACCTTGCGGCCCAGCGCGACCTGCCGGTCGATTGCGTCCAGCTTGTCCTGCGGGCTCATCCCCGTCTGCGCGGTCAGCCCGAGCTGGCGCGCGACCGGCGCGACCGCCTCGGCGCGATCCCCCGACAGGATCATCGCTTCGATACCCTGACGCCCCAGTGCATCGATCGCGTCGGCGGCGTCGGGCCGCAGGCGGTCGGCAAAACGGATCGTCGCGACCGCCTTGCCGTCGACCGACAGCGCGGTCGCGAGCGCGTCGCCTATATCCCCCGCCTGCGGTCGGCCAAGCGTTACGATGCGCCCCGCCCAGTGCGCCTCGATGCCAAAGCCTGGTGTCTCGCGGAGCGACGTCACCTCGGCGGGCCGGACATCATATGCCTGCAGCCCCCGCGTCAGCGCCTCGCTCAGCGGGTGGCGGCTCGCCTGCGACAGCGCGAGGATCAGCGACTTCACCCCGATATCGAGCCGTTCGAGACCGATCGCTTCGGGGCGCCCGAGCGTCAGCGTGCCGGTCTTATCGACGAGCGCGCGGTCGACCTCGGCGAGCCGTTCGAGCGCCGATCCGTCCTTGATCAGCACGCCCGCGCGCATCAGTTCGCCAGCCGCGACGATCTGCGCCGCCGGAACCGCCAAACCGAGCGCGCAGGGGCAGGTGATGATCAGCACCGCCGCCGCGATCAGCAGGCTGTGATGCCACCCCGCCCCCGCGATCATCCATCCCGCGAACGCCATCAGCGCGAGGCAATGAACCGCGGGCGCATAAAGCCGCGCGGCGCGGTCGGCGATGCGAACATAGCGCGACTTGCCCTGCGCCGCCTCGCCCATCAGCCGCGCGATGTCGGCGATGGCGGTGTCGGCGCCCGCTGCGGTCACGCGCACCCGGATCGGCGCGTCGAGATTCAAGGTGCCGGCATGCACCCGGTCGTCGGGATGGACCGGTTGCGGTGCGCTTTCGCCCGTCAGCAGCGACAGGTCGAGCTGGCTGGCCCCGCCGATGACCACACCGTCGGCGGACAGCCGCTCGCCCGCCGCGACGAGCATCACCATGTCGGGCTCCAGCGCGGTCGCGTCGACCCAGCGGCTGCGGCCGTCCTCACCGAGCACCATTGCGCCGGTTCCCATGTTGCGCAGCAGCGCAGTCACCCCGCCCCGCGCACGGTCGCGCATCACGCTGTCGAGCCAGCGCCCGCAAAGCAGGAAGAAGAGCAGCATCGCCGCACCGTCGAAATAGGCGTGGGGGCCGCTGGTCGCGGTCTCGTACAGGCTGATCGCGCAGACGAGCGCAACGCCGATGCTGATCGGCACGTCCATGTTCGTGCGGCCGTGACGGAGCGCCCGCCAGGCCGAGCGGAAAAAGGGCCGCCCGGCATAGGCCACGGTCGGCAGCGCAATCGCCGCCGACAGCCAGTGGAACAGGTCGCGCGTCGCCCCCGCCGCGCCCGACCAGACCGACACCGACAACAGCATGATGTTCATCATCGCGAAGCCCGATACCGCGACCGCGCGCAGCAGTTCGCGGCTCGTTTCCGCTTCGGCATCGGCTTCGTCGGGACCGCTCCCGATCGGATGCGCCTCGAACCCCAGGTTCGAAAAGGCACCGATCAGGTCGGGCATGTCGGTGTCGGCTGTGCAGGACAGATGCACGCGCTTTTCGGTGAAATTGACGCGCGCGGCGGCGATGCGCCTGTCGCGCACCAGCCCCTGCTCCAGCTTGGCGATGCAGCCCGCGCAGCGGATATCGGGCACCGCGAAATCCCGTTCGACGAGGGCAGTCGCGGTCATTGCAGATCCTCGCGATAGCGCGCTTCGGCGGTGCCATGCCGGACGATAAGGTCGAGCCGCCAGCGCCCTATCGCCAGCGGCTCGACCGAGCGCAGCCCGCCGCCCGCCGCCGGCTCGAAACGCAGCGCAGCGGGTGCGACGCGCCCAACGGGGTGATGGATGGTCGCCGCGGCCCGAACGCCGTCAAGCGGAACGTCATTCTTGCGAATTGCGAGCAGGACATGACGCCCCGCATCGAGCGTGATGCGCGCATCCCACCCCAGCCGGTCCTGCGCGTCGGCGCGTTTCAGCCATTCGTTATAATGCTGGCTCGCGACATAGCTGTTCTCGACCACCTTGCCGCCAAAGGTCGACATGGCGAAGCGCGCCATGGTGAAATTGACCGTCATCACCACCGCGAAAAAGGCGACGAGAATTGCGGTCATGTGCCAGCCGGTGAACTTTTTGGGCTTGCGTGTATCGGTCATTGTCCTGCCTCCGGCCGGTCGAACTGGATGATGTCGCTGTCGCCGCGCGGATCGCCGTCGAGCCCGCGCGTGCTGATCGTGAAGTCCTGCCGCGCAGGACCGGCGCCGGGCGCCGCGATGAAGAGTTTGATGCTCGTGACGCTGTCGGCGGGCAGCGCCAGCTCAACGCGCTGCCCGGCATTTTCGCGCGAGCCGGCTTCGGTCCACAGCGCCGCACCGGGAAGCCCGCTCACACTCACCGCGACCCGCCGGGGACGCGTTTCCATGTTGCGCAGCTTCAGCGTGTAATTGTTCCGGATCTGCCCGTCGGAAAGCTGGACATAGAGCGGGCTGCGCTCGTGCTGGACGGCAAGGTCGAGCCGCGTGCGCTGGCCGAGCGAAAAGAGCATCGCCGCACCGATTGCCGTCCAAACGCCCAGATAGATCAGGGTGCGCGGGCGGGTCAGCGTCTTGCGAACGGGCTGCCCGATGCCGCCCGCCTTTTCGGTCTCGGCATCGTCGAGCGTGCAATAGTCGATCAGCCCGCGCGGCCGTCCGACCTGTTTCATCACCCCGTCGCACGCATCGATGCACAGCGCGCAGGTGATACAGCCGATCTGCGGCCCCTCGCGAATGTCGATGCCGGTCGGGCACACCGCGACGCACTGGTTGCAATCAATACAGTCGCCGAAAGCACCGGGATGCGCTTGTCCCTTCTTGACGCTGCCGCGCGGCTCGCCGCGCCAGTCCTTGTACGTCACCAGCAGCGATTTTTCATCCATCATCGCGGTCTGGATGCGCGGCCAGGGGCACATATAGACGCACACCTGCTCACGCATGAAACCGCCGAGGATGAAGGTCGTCGCGGTCAGCACGGCGACGGTTCCATAGGCGACGAGTGCTGCCTGCCCGGTCCAGAAGTCCAGCGTGAGCGTCGGGGCATCGGCGAAATACATGATCCACGCGCCGCCGGTCCAAAAGGCGATGGCCAGATAGATGCTATATTTGACCGCCCGCTTCGCCAGCTTTTCGGCCGTCCACGGGCCGTTCGCCAGCCGGACCTGCGCGTTGCGGTCGCCGTCGACCAGCCGGTCGACATGCTGGAACAGGTCGGTCCACACCGTCTGCGGACAGGCATAGCCGCACCAGGCGCGTCCGACGGCGCTGGTGACGAGGAACAGCCCGATCCCCGCCATGATGAGCAGGCCCGCGACATAGTAAAATTCATGCGGCCAGATCTCGATCTGGAACATGTAGAAACGCCGGTTCGCAAGGTCGACCAGCACCGCCTGATCGGGCGCGTAAGGACCGCGGTCCCAGCGGATCCACGGCGTGCCGTAATAGATCGCCAGCGCCACCGCCATGATCGCCCATTTGAAGCGGCGGAAGGGACCGTTCACCGCTTTCGGGTAAACGCCCTTCCGCGCTTCATACAGCGGCGCCGGCTGGCCGGAGAGATCTTCAGGGCTGGCCATCGGCTCCCGCCCCTTCGGCGACGGGCGCGAGCCCCTTCTCGCCGCCGCCCAGCGAATAGACATAGGCCGACAGCATCTTGATCGTGACCGGATCGAGCCGGCCACCCCAGCGCGGCATCACGCCGTTGCGCGGCTGCGTGATCGTCGCGGCCAGGCTTTCGCGGTCGCCGCCGTACAGCCAGATCGCATCGGTCAGCTTCGGTGCACCGAACTGGCGCCCGCCTTCACCGACGGCCCCGTGGCAGACTGCGCAATTGTCCGCGAACAGCGCCGCACCGCGCGCCGACGATGCACCGGCCTTTTCCTGACCGCTGATCGTGCGGACGAAGCTCACCACGTCACCGATCTGCGCCGCATCGAGAATGCCGTCACGCCCGAAGGCGGGCATCTGGCTGGTCCGCGTGTCCTTGTGGTCAGGATTCCGGATGCCGTGCGTGACCGTATACTGGATGCTGGCGAGGTCGCCGCCCCACAACCAGTCGTCGTCGGTCAGGCTGGGATAGAGATTCTTCACGCCTGCCCCGCCCGCGCCATGGCATTGCACGCAGTGAACGCGGAAGGCCGCGCCGCCGCCTTGCACGGCCGCTTGCATCAGTTGGGGCTTTGCCGGCAGGTCGGTGATCGCGGTTGCCGCAATGGCATTGACCGTCGGCGCGCGGCGCTTCGCGTCGGCCGCCATTTCCTTTGCAAGGTCGCCGCGGCTCGACCAGCCGAGCACGCCCTTGGTCGCGCTGTCGACCATCGGCCAGGCCGGGTAGAGGACGACATAGGCCAGGCCCCAGACGATCGTGGCGTAAAAGGTCCAGAGCCACCAGCGCGGCATCGGCGTATCGAGTTCCTCGATCCCGTCCCACTCATGGCCGACCGTGCTCGTGCCGGTCGCTTCGTCAATGCGCTGTTTCAGGTCAGCCATGCTCGTCGTCCTTGAAGATCATGTTCGCGGCCTCGTCGTTGCGGGCGCGCGCGCTCGGCCGGAACGGCCAGGCGATAAGGGTGAGGAACAGCAGCGCCATCGCGAGCAGCCCCCAGCTATCGGCGAAATGGCGAAGCGCGTCGTAGCTCATCGCTCCGCCTCCGTTTCGCCGGTGCGTTCCTGCGCCGCCGCCTTGTCGACATCGACGAGGGTGCCGAGCATCTGCAGATAGGCGATCAGCGCATCCATCTCGGTCAACCGGTCCGGATCGCCGTCGAAATCGCGAACCTGCGCCTTGGGATAGCGCTTCTGCAGGTCGAGGCCGGCTGCAGGATCGACCTGTGCCGCGAGATCTTCGTTCGCCTTTTCGATATCGGTCTTCGTATAGGGAACACCGACACGATAGAGCGCTGTCAGGTCATTCGACATATCGCCGGTCTGGAGGTCGCGTTCGGCGAGAAAAGCGTAAGGCGGCATGATCGATTCAGGCACCACGCTGCGCGGGTCGATCAGATGCGCCTTGTGCCATTCGTCCGAATAGCGGCCGCCGACGCGCGCAAGGTCGGGGCCGGTACGCTTCGACCCCCATTGGAACGGGTGGTCGTACATGCTCTCGGCCGCGAGGCTGTAATGGCCATAGCGTTCGACCTCGTCGCGGAACGGGCGGATCATCTGGCTGTGGCAGGTATAGCAGCCCTCGCGCATATAGATGTTGCGCCCCGCGAGTTCGAGCGGGGTGTAGGGCCGCATCCCCTCGACCTTCTCGATCGTGTTGTCGATCCAGAAAAGCGGCGCGATCTCGACGATGCCGCCAATGGTCACGGTGAGCAGCGCGAGCGCGCCGAGTAACGTCACATTGCGCTCGATCTTCTTGTGGCTGAAGCCCTTTTTGGCGGGTTTGGTGGCCATGGTCCGGGCTCCTTATTCGGCGGGAACGGGCGCGAGCGGACGATCCGCCGCGGCATTGTAGGGGGTTTCGGTCATCGGCTTTTCGGCGCGGACCCTGCCCGCGAGCGTGGCCCAGACGTTGAAGACCATGATCAGGAAGCCGGCGAGATACATCGCCCCGCCCGCGGCGCGGATCAGGTACATCGGATGCATCGCCGAAACGCTCTCGGCAAAGCTGTAGACGAGGTAGCCGTCGGCGCCGTACTCGCGCCACATCAGCCCTTGCATGATGCCCGCGACCCACATCGACGCGGCGTAGAAAACGATGCCGACGGTCGCGAGCCAGAAGTGCCAGTTGACCATGCGCAGGCTGTAGAGGCGCTGCCGGCCCCACAGGCGCGGCACGAGATAATAGACGCAGGCGAAGGTAATCATGCCGTTCCAGCCGAGCGCGCCGCTGTGCACATGGCCGATCGTCCAGTCGGTGTAATGCGACATCGAGTTGACCCATTTGATCGACATCATCGGGCCTTCAAAAGTGCTCATGCCGTAGAAGGCGAGCGCCATCACCATCATGCGGATGATCGGGTCGGTGCGGATCTTGTCCCACGCGCCGTTCAGCGTCATCAGGCCGTTGATCATGCCGCCCCAGCTCGGCATCCACAGGATCACCGAAAAGACCATGCCCAGCGTCTGCGCCCAGTCGGGCAGCGCGGTGTAGTGGAGGTGATGCGGACCCGCCCAGATGTAGAGGAAGATCAGCGACCAGAAGTGGATGATCGACAGGCGATAGGAATAGACCGGCCGCTCGGCCTGCTTCGGCACGAAGTAATACATCATCGCGAGGAAGCCCGCGGTCAGGAAGAATCCGACCGCATTATGCCCGTACCACCATTGCGTCAGCGCATCCTGGACGCCGGCGAAGGCGGCATAGCTCTTCGACCCGAAGATGCTGGCGGGCATCGACAGATTGTTGACGATGTGGAGCATCGCGATGGTGACGATGAAGCTCAGGTAAAACCAGTTCGCGACATAGATATGCGGTTCGCGGCGCTTGACGATCGTGCCGACGAAGACGACCAGATAGGCCACCCATACGATCGTCAGCCACAGGTCGACATACCATTCGGGCTCGGCATATTCCTTGGCCGCGGTGACGCCCATCAGATAGCCGGTCGCCGCCAGCACGATGAACAGCTGATATCCCCAGAAAACGAAACGCGCGAGCGTCGGAAAGGCCAGCCGCGCGCGGCAGGTGCGCTGGACGACATAATAGCTCGTCGCGATCAGCGCGTTGCCGCCAAAGGCAAAGATCACTGCCGAGGTGTGCAGCGGCCTGAGCCGCCCGAAGGTCGTATATTCGAGATTGAGGTTCAGCGCCGGAAAGGCGAGCTGGAGCGCGATGTAGAGCCCGGCCGCCATCCCCGCGACGCCCCAGAACAGGGTCGCGATGACGCCCCAGCGGATCGGATCGTCGTCATAGACGCCCTGATCGGCGGGCATCTTCAACAGCCCGCGCGAGAGGGCGCTATAGTCGGCGCGCGTGACGGTCGCCCACAGCATGGCGAGGCACGCCAGTGCGACGATGATCATATGCACCGCGAACGGCGCATCGACCGCGAGCGCCGCCATCACGAAGGCGAGCAAGGTCAATCCCAGCCAGCCCCCCGCCCTTGTTACCAGACCGTCCATATCTCTGTCCCTGCTTGGCGCGGCCGTGCGGCTACGCGGTTCGGAACCGCCATGGACGCGCGCCCGCGCCGAAACATTGATCGGGATCAACGAACTTGTTGCGCCGCATCAATGCGCGGCGGTCGGGCCGGACGCAGGGATGCGCCACCCAAACAGGAGGTAGATCCCATGAAGACCAAAGCTCTCCCGCTCATCGCTCTCGCCGCCGCGCTCGCGCTGCCCGGACAGGCCTTTGCCAAGGCGGGCGACGTCCAGTTCAAGCTGTTCGCAACGCTCGTTGCGCCCGACGGCAAGATCACCGACGTCAAGACCGACCTGATCGGCCTGCCCGCCGGCACGCAAAGCAAGGCCGACGACAATGTGACGCCGACGGTCGCGATCGAATATTTCGTCGCCGACAATATCTCGCTCGAAACGATCGCGGGGGTGACGCAGCATGATGTGGACGGACGCGGCGCACTGAACGGCGCGACGCTGGTGTCCGACGCCAATATCGTCCCTGCAACGCTGACGCTCAAATATCATCTCGGCAAGGAGGGTGGCGTGCGGCCCTATGTGGGCGCGGGCCCCAGCTATTTCATCTTCATCGACGAAAAGCCGGGCGCGACGACGCGCGCGCTCGGTGCCACGCGGCAAAAGATGGGCGACAAGCTGGGCGCCGCATTACAGGCCGGTGTGGATATCCCGGTGAACGACAAGGGGCTGGCGCTGTCGCTCGACGCCAAGCGCTATTTCCTGCGTCCGACCGCGACCTGGTATGCCGGCAGCACCGAAGTGTTGAAAACGCGGCACAAACTCGACCCATGGGTGATCAGCGCCGGCGTCGGCTTCCGCTTCTGAGCGAAGGCCTCAGCCCGCCATACCCTCCATCGCCGCGCGGTCGTTGATCACGATCTCGCGGCGCGAGGGCAGATCGACGACGCCGTCGGCTCGCATTCTGGTGAGCTGGCGGCTCGTCGTTTCGATCGTCAGGCCGAGGATGTCGGCGATCTGCTGGCGACCGAAGGGTAGTTCGAACCCGTCGCGCGCACCCGATTGGCATCCCTGCCCCGACAGGCGTTCGGACATTTCGAGAAGGAAGGACGCCACTTTCTCTGACGCCGATTTGCGCCCGAGCAACATCATCCAGTGCCGCGCGCGGTCGAGTTCGTCGAGCGTGCGACGGAGCAATTTCTGCTGCAGGTCGGGGTGCGAGCTGGCGAACTCGTCGAAATTGTTGCGGTTGAAGATGCACACCTCAGCATCGGTCATTGCGGTGACGCTGTACGGGCTTTCCTTGCCAAACGGGCGGCCGATGAAATCGGAAGGAAAGACGACGCCGACGATCTGCTCGCGCCCATCGGCAGTCGACACGACGAGCTTGAGCACGCCGTCGAGTACGTTCGCGACGACGGGCGCGCCGTCGCCTTCCCACAGCAGCGTCTGCCCGGCACGCACCTTTTGCCGACGCCCCATCTTCCCCAGCGCGGCAAGCTCCGAGGGGTTCAGGCTCGCGCAAATAGCGCGGTTTCGGACAACGCAGGTCGCACAATCGGTCACCCGTTCGCCCTACAGGAAGGCAGCCGGTTTGGAAAGCGTAGCAGACCGAAACCCGAGAGTCGGGCGCCTAATGTGCCATCAACAAGGGTGTCGGCGCGGCTTCGAGCAGATAGCGGGTCACACCGCCAAACAGAGTTTCGCGGAGGCGCGGCCGGCCGAAAGCGCCCATAACGATCAGGCCGGGCTTCGTCTCGACGGCGACGCGTTCGAGCACTTCTTCGGCGGTGCCCGGACCCTTCGCCTCGCGCCGCAGTTCGGCATGCACACCGTATCGCGACATATAACGGAGCGCATCCTCCGCCGGGACACGGCCTTCATCTTCGCCCACCGTGACGAGAATGACGTTCCGGGCATCGCCCATCAGCGATACGCCGGCGCGCAGGGCGTTGGCCGCCTGCGGGCTTCCGTTCCACGCCACCATCATAGGTGCATCGAAATCGAAGCTCGCTCCCTCCGGCGGCAGGGCAAGGACCGGCAGCGGCACGGTGAGCGCAAGATCCGCAGCGATCGTTGGTGCGCGCTGACCGCGTCGGTCGCACGCGCCGAGTGACACGACCGCCAGATCGGAGAGCGTTGCGGCGAGCGTCATGGTCGACAGCGCATCGCCGTCTGCAACCGCAACATCCCATGGCACATCCTCGCGCGCGAGTTCGGCACCCAGTCGTCTTTCGAGCTCGAGATCAGCAAGCTGCGCCTGCGCCAATTGCTCCTTCGCCAGATACATCCCGCCGAAAGGATCGGAAGCGATGAATTGCTGATAGGGCGAGCTGATCAAGAGGCTGAGATGCGCGCCGAAGCGGCGGCCGATCGCCAGCGCGCTTTCGATCCGTGTCGCCATGCCCGGATCGTTGCCAGCCTGAACCAAAATGTTTCGCATCGTCCAATCTCCTTCAATAGAGAGAGATTGGAACGCGTTGCGAGGTTCGTCATTGATCCGAGTCAAATGGCCGATGCACGAACCGCTCCGCGGATTGGTGCTAGCCTCGATGTAAAGCGGGCCGGCGAGCGCCGCGGCTGATTGAACGTGGGCTGTCGCAGGCAGACCCTTTCGGCTCCTTTACCTGAGGAGTCGAACGATGAACG
>NZ_DASYHE010000011.1:0-73683 GCF_035998965.1 Sphingopyxis sp.
TGTCCGTCGTCAGAACATTTGGCGCAGATCGCGGCGTAAATTAGTGGAGAGCGGGCCTCGTCTGGGGATTGATATTAGGCGGCGAGCTTTCGGTGCTGCAAGCGCCGATATTGGATGGTCTGTCGTTTGATCCTTTCGCGCTGTTTGATGATGGCCGGTGCCCTGCCGAAGTAGGCGTCGGCGGGCGTCACGTTACCGAGGCTTTCGTGGTAACGTCGGTGATTATAATGGTCGATGAAGGCCTCGATCTGGGCCTCAAGATCGCCAGGCAGGAAGTAATTTTCGAGCAGGATGCGGTTTTTGAGGGTCTGGTGCCAGCGCTCGATCTTGCCCTGGGTTTGCGGGTGCATGGGGGCACCGCGGACATGGGTCATCTTGTTGGCCTCGATATATTCGGCCAGTTCGCCCGCGATGTAGCTCGGACCATTGTCGCTGAGCAGCCTGGGCTTGTGCAGCACCGTGGCGCTGTCGCAGCCGGAAGCCGCCAGGGCGAGGTCCAGCGTGTCGGTCACGTCCTCGGCCCGCATGTTGGTACACAGCTTCCAGGCAATGACGTAGCGCGAGAAGTCGTCGAGCACGGTCGATAGGTACAGCCAGCCCCACCCGATGATCTTGAAGTAGGTGAAGTCGGTCTGCCACATCTCGTTCGGGCGGGTGGTCCTGGTGTGGAACGCATCGGCGGCCTTGATCACGACATAGGCCGGACTGGTGATCAGGTCATGGGCCTTGAGAAGCCGGTAAACCGTGGCTTCCGACACGAAGTAGCGCCTCTCGTCGGTGAAGCGCACAGCCAGTTCTCGAGGGGATAGTTCGGTCGTCTCCAGCGCCATCTCGACGATCTGGTCCCGGATGTCATCACCGATGCGATTCCACACCCGGCTTGGCGCCGATGGCCGATCTTCCAGGGCCTCCGGCCCGCCTTCGAGGTAGCGGTCGTACCACCGATAGAAGGTCCGGCGAGCGATGCCGAGCTGGTCCAGCGTGCGCTTGGCCGGCAGATGTGACTGCTCGACGATCCTGATGATCTCGAGCTTCTCGGATGCGGGATACCTCATTCGTCGTCGCCCCCATCCGCAATCATGCTTTTTTTGAGCAGGCGGTTTTCGAGTGTCAGGTCGGCCACACATTCCTTCAGGGCACGGGCTTCGCGGCGCAAGTCCTGCACCTCGCCGGTGGTTGCGGCGCGGGCTGTGTCGCCAGCAAGCCGTCGCTTCCCGGCCTCCATGAACTCCTTCGACCAGGTGTAATACAGGCTCTGGGCGATGCCTTCCTTGCGGCACAGCTCGGCAATGCTGTCCTCACCGCGCAAGCCTTCCAGCACGATCCTGATTTTGTCCTCTGCGGAGAAGTGCCGGCGCGTCGCACGCCGTATGTCCTTCACCACCCGCTCAGCAGGGGCCTTCGTCAGCGATTTTTTCAAGGAGGATTTGGGCTTCATCTTCGTTCCTTCGTCACTACGACGAAGCCCAAATCCTCCTTAAATCACAACCTCAATTCTGTGCCATTGGTGCTGACGGCGGACAGGGCGAGACGGCGGTTCCAATCTCCAAGAACTGCAAATCGATCCGGCCCCGCTGCCACTGCGTCGATCCAGGCCTCGAGCACAGGCACCTGCTGCATCAAGACCGGGCATGCTTTCGCTTCACTGCCGCTGAAGCATCCAGATTTCAGGTGAACACTCAGCAACCGTATCGGAGCACGCGCTTGGGGCTTGAGGGTGATGTCGACACCCGACCGTAGCTGCGCATTGCCAAGCATCAATGAGGTCACATCGGGATGGCGGTCGAATGCAAGGCCCTTGCGGACCGCAAAGCCTACCGCTTGGCGAATGACCGATTGGCTGCTGTTCTTACCACCACAGGTACCGCTCGGCTTTCCCGGCCTTGCTTCCATTACGACCTCGTAGCGCGCAGGATCAAATACGCGCGCCGCCGCGCCGATATTTTCGACTTCCTGAAATGCGATGACGTCTGCGTCGATCTGGTCGACGATCCGGCGCATCGCGGCATAGTCTTCGTCCGTGCGCGGCTCACAGCCCACGCCATTATGCTCGGCCAGGAATTCCATGTTCCAGCTCGCGAGTTTGAGCGGGCGAGCAGCGGCGGAAACAGCGCCCTGCGGACCAGGGCTTGATTGCGCGGCGCAGGCCGAAAGCACGAGCAGCAACGGAAGGAATGTAGTTCGAAAATTGATCATCGATGCCTTGTGGCGATCCGCACACGACAGTTCAATCGGATTAGTTCCGGTGAACCCTGTTCTCGAGTGAACCGACAATTTGCCGCGCAACCCGATGCTTGCGCTTCATGTCACTTCGCCACGGTCCGTCTGCGATAGGTCGTCGAGACGCGCGGCAATGGCCTTCCACATCTCGACGCCAGCCGTGTCACCTTGCAGCACCAGGGCGCCAATACGCTCCGCCGCAAAGACGACAGCGCGCGGTCCATGCTGTCGTTCGACTGCAAGAGCACAGGCCCAGACATGCTGTTCAGGAGTAATCACCCGGTCCGTATAAGGGCATTTCAGCTGGGATCACGAGGTACGAATTATCGCTTTCCTACAATATTTCGCGCTGTCATGCAGAGCCTATGCAAGAACGCGGACCCAAATGGCGCGACCGGGCGCTCGCTATAGAATTCTGGATTGCGACCGCGTTGGTAGGCGGCTCATTCCTCGTCGGGGCGTGGCAGGCCCTTAAATACTTGATCTAGCGGTGCAGGTGGCGCGCTGGGGCTACGCGCCAGCGACGAGCGGTGAAGGAGCAATGTTCTCAGGCGCTACACCGTCGACATCGACAAGGTCTTCACCCACCACGATGCCCGTAATGCGAACACGCTTTTCGATATGGTCGACCGGAACGCGGTGCAAGTCGAGGCGCCACCGGCCGCCAAGGTCACGGCGAAGTGAGAAACCGCCCGCGTCGCGGAGCAACGTCCCTGTCTCTTCGATTCTCGCGCCGATCATGGTCATGTCTTTGGCCTACGCAAAGTCGCAACACCGCGCCAGAAACTTTGGCTGAAGGCCTTTCAACCCAGCCTAAATGCTCAGCGACGCCGAAATGGCTCGCAAGCCACCCCGTCACCGTCGCCATCCATTTCTGGCCGATATCCGGGCTGACCGCGGTATAACGGCGCGGCACCCGCTCCCCATGCCGCATTGCAATTGCGGTAAAAGACGCCGGACGGCGCCGGCGATGCAACAGGCTGGCGCACGGCGGATGCCTTCGGCTTGGGCCGATGAACCCTGGGATTGGCGGCCCGATAGTCAGCCGGCTGTTGGAAGTCGGAACTCCAGATGCCCAGCTTTAGGGACTTGGCGCGCGCCTCGGCACCGATATAGCGATCGCTAAACTGAGGCAACGCAACTGCAAGGCCCGCTTCGACCATGGCTTGGCCCAGATCTATCTGCCGCGCGGTGCAGCTGGCGACGATCCGGTCATAGTCGTCGACATCACGCTGCTTACATTGCAATTCCGCACCGTTCACCAGTTGCGCCAATTTCGCGGACGCTTCTTTGCCACATGCCCAGCTTTGTCCCTCGCGCGCGCAATTCTGGTTGAGCTCGGGGGCGTCCACACCGTGCAAGCGGACGACGATCCCCGCCATGTCGAGAGAGTCGCCGTCCATCGCCCGGCCCGAGCCACTAATGTCCTGCGCGGATGCGGAAAGCGGCGTCAACGCCAGCCCGATTACAAAAAGCCATTTCATGCGAACGAACTTAGCGCGGCTAGCTTACCAAGTTCTTGAGCATCATAGCTCGAGCCAAATGGCCGAAATCCAAACCAAAGCAAATTGGCTTGCGAACGGTCTGAAGGAATGGTGATCGCCCTAACGGACGACCTCCACGAGGTTAGCGCTTTCCTCACGCTCGCTTATCCTGAAGCCCGTCCCAAGGAAGCGCTCGATTAGGCTGGCAGCCGTTCGCGTGTGCTCACTGATCTTGACCGTCGTGAATGCGCCGCCACGAGCAAGAGCCATCGGGAGCAGGAGCTGATCCTGCAGATAAGGACCGGCAAAGGCACCTGACGCGAGATAGCCCGCCATGCGCTTAGCCGCCGTCTTCGCCAAGCGTTCGGCCGGCACGCCAAGCTTGCCAAATGCCGACATCAGTTCCGTCACCTGTTCGAAGCTCGCCTCGAGCAGGAGCGCATTGCCTGGCCCCTGATCGGAAGGAAGCTGCCGCGTCACGAAGGCTTCCGCGGGCCATTCTATCAGCACCTTCTGTGCCGCTTTCAGCTCACGCTCTGCAACGTCGAACGGAATCCCCGCGATGATCGCTGTCGCCTGCACCGGTCCGGCTGTACCGCGGTCGATGCACTCGATCGCGCGCAGCGGAGCCGGCTCGATATCGATCTCGATCCGGCCACCCCCACGCGGAAAGAATCCGTGCCGGACCAGTTTTGCCGTGATGGTCGGCCCCATGCGATTGATGACCGGGAGCAGCGTCCGCTCGATAAAGTCAAACGGCGGTGCCGCCAGAGCATGGGTGCCGCCCTCGATCACGAGCCGCGAGGGTGCGCTAGCGAGCATCAGGGGCACCAGGACCGTCTGGAGCACGAGACCCGTGCTGCCGGCCGTGCCGACGGCAAAATGATAGTCGCCAGGTGTGACGGCGCCAGGCCGAAAGCTAATGCTGGTCGAGCCGACGGCAAGCCCAGTGCATTCTGCGCCGCCGATTACGCATGCGGCCTCGATCGCTGTCACATGCTGACGCATGAGTCCCGGCTTCTCGCGCCCACCACGAATATTCTCAATTGTGAACGGCTCGCCAGTGAGGAGCGAGAGTGCGCAAGCATAGCGCAGCACCTGTCCCCCGCCCTCGCCTTCAGAACCATCGATGATTATCATTTGTCGTCTACCAAATCTAAAAACAGCTCATTAGCTTCGCTCGCAAAAGCTTCGCTCTCCGAGCGCGCCGGCACTTCGGCCGCCCGGCCGAGTTCGTCGAGGATCATGGCCTCGAGCGCGTTCACTCGCGTTACCATGCCAGCTTCACGCGTTTCTGCTTTGAGCTCTACCAACCGATCGATCTCGCCACAGAGCGTTGATGGCAAATCGGCTCGTGCCATGAGCGCCTGCAGCTGCATCGGAGGTCGGCGCGACGGATCGAGCCGTAACACCCGGATCGCAAGCGCGGGGCGCAGCGCGTAGAAGTAGCGTTTGACTGCAATGTCTTCGCCTTGCTCAAACCAGCGCGCGACTGCCGCTTTACCTAGACTAGCATAGTGCAAGGCATAGCTCTGCGGATCGAAATAGCGATCCTCAAGTTCGGCAATTCGCGCAATGACGGGATCGGCATCGCGATACTGAATCGGAGATTCGATCCATTCCGACAGAACCGAATTATTTTTGAGCATCAGTCCCAGCGCCTTGCGGATATCCCAGCCATTGAGATCGATCTCGTCGACGATCGGCCGCTCGATCACGTCACGCACCGGGCTCAATGCGAGATAATCGCGGCGCGGACGGACGTAGATAAAGCGCACATCATAGTCGCTATCGGGCGACGGAAATCCCCACGCACGCGAACCGGATTCGATCGCGAGTAGCAGACGCACCTCGTCCTCCGCCTCGATCGCGGCGAGGCGGTTTTCGATTTCGTGGCGGATCGCGGCGTTGATACTCATCGTTCTTCTTCTATCCAGTTGGTGCTTCGCGGATCGGGAATGAACACAAGCGGGGTCCAGCAATCGGTGCGCAAGGTGCCGACATCAGCACCACATTGGCAATCCTGATTGGGGCCATCGCAACCATCGAGACCGCAGCAGCCGTTGAGACGGCGCGCATTGGTCGTATTGCAGACGTTCCCGTCTAGATCCTCCGGGTTCAACCAATATTGCGGAGCAAATTCGAGTAACGCTGGCTCATTGCCATAGGATCGTTCAATCGGCTCCCAACTCTTGAAGGCGGCCCCGCACGGAGTGAGGGGCTTGCCATCTTCATGCTCGGGCGATTCCACGCCAGGCGCCTTGCTCGACACGATCGTCAGCGCATGCGTCAGTCGCGTCCCGCAAGCAGCACAGCACAAAATCCGCTTCACCAGATATCTCCCCGATGGCGGCGTGAAGGGGTCACCCCTTCACGCACACCACTTGCTTCAGCGTATGGACGATCTCGACGAGGTCGGCCTGCGCCGCCATTACCGCCTCGATCGGCTTGTACGCCTTGGGTGTTTCGTCGATCACGCCTTCGTCCTTGCGGCATTCAACGCCCGCGGTGTCGGCAATATGCTCCTCAAGGGTGACGAGCTTCTTAGCCGCGGTGCGGCTCATGACGCGGCCTGCGCCATGGCTGCAGCTGTCGAACGACTCCGGGTTGCCTAGCCCGCGCACGATGAACGATTTCGCGCCCATCGAACCCGGGATGATACCCATCGTCCCCTTCGCCGCACGCACCGCTCCCTTGCGGGTAACGAGCACATTCTCGCCGAAGTGGTTCTCACGCGTCACATAATTGTGATGGCAGTTCACCGCCTCGGCTTCGGCTTCAAAGGGCTTCGCAATCTGCTGCCGGAGCGCAGCGATGACGTTCGCCATCATCATGCGCCGGTTCAGCGCCGCAAAGTCCTGCGCCCAGCCGACCGCTTCAACATAATCGTCGAAGTGGTCAGTCCCTTCCGGGAAATAGGCGAGGTCGTCATCGGGCAGGTTGATGAACCATTTGCGCATGTCCTTCTTTGCCAGCTCGATGAAGTAGGTGCCGATCGCATTGCCGACGCCGCGCGACCCCGAATGCAGCATCACCCACACCCGCGCATCCTGGTCGAGGCACAGCTCGATAAAATGGTTGCCCGTTCCGAGCGTCCCCAGATGCGTGAGGTTGTTGGTGTTCTTCAGCCGTGGATGCTTGGCGACGACATGACCGAACCGCTCGGCGAGCGTCGCCCAGGCGTCGACGATGGCCTGCGGGGGATCGCCCCACGATCCATGGTCACGCCGGCCGCGACCGACTGAGCGGCCATGCGGCACCGCCGCCTCGATCGCCGAGCGGATAGCTTCCAGATTGTCGGGCAGATCGTTCGCCATCAGCGTAGTGCGCGCCGCCATCATGCCGCAGCCGATGTCCACCCCGACCGCAGCCGGGATCACTGCGCCTTTGGTCGGGATGACCGATCCAACCGTGGCGCCAATGCCAACATGGACGTCGGGCATTGCCGCGACATGTTTGAACACGAACGGCATCTGCGCCGCCTTGACGAGCTGCGCGCGGGCGCCGTCCTCCACCGGCACGCCGCGGGTCCACATCTTGACCGGGCGCCCGCCCTCGACATTCAGCACTTCATAGGTCGTCTGGGTCATAGCTGACCTCCTACTTTCTCTTTGTGGCAAGCTACGCCTTGAGGCGAGCCTTGCCGAACATTCCTCACGCCGCCTCAAATGCGTTCTGGGGCGGCCGGCCTATTCCGGCCGCCCCATCGCTTCGGCCTGTCGGGAGACGTGAACCCCGACGCCCACATCCTTGCAGAAGCCGTGCCAAGCGGATCTGCCAAGCGCAATTTCTCCATAATACTCTGTTATATAGCGGTATTTCAGATCATGAATTCAGCATCGCCTGCATGCATTTGCCGAAATGAGAGATATCTGTATCGTGAATTATATTTCTGTATAATATTGGACTATGAAACCGCTCACCGTCATCGGCTTTCTTGGCTCGACACTCGACGCTGCCAAGTTCGGCCCCTCCCGTTGGAACAAGTGGCGGCCGACGGTCAGCATCTGCATGCAGGAAGATCTACGCGTTGATAGCTTCGTCCTGCTGCATGGCACCCATCACCGCCGCCTCGCCGAATATGTCGCCGATGATATCCGCGATGTATCCCCCGAGACTGAAGTAGCGCCGCATCTCCTCGACTTTGACGATCCCTGGGACTTCGAGGAGGTTTATGGAAAGCTTCTCGACTTCGCGCGCAGCTTTCCGTTCGATCCCGACAATCAGGATTATCTGATCCACATTACAACCGGGACGCACGTTGCGCAGATCTGCCTCTTCCTGCTGACCGAGGCGCGCTACTTGCCCGGCAGGCTGCTCCAGACCCAGCCGCAACGGGGTGTGCCGCAGCCCGTGGGGACGTGGGGCGCCATCGATCTCGACCTCTCGCGTTATGACAGCATCGCAACGCGCTTTGCCGAGGCGAGCGCCGAAAGCGCGAGCTTCCTCAAAAACGGCATCGAGACCCGCAACGCTGCCTTCAACCGCATGATCGACGAGATCGAGCAAGTCGCAGTGCGCAGCCGTGCACCGATCCTCCTCATGGGTCCAACAGGTGCGGGGAAAAGCCAACTGGCGCGCAAGATCTATGAACTCAAAAAATTGCGGCACCAGATCGGCGGCGCTTTCGTCGAGGTCAACTGTGCGACCCTCAAGGGCGACAGCGCGATGTCGGCGCTGTTCGGGCACCGCAAGGGTGCTTTCACCGGCGCGGTCCAGGATCGTCCGGGCCTGCTCAAGACGGCTGACAAGGGCGTGCTCTTCCTCGACGAAATCGGCGAGCTCGGTCTCGACGAGCAGGCGATGATCCTCCGGGCGATCGAAGACGGGCTCTTCTTGCCGGTCGGCTCCGACAAGGAGACCGCGAGCGCGTTTCAGCTCATTGCCGGCACCAATCGCGACCTGGTGAATGAAGTGGCCGCAGGGCGGTTCCGCGAGGACCTGTTTGCGCGTCTCAACCTCTGGACATTCATCCTTCCTGGCCTGGCCGAGCGCCGAGAGGATATCGCCCCCAACCTCGACTATGAACTCGAGCGCTTTGCCGAGCGCGAGGGAACGCGGGTGACCTTCAACAAAGAAGCGCGCGATCGTTATCTGTGTTTTGCCGAAGATCCCGGCGCCCGTTGGCGCGGCAATTTTCGGGATCTCGCCGCCAGCATCACGCGCATGGCGACGCTCAGCTCAACGGGCCGCATCGACGTCGACACCGTCGCCTTGGAAACGTCCCGGCTTCGCTCGCTTTGGTCGAGCGACACGAAGGTGGGAGATGGGCTCGAGGCCTTATTGTCACCCGATCGGCTGGCGCAAATCGATCCGTTCGATCGCGTCCAGCTCGCCTATGTCGTCGCGGTCTGTCGCAGCTGCGGCAGCCTGTCTGCCGCAGGGCGGCAATTATTCTCCGCCTCACGGGAGCAGCGCATATCGACCAACGACGCGGATAGACTGCGCAAATATCTCGCGCGTTTCGATCTCGATTGGGCCAGCATCACAAGCGAAAAGTAGCGGCATGGCGTGCAGGACTTGGCACGCCATGCCGCGCGGCCGAATTATGCCTTTCGGCCTGGTGGGCTTCTTGCGGGTTCGCCGCCCTTCCCACCTCCGCGCTCGATCCGCCCCAGCGTGCGGCGTCTCCCGCGGTCCCCGCGCTTATTGGGTCCGGGTCCCCGTTATGCGGCTTTCTGCACGTCAGCGATCTTCTGAAACTGCGCGAAGATGTCGGGATGGAACTGAGCAAGGTGGCGCACAACGCGCGCATTCTCCAGCAGGCTTGCAATATAAGCCGTCGCCAAAACCAGATCGAGATGGTCTTCGCCATAGCGCTGCTCAATCTGCTTCATGTCCTGATCCAGCCGCCCCGATTCTTGGGTCATGAGGTCAAGCTGCTCGGCGGTCACGCCTCGCGTGACTGGCTTGCGTCCCTCGACAAACTCGCTGATGGGCGTCGCTGCAACAATCGATCTTACATAATTGGTCGAGAAGCGGTTCATCGCCACCATCATTTCCGCCGCGCGTACTTGGCGCATCGGCTTGAGCCGCCTGAGCTCGGCGAAAGCCTTGATCGGAACATGCTTGTCGCGAAGTAGGTCGGCCACTTCCGAGCAAATGCCATTGAGCAGATTTCGTTTCTGACGGATCAGCGCCACATTCACATTGAGAGCCCGGGCGATGCGCTCTTCCGACGCGCCGCGTTTTACCGCCTGGAGGATCATCTTATGCTCTTGGATGATCGCAATGCGGCTGAGGCGACGATTATAGGTAAAGGCCTCGTCTTCGGTGGCGATGAGACACACGACTTCTTTCACGCCATCCGCGATCAGGATGTCGATGCGTAGATGGCCATCCAGCAGCCGGAACCGCCCCTCGCTCGTTGGATCGAGGATCACAACCGGCGGCTCAATAATGCCGACTTCTTTTATCGAAGCGGCGATCTGCGCATATTTGACCGAAGTCCGAATGGCAGGTCGGACCTCATAGAGGAAATTGATGTCGGATACGGGGATGCGCATCGTTGCATCCTCAAACGCCCGGAACACATGGGGTGCCTGCTTCATGCGAGCACCGCCTTTTCAGCTCGCATTTGGACCGCCAAATTGTCAGGCAGCGTGGTGAGGTCTTCGTCTTCCAAGAGTGCGGTAAATTGCTCATCCGCACGCAGCCTTCGCAGAGCCTCGACGACGCACAGCAGCCGGTCGCGCGTTGCATTGGCCCGCGCGACCAGCGACCGTTTGCGGGCGACATCGTCTTTGTAGGCCCGAACCAAACTATCTACGGAGACCTTTTCCTTGGTAGGCCCGCCATGGACACCGAGGTCCTTGCCATGGCGACGGCGACGTTCAATGATCTGCCGGGCGACCAAGAGTTTCCGCCCTTTTAGCAGGCCTTTTTCATAAGCGGCCGACAATGCGGCCTGAACCTCGTGATCTGGCGCTTCAGCGATTTCCACCGCGACACTCAGGGGAATGATCCCACTTTCTACCGACCGCAACAACCGTTGCTCGCCGCGCTCGATCAGCCGAGAAATGCCTCTTACATATTCTTGAGTAAGTCCGGTTTTGCGCGCGACCTCGGCAATCGTATCGCCGCGCTGCTCCATGCCCCGGATATCTTTCAAGAGATCGAAGGCGCCATGTTTTCGGCGCGCGCAGTTCTCGACGAGACTGGCAACAAGACAATCTTCGGTGTCTGCTGACACCACTAGGGCAGGCACTTCCAATTGGCCAAGCTCGATATAGGCTTCAAGCCTGCCTTGCCCGCAGACGAGGTCATAGAATGGCCCTCCCGCCTCCGTTCGCCGGGTCACTGTGATGGGTCTTTTCAGCCCCACTTTCGAGATGTTCTCGACGATCTCCCTGAAGCTGCCCTTGTTCCGCACCCGCGGGTTGACCACGGTTACGCGCTCGATCGGGATCATCTCGACGCGCTGCGCTGGAAGTGCCGCCATTATGCTGCCTCCTTGAACTGGGCGCGAGCCGCCATCTGATAGAAATAGGTAAGGTCGTCGAACCGGTAGGCGTCGAGAGATAGCCCATTGTACTCAGCCAATCGGTAGATTGCCTCGCGCAGGTCGAAATGCGGGAGCAAATAATAGTCGCGGGGATTGTCGTTGTTGCTGTCCATACGGACAGCCACTGTGATGTCGGGCTTAAGTTTTGTGTCGAGCCGAAGCTTCCATCGCAGCGTCCCACTTGCCGTTTTCGAGCAGCGCACGATGACCAACGACACGGTGAATTCTCGATTGATCCTCAGCAGATCAGTGACGGGATCGCGGGCAACCTCGCCGCCAATCTGGATAACACCGTCGATAATCGATTGAATGATTTCGGGATACAGGGCGCGCAATTTGCGGTTGGTCTCGAGATAGCGGTAGTCGTGGTCTGGAGAAAAGCCGACCAAGGTATAGGCGCGCAGCAAACTACCAAAGCGTGTTCGAAACGCACTGCTTGAAGGCGCGCCCTCCGCCTCATCGATGATCAACCCCGACAGATAGCCGTTTCGCTCCAATACCTCGGTCAGCAGCTTCAGCATCTCGTCATCGCTGAGCTTGGCGCTGCGCTGGCGAATGATCGCCTGCGCTGCCTCGAAGAGCTCGGTCGGCACGATCGCGGGAAAGACGCCATCGGCCCTGATCCACTCGCCCGGGTCATTCTGGACATGCGCGCCCTTAAGTTTGCATGAGGTGCGCGCCCACACATTGTTACCGATATATTTCTCGTTGATCAGCAGCTGGTGGACCGACCCCCGCGTCCATGGCCTCCCGAGGTCAGTGAGTACGCCTTGGCGATTGAGCTCCTCAGCAATATCGCTTTCACAGATGCCTTCATCGACGAAGCGTCGGTAGACCTTGCGGACAATTTCGATTTCATCTTCGGGTCCGCGCACCAGGACCACGCGGTCTGTTGCGATGCTTTTGTGCTGCCCGGGACCAAGAACACCTTTTTCCTCGCCGGCCTGGTCGACGAGCATCCTGCGAAGACCAAAACCCGCCGCCCCTCCTTGGCGAAAACCCAGCCGGATCAAATTCGCTTGGCCTGCAAAAACCTTCACCGAGAGCTCGCGGCTATATTCGCCAGCCATAGCCCGCTTCACCGTTTTAATAATCGATGATCCAATGCTGCCATCATTCTCAAATTGCTCGGCGCAATAATGCACCTCTAGGCCAGCACGTCGGCAGCGAAGCTCGTATAGCGCCGCCTCGTCAGGGTCCTGAAACCTCCCCAGCCGACTGACATCGTACACGAGCAGGATACTGAAATCGGCTCGGCCATTTTCGACATCGGCGAGTAGCTTCTGCAGCGCAGGACGCCCATCGACGTTCAGCCCACTCTTGCCCTCGTCGGCATAAGTCCGGACAATTTCATATCCCCGGCCATCGGCATATCGCTGGATCGCGATCAGCTGGTTGTCGGTCGAGAACTGCTGGTTATCGGTCGACATGCGGACATATGCGGCCGCTCGTGCCTTGGGCGGCTCAGTTTGGGCGTTTACCCCTTCTGTATCCAACCAACGTATAACCATGGCCACCTCGGCAGGCGTAAGCGTGCGAGCCTGCGCCTGAGGCGTTGTACAGCATGGGGAGCCGGAGCATGGTCCCTAAGAGCGGTAGTCAACTTCCGAATTCGCGGTTTATCCTGTCGGAATCGGAGTTTGCGAGAGAAATTGGCGAAGCGCTGCGAGAAGAGCTCGGCGCGAGTCGCCTTGCCACGAAGACCGTCATGCGATGGACGGGCGTGAGCGACAAAGCCGCGCGATCTTGGTTACAGGGACGCGCCAGTCCCAGCGGACTTCACCTCATTGCGCTCGCCGCTCGCTCGGAACCGGTGATGACGACTGTGCTTCGTCTGACAGGTCATGGAAATCTTGAAATCGGCATGCGCTTACGCAGCATCGAGGCAGAACTGCTTCGAATGTTGGCGATCGTGCAATATTCGAAAACGGACGAACCGTGAATCAGCGAAATGAAAGACGCGGTCGCTAGCCCAGCGCCCGCGTCCTCATGCTAATTGTCATTCGCCAGGCATGGTGCCGGACGACGAATAGTCTTTGTATTTGTCAGTGAAATTCGCGTGATAATCGTCGACCTGCATGTCAGCATTGTCTGCTGCGTCGGCGGCAGAGTCACCGCCGGCGCGATTGGCCGCAACAATCGCAGTACGGAAGGCGGCGCGCTCGGTTTCGCAGGTAGATTTCAGCGATATTTCAAATTCTCCCTCGGGCATTTTTGCTTCAAGCGATGTTTTGACGAACCCGCGAAGACACTTTGTGAAGGCGGCGCGCGTCGTGTCGACATTGCCCGTCGGTGCGGGCGCCAATGCGGCCAATAGAATTGAAGCGATAAACATCCTGATGCTCCCCGTTTTCGGATGATGTCCCGCGGTCAATTTAGACCAGCGAGATTGGAAATGGGAGAGGATTTCGATGCGGATCGCATGCGCAGCCTGTGCGCGTCCAGTTCTTATGCAACTTTCATGGTCAGCAATGCGATTCAAGCATTCTAAAGCAATCGAACTCTCACTTCGCTGCCAGCCAGACTCGCTGGTGCGCGATGGGCGCCCGGATCTGGCTCCCTCCCCCCTTTCGGGACTGGGCCGGGTGCTTCATCAGTTCAGGCTGTCGAGCCCGCTTTGCCTTCTCGCTACGTTACCGCGCGTCATGAATTATTCTGAAAAGGTCGAAGAGGTTGCGGGTTGAGTCTCATCGGTGAAATGGCCCGACCTTCGAAGGGGGGGGGGGTGAAGGCCGGGTTGAAACACTAAGCGCGCGCTGCGCCGAAGGTTCCCGCACATGGTGGCCCCGCCACGTGGGTCGCTACGCGGCGGGGTTGACCGGACCCTATGCGGAAATTGTGAAATACACGTGAAAAACTGGTTCGACATGAAGGCAACGCCCTACAGCGATGGGATTCTCGTATCCGCCATATGCAACGTCAGTCCTCGAATATCGCCGCGCGCGCCCATGATAGCCGCGCCATAGATATTGGCGAGGTTGCGCACCTGCCGCAAGCCGAGCCGCACCGCGAGATAGGCCGGGCAAAGGAGGAAGGCGATGCGGTCATGGGGTTTAACGGCTCATATGTTCTTTTTATGTTCTACCGTGCACCTACCCGCGTCAAGCGACCTGCGGCAGACGGCTGTGGATCATTCAGCGACGCGACACCTTGGACGCTGTAAACGGGCGCATAATGACCCTCTCTCCCGATCTCGTCGCCGATCTGTCCACCCAGACGCTCGCCGTCTACGCGCTCGGCGCCGCGCTGATCCTCATCCTGCTGTTCAAGATCCCCTATGTCGGCCGCGCCTTCCGGGCGCTGTTCTCGGTCGCGCTGCTTGCGTTCGGCATCTTCCTCATCCTCCAGCACGCCCCCTTCGACCCCAATTTGTCGCGCCTGACCGCGAGCCTTGGGCTCGACAAACAAGAGGTCGTTGGCGACGAAGTCCGCATCCCGATGGGGCGCGACGGGCATTTCTGGGCGGAGGTGGAGCTCAACGGCACTAAGCGGCGCATGCTCGTCGACAGCGGCGCCACGGTTACCGCCTTGTCGCGGGCAACCGCGGCCAAAGCCGGCGTCACCGCCGACACGAGCCTCGTGCCGCTGCTCATGAATACCGCGAACGGCACCGTGCGCGCCGATGCCGGGACGCTCGATCGGCTGACGGTCGGGTCGATCGAGGCCCGCGCGCTCAAGGTCGTGATCGCGCCAGGGCTTGGCAACACCGACGTGCTCGGCATGAACTTTCTGTCGGCACTCAAATCCTGGCGCGTCGAGGATCGAACCCTGATCCTGGTCCCCGAGGACGATACGCAGATGCTTTGAGGGAACCGCGGCGTGCGCCTGGACATTGTCGGCACGGGGGCTTCAAGGAGTTGCCATGTCCTCGCTCACCGCCGCCGCCATCAATTGTTCGCTTTCGGCCAAAGGGCGCAAGAGCTCGACCGATGCCATGATCGCCGTCCTCGCCGAGCATTTTGCCGACCATGACGTCAAGGTTGCCGATCCGATCCGCATCGCCGCGCATCATGTCAAATGGGGCGTGTCGTCCGACGAAGGCGATGGCGACGACTGGCCGAAGATCCGCGAGGCGATCCTCGCCGCCGACATCCTCATCTTCGGCACCCCGATCTGGATGGGCCAGCCTTCGAGCGTCGCCAAGCTCGTGATGGAGCGCATGGACGCTTTTCTCGAGGAGACTGACGAGGCGGGCCGCATGCCCAGCTATTCGAAAGTCGCGGTCGCCGCGATCGTCGGCAACGAGGATGGCGCGCATCATGTCTGCGCCGAGCTGTTCCAAGCGCTAAACGACGTCGGCTGGACGATCCCCGCGGTGGCGGGCTGCTACTGGGTCGGCGAAGCGATGGGCTCGACCGACTTCAAGGACCTCGAACATCGCCCGCGCATGATTTCGAAAACCGCGCAGATGGTCGCGAGCAATGCGGCGCATCTGGCGCGGCTGCTCAAGGCGTCGCCCTACCCCGGCTGATCGCGCGTCATGACCCGGCGAAAAGCGCGCTCCAAATAGCTGATAAAAGGGACATTATGCGCCGCGGGGACCCTGTGGCGCGAGCGGACGGGAACGCTTTTGGTGTCGGCGTCACAGAAGCGCCAGCGTCTGCGCTTCGCGCTCGCCGCCGAAGCAGCGGTCAAGCGCTGCGCCAAATGGCGCCCGCCCGCTGACCGCCTCGCACAGTGTCAATGACGAGCGCAGCTTCACCGCGTCGATGTCGCTGAACACGGCGACGGCGTCGCTGCCGATTAGGTCCTGCACCGCCGACACGCATTCGACATAACGCGATCCGAGCAGCGGATGCGCGAGATAAGCCCGCGCCTCGTCTCGCTCGGCAATCGGATAATGCTGCGCCATCGCGCTTCGCCCCAGCTCGGCGAGCTGCGCAAAGGCGTCCGGCAGATATGTCAGGGGGTCGCGGCAAGAATGACATCGATAGTTTCTTCCGGCATGAAGCCGCTCCCGCCATGCTGCTCAACGCGGACGGGCGCTCAGCGTTCTTTATCACCGGCTATGACGCCGGAAACGCCATCCCGCGCGCGCTCAGGAACCTCGGCCTCGATGCGGCGGATCGCGCGCGCCACAACGCGTGGGGCATTGGTGTGCAAGGGCTTTGGTCCGCCCTATTGACAGGTCATGCGGGCGCGGAAATTGGCGCGATCAGACGCGACGGCTCATGGAAGGGACGCGCGCGCCTGCTCCGGTGGCCGATCGGCGGATCGCAAGGACAGCACGATCGCCGCCCGGGTGCCGCGCCCTGTACGGCTGGCGCCGTAATGTACGCTGGCGCGGTGAGTCTTTGCCAGCGCCTCGATCAATCGCGTCCCCAAGCCGGTTCCGCGAATGGCGCCATCGACCGGGAGACCCGGGCCGTCATCTTCGACCGCGAGCTCGACGGTGTTCGGCTCGACCTGCCGAAGGATCACGCGGATCTCGCCATCCTCCGCCGCGCCATAGGCATATTTACAAGCGTTGCTCACCCACTCGTTAGCGATCATGCCGAGCGCAACCGCTTTGTCCGTGCATATCTTGACGGGATGCGCATCGACGCGGACTTCGCGCCGCCCCGCACCGGTTGACCAGCTTTCGGTCAGATCCGCGGCAAGCGCCGCGAGATATTCGTCCATCGCGACAAACTCGACATCATCGGTCGTGTAAAGACGGCGATTGACCTGCGCGATCGTCGCGATGCGCTGCTGGGTTTGCTGCAGAGTTTCGCGAGCAGCCGGATCGGCCAGGCTTTTCGACTGAAGCCCGATGAACGACATCACCATTTGCAAATTATTGGCGACGCGGTGATTTACTTCCTTGAGCAGGGCCTCGAGGCGCGCATTGCTCTGCCGCAGATCGGCTTCAGCCTGTTCGCGCGCACGCCGGAGCTGCGCGCGTTCGAGCACCTGCTCGAAGCTGCTGCACAGCAGGTCGAAAAATTCCTCGCCAACGGATTTAACGACATAATCGTCGGCACCCGATTTCAGCGCCGCGACCGCAATCCTGCTTTCTTCGGAGCCCGTCACATAAACAATAGGCGGGCAGTCGGCCAGCTTGCGAAGAGCCTCCAGCGTCGCCAGTCCATCCTGCCCCGGCATATAATGGTCGACCGCAATCAGGTCGAACCGGCCTTCTCCGGTCATCGCGACACCCTCGGGTCCGCTCGCGGCCACGCTGACCTCGAAGCCCTTCCGCACGAGCGCGCGCGAGACGAGACGCCTGATGCCCTCATCGTCGTCAATGTAAAGAATATGTGCCAGGGGAGGTCTCAGGTCAGGTCAAGTCGGGATCGGGAACCTGAATCACCGACAAGAACAATCCCAACTGACGGATCGCGTCGGCAAAATTCTCATAATTGACCGGCTTGGTAATATAGACGTTGCAACCCAGATCGTAACAGCGCTGGATTTCGACCTTGTCGTCGGTCGTTGTCAACACGACGACCGGCGTGCGGCGCAGCGCGCTGCCGTCGGCCTTGATCTTGGCGAGGATGTCGGTGCCGCTCATGTCAGGCAGGTTAAGGTCGAGCAACACGAGCGCCGGACCGTTGCGAACCGGGCCTTCCGCGGCATCGAACAAAAATTCGAGCGCGGTGGTGCCGTCGGTGAAGTGATGGATCTTGTTCGAGATTCCGGCGCGGCGAATATTCTTCTCGATCAGCCGCGCATGACCTTCGTCATCCTCGATCATCACGATGTTGACAGGTTGCTGATCAGGCATTTTCATCTCCGCTACGCCATTCGGTCGGCAGGCTCAGGCGAAAGGTAGAACCCTCTTCCAAGGCCGACGCCACCTCGATGGTACCGCCGAGGCGATAGGCAAGCGCTCGGGCATGCGCAAGGCCGATACCTTCGCCGGGCTGGTCTTGCTGCCCCGAACGACGGAACAGGTCGAAAATGCGTTCATGATCGCGCGGATCGATACCCCGGCCATTGTCAGTGACTTCGATCAAGGCGCGGCCCTGTTCGATGCGTCCGGTTACGTCGATCACCCCCGGTCGGCCGGGCTTGAGATATTTGAGCGCGTTTTCGATCAGGTTCGACAATATCTGCTCGACGGCCAAGCGGTCATTCACGATCGACGGCAGCGCCCCAACATTCAATTGCGTTCCCGTCTCCTGCACCCGGTGCTGCATGCTATCGGCAATTCCGCTCGCAATCGCGGTCAGATCCAGCCGTTCCGGCGCGAGCGACCGGCGACCCTGGCGCGACAGATTGAGAATAGCGTTGATCAGCCGGTCCATTTTTTGCGTCGATGTGCGGATGAAACCAATCGCTTCAGGGAGATCCTCCTCGATCGCGAGCCGCGTGGCGGCATCGGGCGCATCCCAGCCGTCGCGGTCGCTCTTCTGCAGATAGCCTGCAATGGCCTGCCGCGCGGTTTCCAGTTCGGCCGTGAACCCCATCACATTGACCAGCGGAGAGCGCAAATCGTGCGAGACGATGTAGGCGAAACGCTGAATTTCCCCATTGGCGCGTTTGAGCTCCGACGTCCTCGCGTCGACCTGCGTTTCGAGATCCTCGTTGAGAAGCCGGAGCTTCTCGCGCGAGGAGCGCAGATCTACCAGGTTGCGGCGGATCAGCAGCAAGGTCGCGACAGCCACAATGAGAATGAGCATTGCGGTGCCAACCAGCGCGGTATTGAACAGCTGACGCGTCGACCTTTGCTGCGCTTCCCGGGAGCGGAGCAAGCTGCGCTCGTCCTCGGCCATCTCGTTCACGACGACGCGCACCGACCGCACATGTTTTACCCCAGCATCGTTCGCGAACCCGTCCAGCATCGCCCGCCGCTGGGTTGCGTTGAAGCGCAAGGTCTGCCGATGATGTCGTTCATACACGTCGAGAAGCGCCTCGAGCCGCGCGACCCTCGCGCGTTGCCTGGCGTTGTCGCTAACGAGCTTGCTGAGTACTCCCAGTCGGGTCCGCGCCGCGACCAAGGATCCACTCATAAGCTGTTCAAAGGTCGGATCGCCGGTCAGCAAAAGACCACGGCGTGCCGTTTCCATTCGCTCGTTGGCGCTTGCGAAGCCGTTGAGGCTCGCCTCGACCGAGAGGGTATGCGCAACGAGCCCGGAATCAGCCTCATTCTGGCGCTGGATCCAGAATGACGCGGCCGCGGCGGCAAGCAGCGCCGCAAATCCTATAGCAAGCATGACAAGGATGAGCCGGCTCGCCCGGTGATCTTTGCCGAGGGCGGAAATCTTGGCTGAATTCATTGCGCTATGCACCCTCCAGCTCCCTGCAAACCGACAGCTGGCAACCCTTGCCTCGTAGCTTGCGCAAGAGCAAGCATCAGCGGTGAAGGAGTCCCCCCTCTCGGCCTAGGACGCCTTGCCTGACGCCTGTGCCGCAGAACACAGATCATTCTTCAAAACATTATAAACACGTACGCGGGGAACCACCGCCGAGGGCAAAAGTTGCTCTCTTTCTTCCCGTGCCTAGTCGAGCCTTGCGTCATCAACCTTGCCGAGGAGTCTCCGCCGTGCCCAAACAAATCCTCGTGGTAGAGGACGATCCGCTCGTTTCCCTGATGCTCGAAAATTACTTGGAAGCGTTGGGCATCGAGGTCGCCGGGTGCGCCGAGGATGTTGCGGCGAGCTTGCACAAGATCGCAACACTGACAATCGACGCCGCTCTGGTCGATATCCATCTTGCAAATGGTCAGACCAGCGAAGCTGTGATCGCCGCTCTGAAGGCCGCGGACATTCCGTTCCTCGTCATGACCGGCGGACCCTTTCACTTTGCTGAGGCGATGGTTGCCGAAGCGCCGGTGCTCACGAAACCCTTCACCCTCGCCCAGCTCGAGCGAGAGCTCGACCGAATTTGATCTATCCCGGAGCTGTGAAATAGGCATGAAAAGCCGGCGCGAGAGCACTGCCTCGCCGGAGGCTACAAGCTTAAACCGCGATGCCCCATGCAGAGTGGACGCACTGCCTAGAACCGACGTCCGAAACGGTCGCGGCGATGTACCGCGGCGACCTGTTTTGGTTTTGTCCCCCGCAGTGCTGAAATTGTAGGATAATGCCAAGCAGCTGGCAATTTACATCCTTGTCAGTTGCACGGTGAATGTCTGCCGCATTCGCAATCGGTTGATGTCGCCGAGACAATCCCCCGCCAGCCCGCTGGTCAATCTTCAATCAGACCGGCGCGAATATTCCCTGCCTCAATCAGCAATGCGCTGGCGCGCGTTCGCGCGTCGGCGCTGCCGGTTTTGGCGGCATATTCACGGAAACGGCAGGCACGCTGATCAAGATAATCCGCAATACGATCGGCGTCCGACAGTCCATTATGCCCGCACTTGTCCACCTTTGTCCTCACTGTTGCTACCGAATCGCTTGCACCGATGTTCCACTAATGTTCTCATATGTCCAGCATGACTCGTCAGCTCGTCAATCCAATTAGCGACCTTTTCGATGTCGCGTGCCGGCATCATACCGTCCAGGTGTCATGCCGGTGCGGGAACGTCGGCATCTTCGACCCGCACGCACTGTGGTATCTGTTCGAGCGCAAAGGTTGGAACGATCGGCTGCCCGAGGTGCGCAAGCGCATGCGGTGTCTGCAGTGCTATTACTCCAAGCGGAAGCGGACACTCGCGACGCTGGAACTCGTGAACGTCGATCACACACGGCAGTTGCCAATGCCGTGCTCCATTGAGTGGAAACGGCAGCTACGTCGACGGCGGTAAGGCTCAGTCGGCGAGGGTTTCGTCTTCGATCGCCGCCGTGATCATGCGGTCCCAGACGTCGGCGTCGCCCACCGCAATCATGCGGCCGCTCGGTTCGCGCAAAGTGCGAAGCACGGCAAGCGCGGCGGGCGCATAGTCGGGCCACAGATCATCGACGGCGGCGCCCGCCGACCCCATGTCGCCTTCGGCATTGCGGCTGAGGGCATGGCCCGCCAGCACGCGCGCCACCCGCTCGACCGGTGCCGTCTTGGCGGCATCATATTCGCTGACCATTTTGCGTCTCCTTCGCATGCCGAACGCTGGCGCATCGGCCTGGTTGCCGATTGACAGCTCGTGCTGGCGAGGCATGATTGCTGCGTGTGCAATCTCTACACCAACAAGAGCACGGTTCAGGAAATGGCGGCCCTGTTCAGGACGTCGGCGACCTACGGGTTCAACGCGCCGACCGATGTTTATCCGCAATATCCCGGCATCGTTGTGCGGGAAGATCAGGGCCAGCGCATCCTGCAACAAATGACCTGGGGCTTTCCGCGGCACTCGGTGAACAAGCGCACCGGAAAGCCGAACAAGCCAACAGCGACCAACAATGCCCGCGACGACAAGCTGTGGACGATCTGGCGGCAATGGTTCACCAATCCTGCTCGGCGGTGCCTTATCCCCTTTACGTCGTTCGCTGAGGCCGAGGGCAAGCCCGGCCAGATGACCCGCACCTGGATCAGCGTTGAGGATCAGCCGATCGCCGCCTGGGCGGCGCTATGGCGCCCGACTGTAGAGTGGGGCGATGCCTATACCGGGGTCATGGTCGATGCGACCGAGGAGCTGTTTCACATTCACGACCGAATGCCGGTGATCTTGCATCCCGAAGCGCACGAAGCCTGGCTTCGCGCCGACGCACAGGAAGCGATGGCGCTGGTGACTCAATACCCTGCAAACCAGCTGGCCGTCGAGCGCACCTCAGAACCTTGGTTCGCCCGAAAAGTACAAGTTTCGGACGGCCCGACACTCATCTAATACCGACTTTCGGCCAATGCACCACAGCGTCGATGGGCCGGAGAATAGCGTATTGCTGAAATGCAATTCGCCTTCCATACCAGCGCCTTCTTAGGGGAGGGGTCATCATGAAAGCTTTGTTACGTGCCGCGCTTGCGGCCGCTATCGTTGTTGCGCCTGCAGCTTATGCGCAGGAGCCGGTCGCATTGCCGGCTGCGCCACCTGCAGCTGCCGTCATTGCCGAGGCGCCAACGACGAATGCCGTACTGCGCGCTGGCACGCCCGTCGTGCTGCGCATGATGGAAGAAATTACGACCAAGAAAAAAGCCGCGCGTGTCGGTCAGCGCTTTATGATGGAGGTTGCCGAACCCGTCCACGTCAACAACGTGGCAGTCATTCCGGCCGGTACCCCGGCGTGGGGCGAAATTACCACCGTGCGCAACAAAGGCATGTGGGGCAAATCGGGCAAGCTCGATGCGCGCGTTCTTTATCTGCGCGCCAATGGTCGCCAAATCCGGCTGACAGGGACATTCGATGACAAGGGCGTAACCGGCACTGGCGGGGTCGTCGCCTCGGTCGCGCTTATCCCGCTCGCAGGTTTCTTCGTCACAGGCACGAGCGCGGTGCTGCCTAAAGGCGGCAATGTCGGCGCATTCATCGATGAAGACGTGGTCTTGGCTTTTGAGAACGTGGCCGTAGCGCCGCTCGCGGTTCCTGTATCGGCGGCGCCGATGACGGTACCCGTGGCGGTAAGTCCGCCAGCTGCCATCAAACCTACCGATGCACCCGCCCCGACCGGCGGCTAACCCGGCCAACTGAATCTACCCGAGTGAGGGGCGCTGGATCTTGATCCTGCGCCCCTCTGTCTTTTGCAGGCCACTTCTGGTCAAAGGCTGTCGGCTTTAGGGCAAGGATCGAAACGAGCGGCCGCTGGAGCGGTACGCGGATCCGGTGCAACGGCTGGCTGCCGATTGCGGGCTAAGCCTGTGGCAAGATACCCGGCTAAACCGCGATACTGCTATGGTGCGGCTTCGATTGATGCGACTTCGTCGGTGTGAACCAGGAAGGACGTGACCTGTGCGGGTCCGAAAGCAGTGGTGAGCGCGGTATCTGTCGCGTCGCGGCCGCGCGCCATCAGGATGCGGCCGATACGCGGGCGATTGTGGCGCGCATCATAGGTGTACCAGTCGCCGTCGATATAGACGTCGAACCACGCAGAAAAGTCCATCGGCGCATCGACCGGCGGAATCCCGATATCGCCGAGATAACCGGTGCAATAGCGCGCCGGAATGTTCATGCAGCGACAGAGTGTGATCGCGAGATGGGCGAAGTCACGGCATACGCCCTGCTTTTCTTGATATGCGTTCCAGGCGGTCTTGTCCGAGCGCGCATGTTCATAGCCGAACTTGATATGATTGTGGACGAACGCCACGATCGCCTCGACGCGGTCACGCGCCGACGCGATTTGGGCGAATTCGGCCCAAGCAACGCCCATCAAGCGGTCGGTCTCGCAATAGCGACTGCCGAGAAGATAGATGAGGATGTCGTCGGGCAGTTCCTCGACCGGCGTTGGCGGCGCGTCGGGAGCGCGGGCATCTTCGAGACCGCTATCCTCTACGACGAAATCGGCTGCCAGGGTAACGCCCCCCGCTGGGACGGTGAGCCGGGTGCAGATATTGCCGAAGCTGTCCTCATAATTGTAGATCGGAATGACGGGTGCCGTCTCAATCTGCTGCGGCGTCTGGAGGTCCTTTTGCCGCGACGGATGGATGCTGAGCATAGCCATCATTGGCGTAGGGCTCGCAGTCTCGAAGCGTATTTCATATCCAGCCCTGATCAGCACGTTTCGCTATTCCTTCGTTTGCCGACAACGCGGCTGTTGGTGGCTCCACCTGTGTCGGGAGATGCATCGCTGTCGCGTTCGCTTCCGAGCTGTACATCGACGGTGACATCCATACCGATGTAGCTGGCCGGAAAACCGCTCCAGCTGCCCGACAGGGGGGCGGCCTGATACGGGTCGCGCGCGATGGCGACACGAACGAGGCCGCGACTGCCGACGATGCCGTTGGTCGGATCGAATTCAATCCACCCAGATCCCGGCAAGAAAACGCGCACCCATGCGTGGGTATTGCCGCCCCCGACGCGCCCTTCGCTGCGGCTCGGGTTATAGACATATCCCGACACAAACCGCGCGGCGAGACCCAGCGCACGGACAGCTTCGATCATCAGCACCGCGAAATCGCGGCAGGTCCCCTGGCGCAAGGTCAGCGTCTCGATCGGCGACTGGGTGCCTTTCTCGTGCCGGGGCACATAAGTGAAGCTGCGCTTGATCGTCGTCGCTATGTCGGTGAGCAGCGCGAGCGTATCAGTTGGCCCATCTTTGCGGAGGAAATTATTCGCCCATTGGTCGATCACACGTCCGACATCGAGATATTGGCGTTCGATCGATCGCAGCAGATCGGGCATGTCCTCCGACGCGTAGGTGAAGGGAAAGCGGCGCGCATAGTCCTCAATATCGATCTGCTCGCGCTCGAGCGGGGCATGATCGAGGGTCATCTCGCTCACTACCTGTAGCGCCTTCGCGCGCGTATCGAACAGCGCGACTGCAACCGAATTGCCGAGCACGTCATGCAACCATCGCAGTTCGCAGGGATGTGGACATATATGAAGCTCGGCTTTCACCAGACGCTGATCGAAGCTTTCGCGCGGCCGCATCATGATCCGGTGCTCGCCAAAAGCGACGGGCTGCCGATAGGCATATTTGGTGGTATGTCGGATCGTTAGGAGGGGCATGGAAGGCTTTCGTGATGACGCTTTCTGACGACCCCCTCCTCGGGACGGCCGACCCTGCGGCGGCTCAGGTCTTCAACGCTGGCGGGCAGTCTCCGTTCCTTATCATCGGCGATCACGCCGGAAATGCGATCCCGCACCGACTGGGGGCGTTGGGCCTGACAGCGGCCGACCGCGCCCGGCACATCGCTTGGGACATCGGCGTGCATGATCTCGGGAGGGCGCTTGCCGAAGCCTTCGACGCACCTTTCATCTTTCAACGCTATTCGCGGCTCGTCATCGACTGCAACCGCGACCCCGCGCATCCCGACGCCGTGCCGGCCGTCGCGGACGGCAGCGTAATTCCAGGCAATGCCGGGCTCATGCCCGGCCAACTTGCTGCCCGGGTCGCGGCAATCCATGCGCCCTATCATGAGCGGATCGCGGCCGAACTGGCCCGGCGCGCAGACGAAGCGCGGCCGACGATATTACTGGCCGTCCACAGCTTCACCCCGATGCTCGGTGGCACGTCGCGCCCTTGGCATGCGGGCATCCTCCACGACGGCGGCGACACGCGCTTCGCCAAGGCGCTGCTCACAGCGCTCGGCGCGCACCGTGATCTCGTCGTGGGCGACAACGAGCCCTATCGAATGGATGCCACCGACTACAGCGTGCCGCGCCACGCCTACGCGGCCCGCCTTCCCTATGCCGAGATTGAGATCCGGCAGGATCTTCTCGCGGACGCGGCCGGCGTGGCATCGTGGAGCCGGACGCTCCGCTCCGCGTGCGAGACGGTGCTCGATCACACCGCAACCACAAGCCCAACATTCTAGCGACATCCACGGGGAACGCTCTCGATTCCTCCGGCGTTGAGACACCTGCGGCGCAGTGCGACGCGTAATTCTCGGCGACGACAGGATGATCCAGGATGAAGGCGCAGATTCTTCCGAACGGTGGCTTCATCAACCGCAGCAGCCTCGAGGACATGCGAGCGTGGTCGGACATCCTTGGAGCGCTACAGGTTGAAATCCTCGTCGCGGTTGCTGCGGTAGGACCTTGGCACCACGATGTCCGCTCTTACTTGCAGCAGAAGTTCTGCTTTTCCAGCCGCGAGCCCGCACCCGAACTCGAAATGGTCCTCCCAGAGACCAGCAGTCTGGCTGCTTGATGCGATTGATTGGTCTCGTCGATCGACACCCCACCACCAACTTTTCAAACCAAAGCTATGTCGGCCCGCGCTCCGGTGTTCTTTTGGCGCTGCTGTACAATTATCGGTCAGGCCACGACGCTATCCGCGCCGGGCGACCCAGGAGAGCTCTTCCTTTCAGGAAAACAGAGATCTTCATCTGACACCCGCCCGATTTCGATCGGGCGGGTGTCTTTTTTTACGATCCGCTCGACGCTAGCTCGAACAGTTCGTCTCGCTGCAATTGGTGGTTAGCCGACTAATTGGGCTTTTTCAGTTCGACACGAAGCAAACGAAAAGGAGCAGTGCCAAGATTTTGTACGGCATGGGCCTCTTGTCGTGGAACCCAGATCGCAGCCGGTGGAGCGCCCGCAGGTAGCTTCCTGCGGCCAGTCTCGACCATTTTGCCGTCACGCCATGCGTAGCTGATATCGATGGCGGGCTGAGCCGATTGGATGTGCAGCACGCTGGGCCAACGATGCTCATGCACCGCCTCGGTCTCGCCCGGCGCCACTTCAACCTGCAGCACGCGAACCTCGTCATTTTCAAGAACGATCCGATGGTTAGCGGGTGCGGCTACGACCGCGTCAAGATCGGGCGCGGCTTCAGCCTGCACCGCCGAAGCGAATATTGCTATTGCGATCATCAGCTTCAAAGGCAGTTCTCCTCGACGAGCACAATGTCAGATACGGTGACCATCCGATAGTGGCCGATTTCGGACCGTCCCTTATAAAGCAGAACTAATCCTTACCGGACATTGTGCCGCGCGAGGTTCTCGATCGCCACGGGCGGAATCCGGGGCCCTAAAACTCGATTGAGGCGGACGCCTTGTACGTCCGTGGGGCGCCTTGCAGCAGGTCGGGGCTGAAGATTTCGAAGGCCGATGCCCAATACCGCTTGTTGGCGACGTTATCGACGCCGAAACGCAGCGTGAGCGGCTTGTCGCCGACCACCGCGACATAGCGCGCGCCAAGATCAAACCGTGTCCATGACGGCAGCGAGAGCGTATTCGACTGGTTCGCCGCCTGCTCGCCGGTGTGAACGATGCGGCCGGTCAAAGTCAGGGCGGGCACGAAGGGCAGGTCCCATTCGATATTGGCGTTGAGCAAATATTCGGGGACGCCTGGCGCATCATTGCCGTCGTTGATCCCGTCGAGCGTGCGGCGCAGCTTGGCATCGATGATCGAGCCCCCTGCGATCAGGCGCAGCCCCGGCGCGAGTTCGCCGTCCAAGCTGAGTTCGACCCCCTTGTTCCGCTGTTCGCCGTTGAGGCCATAGACGACCTGCCCCGGATTCGCAGGGTCAGCGATCGCACCGGGACGTGGGCGGTCGATCTGGAAGGCGGCAAGCGAGGCGTTAAAACGGCCGAAGCTGTATTTGGCGCCGAGTTCATATTGTTTGGTCTTGACCGGCGCAAACACGTCGCCCGCATTGGTGACCGGAAAGGCGCCGACGGTTGTTGGAGCAGCGTCCGGCTTTTCGAAACCTTCCATGCGGTTGGCATAGAAAGCGAGGCCATCGGCGGGCTTGACGACGAGGCCGAAGACCGGGGTGACCGCATCCTCATCGTACGTATCGGTTAGCGCGCCGCCGAAATGGCTGTAGCTTTTCTGGCGGATCGACTGAACGCGCAGGCCAACGGTGAGGAGAATGCGGTCGTTCCAGAGGCCAATCGTATCCGATGCAAAAGCACTGAGCAGGCGGGTGCGGCTGACCGGAAACGGGTCGTCGAGGTCGCCGCCGACCAGCGCCGAAGCCGGAATCGGCACTTCGACGGCGTTGTAAAGGTTGGTCGCATAGCCCGCAAAACCGGGGCCATAGAGAAAATCATAGGCGTTGCGGTTCACCTGCCAGTTCATCGAACCGCCGAAATTGATCTCGTGCGTGACCGCGGTGCCGAGCTTGACACGCAGCCCCGCCTGCGCCGCTTCATTATTGTCGGTGCGCGGAACATACAGCGCGTTGCCGGTCGCCGCGCCGGTGACAGGGTTGTTGACGGTGATGCCACCATAGATGCCGTCCTCCATGCCGTCGCGCGCACCAAAGCTGGCGTAGATCATCGCATTGTCGGCGACGTCATATTCGGCCTTCACGATCCCAAAGACGTCGCGCATTTCGGTGTAGGTCCAGGGCTGGGCATAGTTGGCGTCAGCGTCGGGCACCGCGGGAATGGCGTTGACGCCAAAACCGAGTGCGACCTTGTGCCGAAGGCCGCGTACCTTGACGCGCTGATAAGCGAGGTCGAGCGACAGGCGCAGCGGGCCATGGGTGTAATCGAGCGCGCCGCCCAAGGTATACGCGCTGCGGAACTCGCCATCGATCGACACATCGCCGCTACGCGCGACGCCGTTGACGCGGACGCCCCATTCGTCGCCACCGCCGAAGCGCCGCGCCACGTCGAAGCTGCCGCCGATATGTTCGTCGGAGGTGTAGTTGACCGTCGCGCGCGTGAGGTCGGCGCGCGCCCGCTTGGGGATCAGGTTGACGCTGCCGCCAAGGCCCGAACCACCCGGCGCCGCACCGTTGATAAAGGCGCTCGACCCGTTGATCACCTGCACCGAATCGTACAGTTCGGGAGCAATCAGCTGGCGCGGGGCGATGCCGTAAAGCCCGTCGAGCCCGACATCGTCGCCCGCAAGCGCGAAACCGCGGATCACGAACAATTCGGCCGAATTGCCAAACGCAAAACCGGTGCGCACCGAGGGATCGTTTTCCAGCAGCTGGCCAAGCGTCTGCGGCTGCTGGTTCAGGATCAGTGCCTCGCTATAACTTTTGATCGTTAACGGCAGATCAGCGGCGGGTTTGTCGCCGAACACGCCACCGCTGCCGCCGCGGGTCACCTCGGTCTGGTTCATCCGCTGGGCGGTGACAACGATGTCGCTGCCGTTGCTATCCTGCGCCATTGCCGGGGCGGCGACGGCCAAAATCGTTGCGGCGCTGGTCAGCCCGAGCAGGCTGCGGATGGAAAGCTGGGTCACGAACGGGTCCTTTGGAATCGATTGGTTGAATATATCAGCTGCGGCGGGCGCGCATCGCCCAGCCGACAGCGAGAACGGGAATCGCAAGCGCGGCCCATGACGCAGCATCGCGCAGTCCGTCGCCGGTCAGTGCGATAACGAGTCCAGCAATGCTGGCGAGCGCGAGCAGCAGCGGGACGGCGAAAATCGCACGAAGGCCGCGGCGCTTGCTCATTCGGCAGGTACGATCCGGCCGCCGCTTTCGACCTCGCGCACCAGCGCATCGGTTCCAGCGCGGCGCTTGCCGAGCCAGAGATAAAGCCCCGAGCCGAGGACGATGGTCGTGAACAGCGTCAGGATCGCCCACAGGATTTTGAGCGGCAGCCCGCCGTAATCGCCGAAATGCAAGGGCTGCGACAGCGCCAGCGCTTTCACATACCAGGGCATCGGCCGCGCGTCGGTGAATTCCCCGGTTTCGGCATCGATCAATGCCGAGGTGAGCAGCCGTTCGGTCAGCGGCGTGTCGCCCTGAAAAAACACCGCATAATGATGCTGGCTGCTGAACGCGCCGCCGGGAAAGGCGATGAACTGCGGATTGTTGCCGGGGATTTCGGCCCGGGCGGCGGCCATCGCCTTGTCGATCGAACCGTAGCGCGCGGGCGGCACCGCGCCCTTCCCCGCATAAGTCTTCGTCATGTCGGCAAGCTCGGTCCGCTGCCAATATTGGAAGATCGGGGCCGCGAGCGCGTTGATCACCCCCGTCGCCCCGACGACCGTCATCCACGCGAGCGCCACGATCCCAAGCAGATTGTGATAATCGAGCCATTTGACGCGGCGGCTGCGCGTCGTGCGCAGCGTACCGAAGTCGAGCTTGCGCATGAAGGGCGCGTAGAGGACGACCCCCGAGACGATCGCGATCACGAAGAACAACCCCATCAGCCCAAGGAACAACATGCCCGGCAGGCCGAGAAACATATCGGTATGGAGCTGTAGGATGAAGTGCATCACCCCGCTCTCGTCAACCGCGCCGGTCTTGGCGCCGGTCGAGCGATCGAAGAGCTGGATCGTCATATCCTCGGCGGGCGAGTCCGGCCGCGGCGCCGTGGTGATCGTCATCGACGGCTGGTCGTTGTCGAACGCCATAAACACCGGCACTTCGCCCGGACGCGCAGCAAGCGCCTTGGCGAGCATTTCGTCGAGCGGCCTCAGCCCCGGCGCTTCGCCCGACGAGCCGACACCGGGCATGCCAAACTGCGGCGCATCCTCGGTCAGTTCGTCGATCTCGTGGTGAAAGATCAGCGGCAAGCCGGTAACGCACAGCATCAATAGAAAGGCCGTGCAGACGATGCTCGTCCATTTGTGGATCAGGAACCAGGTCTTGATCGTCGATCGCTGCATGCCGGAATGACTCGAATGTTAATGCGAAGTATTATCATCGACGCCCATAGGGCGATCGCATCGCATTGGCAAACGATACACGTCAGGCAAAAATCAGCACGCTGTCCGCTTTAGAAGTCAATCGTCGCCGACAGCTTGAACGTCCGCGGCAGCCCCTGCAGCAGCGCGGTACCAAAGCTGTTGAAGCCCGAGGCCCAATAGCGCTTGTTGGTGACATTATCGACATTGGCGCGCAAGGTGACCGGATTGTCGCCGACTTGCAGCACATAGCGCGCGCCGAGATCGAAGCGGGTCCAGGTCGGCAGTTCGAGCGTGTTGGTCGCGTTCACCATCTGGCGCCCGGTGTGAACCACACGGCCGGTCAGCGTCAGCGCAGGTGCGAAGGGCAGATCCCATTCGACATTCGCGTTGATCGTATAATCGGGCACGCCCGGCGCCTTGTTGCCCTCGTTGATCCCGCCCGCGGTGTTGGCAAGCACGGCGTCGTTGACCGACAGGCCCGCGATGATCCGCAATCCCTTGACCGGTTCGCCGTCGATCGCGAGCTCGAAGCCGCGATTGCGCTGTTCGCCATCGAGCGCGAAGATATCGGTCGGCCCGCTCGTCGGGGTCGGGGTGATCGGGCGCACGAACGCGCTCGGCTGTTCGATCTGGTAGAGCGCGAGCGAGGCGTTGAAACGCCCGAGACCCAGCTTCGCGCCCAGCTCATATTGCACCGACTTTGCCGGCGGGAAAATTTCATTGGCGTTGATGACGTTGCCCAGATTGGGCGCCGCCGGACCCTGCAACAACCCTTCGATGCGGTTGGCATAGAGCGAGAGGCCGGTGACGGGCTTGACGACCAAGCCGAACACCGGGGTGGTCGCCGACTTGTCATAGGCTGCGGTGACCTGTCCCTCGACGAAGTAGGAATAGCGCGTGACCTTGATCGTCTGGCGGCGCAGCCCCGCCGTGAACAGAATGCGGTCGTCCAACAGGCCGATGGTGTCCGAGACAAAGAAGCTGGTGAAGCGATTGCGCAGCACCGGGAACGGATCGTTCAGATCGCCGCCGACCACGGTGTTCGGTCCCGGCTGCGGCACCGGCACGGGATTATAGATGTTGGTCGCGAACGGAAAATAGCGCTGATACGCATTGCGGCTGACCTGCCAGACCTTTGATCCGCCGACGTTGATCTCATGACTCATCCCGGCAAATTCGAACTTGCCCCGCAAGCCCACGTCGCCCGCTTCATTGTTGTCGGTGCGCGGCGTAAACTGGGCATTGGAACCGGTCGCAGCGCCGGTGACGGCGTTGGTCACATCGACAGCGTTGATCGCGACGCTCTTTTCCGATCCGTCGCGCGCGCCGAAACTGGCGTAGAGCATGACATTGTCGGCCAGGTCGAATTCGCCGCGGATCGTCCCGAACAGGTCGCGCTGGGTGCCATATTGCCATTGCTGGGCATAGTTGGTCTTGGCGCCGGGAACGCGCGGGATCACCGTCGAGACCCCGACCTTGTGGCGCAGCCCGCGCACATGCATGCGCTGGAACGCCAGGTCGAGGAACAGCCGCGCCCGCTCGCCCTGCCAGTCGAGGCTGGTGCCGAGCACATAGGCGCTGCGAGATTCGCCATCGACGCTGAGCTCGCCGCGCCGCGCTGCGCCATTGACGCGCACGCCCAGCGCGCCGTCGGCGCTGCGACGGGCGACGTCGAAACTGCCGCCGAAATGTTCGTCGCCGGTGTAGTTCAGCGTGACGCGGTTGAGGTCGCGGTCGCCCGCCCGCTTCGGGATGACATTGACACTGCCGCCGACCCCCGACCCGCCGGGCGCGGCGCCGTTCAGGAAGGCGTTGGCGCCGTTCAGCACTTGCACCGTCTCGTAAAGCTCGGGCGCGACCAGTTGGCGCGGGGTCAGACCGTACAGGCCGTTGAAGCCGACATCGTCGGAGAACAGGACGAAGCCGCGCATCACAAAGACCTCGGCTGCGGTGCCAAAGGCGTTTGACGTCCGGATCGACGGATCATTTTCGAGCACCTGCCCCAGGCTTTGTGGCTGCTGGTTCAGGATCAGCGCGCTGTTGAAGCTTTTGACGACAAACGGCACATCTTCGGCGGCTTTATTGCCGAGCACGCCGACGTTGCCGCCGCGCGCAACCTGCGTCTGGTTGGCGCGCTGCGCGGTGACGATGATGCTGTCGTCAGCTTCGCCAACCGGCTCGCTCGTCTGCGCCAAAGCCGGCTGCACGGCAGCGCAGGCAAGCACAGCGGCAGACAGCGCAATACCCGAAACGGCACGGCGAAAACGAGGCAGCATGATAATCCCCCAATGGTTAAACGACCAAAACACGTCAGAGTCGTCGTTCAGCGGCGATGATCGCCCGTGCGGAGATGGATGGGGGAACTCCATTCCGTTTTAGCTGTCGACAAACGCCGTTTGCGACGACCCATGTTGCAAGTGATTTAGCATGTCAGCGACGCGCACTCGCGCGCCTTTGGGCCGCAGATTGCATCCAATGGGCCGAATTGCGACGCATTATCGCTACCTCACTGGCTGCGCATCGTTACACGGGAGGTGCTCAGACAGGGGTCTGGCGGGGGAAGCTCAACCGACGCAGCGCATCGCAAAGGCCCAGAACAGCGCATATTCGCGATATTCGCTTTTCAGGTCGGCGCTGCCCTGATGCCCGCTGTCCATGTCGGTCAGCAGCATCGCGGGATTGCCGCTGGTCGAGCGGTGCCGCACCTCGGCAACCAGTTTCGCGGGTTCCCAATAGGCGACGCGATCGTCCTTGAGCCCAGCGGTACACAGCAGCGGCGGATAAGCCGCTGCGCGGACATTCTCATAGGGCGAGATCGACGCGATATAGTCATACGCCCTGCCTTCGGCGAGCGGGTCGCCCCAGTCGGGACGGAACAGCGGCACGAGCGGGTGGCTCGCATCGCTCATCGTGTTGAGCATGTCGACGAACGGCACTTTCGCGATGACGCCGCCCCAAAGGATCGGGGCAATATTCATGCTGGCGCCGACGAGCAGCCCGCCCGCCGACAAGCCATAAGCGACGACCTTGCCCTTTGCCGAATAGCCCTGCTCACACAAATGTTCGGCGCAGGCGATGAAATCGGTGAAGCTGTTGCGCTTGGTGAACTTGCGCCCGCCGAGGAACCAGCGCCGTCCCTTTTCCGACCCGCCGCGGACATGCGCAATCGCGTAGCGCCAGCCCTGATCGACCAGCGCGAGCGCGGGGATCGAGAATAGCGGGTCACTGTTCACGCCATAGGCGCCATAGCCATATTGCAGCAGCGGCGCTTTGCCGTCCTTCGCCATGCCGCGGCGCGACAACAGCGTGATCGGCACCATTTCGCCGTCAGCGGCGGGGGCCATCAGCCGCTCGACCTCATAATCGTCGGGATCGAAATTCGCGACCTGCTGTTGCTGGACAACGGTCTGCTTGCCGTTGGTCAGATCGACCGCGATCCAGCGCCGCGGCGATTTGGGTGATTCGTGGACAATCATCACCGACGGGGCGGCATAGGCCTGCTCGCCGGGCAGCTCGATCGCATAGGCGGGGTCATCGAACGCGATGCTCTGTTCGCTGCCGTCGGCATGCTGGATGACCAGCCGGTGCAAACCGTCGGCGCGCTCCAGCCGGACCAGTGCGGCCTTGAAGGGCTGGATCTGCAAGATCGGCGTTCCGGCGCGGTGCGGCACGAGCGTGGCGAGGGTGCGAAAATCGGCGGGGTCGAGGCGCAGCAGCTGCATATCGAACGCATCATCGGCATCGGTCGTCGCCACCAGCGCGCCGTCCCACTCGTCGATTTCGTAACGCACGCCGCTCTGGCGCGGCCACACTACCCGCGGGTCGCCCGTTTCATCGGCGGCGGGGATGAGCCGCACTTCGGCGGTTTCGGGGCCGGACAGCGTCAGCGCGATAAAGCCGTCGGCGGCGGTGCGCTTAACCCCCATGAAAATTGCGGGGTCTTTTTCCTCATAAACGAGCGCGGTGGTCTTGCCGTCGATCGACGTCCGATAGAGCCGCGTCGGCCGGTTACGCGCGTCGCGCCAGATCCAGAAAAGCCACTGCGACGAGGGGGCAAAAACGAGCCCGCCGTAGCCATAGGCATCCTTGTCGACGAGCGTGCGCACGTCGCCGCTGTCATTGTCGCGGATGACGATGCGGTGGCGGTCGTTGCCGATGACATCCTCCGCCCAGGCGAAATAGCGGTGGTCGGGGCTCGGCTGATGGCCGGTGCTGCGGAAATAGGGCTGGCCTGCGGCGCGGGCGCTTTCGTCGACCAGCGTTTCGGCTGCGCTGCCGCCCTTCCTGCGGCTGTATATCGGATGCACGGACCCTGCGGGCATCGCGGAGGAATAGGCCCAGCCGTCACGCTCCAGCGCGGGAGCTTGTACCGAACCTGCCGACCGCGCGAGCATCGCCTCGACCAGCCCGTCCTGCGCGGCGCGCACCGGCTTCAGCACCGCTTCGGCATAAGCATTTTCTTCGGCGAGCATTTTGGCAACCGGTCGCGGCAGGTTGCCGCGATGGCGTTCACCGTCGGCGGGGATGAATTTCATCCACGAATAGACATCGTCACGCTTGCGACCGAGCTGTTCGATGACATGCGAGATCCGCGGCGATTGCGGGCGGGGCGCCGCGGGCCAGCGCGGATTGCCCTGCGCTGACGCCCACTGCGGTCGACCGGCGAGCAGCAGCGCCGCAACGGCGGCCCCACCCAGAAACTGCCGCCGCGCCTTGTTGCCCAGCCCGTTCATCGCGATCCTCCCGTTCGATCCATAGGCCGCCACTCTATGCCGCGCCAAATGGCGTACTGCGCCGATCAGGCCCGCCAATCCAGCGATCGGGCAAATCGCCGACCGCGCCGCGCCAAGGCGCTGCTGATGGATGGCCCGATACGGTGCGATTCTGGCCCGACCCTCGCCGACACGCGCTTTGAACCTGATAGTTTGACCCTCGGAATTGCATCGCAATCGCAATCAGGGAGGCAAGCATGTCCATAGCAGCCATAAAGCGCGTCGTAATCTGCAGCATTTCGGTGCTGGCCCTCACCCAAGGCGCGGGCGCGGTGGCGCAGAACGCGGCGACCGATGACAGCGAAATCGTCGTCACCGCCGCCAAGCGCGAACAGTCGGTTCGCGACGTTTCGGGTTCGGTCGCAGCGGTCAGCGAAGCGACGTTGCAGAAACTCAACGCGCAGAGCCTCTCCGATTATATCACCCGCGTCCCCGGCGTCGTGTTTAACGACTATCAACCCGGCGTGTCCGAAGTCGTCATCCGCGGCATCGCATCGACCACCTATCACGAAGCGAACCAGGCAACGACCGGCTATTATCTCAACGAAATCCCGCTGATCGAGCCCGGCTTCCCGCTCGTCATCCCCGACGTCGACAGCTTCGACGTCAGCCGCGTCGAAGTGCTGCGTGGGCCGCAGGGCACCTTGTTCGGATCGTCGTCGCTGGGCGGCGCGATCAACTATGTCGTCAACGAGGCTGACCCCGGCGGGTTCGATGTCGGCGCCGAAGGCCAGCTGGCTTCGACCAAGGGCGCCGGTGAGGTCAGCTATGCCGCCAAGGCGATGGTCAACCTGCCGATCGTGACCGACAAGCTGGCCGTGCGCCTCGTCGCGCTGCAGCGCGTCGATGCCGGTTATCTCGACAACACCTTGCTCGGCGAAAACGGCAGCAACGACCTGCGCGTCCGCGGCCTGCGCGGCTCGATCGTCTTCACCCCGACCGACAGCACGCGCATCTCGGCGCTCAGCATGTATCAGGAATATGATCTCGACGATCAGACCTATGTATTGTTCGGCCCGCCCAAAACCTTTGACCGCGCAACCAATGTTGCCGAGTTTCAGGACACCGATTTCATGCTCCACAGCTTGCGGATCGAGCAGGATCTGGGCTTTGCGACCCTCACCGCGGTCGGCAGCTATACCGAAAAGAACGCCAATCTCGCTTTCGACAATTCGATCTTCGGCGGCAACGACCCGCGCACCAACACCCCCGAGCTCGCGAGCAGCAGGGGCAAATCGAAGACCGACTATGCCGAACTGCGTCTCGCCTCGCCCGATGGCGGCCGGTTCCGCTGGCTGCTTGGCGCCAACTATACGCGGCTGCGCTCAAGCAACACCGACGGCACCTTCATCGAGGGCATTGGCGATTATATCGATGCCAATCCCGGGATGTTCGGCGGCCAGTCGGGCGACACGCTGGCGCCAGGCGATCTTGCCACGCGCACCGTCAGCAGCAACCGCGTCACCGAAAAGGCGGTCTTCGGCGAGGCGTCTTTCGACATCGTCGATACGCTGACGCTGACACTCGGCGGCCGCCTGTTCGAATATCGCTCGCGCCCGCGACTGCAATATCTGCCCAATGCGAACCTGATCGCGCCCTTTGATTATGCGCCTGCGGCAAGCAAGGATGCGGATTTCATTCCCAAGGTGTCGCTGACCTGGAAACCCAGTGACGATGTCATGGTCTATGGCCTCTATTCCGAAGGTTTCCGTATCGGCGGCATCAACGTCTATTCCGCGGCGACGCCGGGCCTGCCGCTCAGCTTTGAAAGCGATACGACGAAGAATTTCGAAATCGGGACGCGCTTCGACCTGATCGACAAGACGCTGACCGTCGATGTCACCGCCTATCATATCGATTGGGACAATGTGCAGGCGCGGCTGTTCACCCCCGTCGATTTCAACGCCTATACCGTCAACGGCGGCGGCGCCAATGTGGATGGGGTGGAAATCAGCCTGACCCTGCGCCCGACGCGCAACCTGACCTTCGCATCGAATATCTCGTACAACGACGCGCGCTTGTCGCAGCTGCTTCCCGACAGTTTCGCGCCGGGTGGCGGCTATGCCAAGGGGACGCAATTGCCGGGGGCGTCGGACTGGATCCTCGCCAACAGCATCGACCTCAATTTCCCCGATTCCTCGATGAAGCCACGCGTCGGCATCGCGCACCGCTATCTTTCGGCAGCGCCGGTGGCGTTTGGCGCGGCGCTTGAAAAGGGCGACTTCCATATTGTCGATATCAATGCCGCCTTCACCGTGGCGGACCGGATCGAACTGGGATTGTTTGCGAAGAATTTGTTCAACCAATATGGCATCCTCAACGCGCCCTTCTCGTTCGCGGGATCGGTCACCCGCCCGCGCACGATCGGCGCAAGCCTGCGGTTCAGTCTGGATTGAGGTTGAAGACTTCCTCCCTGTCGCGAAGCGATGGGGAGGTGGCAGCCCGAAGGGCTGACGGAGGGGCTTTGGCGCGACCGTCGCTGCCCCTCCACCCCTCCCCATGGCTGCGCCACACGGAGGATATACTCAGAACCCCGACAGAAACGCCGCGACATTCAGCCCCAGGTCGCCGACGGCATAACCGCCCTCCATCACCACCAGCGTCGGCAGGCCGAGCGCGGCGATCGATGCCGCCATTTCTACATAGTCGGGGCGTTCCAGTTTGAAGCTGGAAATCGGGTCATTGCTGTGCGTATCGGCACCGAACGAGACGATCAGGCAGCGCGCGCCCCAATCGACAATCGCACCCAGCGCGGTGTCGAGCGCCGGACGATATGCCGCACCATCGGTACCGCGCGGCAGCGGTAGGTTGAGCGTCGTTCCTTCACCCGCCCCCTCGCCGCGCTCATCGGCATGGCCCCAGTAAAAGGGATAGTCGGTCAACGGGTCCGCGTGAATTGAGGCAAAAAAGACACTGTCGTCTTCGTAGAAGATGTCCTGCGTGCCGTTGCCGTGATGATAATCGACATCGAGGATCGCGACTGGCCCCAGCCCCAAGGCTTCCGCCTGACGCGCCGCGATCGCGGCGTTGTTGAGGTAGCAATATCCGCCCATATAATCGTGCGACGCATGGTGGCCGGGCGGACGACACAGCGCGAAGGCGTGGCGATCTCCGACTTTCAACCGATCAAGCGCGGTCAGTGCGCATTGCGCCGACCAATAGGCCGATTCCCAGGTTCCCGCTGCAATCGGCGTCGAGGCATCGAAGCTATAGGCGCCGATGTCGGCGTCGATCCGGGCGAATTTCAGCGGCCGCCGCCGCACCACAGGAAAGCTGTAGCCGATCGCATCGCCCTTGCGCCCCGCCGCTTGCCAGCCGTCCCAGGCGCGTTCGAGGAAGGCGAGATAGTCGGCGTCATGCACCGCAAGCAGCGGCGCCATGCCGAAATCGCGCACCGGCTGCCAATCGGCCATTGCCGCAACGATCGACCGCGGCCGTTCGATATTCTCGGCATAGGGGACAAACTCGCCATTGTGCAGCTCGCGTTCGGGGGCGTGCCTTGCCTGCCGGTCGTCGTAAAACAGCTTCACCTTTGTGCCTGTCCTTCCATCCACGCCGTAAGCGCCGGATCGGGATGGCGCGCGACGATTTCGGCAAAGCCATGCGCGCTTTCATCTTGGCCGAGCTTGAAGACGGGATCGGCGCTGCGGACATGGGCGCGAAAGGCGATGATGTGTTTCAGCATCGGGGCATAGCGCGGACCGAGGCGATCGGTCGACCATTTGCTGCCCTCCATCGCCGCGACGAGCCGTTCGATCGCTTCGTGCGTTTCGTCGCCGACAAACTCGACCTCGACCTGGTAGCGCAGCACCGCATAATTCCATGTCGGCGCCCAGTCTGGCTTGGAGACAAGCGACGGTGAGACATAGGCCGCGGGACCGTTGAACAGGATCAGGCCGTGCGGGTCGGCGCGAAAATCGGCGACGAGCGGGTTGCCGAGCGCGCAGTGACCAAATAGCGCGGCGACGCTGCCGTCTTCGCCCGTCTCGGCGAGTAGCGGCAGCGGGCTGGCGTTGAACTGGCGCGAGACGAGCCAGCCCAGCGGATAGTCGGCGATCAGCCGCGCGCTGTCGGCGGGATCCAGCGGATCAAACGGGCGCGACATGCCCGATTGTCCTGCCGATCCACGCCGCCTGATCGTCGAGCGCGTGGGCCGCCAGCGGCGCAATCGACATCGCTTCGAGAAAGCTGTGCGTCGCGCCCGCATAGACCTGGCTTTCGGTCGCGACCCGCGCGTCGGTCAGCCGCGCGGCGAAGGCATGATTGCTGTCGGCCAATATGTCGCATTCGGCGATTGCGAGAAAAGCAGGCGGCAGGCCCGCCAGGTCGGCGCGGAGCGGCGCGACCAGCGGGTTATTCAGCTGCGCGGGTTCGGCAACATAATTATCCCAAAACACATCCATCTCATCGGCCTCGAGCGAATAGTCGCCCTGTCCGAAACGCGCATAGCTTGGCGTATGTTCGGGCGCAAACGCGCCATAATTGAGGATCATCGCGGCGGGCAGCGATCGGCCCGCGTCGCGGCGCAGCAAACAGGTTGCGACCGACAGGTTGGCACCTGCCGAATCGCCGCCGATCAACACCCGCTCGGCATCGAGGCCCAGCCGCGCCGCGTTCGCCGCGATCCAGTCGAGCGCCGCCGAACATTCGTTCAGCGCCACCGGAAATTTATGCTCGGGCGACAGGCTGTAATCGATGCCGACCACCGCGATACCCGCGCGCGCCGAATATTCGCGCATCAACCGGTCGTGGGTGTCGATGCTGAACAAGGTCCAGCCGCCGCCGTGGATATACAGCATCACCGGCAGCACCGCGTCCGCCACTGGGCGATGCAGCCGCAGGCGGATGCCGTTCATATCCATATCGACGCTTTCGGCCATGATCGGGCCGTCCTCGCGCCACGGTTTGCGGACGCGCTCGGCGACCGCACGGCGCGTTGTCATGTCCGATCCGGCAGGGGCGGCATGGGCGACATAGGCAGCGTTGATTGCATCGACGAACCGCCTGATATCGGGGTCGACCAGGTCATCCTGTATGGCATTCAAGCCGTTCGACATCCTGATATTCCTTCCCCGGAGCGCTTCTTTCGACCCTGATAGCTTTTGCCCCCATCTTCCTATCGACCGTTCGGGCCAAACACCACATGACGCAGGCCATTAGCCCGATTGCCGCTGGCCAGCACCCGGCGCGGCCTATAGAGTGGGGTCAGCTGATATTTGTGGAGAATGGGCCATGAAGCACAGCGTCGACGTTCTTTCGTTCGATCGCCCGGTCATCGCGCTGCAGGATGAATATCCTGCTGGCTTCGTCGACCCGATGCACAGCCATGATCATGTCCAGATTCTCTACGCCTCGGCTGGGGTAATGTCGGTGCGCACGCCCGAGACCAGCTTCGTCATCCCGCCGCAACGCGCCGTGTGGCTGCCCGCAGGGATGCGGCACGAGGTGGCCTGCCGCGGCCCCGTGTCGCTGCGCACGCTGTACCTGCCGAGCGCCCCGGGTGAGGAGGCACGGATATGCCGCGTCTTTGAAGTATCGAACCTTTTGAAATCGCTGATCCTCGAAGTCGTCGATTTCCCGCCGCTTTACGACATTGCGGGCCGCGAAGGCCGGATCATCGGGCTATTGCTCGACGAGATCGAACGCATGCCGAACGCGCCCTACCAAGTGTCGATGCCGTCCGACCCGCGCTTGCTGCGCGTCTGCAACGCCATCCTTGGCGACCCGTCGGACCCGCGCGATATCGACGACTGGGCCAATGTGGCCGCGATGGGGCGACGCACCTTCACACGCAGCTTCAAGCAGGAAACGGGCATGGGGCTCGCGGTGTGGCGCCAGCAAGTGCGGTTGATGGAAGCGCTGTCGCTGCTCGCCGCCGGGGCGTCGATCACCCAGGTGACCTATGAGGTCGGTTACGACAGCCCCAGCGGCTTTGCGGCGATGTTTCGTCGCGCCTTCGGCGTTCCACCCAGCCAGTATTTGAAACCATAACCCTCGGTGGGGTATTCGAGCTATGGCACTAACCTAGGCGTCCAATTGTCGTTACACACGATCCGTTCGGCCGGAACCTCCAGCAGTGCGACTTTCATGTGCCGTTGCGTCTTCGCTTGAATGGGCCGTCGGAGGTGCGAAGCGGTTGCAGTATGCTCCGACCGAACGGCTGCTTTCAGGCATGGCCAAATTAACATGGGAACGACCGACATCAGGCGCGTAGCGGACATTAGGCAATGCCCTCGCTAATCAATCCAGCAGCCGAGATGCGCTGACACCAAATGGCACCGCGAGCTTCTCGACGATGGTTATGGTGGGATTGCGCCTCCCCCTCTCGATATCACTCACGTAGGTGCGATGAATATCCGCTCGATCGGCATAATCCTCCTGGCTCCAGCCCTTTTCCTGGCGGAGCTGACGAACGTTATGAGCGAGGCGAAGCCGGATTTCCACGGCCGCATAAGCAGACTGATGTGACCGATATATCTACAGACAATGAGTGACAATCGACTTGACTGGTCGGGTCACGCCAAGCCAATTGCCTCCCATGTTACTGATCGTCGACATGAGAGGGAATGTGATGAGGAACAGGTGCCACCTAGCGATTGCCGTATCCTTGGCCGCTGCTTTTGCCGCTGGGCCAGCCGCGGGGTCGCAGGCCAACGATCTTGATCCAGGCTGCGTACAGAAACTCGCAGCAGCGGGCGCGCCGGCGGATTTTGCCGACCTTGTGGGCACGCTCCCCGCGATGGAAAAGAAAACCCCGTATGAAAGCACGGCAGACTATGAGCGGCGGCTGGCCGCTGCTTCGGGGACCAGCTCCGCCGCGCTGCTGCTGGCTCGCAAGCCCACCCGCGTCGGCGAGGGTCTATCTTACGACGCTGAACGCCGGATCCTCAAGATCTACGCGACCGCCTTCGGCGCCGGTGCGATCAACTTTACGATGATTTTCGGGATGGCACCGCATGGTCAGGATGCATTTGCCAGCGCCGTGGCATTCAGTCTCGAAGCGACAGAAGAGAGCAAGGACAGTTATGAAGCCACGAACGGTTTCGGAGCAAAGGCCATGGTCAACCGCACGACGAGGCGCGTCCATGCGGTTTGGGAGCGCCACGGCAAACGCGGCGAGTCCCAGTTCGCTGGCAAGAATGCCTTCACGCCGCTCGCCGAAATAGTGATAGCGCCCGATCTGGCTCGCGACGTCATCGAGCGCGGGACCATTGCCTTTCTGGCGGTGCCGACGCCGCCTTTCAAAGCAACCGGTGTTGATGGTGTCGCGCCTGATTTTCAGCGCCCGCGCGAGCGGGTGGACAATGTCACGGCCTTGATAGCCGATGTACAGTGCGCCTACGTCCGGCAAAGTGATGGCACGGCGATTGCTGCCTTCGCGGTTCGGTAAGCGCGCCATCGGCTTAAGCCAAAGGCATCCCCGCCCCAACTACGCGTGGGCTGGTCAGTATAGTTCCCAAGGCTCGGTGCCATTGTCCTCGATGCCCCAGTCATCGCCGATCGTTTCGATCGTGCCATCGTCATGCGCCACAAACATGGTCGGCCCGACTTCCAATGCGCTCAGGCCAGAAAAGCCCTGCTGGCGCAGCACCCAGTTCAAGAGCTGCGTCAACGCATCAGCTTGGTCGTCAAACCGTGCATTCGGGAACCCGAGCAGTTCTGCCTTGAATTCCGGCAGCCACGGCGCGTCTTGCGGAAGCAGAAGCTGTCCGCCTTCGATCTGGCCCGACGCCCCCGCCATGCGCGATACCTTGTCCAGTTCGGGTCGGCGCGGGATCGGCAGCGGCACACCTCTCGGTTGATCGTTGCGCAGCGCCTGAAGCAGCTGCTGCCCCGATGCTGCGTCTTCAATCAGCAGCGTCTGCGGGCGATATTCTTGGGCCAGGCGGATTGCGTGCCGCTTGAGATCGGGGAACGTCAGCTTTCGCCGAAACACGTCAAGAATGCGGACTTCAGAATGATATACGTTGGCGGTGATGCACACTGACCAATCATTGTGGACGCCGTCTTTGCTGGCAGTATCCCATGATTGCATGATGTGGCCCGGCCTGGCGGCAAGATCGGCGTCGGTATAGGTCCGCAGCCATTCCGCCTTCACCATGTTGCCGACGGCGGGAAGCGGGTTCTGCTGATACTGGGCCTCGAAGGCGAGCGAGCCCATCGCAAGTTTCTGTGCTTCCAGCACAGCGAGATTCTCGCGCTCGGGGTGCAGAATGTCGCCGGCCTTGCGATAATGGCTTTTGCCGCGCGGAAGCGCGATGATCTCGTCTTCGGCTGCGATGGCCGAAAGGCGCAGTTCGCGCCACCCTGGCGTTTCGAGCAGCATGCCGGCGAGATCATGTTCGTGCAGCCGCTGCATGACGGTGATGATCGCGCCCGACGCCTTGTCGTTGAGCCGCGAAGTGAGCGTGGATCGGAACCAGTTGTTCACCGCTTCACGCGTCGTTTCAGAATAGGCTTCGTCGGGCTTGATCGGATCGTCGATGATCAGGATGTCGCCGCCGCGCCCGGTCAACGTGCCCGTGATCGACGTTGCAAGCCGCCCGCCGCCGCGGGTGGTTTCAAAGTCACCCGACGCTGATCGCTTCTGCGACAGGATCGTGCGCGGAAACAGCTCGCGGTACCAGCCCGTCTGAATGATCGCGAGGCAATCACGCGCAAGTTTACCCGACAGCTCGTTTGAATAGCTGATGCACACGAAGTTCCGGCGCGGATCGCGCCCCAGCATCCACGCGACCCATGCCACCGATATGGCAATTGATTTGAGGTTGCGCGGCGGCAGGGTCACCAGGAGCCGCTGGTTCTCACCGCGGTCGATCCGGTCGAGTTCATGGGCGATCGCGTCGAGGTGCCAGTTCCAGCTGATCGGATCGCCGCCGCGGATCGACGGGAAGGCCTTGCGCAGGAATGCCCGGAAATCGCGCCGCATCAGTTCCTGCAGGACAAGCCCTGGATCATTCGGATTTATCACCGTCGCCTCCCTCTGCAGAACCTTCGATCAGCTCGTCTGCCGGGCGCGGTTGGCCATCCCGCCCACCTGCTCCCGCCTTAGCTTCGGGCTCACCAAGCTCGCCCAGCATGTCATCGAGAATGGCCTGATCCTGCGGCGACAGACTACGCCGCTCGGCTCCGCGATCTTCGGTGCCAAGAACCTGCACGATGAGCGGGAGCAGCGTTCGCGCGGCCTTCAGATCTCCGGCTGCCGCGCGGGCCGCGAGGGCCATGACTACAAGCTGTTGGCGCCGCCCGGTGACCGGCTTGCCGTTGATCTGAATCGTCTGCTTGGCATCAAGCTCTTCGGCGAGGTCGGTCTTCAGGCCCTTTTTGCCTTTCTGCTTTCCTTTCGGGTTGCCCGACTGCCCCGGCGGAAAGCGGCTGTGCTTCGGCGGCTTGCCGTAGCCGACGTCATAATCATTCTTCCCGTCAGCCATGATCCACCTCCTCGCCGATCGCGAGATCGGCTTCGAGATCGGCGAAGCGGGCGCCGTCTTCGCGGATGGCATCAAGACCCGAGGCCGCCATCAAGCGGCGGATGCTGGTGTCGCAATGCAGCGGATCGAGTTCGATCGCCGCGCCGCGGCGGCCCGTCTTGTGTGCCGCGATCAGCGTCGTTCCCGAGCCGCTGAAGGGGTCTAGGATGAGGTGACCGCGGTTCGAGCAGTCGAGGATCGCATCGGCTACGAGCGCCGTTGGCTTTACCGTCGCGTGCGCGGCCAGGTCGCGGTCGCGCCCCTTTCGGAAGCTGTTGGCGCCGGCGTGCTCCCACACATTGGTTCGATAACGTCCGGTTTGGCCGAGGCCGAAGTTGTTGACGTGTTTCGCGGTGCCGGATTTGAAGACGAACAGCAGCTCGTGCTGGGAGCGATAGAAGGTCCCCATCCCGGCATTCTGCTTTTTCCAGACGACGAGCTGCTTGAACCCAGAATACACGCCATCTGCCGCATCGAGCATCTCGCGAATGTGTCGCCAGTCAATACAATGGTAATGAATGGACCCGTTCGAGGCGAAGCGGACGCAGTTGCGGAAAATGGTGCGCAGGAAGGCGGTAAATTCAGCAGCGGTCATTTCACCTGACGCTTCGGCGAACTCGCGATGACGATGTTTGCCAAGCCCCGATACATGGCCATCGATAGGGACATTGTACGGAGGATCGCTGAACACCATGTCCGCCCGATCACCGCCCAGCAGCGTCTCGTAACTTTCGACGCTTCGGGCATTTCCGCAGTAGAGGCGGTGTGGGACGATCCCCCACAGATCGCCCTCGCGTGACACCGGCCGGGCATCGAGGTCGGGCAGCTCGATCTCTTCTGCTTTGTCTTTGACCGCCTCTTCGGGCAGCGAAAAATCTAGGTCGGCCGTCGAAAATCCGGTGATCTCGAGATCATATCCCCCGTCAAACAGGATGCTCAGCTCGTTCGCGAGCAAGTCTTCGTCCCAGCTGCTCAGCTCTGCGATGCGATTCTCGGCAAGTGCGAAAGCACGGCGATCGGCGTCGGTCAGAAAGCGCGCGCGAATGGTCGGAACGCTGTCGATGCCCAATCGTCCTGCGGCTTCCCAGCGCCCGTGTCCCGCCGCGATCATGTCATCGTCGTCAATGATGATCGGCACAAGAAAGCCGAAGCGCTCGATGCTCGCGGCGATCTGGGCCAGCTGCTTGTCATCATGTTTGCGCGCGTTGATCGGGTTGGGCTTGAGCCCTTGGCGCGGCATCATTTCGATGCTTGGATGCGCTCTGTGTTCCATGCACTTGCTCCTACCTAGGTGGAGCAGTTCATTTAGAGCAGCATCGGATCAGCCTCACTCACGGAAAATCGGTTCAATTATAAGCGATGATATTCATCATGCGGCGCGCCGCAGGAGGGTGCATTGCAAGTCGCTCGGACAGGACCAAATGCGCGAGCTCGAGCGCCCGCTCGCTTGGCGAGCGACCGCCCCGGGGATCGTTGAAGCTCCCCACATGGGGAACCCGTATTCCCGTACCATCGTCGATCTGCTTTTTGATCAGATGGTACAAATAGCGGATCATGTTGTTGCGCTGCAGAGACTGCATAGAACGATGATGAGAAATCGCGCGCTGACGATCCGTGACGCCCTGACCTTTGGCAATTCGTTCCGCGAGTGCTCGCTGAAAATTCGCCGGCATGGCGCCGCGATCCACCTGCATTATTCGGCGAGCGAGCGCGTGACGCTCTTGGCCGACCTTGGTGGGGCGGCCCCGCTTGCGGCTCAGACAACGGACAATCGCCGCGCCATCTTTGGTAGGCAGGTCGTCACAATCGAGCCGTTCAAACGCCTCGAGCAGCATCTCGTCCGTCGGCTGCCCGCCGCGCGCGACATACATGTCCACCATCGCCGCGGTGGTTGCAGAATAATGCGAAAAATCCACGCTCATTGAGGCGTCTTTCCAGAAATCCCGGTCAAAGCGCGGGAAAATTCCCTGCTCCGGCATCTAGGGAATTTTCGCGCATTTGCCGCGAATTTCAAGGGTCTTCGGCAATCCATTCCCAACAAAATTGCCGGCAAACTCCGCAATTCCCTGCAAATTCGCTGCATTGCAGGGAATTGCGGCGCGAGACGGGTTCGGTGCAGACTGCGTCGCGCACCATTCATCTAAATTGCAGGGTACCGAACAAGCGCCGCAAGGCCTTGGCGCGCTCAGTTGCTCCAATAGACATAATCCTGCCCGCCCTGCCACGGCGTATTGAGCGCCACGTCGATCCGCACCGGCCCCTCGATCAGGCCTGGCCAGATTGGTTTGGCCATGCCCTTGTTTTGCGCTTCGATCATCGCGCGTAGCGCCGCGACGCGCTGGGGATCGCTGGCGGCGAGATCCTTTCGTTCGGTCGGGTCGGTCGCGAGATTATAGAGCCGTGCCTTTTCAGGCCTTTTGGTCACCTGCAATTTCCAGTCGCCCGCACGCACCGCGCGGTAATCGCCCGAGCGCCAGAACATCGCCGATCGGCTGGCCGGACCAGCGAGGATATTCTCGCTGTCGATCACACGGTCCCGCGGCACCGCTGCCCCAGCAGCCGCCGCAATCGTCGAGAAGATGTCGAGATGGCCGGTGACGTCAGCGCGCTGCGTCCCGGGGGCGATGCCGCCCGGCCAGCGCATGAAAAGGGGGGTGCGGATGCCGCCTTCGAAGAAGGTCGCCTTCCAGCCGCGGAACGGCGCGTTCAGTCGCTCGATCCCGTTGTACCACGCCCCGCCATTGTCGCTGGTGAAGATGACCAGCGTGTTGTCGTCGATCCCCTGCTCTTTCAGCTTCGCCATCACATCGCCGATGCGGCGGTCCATCTGCGCGATCATCGCGCCATAGACGCGGGTCTTGTGATCCTTGATCTGCGGCAGCTTGTCATAGTCGGCGCGCGTCGCCTGCAACGGCGTGTGCGGCGCGTTGAAAGCGAGATACATAAAGAATGGCCGGTTGCGGTTCGCCTCGATCGCCTTGATCGCTTCCTCGGCGAAATAGTCGGTCATATGGCCGCGCGGATGGAATCGCTGGCTGCCGTTAAAGGTCACCGCATGGCGCAAATTGGCCCAGATGAAACGGTCGATCGGATCCCATGGCAGCTTCGCATTGACGACCCCCGGATCGTCTTCGCGCATGAACATCGCGCCGCCCGCCAGGATGGCGAGGCTTTCGTCGAACCCCTGCGCATGCGGCCGCAACGCGGGCGCTTCGCCCAGATGCCATTTACCGATGTGCAGCGTGTGATAGCCCACCGCCTTGACCGCCTCGGCAATCGTTACCTCGCTCGCGGGGACGCCCATGTCGGGATAATCGGGGATGTCGGGGGTGATCCGATCCTTGTGGAAGATCGCCCGCAGCGGCCCGACACCCTCGCCATGCGCCAGATTTTCGGCGAACTGGGCCGGGACGGCGGTAAATTCAAAGCCGAAGCGGGTCGGATACCGCCCCGTCATCATCGCGGCGCGCGATGGCGAGCAGGTGGCGTTGGCGGCATAGGCGGTGGTGAAATTCACCCCCTCGCGCGCCAGCGCATCGATGTTTGGCGTCTTGACGATCCCACCCCCAACGCCGCCGCCGTTCAGGCTGATGTCGTTATAGCCAAGGTCGTCGGCGACGATCAGGATGATGTTAGGCGGGCGTTGTCCTTCGGGCGCTGTCGCCGGTCCCTGCCGCCAAGCCACCGCACGGTTCGGCTGCACCGGATCGTTCCAGTCCTGAAGGATGCCGGGCAGGCGATATTTATTCGCCTCGAACGCCCAATAACCGCCCACTCCCAGCGCGGCGACGACGCCCAATGCGATCCAGCGCTTCTTCATGACAACCTCACCCCTTGCCGTCGATATTTTGGCACTATATGTGTCACTATATTGCAGGTTGCGCAAGATCGCGCGAAAAGCAGCGATTGACCCCGGCGCCAAGCTGGGCCAGCGGAGGGATATGACCAAGGCGGCGAGCAAATCGGTATCGACGAAGGCCGATCCCGCGCGCGTCGACGGCCGCCGAGAACGCGGCCGGTCGAGCCACAAGCGCATCGTCGAGGCGATGATGGAGCTGATCGTCGGCGGCGACCTGGCGCCGAGTGCCGCCCGCGTCGCCGAGGAGGCCGGGATCGGACTGCGCACCGTATTTCGCCATTTCGACGACATGGACGCGCTGTACGCCGAAATCACCGCGACGATTACCGAGCGGGTGATGCCGATCGTGGCCGCGCCCTATCCCAATCAGGACTGGCGCGCCAATGTCCGCGACTTGGTACGGCGCCGCGTGCGGGTGTTCGAAACCACCCTGCCCTTTCGCCTCGCTGCCAATATCAAGCGGTACCAGTCGCCATTCCTGATGGGGCAATATGGCAAGGTCGTGATGCTGGAGCGCGAACTGCTGCTGCGCCTCCTCCCCGCCCCCGTCCTGACCGACCGGATCAATGTCGAGGCGCTGTGCGCTACGCTGTCGTTCCAGAATTGGCGCGCGCTACGCCACGATCAGGGGTTGCCGGCCGAGGAAGCGGGGACGGTGACGATGCATATGGTCGATGCCTTGCTGGCGACGATCGGCGAGGCCGCTTGAAATACCGCAGTGCCGGGCTGGTGCCGCTCGCCTTGATCGGCGCGCTGGCGGGATGCGGCAAGGCGACCGAGGCACCGGTGGCCGAAACCGCGGGACCGGCCTGTCCTGCGATGCCGGCGCAGGATTATGCATGGATTCCCGGCACGACGTTCGCGATGGGCGCCGACGCGCAACTGCCCGAGGAAGGTCCGGCGCGCGAGGTCCGCGTCGCGGGCTTCTGGATCGCGACGCATGAGGTAACCAACGCCGAGTTTGCCGCTTTCGTCAAAGAGACCGGCTACAAGACCCTCGCCGAGCGCGATCCGCCGCCCCTGCCGGGTGCGCCGCCCGACATGCTGGTCCCCGGCTCAGCGGTGTTTACCGCCCCCACGGACGGCAATGCGAACTGGTGGCGCTGGGTCGTCGGAGCGCAGTGGCGCAACCCGTCTGGCCCCGCATCTAACATCGAGGGCCGTGACCGCGACCCGGTGGTCCAGATCGGCTATGACGACGCGATCGCTTATGCGCGCTGGGCGGGCAAGTCGCTGCCGAGCGAAGAGCAGTGGGAGATGGCGGCGACGACCGGCGGTGCCGACCGTCTTGTTCCGGTCGATGCCACGGGCAAGCCGCAGGCCAACTATTATCAGGGCGCCTTCCCGGCCCGCGACCTTGGCACCGACGGCTTCACCGCCCGCGCGCCGGTCGCCTGCTTTCCCGCCGACCGCCACGGCGTGCACGACCTGATCGGCAATGTTTGGGAATGGACAACGAGCAAGGCGGGCGGCGAAAGCAATGTCATCAAGGGCGGCAGTTTCCTGTGCGCCGCCAATTATTGCGCGCGCTACCGCCCCGCGGCGCGCCAGTTTCAGGAACGCAGCTTAGGTACCGACCATATCGGTTTTCGCCTGATCGATCCGGCGCGCCCGGCGCCGACGGCGCCAGACCCCGACAAAAGCTGACAGTAGCAGCACGAAGCCGCCGACCCACAGGCCGAGCTGGATCAGGCGCTTGCGGCCCTGCTGTTCGAAAGCATAACGGTTGATCTGTTCGTCGGCGGTGTAGCCCGCGGGCATGTCGAGCACGCCGTTCGCTTTGGCATAGGCGCGGTAGTCGGCCAGCATTGCCGCAAAGCGGTCGGGCATCGCGGCGGCCAGGTCGCGCGTTTCGCCGGGATCGGCCTTGATGTCGTACAGCCGCCATTGGCCATCGCCGGTCGGCGCAAGATTGCGGACCAGCTTGTAATCGCCGCGAAACAGCGCCGCATTGCCCGACAATTCATATCCGAGCGGCGCATCGCCATGCACGCTCGCCGACTGGCCCGTCAAAATTGGCACCAGACTACGCCCCGTCACTGGCTCGACCGCCTTGCCCTGCCACACGCCGCGATGGCCAGCGACGCCCGCCAGTTCGGTCAGCGTCGGCACGATGTCAGTTACATGCGCGAGACCGTCGCTGATGCCACCCGCGCGCATCGCCTTGTTCCCCGGCCAGGCGATGATCAGCGGGACGCGCAGCCCGCCCTCAGTCGCGCTGAATTTATAGCCCGACAGCGGCGAGGCGGCGGCGCTCGCCCAGCCGGGACCGATCGCGCTGAAACTGCCGCGGCGGCCGATATTGGCGGTGGACAGGTCATATTGCATGCCAAGGAACAGCCGGTTGCGGCGGCTGCTGAACGGATTGGTCGGTTCGGCGCCATTGTCCGATAGGAAGACGAAGATCGTGTTCTCATAGTCGCCGGTCGATTTCAGATGCGCCACCAGACGTCCGACCTCGCGGTCCATCGCAGTCGCCATCCCGGCATACGCCTGCATCACGCGCACCGCGGCGGCGCGTTCGTCGGCGTCGAGTTTGTTCCAGTTGGGGGTGGTCGGCATCGTCACGATCGGCACGCCCGCGGGGACGATCCCCAGCGCCGCGGCGCGCTTCGCCCGCGCGGCACGCAGCGCGGTCCAGCCATCCTTGTACAGCGCCGCATAGCGCGCGATGTCGCTGTCGGGCGCCTGCACCGGAATATGATTGGCAAGGAAGTTGATCGACGCGAGGAAGGGTTTGCCGTTTTTGCGACCCTCCTCGATATAGTCGATCATCCGCTGAACGACGAAGGTCGACGAATAATAATCCTTGGGCAGCGTCGCAGGTTTGCCGTTCTCGGTCCAGGCGGCGGTGTCGTACATCCCCTCGATCGGGCGCTGCTCGAAATTGTCGGCGCCCGCATCGGCGAGGCTGAACGCCCGGTCATAGCCGCGCGCCTCGGGCAGCCGCGTCGGATCGCTGCCAAGGTGCCATTTACCGGTCAGGTAGGTGCGATAGCCTGCGGCCTTCAGCAGTTGCGCGATCGTCACCACGCGGTGGTTCATCACCGTATCATATCCCGGCTTGCCGCGATGTTCGTCGGGGATCGTCTCCGGCATGTTACCGAGGCCGTTACGGTGGTTCATCACCCCGGTCTGGAGCATCGCCCGCGTCGGTGAGCAGGATCCCGATACATGGAAGTTGGAAAAGCGCGTCCCCGCGTAGGCCAGCGCGTCGATGTTCGGCGTCGCAAACTCGGCGCCGAACGATCCAACGTCGCTGAATCCCCAATCGTCGGCGAGGAGGATGACGATGTTAGGCTGGCGCGGCGGGGCCGATTCCGGCTGCCCCTGCGCAGGGGTCGCGGCGAGCAGCACGGCGCAGGCGATGATGGCAGTACGCCGGAACCGGCGCTTGCGACCCGGCACCTTGGTGGTCCTCACACGCACTGCCATCGCCCCCTCTCCCACGGGATAGTGACACTTACTATGCCAATATATCGGCGAGTCAATATGGAGGACGCTGGCTATCGTTCGCGATACTCGGGCGCGCGTTTTTCGACGAAGGCGGTCAGCGCCTCGCGGTGGTCTTCGGTGGCAGACAGGATGACCTGCTGGCGATCCTCGATCGCCATCGCGGCGTCGAGGCTCTGCGCATCGATGTTGAGGTTCAGCGCCTGTTTCGACAGCCGCAAACCATGTGGGCTCGTCGCCAGCATCTCGTCGGCGAGCGCGAGGCCGCGGTCGAGCAGCGCGTCTTCATCGACGATCTCGCTGACCAGCCCGGCGCGCAGCGCGCGCTCGGCGTCGATGAACCGTCCGGTCAGGATCATCTCAGACGCCAGACTGGCACCGACCAGCCGCGGCAGGAAATAGCTCGACGCCATATCGCACCCACCCAGCCCGATGCGGATATAGGCGGCGTTGGCGCGGAATGACGGCGCAGCATAACGCACGTCCGACGCGAGCAGCAGCGACAGCCCGCCCCCGCACGCGGCACCATGGCCCAGCGCGATGATCGGCTGCGGGCAGGCACGCATCTTGCGATAGATATTGCCGATCCGCGTCTGGGTGCGCAGCGTCCGCAGTACCGGGGTTTCGTCGCTAAACCGATCCTCCTGAATATCGAGCCCGGCGCAGAAACCGCGGCCGGCGCCGCGCAGGACGACAACGCGCACGTCGGGGCGGTCGGCGAGTCCGCCGAAATAGGCGTTGAGGTCATCGACCAGCCCCTCGTTCAGCGCATTGAGCCGATCGGGCCGGTTGAGCGTCGCGATCTCGACCTGCCCGCGCGCTTGATCAGCAGGTCGCTCACAGCGTCTGACCGTCGTCGATCGTGAACACGCTGCCGGTGATCCCCACCGCCGCATCGGAGCAGAGGAGAAGCAAGGGGGCGTGCAGGTCGCTCGGCGGACGCATCCGCTGGCGCGGAAAGCTTTTCACCATGGCCGCGCCGACGTCGCTGTTCAGCAATTCCGCAGTCATTTCGGATTCGAAATAGCCGGGCTGAATCACATTGACGCAGATCCCGCGCCGCGCCCATTCGCGCGCCAAGGCCTTGCCCAGATGCCGCACCGCGGCCTTGGTCGCACCATAGACCGAGGTGGCCGGGAATATCTTCTCGGCCGTGATCGACCCGATCAGGACGATACGGCCGTGCTGTTTCTCGCGAGCCCCCGCCTTGTCGAGCCGCTTCGCGCCTTCGTTCGCGGTCAGGAATACGCCGCGGACGTTCGCCGCAAGCAGGAAATCGACATCATCGACCGACAGGCTCATCGCCATCTTCTCCGTCGCGACCCCGGCGTTGGCGACAATCGTATCGACCGTGCCGAACGCAGCCTCGGCGGCGTCATAAGCAGCGATGGTCGATGCTTCGTCGGTGACATCCATGCTGACCGCAATCGCGGTGCCGCCCGCCGCCTCGATCGCCACCACCTGCTCGGCCAGCTTGTCGGCGCGCCGTGCTGCAAGCACGACCTTCGCGCCCGCGCCCGCCAGTGCTTTGGCGAAACCGGCGCCCAGCCCGGACGACGCGCCGGTGACCAGCGCCACCCGCCCGGAAAGATCGAACTTCGGTTCTGCCGCCATCACGCTCCCTTTCGCTGCCCCTTCTGCCTTGGCGCTGATTGACGTTTACGTCAATCGACCGCAGTTCCTCAAAAAGGTGGGGAAATCGGGTTGACGAACAATTTTTGTTCTACTAATGTTCTCATGTCGACACCAAACCTCATCCCCCGTTGCAGCTGCCGAGCGTAGCGGACGGGGGATAAAGGTTTTGGCCTTTGTCGCAACGGAATGCGCGGCTTGTCGCTTTGACGACATGCTCGACCCCAAATTCTTTCCTTCGCGCTATTGCATTGATCGTCGTGACAATCGGCGGCAAACATGGTGCCGGATTTTTGGGACTGTCGAGGGGGGCTCACCATGAAATCATCACCCGGCGTCGCCGCCGATCGGATCTGAACCGATGCACGCGGTCGAAACCTTCGAACTGGTGCTCGCCCTGCTGGCGCTCGTCATCGCGCTGCACTGGCTCGCGCTCAAGCTCAACTGGCCGCCTGCCACCGCGCTGCTTGTCGGCGGCGGCGCGCTCGCCTTCATCCCCGGCCTGCCCGCGATCTCGCTCGACCCCGAACTGGCGCTGGTGCTGTTTCTGCCACCTTTGTTGATGGACGGCGCCTATTATACCGCGCTCGGCCGCTTCCGCCGTCATCTGCCGGGCATCCTCTCGCTCGCGGTCGGCGCGGTGGTGTTCACCACCTTGATCGTCGGGGTGGTGGTGCACTGGATCCTTCCCGAACTGCCATGGGCCGCCTGTTTCGCGCTGGGCGCCATCGTGTCGCCGCCCGATGCGGTGTCGGCCCGCGCAGTGTTAAAGGGCGTCCATCTGCCGCGTCGGCTCGAAGCCCTGCTCGAAGGCGAAAGCCTGCTCAACGATGCCACCGGGCTGATCCTGTTCCGCTTTGCCGTCGCCGCCACGCTCAGCGGGGTCTTCCACACCGGCGAAGCGGTACAAAGCTTCGCCATCGTTGCGGTCGGTGGCGCCATCGTCGGCGCCGCGGTCGGCGCGGTCTGGCTGTTCCTGGCGCGCCACCTGCGCGACCGCATGCTTGTCGTGCTCGTCACCCTGTCGCTGTGCTGGGCCGCCTATATCGCCGGCGAGGCGGTGCATGTGTCTGGCGTCATCGCCACCGTCACGGCGGGGCTGGTGATGGGCTGGTACCAGCATGTCGTGCTGTCGGCGGACGTCCGGCTGCTGGGCAGTTCGGCGTGGCAGATCATGGTCTTCCTGCTCGAAGCGCTCGTCTTCATCCTGATCGGCTTTTCACTGCGCGGCGCGCTCGAGCGGATCGGCGGGATCGACGCGGTACCGGCGTCAATGGTCGCGGTAGTGATCGCCGTCGTCGTCACCGTTGCCGGCGCGCGCTTCATCTGGGTGTTCGGGTCGGAGGCGCTGCTCGCGCTCGCGCGCAAAGCGGGCATCGACCGCGCCCGTCCGCTCGGCTGGCGTCAGGCGACGGTGCTCAGCTGGGCCGGAATGCGCGGCGTCGTGACGCTGGCAGTCCCGTTGACCCTGCCCGTCGACATGCCCGGCCGCGACCTGATGCTGATCTGCGCTTTCGCGGTCATTTTCGTCACCGTCGTGGCGCAGGGGTCTAGCTTGGGGCTGCTGATCCGCAAGGTGACCCCGGTCGATGCCGACCCACCGGCCAAGATGGCGATGCCCGCCGCCGAAGCCGCGATGGCGCGGGCGCGGAGCGCGGTCATCGAAAAGCTCGCCTATGACGCAGACGGCACGCTGATCCATCCCCAGTTGCTGGAGGAGCATCGCAAGCGCATGCGCTTCATGGAAAGATATGAGGCCGATGCCGCCGCCGCGATGGACGGTCTGCGTCCGCATTTCGACGTCCTGCTGCAAGCGATCGCAGCCGCCCGCGAAGAACTGATCCGCATCCACCGCGCGGGTCATATCGAGGACGAGGTACTCCACGAACTGGAACGCGACCTCGACATCGAAGAAATGGCGATCACGTTTCAGCGCGGCGAATAGGTCGGGCTATTGGCACCGGCTGGCTGGGGCGGCAGGAACCTCACCTAAGGAAAAGCTGCACCCCAAAAAGCCCTGTTTTCGGCCAATTTCGCGTGGCACCAGTTGCGACTGGCTACACTCACTGGCTACAGTTAGTGGCATCACAGACCAACCGCAATAGAACATCGGTGCGGCGTTCCCATGCAGGCGCTCAGGGTCTTTTGCTGCGCGCTGTGACAGCCGTGCGGTAGCCGTAATTCGGACGTGGCACGTCGCCTGATCTCGCTCGAATGAAGGCATTTTCCCCGTAGCTACCCCGCCTCGCACGCCCTGTCCTACCACAGAGATCGCCCATCGCTCCGCGTCCACTAGGTTAATCCTTAAACAAACGGCTGCCTGTGCGGCGACTGCACCTCAATCAGCGGCGCCAACTTACCTTAGCAACGACCAAGCACGTCCATTCACCTAGGCAGCAGCGCCGCGATGATGATCCCAGAATCTAAGTGGGGTCAACCTTGGTGCGGTCGGGCGCCCATTACGTTGCGCCCAGATCTATCGAAATTCGAATAAATGAAAAAAAAATTCTGAGTAGCTTGGGAGCAGCTTTCGACGATCCTATAACTCAGGGTCGGCGGAATAATCTCGTCCGACGAGCTTTGAACATTAGCTCCAAGGAGAATGAGAATGAAGACCAGTTTTAATCGAGAAATTGCGATGGATTTCCTGATTTGTCTCGGCAGGATGATAACCCTTAGACGAGAAGTAGACGGGATCCCTTTCAGAGAGGCTGCATTCACTGTTGCTGAAGCAGGGAATGAGCATGGTTTTGAGCAGGCGGTAAAAGAAGCCAACAAAGACCTGATTGTGCTTGCCTTCAAGCCCGGGAAGGAACGCCGTGGACCCGCCAATATCGCGGTTTATGAGACCTATGACGGTAAAGTGAAGACGTGGCCTCGATGCTCGGTATGGGTTCTTTCCAGGGAAGGACCGGCTCTGATAGTTCCCAAGGGCGCGGATTTCGGCTTCGCTTATCACGATGCGGCACTTTGTCGGGTATTGGAAATCCCGTTGGACCATCGGGCTGATCGGATCAAAATGGCGCGTAAGATCCTGTCACTGATGCCGCAGATCATGGCATGCGATCCCAATCCTTATGTCAGGGTTCATTGATCTCCCTGGGCGCAACGAGAGGTCGCTGGCAAGGCCGCGCTCCCGATTGGAGACGAAATAAGTATCATGGCGCGAGCGAACACCTGCCATCTGATGAACCCCTGATATGGGGCTCGCATAATGACATATCCGGCTGGCCCAGGCGTCGGCAATTCGATTGCCGACGCCTGGGCTCAGCAGATTCCCTTAGCGATTAGTCGGATAGAGCGAACGAAACGTCGCCATACGCATCGTCGAGCGCATGCCGGCGCGCAACAACTTCCGATCTTCCGACGCCGCGGTCCAATTCGCTGGGACTTGGCGACCGCTAACCGCTTCCACGATCTGAGTGTGCCTAGCTGCCGACAGCCGGTCGGCGATCCGGACGATGAGCAATGCAAACAGGCGCGGCATTTCGCGCATAACGAGGGCCGTGACATACGCGGCAATGACTACAGCAGTTAGTTCAACGATAAACATTCTATTTTCTCCTCCGATCTTCAGATCACCCTCTCCGCTCAATTTCTCTCCTGTTCTGGCTTGAAGGCCTCGCTATCCGCTCCTTCAGAAGCCAGAACAGGCAATGCGATATTCAGGGTGGTCGGCACCGGGCGTTACCGGTGCTCGGTGCCGACACGATCTCAGCGGGATTTTTGCGCTGTCGCTGCCATGACATATTCGGGCGGGACGATTCCGGTACGGTCCCACCAACGCTCGGCCAGGCGCTTGCGAGAGTTGTCCGTCCGCAGCCAGTTCTGCCGGACCTTGCCGTAATCGCGGTGCTCGGGGTCATATCCTCGCAAGGTGATGAGGAGATGGACGTGCGGCGCAATTTCGGGCTGATCGTCGCCTTCCGCTTGATGATGGATCGCCCAGTCTACAACCATGCCGCGGGCCACGAGATAATCCTCGGCAAAGCCTTCGATCAGATTGCGCCAGAAGGCGAGGTCCTCATGGCGCGGCAAGCTGCCAACGCAATGCGCGATTGTCGGCTCGTCGGGCCGATACCGGAGCGCATTCTCGTCCGCTTGTGCCCAGAGCGCGATCCCCGACAGCTTGGGTCCGGCGGCGCGGGCAGGAGCACATCGGCCCGCCGCCGCAAGGTCGGAGCGCGACGCCCAGTTCGGCGTCGGACCCCATTCATCAACGCTATTCTGGCGGTTGATGTAGGCATAGCTCGCCTGCGCCGTGCGGTGCGTGCGCAAGAGTTCGGGCGTGTAGCGGCTTGAGCGTTCCCGGATTACATATCGAGTGTTGAACGGGCGGATGTTATGGATGGTCGTCATTTGGTACGTCTTTCTACAAAGGACAAAGGGACCGCATCGCAGCGGTCCGCTTGCTGATTTGGGTTTGATGGTGGGACGGAGAGACGGCGCCGCAGTGGCTGCTGGACGTCGATTCACCGGATATTTAAAGCTGGTCGCTAGACCGTGCCCTGACGGGCATGACAGCGGCCCGTCGCATGCGAAGCGTTGTGCATATGCACGCTCGCAGGCCTCGCTGCTCGCGCGACCCGAGCAGCGAGGCCATTTTTTCATCGATAGTGAGTTTACGCGTTAGGCGCGCTCAGGCGTGGAACAGGCCGTCCTCGAAGCTGACCCATCTCGCGGTTTCGTCGCCCGCAGCAAGGCGTTGTCGATAGTCGCGATAATGATGCGCGAAAGAGTCTGCACGGCGGATTGGGCGTGAGTTCCCGATATCGGCGAGCGCGGCCTTGAGATACTCGCTGGCATCGATCCAGTCGCGCAGGGCCAGCATGATCTCGAAGAAGGGTTCCGGTCGCGCGATGCGGAACGCCTCGACATGCGCCCACAGCATCAAGCGTGCGGTCGCGACGCGCAGCGCATGGTCTTCGGCTGCCGCAGGCGCCGAGCGCGACCAGGCAAGCTCGATGTCCGCATCGCCGATCTCGGGCATCGGGATCGAGAAACGACGGCACGCTGTTCGCTCATCGAACCCATGGTCACCCATCGCGGCGGGATCGATAGCCGTCTCGCCAAAGCAGAGTTCTGCAAGAGCCGGCTCGACGAAGAAGCGCCGGCTCATCGCGTCCATCGCCAGCGTCATGCGATCGGCCATGGACGCGATCTGGACCACGCCGGGCAACAGTGTCTTGTCGAGCAAGTGCGGCAATGGGATTTCCGACTTGCGCGCGTCGGAGACGCAGATCGTGTTGATCCAGCGATGACCATCATCTTGATCGACCATCGTCAGGACCGCCGCCGCAACCGGCCTGCGTGCCAGCGCCGGATGCTGGTCTGGTATGTCGTTGACGGGAATGCATGCCAGACCGATCACCTGCAGGCATTTGGGAAGTTGATACTCGTTCACGATATTCTCCTTTCGGAGGATCAGGGATCCGAGACAGAACTCCTGCCTCTTTTCCTTTCACCCTGTTCCTCGCTTCCCGCGTCAGCGTCTCCACCGCTTGGCGGGCGCGCAGCCGCGTCCCGCTTTTCCATCCGGCGGACATGCGAGGCCGTTCTGCGGTTTCACCGAATGGGTGATTTTGATTTTGAGCAGCAGGCCTTTCTGACACTTAGACAATCAATTCTAAGCCCGTTGAACTCGCCGCCCGCTTCCCAACAGCGAACTGGGAACGCCACTTCGACTATTTTGGTCGTTAGAGCCTAGGAGCCAATGGGCTCAGACTGAGCGAGACTGCCCCGAACGCAGCGCCCCCGTTCACTTGCTCAAGAACGCGAGCTCTACAAGAAACCCCATCATCAGCGCATGCGACCCGGCGAGGGTATCGATGGCGGCATACCGCACGTTATCGAGACCCTCGCCGGGTTTAAGCTCCGTTTCGAGGTTTACGCCTTCCCGCTAGAGGTCAGTGTCATTTGGCTGACGCCTTCGCGACCAGAATCCGGCTGCTAATTGCGCAAAGCGAGCTCGCTGTTCTGCGTTTGCTCCAAGGGTTAACACCATAAGGCTGAAGGGCGTTTGCTGCGCCGCCCCGTCCGGTTTCAGGAATTTGACGCGCCCTTTAAGAAAGAAGATATCGGCGTCCAAGCTCAAAACCTCGTGGAAAAATGCCGAATCTGTTCTGACCGGAACGAGGCACACAACGGTGGCAACGTGGCCAGCTGACCATTGCTCATGAGCTCGCCGTAGCCACTGCAGGGCACATGAGTACGGCGGATTGACGAAAGCGAGACGCCCTGACCATGTCTGGCTAAGTCCGTCGCCGCCCCTACTGGCCAATATCTTACGGCGCGCCAGGACAGGGCTGAGTTCGTGAGCGCATGGATCGAGATCTATTTCGCCAAACGCTTTATAAATATTGTCCATGAAATCTGGCGGGGTGAAGCGGGAATCACGATCTTCCTTCTGACCCAGCGCCCAATACGCTCGAGCGGGAGCTTGACGCCGAGCTCTCGGCGCAAGCGCTGCCAGCAGGCGCAGCAAGTCTTCAACTGATCCCGCACCATTTTCGAGGTCGAGGATGGCCGTGTGCGACAGTCCGGTTCGCCTAACCAAATTCTCCAGCGACTTTCCATGTTTGATACGGGTGTTGCGGAGCTTTTCGAACAGCGTCTTACCGGCACTCAGACCTGTCAGCATGAAATTGGTTGAGTCCATTACCGCCACAAGCGTTGACACGGTGCCGACACCCTTTTCGAGCCGCGTAATTGTCTGGGGCGACACTCCGACATGCTTGGCCATGACCTTTCGCGACCAACCCTTTGATACGCGCGCTTCGCGCAATTCAACAATTAGGTTAGCACAACTTTCGCCTCCAGGCTCCGGGCGGACTGACGATCCGGCCGAACCGCTACTAACCTTCGAACCGATGCAATTCGACGATTTGCCGCCGAACGGCAATTTTGCCGCTGACAGCCCGGAAGGAGAAGCGTTTGCCCAGACATCCGAACCGCGGGGGAGTGCGGGGGATGTAAGGGATAATTTATTCGACGGCTTTGTGTTCTGTGCATTTCCCATGGCTATGGTTTCCTCGCTCGGCGAGCGAAGCCATGGCTGCTTGGCAGCAATGTTTAGGCTGGTTCATTCATGACCTCGAACGCCATTCAAGCCCGCATCAGCAGATGCGGAGCTCGAAAATTGGCGCGAATCACAAATTCATAGGTCACCGACTTGGGATGCTATCCCCGCCGCATGTTCGCAACTGTGCCGGGCATATAGACCCTAAAGATGAATAAATCTTTAATATAGCTGCGAAGTTTCTCTGGGTAATCGGAATCCTCTGTGCGAGCGCGCCATCTCGGCCAAACAGAATTACGAGAACGCGCGACTGTGTTCGCGTCGTCTTGGGGGTGAGAGTCGATACAAGGAGCATGATTTCCTGACAATGAGGCCTTCAGCGTCCGCGCCCGCTGGGCTCTCGGCCGGGCAGCCCGCGATCGTAGGGATGACGGCCCTTAGATGGCTTCGACCGTTTCGCATTTTGTTTCGCTGTTCGCCGCTTGATCCCGAACGCCATGATCGCCGCGGCAGCCGCCATATCCTCGCTGGATCGAGCCGATGCCAACGCGCGCTTCAACCGGTCCGCCGCCTTCGGCGGATCGAACCGCACCGAACCGCGCTTGATCAGCAGCCACTCTTCGTCGAGCAGCGGATCGCCCATGTGCAGCAACCGGTCCGCTTCGTTTGCCCGCAGCGGCGCGGCTGGCCGCAAGCCGGAATCGACCATAAGATCATGCAGGATATCGCTCCGCGTCTCCTGTTGGACGAACCAGGCGGCGCGGGTGCGGGCGCGTAAGTCGGGCAGTGCCAGCCACTCGGCGCGAGACCCGAGGGCGTCGCGCAGCGTCTCCACCGTGTCCGGTGCCTCGGCATCCGCACGCCGCGCGAACAGGAAAGGGACAGGCGCACGGCGCCACAGCACGGCAGGATCGGCACCTTGGTGGGCGTCCATTAATTCGGCAGGCACCGGCGCGACGTGCGTGGCAGGTCGATCAAGCCAAGATGCCCGTCGCTTCTGCTCCACGTCCCAAGCCGTTGGCCGGCGCGCCGGATCGAGATCGGGTAGGTTCCTGAACATCTGCACACGCTTATCGACAATCGTCGAAAGCAGGTCCTGCCCCGCCGCGCTCCGGATGTAAGGGGTATCGAACCAGCGGCGGGGGTCGTCGCGCAGATCGATCCGCAAAGCGCCGCGCCAGTGTGCGATACGGACGGGATACGTCTCGATCACCGATCGAAGCGCCTGAAGCTGGTCATTGGTCGGTCTGTCGGGAAATGGCCCATTGATTGAGGTGTCGGCAAGCCGCTCATACAGATCAGCAAACTGTTCCCGCCCGTTGTGATGGATGGGACGATAGTCATCACGGCGAACATCGCGCAAAGTCGTCGCCTGCTTCGGCGCGACGGGAGCAGTTTCGTCGGCGGAAATATCATATTCCCGCGGCAGGTCTGCACGCGGCGAACGCCATGCGGGCACCGGCTGTGGTTCGCGGCCCGGTGTGATCTCGCCCAGCCCCACCATATCGAGTCCGCGTGCGCCGAGCGATGCCATCGTCGGTAAGGGCTGATCGAGCGCGCGAGGCGGCGACAGTGCAAATTCTTGGTCGGCCTCCCGCTGGCGGCCTGACGCGATTTCGCGGGTCGCCTGAATGCGCAGATCGCGCAATTTGATCCGCCGCCCAATCTCGGGAGTATCGCGCCAGCGCCTCACCGCCGTCTGCAGCCACGCGCTCTTGTCGACGAGATTATCATCATCCAGACCTGCCGGCCCGCGCTTCGCCAACAACGCGCCGACCTGGGCGAGTTCTTTCTGCTGGGTATCGCGGATCGCCGGAAGCCGCTTTCGATAGGGTGCGGCATTCAAATCGACGCCGTGGATCAAATCCTGAGGATCGTTGGCGGGAAGCACGACCAAGCGTCCGTCGACTTCGCTGAGAAGGAGCGGCGTCTCGGCGATGCGCTTCATCACCGCATTGGGATCCAGCATCGTTGCGGAGCTGACCTCGCTGGACAGCATTGCGTCGACAACGCGCGTCGGCTCAGGGTTCTGGATCGCAAGTCTCAGGTCTCGATCGAGCCGTTCGCGAAGATCGGCGGCGGCGCGTTCGAGAAACTTCGCCTGCTCGCGGCGCTCGGCTATCGCGGCCTGTTCAACGACCAACTCCCGTTCGAGTTCATCGAGATAGGCTTCGGCCTCGTTACCCCGCCGGGTCCAGGCGTGCGACAGATAGGTATCGTGTCCGTCCTTACGCGCCTTGTCGGCATAGCCCGGGGCAAATCTCGCAACGATACGCGGATGGCTGCGCGCCATAGCGCACAGCGTTTCGATCTCGGCGGCCTCGGCGCGCAACCGGATCGCGGTATGCTCGTGATCGCGAAGCTCGCGCGCGAGCCGCTCCAGCCGGTCGCGGTCGTCAGAAGTGCGGACTTCGCGCACGCGCGCTTCGCGTAATTCGAAAGCCGCATCGGCATCCGCGAAATCCGCATCGCGCTTCGCCACCTGCTGCGCGAGCACCCGCGCCCAGCCGATCGCTGCATTGTCGAGCGACACATCCGGCGTATCTCCCGCGCGTTCGAGTACGGTGGCTTTGCCACCTACCTTGCGCATGGTTTGCGCATCCAGCCCCATCTTGGCGTAGGTTTCTGGCGAAAGCCGATAGTCAGCGTCAGCGGCCTTCAGTTCGACGTTGACGAGTCGCGCGATCTCGCAGCGGAACGGTTTCATGAAGCTGGTCGCGATTTGCGGCACGACGTGGGCGTCGAACGCCAGTTCACCGTCGCCATCGATGGTCACCGTACGCTTACCGACCTGGAAGTGCAGGTGCCAGTTCGTCAGGTTATTGAGCGCGTCGGGTTCATGCCGCACGAACAGGGCGGGCACGACCCGCTTTGCGTCAGCATCGCCGCTGTCAGAATTGGCGAGCGATTGCACCCAGGCGTTCGCGCCAACGAGAATGCGTTCGTGCGCCGCACCGTCGAGATCGGCGGGCAGCTCCGCCTCGCCCGCGATGACCGCATAGCTGCCGCGACCTTCGCTGAGCTTCACCGGCGGATCCGCAGCGGGCCAGCCGGGCAGCGCCTCCAGCCAAGTCAGCGCGGCTGGCGCCTCCGGATCGATCCATGGCACACCAACCAACTGGCGCTTTTTGCTGAGCTCCTTGCCGCCATCCACCCGCCTCTGCTCGGCGTTGAGGACGTCACGCAGACCTTCGGGACAATCGTTGCGACGCGCAGCGCTCGCCAAAAAAGCAGGCGCGAGTTCAAATTTTATGTTGAGACGCGGCGGTCCGGCGGATTTATTCTTGCGCCGCCCAAACTCATGCGCTTCGACCGCGTCCCACTGCCTGGCTCGCTTGACCGGATCCGGATCGAGCGTCGTGACGAGGATCTGGGGATCGTCATGGCCATGATCCTGCGTGTAGCGGTCGAACGTCGCAGCGGGCCGCTCCTCTGCCGCGAGCTCCGGCTCCGCATTCGCCTCGCCGATCTTACCGGTCGCATAATCATCGAACGCGGCCGCCGATCGCTCGCGGGTTACGTTACGCGCCAGGTGGAAGCTGCGCTCCCCTGCCGCGCTCGTTAGCCGGGATATGTCCGGCACGCTCGGAATGCCAAACCAGGCCCGCCGGGCAGGAGCTGCTTTCCCGCGCTCCCACCGCTGCGCGGAATCGAGACTCGCTCGGACCTTGCCGCGCAGGAGGCCCAACGGATCGTCGAGTTCGGTCTCCGCCAAGTCGAGCGGCAAGTCACGGATGATCCGCTTTGCTGCGCGCCTGCGAAAAGTTCCGATCGGATCCATGATCTCCAGTCCACGCTTCCAAAGGTGGGCAGCGCCCCTCCCACCAGCCCGCGGCAGGCGCCCGATCGGGAAGTCCCGAGCGAAACCGACCTTCCTGATCCGAAGGATATCATGTTGATGTTAGCTTCCACAATCGAAGAATGGGACGCTAACCTATTTCGCAAAACAAGTAAGCCCGCATCGAATATAGCTTACATCTTCGGGGATCTCAAAATCTCCTGTGCTGGAAACTCTATCGATAATGTAAGGGGATTTTCGTTTCACCATACACGAAAATGGCGGATGTAAGGTGAAACAACGGTCTCTTACACCGAGCTATCCGTGACAAATGGACCACCATCCTGCGATATTTCCACATGCGAAAATAACGGTTATTGTGGATATCGCTTTGACATTACCATAAATGGTAGCCCGCCCGATTCGTCAGGCCTCCGCGAGATTGTTTGCGAGGCCCGGTCTTCTCGGTGCGGGAGGACGATTTGGATTACCTTGACGACGCTGTTGATGCCATTGGTAATCTATTGTGTGAAGCGGCGTTCGCCGGTTTCGACGCCGCGGTGGATCAGCATCAGGCATCGCGAGCGACGGGCGCTGAACTGCGCGATGGCGCTGTGGCGCACGCGCTGCTCGGCCCGTGTATAAACAGGCTATTACAAGAAATCACCGGTAAAGCGATCCGCAAGACGGTCCCGCGTTTCAACGCCTGGCGGCTCCATCCGCGGTATCGCCATGACGCGCTCGTGTTTGAACTCGAGGACGCTGAGAAATCTTTCCATGATGCGATCCTCAACTCGTCCGGCCTAGTCTGGCCGTCCCGCATCTTCAACATCGTGGTCGCTATTATCCGGATCCGCGCCGTCACAATAGCGATTGGGCCTGAATGCATTGCCGAACCGGCACCGCCGGGTCAGCAAAAGAAAAGCGCACCCTCGCTCCGCCGCCGCAAGATTACTGCGGCCGATATTCCAGACGAGATTGCTGAGATCCTCCTGAATTCGACGAACGGGCCAGAGCAGTGGGCCGCGGCGATCACCAATCTCGCGGCCATGCGCGGCACCGCTCTCGACGTCGGCGCGATCGCGACAAAGCTATCGGCCCTCGCCGAACTTGATGATGGACCTGAGATATTCAATCAAATCATCACGCGTCTGCTCTCAGCGGGCTACTCACGCAAGGCGCACTTCGCCGTCGCCGATCGATACACGCTCCACACAGGGTCGCAGCAGTTCCCCGAGCCGCCGCCTGCTCCCTTGCCACCTACCGGTCCGCCGCCCACTGTCCCCTCGCGGCAACAGCCCGTTACAACGGCGCAACACGCGGACAAGGCAACATACAGCCCTTCGACGCGGTCTCCGCAAAGGACGGCGAACGAAGCCGCAGCGCCGGGTCGTGGGGCGAATCTCGCCGCGAGATTTGCCGGGCGAGCACGATCGCAGGGCGACGCCCGGCAACGTCTTGCCGAGGCGCACGCCAAGCACGGCAGGCCCAAATCATGACCGCACATTTCACGCGGGTAGCCGCACCCCTGCGGCCAGGCGACCAAACTATTCAACGCAGAAAGGAAGTGACCCATGTCGACCAAAGAACAGGTTGAGGAGCACCGGCGCAAGCGCCTCATGCTTTACGAGAAGGAGAAGGGCGGCGTCGGCAGCACCGGCACGCTGGCAACATTTGCACATTCGCTCATGCACCGCGGCATTCCCGTCATCTTCATCGAAGCGAGCCTGTCGCAGCGCGACATCGAACATGCCTATGGCAATCGACATCGCGTCGAGCCGATCGACCTGGGTGACGAATCCGATCAGGAGAAGCTCATCACGATCATCGATGACGCGCCCGATGACGCGTACATCCTCGTCAACGTTCCCGGCGGGCGATTTGAGGATCTTGATCGGGTCCACGAGTTCATCCGCTTCGCGATCGAGGATGAAGAAGACGCGCTCGATATCGACGTCGATATCATCTGGACCATGGGCCTCGATCAGGCGTCACGCGCGACGCTCGATGCCATGCTCGCCGGCGATCCGCCAGGCCGCGTGCTGCTCAACCTCCCAGCCTGGCACGGGCCGCCCCAAAAGTTCGTGCTCGTCGACGCCGAGCTTCTCGAAGCAGTCGCGAAGACTGGGGGCGATGTCTTCTGCTGTCCGGCGCTGCCCGAGCACATCTACGACAAGTTTCGCACCGATAACATGGGTCTCGATCAGATCGATGCGGGCCTATCCCGAGGAACCCGCGCGCGCTTTCGTATGTGGCAGCGCGATGTCGAAGACGCGTTGGGGGGGCTGTTCTGATGAGTAAGATCTCGAACGTCGTCCGGCTCTACCAAGCGATATACCACCGGAACCCGCCCCCGCAAACGCTGCTCCATCTGCAAACTATGGAAGCTATATTCGGGCTGCAGGACGACGAGCTTCTAACGCAAATTGTCGTATGCAATTTGGGTATCGCCGACCAGGTGGAAGCCGTGCTCAAGAAGCGCAGCGTCGAAGAGCAGGCGTTCATTGCGGAGCTTGCCGCGCACCGCGAAGAACTTGGGAACCTGCGCTATCAACTGCAGCGGCTCGTGGGCCAGGTGACTGCTGACGTCCGCCGCATTCCGCGACGTCCTGAATGGTCTGACCACACATCCTTTGGTGCAATCGAGGCCTTGGATCCGACCCGCATATTTCCTGTGCTCAGCTATCTTCGGCACGCCTTCAGCCGGTGCGACGGCGACGAGGCACGCGATGGGCTGATCTGGGCCGCTCGCTCGAGCCTTCTCCTCATCGTGCTGACCCTGGTCTTCGGAATGGCAGTGTTCGTGGTGTGGAAGGCAATTCACGGGTGATGAGCAACAAGTTTCCAGGAGATAACGTGTGACAAGAATTGTTCAGCACAACGGTCACAACATCGTTGACGGCGTCTTCCAACCAAAAGATTTTCAACTAGATGGTCGGCTCAACCTTGAAGGGTGTACCGCGCTTACCGCGCTACCCGAAGGGCTCCGCGTGACCGGGAGTCTAAACCTCCGAGGCTGTACCGCGCTGACCACGTTGCCTGCCGACCTTCGTGTCGGTGGAGATATCGACCTCATCGACTGCACGGCGCTCGCCAAGCTTCCGGAAAGATTGCACGTCAATGCCTCGATCCGCCTCGCCTATTGTACCGCACTTACTACCTTGCCGGATGGACTGAGCGTAGGCGGCGATCTCGACTTGAGATGCTGCACTGCGCTAACAAATTTACCCGCCGGACTGAGCGTAGGTGCGAATCTCGTGCTCAGGGCCTGCACGGCGTTAACTGCGCTGCCCGCCGATCTTGGCGTTGCCGGAAATATCGATCTCACCTTAAGCACCGCGCTCACTGAGCTGCCGGAGGGAATGCGCGTAAGTGGCTGGCTGAGCCTCTACGGCTGTACCGCACTCACCAAACTGCCGACGGGGCTGAACGTTGTCGGAGGGCTCGGCTTCAAAAATCTCAGCATTACGAATGACAGAATCATTCTTATCCGACGACCTTGCCCCGAAACGATACTTTCTGCCGCTATCGGCCGCCGGGTCGGCGATGTGATCCAGGATTGGGCTCTAAGTTATCGCGGCACCGCCGATCGCATCATCAAGAGGATCGAAACGGACCGAAACAACAATCTGGTTTTTCTTCTGGAGGATGGCAGGTGATGCAAAACATTGAACACCGGGGCCACACCATCGTCGACGGCGTCCTGCAGTTGCCCAACGTGCGGATGATGGAAGATATCGACCTTAGTTTCTGCACCGCGCTCACCATGCTTCCGAAGGGATTGCGGGTGGTTGGATCGCTCAACCTCGAATTTGTACTGCCCTGACCAGCTTGCCGGAGGGTCTGACGGTAGACGGAGATCTCAACCTCAGAGGCTGCACGGCGCTCACCGAACTGCCGACCGGACTGACAGTGGATGGATTGCTCGACCTCAATCACTGCACCGCGCTCATCGCCCTGCCGGATGGGCTGCGTGTGGGCGGGGCCCTCGAGCTCAGGGGCTGCACCTCTCTGACTTCGCTGCCGAAACGCCTACACGCCGATGGAAACCTCACCCTCAATCGCTGCACCGCGCTCACCACACTTCCGGATGGTTTGAGGGTGCGTGGAGCGTTATTCATAAAAGGCTGCAATGCTTTAGCCGCGCTACCCAAAGGTCTTCGCGTGAGTTCACATTTATACCTCCGCGAACCAACCACGATCACTGCTTTGCCTGACGATATAGATGTTGGTTTAAGGATCGACCTCGAAAGCCTATTTATCGATGTAATCCCCCAATCCGGTGAAACTTGTATTGTCGTTCGCGATTGCGGCATCCCCGCCACCGCCCGCACGCTCGCCGTCGGCCGTCGTCTCGGCGACATGATCGACCACTGGGTCTTAAGCTGGAACGGAATTGGCGAAAAAATCATCACGAGCATCCGCGATGCAAATCCAGGTGAGGTCGAATTCTATTTGAACTCTTAGTCTCGACCAGCGGCAAGCTGCATCGGTCCAGCGCCGAGTGGTCACCAAGACAGGCCGCCCGCGCCGACGATCACTGACAATAGATGGCTTGTAAGCGCGTCCGCGCCCTTTCGGTGGGCAATTCCCCCCCAATCATCCCAACGGTGCACCCGCTCGGCGAGCCAGGCGAAAAGGTCGTCACGCGAATTTGCATCGGCGAAGGATTGCGACCACGCGATATTGCGCGTCGGCATCCGCGCGCCAACCTTAAGTCCGGTCAACGTCACCAGGTATCGGCTTCCCAGATTTTCGCGCGCGAACAGATGGCGACGAAACCCAACCTGCTGTTCAAAGGTGATCAGCGCCCGCTCCCGTGCCTCGGCGTCGGGCCCCACGCTCGCACTTACCGCGGCAACAACCGCCGCCATTGGCAAGCGCTCGAATTCCGGCTCGCGCGTGGCCTGCAGCATCATGAGGACCGATCTGCCCAATGAGCTCAGCCCCCCACCGAAGAGGTCCCTCCCCGCCGATGTCTCGACCATACCGATGCTGGCGAGCCAGCACAGATAGAATCGCCAGAACATCATGTCCCCGCCGAAAACATCGTGGTTGCTCTCCGTGCCAAACCAGCGCGCATCGATCGCGGTCATGACCCTCAGCATCAGTTCATGCTGTTCGGGTGCGAAGTGGACCGGCGGGAATCCAAGTTCTCCCTCCCAGAAGGCGTCCCTGACGCTCGCCCAATTTCGCCCAGCGGCATCCTCGTAGCCGCGCGGATTGGCTCGAAGCCACCAGCCCCACGGGAGTTCGCCGACGTGACGCTCAAAGTCAGCCACGGCCACCCCCGCGACGAGGGTCGAGGCCGAGCGGCGGCGGCGCGCCATCGCGCGCGGGCGCCGCGCCTCCTTCAGCGATTGCTCGCAGCTGAGCTGCGAGGGCGACCGTTTCCCTGACAACATATGCGTCGTCGCGATATATCCGTCCAAGCTCCGAGGACTTCGATCCGGAGGAATTCGGCCTGGCGTTCGGAATAAGATCGTAGGCATGATCGCAACTGAAGCCGAACCACCACGCATGCGAATCTTCGACGCGGTGGTCGGTTGCGTGTTCTACCGGATGGTAGACCGCCGGTCGTAATGTCACGTGGCAGATGCGGCGCGCCTCGACGGCTAACCGACGCGTCGGAGTCGGCCCTTCTTCGCACAGTCTTGAATAAGTCAAACCGCCATGCACATCGATTCCGATGTCCGGCGGAACTGCGTTTGCATCCCAGCCCCAGAGAGGGTGATCCTTGGGAATGCCGACATATCCGCAGAGAAAGCCATTGTCGGTGTTACGCAACATGATGCAGTCGTATCCACTCGCCGTATCGCGCCAGCTGACCTTGTCCGCCTCTCCCAGCCACGCCCCCTTGCCACCGGGCCGAGCAGCCTGATCGTAGAAAATTTCTTCTGCGGGAACGACGCAATCGCGGGTTGCATAGGCGCGGCCGGTGACGAGAGCGACGCCGCCTTCTCGCGCGACTTCGCCTCCGTCGCCGATCAGCTTCTCGGCGGCGAATTCGGAGCCGAGGATCGGCAGCAGCGTGTCGGCCGTTGCGGGCACGACGACTGGCGTCGCCGTTTTCCTGCGTACGGTCGTCTGGCGCCGCTCAGCTGGAACAAGCGCCTGCGATTTGGTGGTATTCTTAGCCATGCCTATGCTCCCGCTTAGTTTGAAACATCAATGCCAGTCGCCCCCGACAAGGCCTCATGGTGTTGTACCGGATGGTCTCTGCGCGCGTATCGCGTTCGCTCATCAGCCGCCGGATAGGTGATCCAAGAGCATTGAGTTCCGCCGAGTGGACGGCCCAGCCGCGAGGATCTGCCATGATATGCTGGCTATGGCCCACGCGGCGCTCCGTCCGACAAATAATAACAATATCGTTCGATAGGTCATACGACAGTCGGAGTCAATTGGCCGAACGAAATCGTTCACTTGACCGAACGATCGTTGATTTCTATGTCACCGATCGCATGGTAAGTTGGGTCTAAGGAGGTCATGGGCATGTCGTTGGCGATGAGGCTGCAGAACCTTCGCACGGCAAAGCAGCAATCGCTTCAGGAAGTGGCTGACGCCATTGGTGCGTCGAAAGCCCATATCTGGGAGCTTGAGAAAGGCACCGCCAAGAATCCGTCGATCGAACTCGTCCGAAAGCTCGCCGATTATTTTGAGGTGTCGATCTCGCGCCTTGTGGGTGAAAGCCCGGACGAAGACGGTGATGACGAAAAATTGCTTGTCTTGTACCGTGATCTGAAATCGCTCCATCCCACAGATCGCGAGGTTTTTAGTGATATTATTAAAGGGATGAAGAGGCGCCGCTCGGGAGCGTAGAAGAGTCGGCGCGCTCGGCATTGGTCTGAAGGTTCGGCCATTACCGTCGTGGCCGTCACCGGCTCCAGATCCGCGGCAAAGGACTTCGGGGCAGTCGGCGCTTCGGTCGACCGGGCTATGGCCAATTCTGTCAGTCGGTCTTGGGGGCGAATATTCGCATAGCGGACATTCGGCTCGATCGATCGAGGATGTTCAAGAAATTGGTAAGCTGACCGGGCTAGTTTATCTCCCATGAAATGGCTTTTTGTAATCGGGCTGGCGCTGACGCCGGTGTTCGCATCCGCGCAGGACATTAGTGGCTCGGCCCGGGCGATGGACGGCGACTCTCTCGACATGGCGGGGATCGTCGTCCGCTTGCACGGTGTGGACGCCCCCGAGCTCAACCAGACTTGCGCGCGCGAGGGACAAAGCTGGGCATGCGGCAAAGAAGCGTCGGCGAAACTGGCGCAACTGGTCAATGGTGCCGAATTGCGGTGTGAGCAGCGCGATGTCGATGACTATGACCGGATCGTCGCCAGCTGCACCGCGCGGCAGATAGATCTGGGCCAAGCCATGGTCGAAGCGGGCCTTGCAGTTGCGTTGCCTCAGTTTAGCGATCGCTATCTCGGCGCCGAGGCGCGCGCCAAGGCCCTCAAACTGGGCATCTGGGGTTCCGACTTCCAACAGCCGGTCGACTATCGGGCCGCCAGTCCCAGGGCACATCGGGCCAAGCCGCAGGCATCCGCCGTGCGCCAGCCTATTGCATCGTCGGCGCCGTCCGGCGTCTATTACCGCAATTGCAATGCGGCGTGGGCAGCGGGTGCCGCGCCGTTATACCGCGGTCAGCCCGGGTATCGGCCAGAAATGGATGGCGACGGCGATGGCGTGGCGTGCGAACCATTTCGGCGGCGATGAGCATTTAGGCTGGGTTGTTAGGAGTTCAGCCGAAGTTTCTGGCGCGGTGTTGCGACTTTGCGTAGGCCAAAGTCATGACGATGATTGGCACGAGAATCGAAGAGACAGGGACGTTGCTCCGCGACGCGGGCGGTTTCTCGCTTCGCCGTGACCTTGGCGGCCGGTGGCGGCTCGACTTACACCGCGTTCCTGTCGACCATATCGAAAAGCGTGTTCGCATTACCGGCATCGTGGTGAGCGAAGACCTGGTGGATGTCGACGGTGTAGCGCCTGAGAATTTTGTTCCCTCGCCGCTCGCGGCTGGAGCGTAGCGCTAGTGCGCCGCCCCCGCCGCTAAAACAGATATTTAAGCGCCTGCCACGCCCCGACGAGGAATGAGCCGCCCACCAGCACGGTCGCAATCCAGAATTCGATAGCGAGCGCCCGGTCGCGCCATTTGGGTCTTCGTTCTTGCATAGGCTCGGCATGACAGCGCGAAATATTGTAGGAAAGCGATTAATCCACGCTTGGTGGCGACAACATCCTACGGAATAGGCGACACCCCCCGAACTCACATTCAGGCGTGCGATACCGCCGACTCTGGCCGATTGCGGCCGGGCAGCTCTTATGTTCGTTTACAAGGGCTTTGGGCATGCCAGTATCCTCTCATCAGCATTGATGAAGCAAATTGGTTGAAGCTGATGTGCAAGTTAGCGTCCGCGCTCGTGGTGTAATTTCCGGTGTAGGCGATGGTGTATTCCGGGGTGGGGCATGCCCCACCCCGGAATGCGGCGTCGCTGGTGGCCACCGGGTTCATCGTTATGGTGGAGTTTGCACACTTCAACCGTGACGAAGAGGAGTTCCCGATGACCGAGGACAGATTACTGATCGAAGAGCTGGCTGCAAAGGGCGGCCAACCGGATTTTTTGCGCACCATCGCCGAGAACGTGCTGCAGCTGATCATGGAGGCCGACGTTGATGGCCTGATCGGCGCGGGTCGCCACGAACGCAGCAGCGAGCGCGCGACCTGGCGCAACGGCTATCGCGACCGTTCGCTGGATACCCGGGTAGGCACGCTGAACCTGAAAATCCCCAAGCTGCGTGCTGGGTCCTATTTTCCGGGCTTCCTTGAGCCCCGCAAGATGGTCGAGAAAGCGCTGGTTGCGGTGATCCAGGAAGCGTGGATCGGCGGGGTCAGCACCCGGCGGGTCGATGAACTCGTCCAGGCCATGGGCATGACCGGCATCTCCAAGTCCACCGTCTCCAAGCTTTGCAAGGACATTGACGAGCGCGTCCATGCCTTTCTGAAACGCCCGCTCACCGGCGAATGGCCGTATCTCTGGCTCGATGCCACCTATCTCAAGGTACGCGAAGGCGGGCGGATCATCAGCGTTGCCGCAATAATCGCCATGGCCGTCAACACCGAGGGCCGGCGCGAGATCGTCGGCCTGCATATCGGCCCCTCGGAAGCGGAGGTCTTCTGGTCCGACTTCCTGAAGGACCTTGTTCGGCGCGGTCTTACCGGCGTGAAGCTGGTCATCTCCGATGCTCACGAGGGCCTCAAGGGCGCGATCACCCGCGTCATGGGCGCCACCTGGCAGCGCTGCCGGGTGCACTTCATGCGCAATGCCCTGTCCTATGTGCCCAAGGGCCAGAACACTGTCGTCGCCGCCGCGATCCGCCAGGTCTTCCTGCAGCCCGATCAGAAAAGCGCAACGCAGGTCTGGCGACAGGTCGCCGACCAGTTGCGCACCCGTTGGCCCAAGCTCGGCGCCTGCATGGACGAGGCCGAAACCGACGTGCTCGCCTA
>NZ_DASYHE010000018.1:0-30948 GCF_035998965.1 Sphingopyxis sp.
CAACCGCTCATCATTAGCGTGATGTTCACCGTTCCCTTGCATGGTGTCGCCCTCTATCACTTCACTCCTAACAGCCGATGACCAAAGCCGAAAACCCATCTTCCAGGCCGATCGACCATCTCGCCCTGCGCGGCGCGCCGGGGGCGGCTGCGCTGTTGATCGGCGATGGCGTCATGACCTTTGCCGAATTGGATGCCGGGGTGGGGCGGCTCGCGGCGTGGTTGCTGGACCAAGCGGGTGGGCCGGGCGAGCGGGTGGCGAGCTGGAGCGCGAAGACGCGGGCAGCGTGCCTGATGCCGCTGGCGGCGGCGCGGGCAGGGCTGATCCATGTGCCGGTCAATCCGTTGCTGAAAGCGCCGCAGGTCGCGCATATTCTGGCCGACAGTGGGGCGAAGCTGCTGCTCACCAACGGCGCGCGCGCGGAGATGCTGGGCGACGGGCGGCCCGATGATTGCGCGGTGCAGGATTTGACGGTCGCCGAGGCGGTGATCGATTCGGACGGGGACGGGCTGGCGCCGTCGTCAGCCGAACCCGACGATCTCGCGGCGATCCTTTACACCAGCGGATCGACCGGGCGACCGAAGGGCGTGATGCTGAGCCACGCCAATTTATGGCTGGGGGCGGAGAGTGTCGCGTCCTATCTAACGTTGACGCCCGATGACCGGGTGCTCGCGGTGCTGCCGCTAAGTTTCGATTATGGGCAGAACCAGCTGTTTTCGAGCTGGTATGCGGGCGCGGCGGTGGCACCGCTCGATTATCTGACCCCGCGCGACGTCGTGAAGGCGGTGGCGCGGCACCGGGCTACGACGCTGGCGGGGGTGCCGCCTTTGTGGGTGCAATTGGTCGAGAGCGATTGGCCTGCCGAGGCGGCGGCGCATTTGCGGCGGCTGACCAACAGCGGCGGGGCGCTGACGCCGTCGCTGATCGACGCGATGCGCGCGACCTTTCCGAACGCCGACATCACCCCGATGTACGGGCTGACCGAGGCGTTTCGTTCGACCTATCTCGAACCGAAATTTGTTGCCGATCATCCGACCTCGATGGGCCGCGCGATCCCGCATGCCGAGATATTGGTGTGCCGACCCGACGGGACGATCACCGCCGACGAGGAGCCGGGCGAGCTGGTGCATTGCGGGCCGCTGGTTGCCAAGGGCTATTGGCAGGATGCGGAGCGCACCGCGGAACGGTTTCGGCCGGTGCCGCGCGTGTCGCGCTATGGCGGGATGGCAGTGTGGTCGGGCGATACGGTGCGCCGCGACGCCAATGGCCTGCTCTATTTTGTCGGGCGTGACGATGCGATGATCAAGACCGCGGGCAACCGCGTCAGCCCGACCGAGGTCGAGGATGTCGCGGTCGCGTCGGGGCTGATTTATGAAGCGGTCGCGTTCGGCGTACCCGATGCGCGGTTGGGCGCGGCGATTGTGCTGATCGTGCGCGGCAAGGGCGGGGTTGCCGACGAGGCGGGGCTGAGCACCTATCTGCGGCAGAATCTGCCCAATTTTATGCAGCCGCAGGTGATCGAATGGCGAGATGGCCTGCCGCGCAATCCAAATGGCAAGCTCGATCGGGTGGCGATTGCCGCCGATTGGGCGCCGAAGGTGGCGGCATGAAGCCGCACGGACCCATTCCGCCGGGTTACACCGCCGACGAAGACGGCATGCTACTGATCGGCGGCGACCGGGCTGATACGCTCGCCGATATGGCGGGCGATACGCCGCTGTTTGTCTATGACAGCGCGATGCTGAGTGCGCGGGTGGCGCAATGGCGCGCCGCGATGCCCAACGAGGTGCATCTCCATTTTGCGATGAAGGCGAACCCCTATCCGCCGCTGCTCGCCTATATCGCGCCGCTGGTGGACGGGTTCGACGTCGCGTCGGGCGGCGAGCTGAAAACCGCGATCGACAGCGGGATGGCGGCGGCGCACATCAGCTTTGCCGGACCCGGCAAGCGCGATCGCGAGCTGGAGGCGGCGATTGTTGCGGGGGCAACGCTCAATCTGGAATCGACGGGCGAGGCGGCGCGGGCGCTGTCGATCGCGGCGCGGATCGGGGTGACGCCGCGGCTGGCGGTGCGGGTCAATCCCGACTTCGACCTCAAAGGATCGGGGATGAAGATGGGCGGCGGCGCCAAGCCGTTCGGGGTCGACGCAGCCGAGGTTCCGGCGCTGGTGCGGCGGCTGATCGCGGCGGGGGCCGACTGGCAGGGTTTCCATATTTTCGCGGGATCGCAGGCACTTGATGCCGCGGCGATTGCCGATACGCAGTCGCAGACGGTCGCGCTGGCGGCGCGGCTGGCGCAGGAGATCGGGGCGACGCCGCCGCTGATCAATCTGGGGGGCGGCATGGGCGTACCCTATTTTCCGGGTGACAACGCGGTCGATGCGGCGGCGGTCGGGTCGGCGCTGGGCGAGACGCTCGCGGCGCGGCCCGCGGTGCTGGCGGAGAGTCGCTTTGCGATGGAGCTGGGGCGCTGGCTGGTGGCTGAGGCGGGGGTCTATCTGACCCGTGTTGTCGACCGCAAGACCAGCCATGGCGAGACCTTTCTGGTCACCGACGGCGGACTGCATCACCAGCTCGCGGCGAGCGGCAATTTCGGGACGGTGATCCGCCGCAATTATCCGATCGCAGTCGCGAACGCCTTTGGCCGCGAGCCGACCGAGACCGTCTCGGTCGTCGGCTGCCTGTGCACGCCGCTCGACCGGTTGGGCGACCAGGTCGGGCTGCCGCGCGCCGATGTCGGCGACCTGATCGCGATCTTTCAGGCAGGGGCTTATGGGGCCAGCGCGAGCCCGGCAGCGTTTCTGGGGCAGGGTCCGGCGCGCGAAATGCTCATCTGATCGGTCAAAACTTGTTCCTTAACGGGACAGTTCTTCCGATGTGCTAGTCGCACTTATCGCAATACTAACATTATGTTCACCCTTTTCGCGCAAGAGCGGACGCTGACGCAATGACGGTTGTCGCGGGGATTTGGACCGCGGCGGCGGCCCGCGGCACGAAAGGTTGATTGATTATGGCTTCGTTCCCCTCGCTTCGCGTCGCCCGCGCCGCGCTCGTCTCCGGTATCGCGGCGACGGCGCTCTCCGGCTGCGCAAGCGGCGGCAGCAGCGCGCCGCAGCTGCCCAGCGCGAATTTCGTGCAGAATCAAGAGGGTCCGGGCGAGGAATATATCATCGGCCCGCTCGACGAGCTGCAGATCTTCGTGTGGCGCAACCCCGAGCTTGGCGGCAAGGTGCAGGTGCGCCCCGACGGACGGATCACGACGCCGCTGATCACTGACATGCCCGCGGTCGGCAAGACGCCGACGATGTTGCAGCAGGACATCAAGCTCCAGCTGAGCCAATATATCACCGACCCGATCGTCAGTGTGATCGTCACCACCTTCAACAGCACCTTTTCGCAGCAGGTGCGCGTCGTCGGCGCGACCGAAAAACCCGCCTCGATTCCGTTCCGCGCCAACATGACCGTGCTCGATGCAATGATTGCAGTCGGCGGCCTCGGCGAATATGCCGCTGGAAACAAGGCACGACTCGTCCGTTTCGACAAGGGCAGCGGCAAGCAGCAGGAGTTTGGGCTGCGGCTGAACGACCTGATCAAGCGCGGCGATATCAAGGCCAATGTGCGGTTGCAGCCCGGCGATGTCATCATCATCCCCGAAAGCATGTTCTGACCCAGACCGCCCGCACCAACCGACCCATCTCCCAAGGATTGATCGCAACCGATGAACAGCCTTTACGACGAATTCCGGGTGGCGCTGCACAGCGTCTGGACGCGCCGGTGGCTCGTGCTGGCGGTGGCGTGGGGGATTTGCATCCTCGGCTGGCTGGCAATCGCGTCGATCCCCAACCGTTATGATTCCCGCGCCCGGCTGCTCGTCGACATCAACGAAATCCTGCCCGACGATCCGCAGGGCGGCACATTCGGTGGGCGCCAGCGGATCGACCAGATCCGCGAAACGCTGACCAGCGCGCGCAACCTGGAAAAGGTCGCGGCTACCACGGGCTTGCTGCCCGCAGGTGCGGGCGAGCGCGAAAAAGCCAGCGCGGTCGCGATGCTGCAAAAGAATATCAAGGTGATCCCGCAGCAAGACAATATCTTTGAAATCACTTCGAGCATCGGGGTCGGCAGCCTGTCCGACGCCGACAACGCCAAGCTGGCATCGGGGGTGCTCGATAGCCTGATCACCGTGTTCCGCGACGATCAGCTGCGCGGCGGGCGGATGAACGCGCGCGAAGGACTGAAATTCCTCGATGCACAGATTGCCGATCGCGAAAAGGCGCTGCGCGAAGTCGAAGCGCGGCGGGCGGCGTTCGAGGCACAGAATATCGGGCTGATCCCCGGCGGTGCCGGATCACCCGCACAGCGTGTCGAAGCGGCACGCGCCGAACTCGGCCAGATCGATTCGCAGCTGGTGGCAGCGCAGGCGCAGCTGGCAGCGGCGAACGGTCAGCTTGCCTCGACCCCCGCGACGATCAACGTGCCCGGCATGGGCAGCGTCGGCGGCGGTGTCGCACGGCAGCAGTTGGCCGGGGCGCAGAATGAACTGTCGTCGATGCGTTCGCGCGGGCTGACCGATGCGCATCCCGACGTCATTGCGCTCAAAAGCCAGATCGCTTCGCTGAAAGCCATGGCGGACCGCGAAGGCGCGGGCGGCGGTGGCGGCGGCAATTCGCAGAACCCGGCCTATGCCTCGCTCGCCGCGATGCGCGCCGAGCGGCAGGCGACGGTGAGCGCGCTCAATGCGCGCAAGGCGCAGCTGACCGGCGACATCGCGCGGATCACGTCGCAGCAGATCCAGAACCCCGGCATCGCCGCCGAATATGACCGGATCAACGGCGAATATACCGCGTTCAAGGCGCAATATGACAAATTGCTGGGCCAGCGCGAGCAGGTGCGGATGCGCGGCGACGTGCAGACCGAAACCGATGCGATCAAGATCGAACTGCTTGATCCGCCGACGAAACCCACCAGTCCGGCAGCGCCCAACCGGCCGCTGTTCCTGACCATCGTTCTGCTCGCTGGGATTGGCGGCGGCATTGGTGCGGCGTTCGGGCTGGGTCAGGTCCGCGCCAGCTATGCCACCGCGGCGAAGCTGGAACGCGCCAGCGGCCTGCCGGTGATCGGATCGATCACCGAAGTGGTGACCCCCGAACGTCATGTCGAACGGCGCAAGAAGCTGGTGTGGCTGGCGAGCGGAAGTGGCGCGCTGGTCGGGCTCTACGCCCTGCTGCTGGTCGCCGAATTCATCCAGCGCGGCATGGTTGCGTGACCGGGGACGATGACATGAACGACCAACGCAAAGTCAAGCGCCCGCCCTCGCTGCTCGAACGCGCCGCCGATATGTTCGGGCTCGATCCCGCCGCCAATGCGCCGACGATCGATGTGTCGAGCCTGCCGCCCGAAGCGCCGAAAAAGGCGAAGACGGTCAAGGCAGAACCCGTCGCCGAAGTGCTGCCGCCCGAGAGCGTCGAACCCGTCGTCGAGGCCGCGCCGACGGTCGAAACGGCCCCGACGCCCAAGCCTTCGCCGCGCAAGGAGCTTGCCAAGGCAGCCCCCGCGATCGTGCCGACGCGGCAGGGGACGATCAACCGCGAACGGCTTGCGTCGCGCGGGATGATCGTACCGGGCACGCCGGTCACCGGAATTTCCGAAGAATATCGCATCGTGAAGCGCGAGCTGATCCGCAATTTCGGCGGCGTCGGCAATCGCCCGATCCTGCCGCGCGGCCACCGCGTGCTGATCGCTTCGGCCAATCCGGGTGAGGGCAAGACCTTCTCCGCGGTCAATTTGGCGCTCAGCCTGGCGGTCGAGGCCGACCATGACGTGCTGCTGATCGACGCCGACATCGCCAAACCCAGCGTGCTCGAAGCCTTGGGGCTGGAGGATGGCCCGGGGCTGATGGACGCGCTGGCCGATGCGCATCTGCCGCTGGGCGACTGTCTGATCCAGACCGACATTCCGGGGCTGAAAGTCATGCCCGCGGGGACTGGACATATGCACGACACCGAATTGCTCGCCTCGGCGCGCACCGATGCGTTGCTGGCGCAGCTCGAACAGGGCGTCCCCGGGCGCATCCTGATCATCGATTCGCCGCCGGTGCTGGCGGCATCGCCCGCCGCGGTGCTCGCGGGGCATGTCGGCCAGACGATCATGGTCGTGCGCGCCGACGAAACTTTGGAATCCGCGCTGCGCGACGCGATCGGCCTGATGGGCGCGTGTCCGCATATCCAGCTGCTGCTCAACGGGGTGAAATTTTCGCCGGGTGGCCGCCGCTTCGGCACCTATTACGGACAAGGAGGCGCGTGATGCGCACCACCACCACTTTGCGCCACGCAGGAGCGCTTGCGGCGCTGCTGCTGGCGGGAACCGCAACGGGTGCGCAGGCGCAATTTTCGGGCGATCCCGCTTCGGGCGCCAGCGACGCGCCGACGAGCGCTCCGGCGGCAGAACCGGGCCGCGCGGCGAAGCGCGCCGAAGGCCGCCGCGCCCAGCGGCAGGTCGATGTCAGCCCCTATCTGGAGGTCGGGCAGGTGCTGACCGCCGATCTGAAGAATGGCGGCGACGTCCTGACCTATACCAATGTTGCGGTCGGGGTGGATGCTACGATCGTGACGACGCGCGCCGAACTGGCCGCGACGCTGCGCTATGAACATCGCTTTGGATGGAACGGCGGGCTGGGCGATTCCGATACGATCAGCGGGCTGGCTCGCGGCCGGATCGAGGCGGCGCGCGGATTGAACCTGGAGGGCGGCGCACTTGCCACCCGAACCCGCGCCGACGGGCAGGGCGCCGATAGCGGATTGTTCATCGGTAACGCGAGCAATGTCGCGAACCTCTACTCCGTCTATGCAGGGCCGACCTTTGCGCGCCGCATCGGCGGGCTCGACGTCGGGGCCGGCTATCGCTTCGGCTATACCAAGGTCGATGTCGATGAGCCCGCGCTCCTGTCGCCGGGGTCACAGCCGCAGGATATTTTCGACAGCTCGACCAACCATGTCGCGTGGGCCAGCGTCGGCGCGCGGCCCGGCGACCTGCCGTTCGGCTGGCAGTTGTCGGGCGGCTACGAACGCGAAGATGCGAGCCAGCTCGACCAAAGGTTCGATGGCAAATATGCCCGCGCCGATGTGACGATGCCGATCGGTCCGACCGTCGCGCTGCTGGGCGGCGTGGGTTACGAAGACATCGAGATTGGCCAGCGCGATCCGGTGCTCGACGTAAACGGCGTGCCCGTGCGCGATGCCAACGGCCGTTTCATCACCGATAAATCGACCCCGCGCCAGCTGTCGTTCGATACCGACGGGCTGATCTGGGACGCCGGGGTGATGTGGCAGCCGAGCCGCCGCACGTCGGCGACCGCGCGGGTCGGGCGCCGTTATGGCGACACCATCTATACCGGCAGCTTTTCCTATCGTGCCGATCATGCGACGACGATCCAGGTCGGCGTGTACGACGGGCTGTCGAGCCTGGGCCGTGGCCTGTCGGGCGGGCTGGCGGCGCTGCCGACCCAGTTCGATCCGACGCGCAACCCGATCGGCGGGACGATCAATCCGTGCGTGTTTGGGCAGGAGGGCGGCGGATGCCTGAACAACCAGCTCGGCAACGCGACCTCGGCGCAATATCGCAGCCGCGGCGTGCAGGCGACGATTGGGTCGCGCTATGCCGGGTGGAGCTATGGCGTCGGCATCGGATATGACCAGCGCAAGTTGCTGGCGCCGCTGCTGTCGCCAATCGCCAACCTGAACGGGATCAAGGACGAGAATTATTATCTCTTCCTGTCGGCAGGACGCCAGCTCGACGTCGATTCGGACATCAGCCTGACGGGTTATCTCAACTATTTCGACAACGGCGCGCCGGGGGCGAGCGACGTCCAGTCGGCGGGGCTGTCGGCGGCCTATTCGCGGCGCTTCTGGCGCGGTCTGACCGGGACCGCGGCGGCCAGCCTCAACGCCTTTGATCAGGACGGCTTCAACAGCCAGCTTATTGGTTCAGCTTTGGTGGGACTGCGTTACAACTTCTGACCAGGCAAACGGGAATTTTGACGATGTACGATCAGTTCTATGGTTTCACCGGGCGTCCGTTCCAGCTGACGCCAGACCCGCACTTCTATTTCGAAAGCGGCACCCACCGCAAGGCGATGTCCTACCTCGGCTACGGACTCGCGCAGGGCGAGGGCTTTATCGTCATCACCGGCGACGTCGGCGCGGGCAAGACGACGCTGGTCGGCCATCTGATGAACACCATCGACCCCAATCGCCTGACCGCCGTCAAGCTGGTGTCGACGCAGGTCGAGGGCGACGATCTGCTTCGCCTGGTTGCCGAACAGTTCGGGATCGAATGGGAAGGCGAAAGCAAGGCCGAGTTGCTGCGGTCGATGGAGCAATATCTGCGCGAACAGGCGCGCGCGGGGAAACGCACGTTGCTGATCGTCGACGAGGGGCAGAATCTTGCGATCTCGGCGCTTGAAGAATTGCGGATGCTGTCGAACTTCCAGCTCGGTGGCCATTCGCTGCTGCAGATCTTCCTGCTCGGTCAGCCCGAGTTTCGCCAGACCCTGTTCCATTCGCCGACGCTGGAACAATTGCGCCAGCGGGTGATCGCGACGCATCACCTTGACCCGATGGAGCCCGAGGAGGTCGAGCCTTATATCCTCCACCGGCTGGGCAAGGTCGGCTGGACCGGCAACCCGAGCTTCAGCCCCGACGCGTTCGAGGAAATTTTCGATTATAGCGAGGGCGTGCCGCGCAAGCTGAACGTGCTGGTCAGTCGTTTGCTGCTGTACGGCGCGGTCGAGCAGATGACGCGGATCACGGCGCAAAATGTGCGCTCGGTGGTGGCGGAGATCGAGGCCGACCGCGGCATCGACGCGTCGACGCTGGCGCCGCTGCCGGTCGAGGAAGTCGTCGCGGCGGCTGCCGCTGCGGTTGCGCCGACCCCGGCGCCCTTTGCGGCACCGACGGCAGCGAACGAAACCGCGCTCGAATGGCCGCAGCGCGCTGCCGACGGGCGTCCGCCCTTTGCGGAGCCTGAGCAGGCGGCCATGCTGACTCCGCCCGACCCGAGCGCCGACGAAGTTCTGGCGCGCATGGCCGCGGCGGATGGCGGCGCTCCGGCGGCACCCGCGATCGATCCCGAACAGCTGGCGGCGCTCGAAGCCCAGATTGCGTCGCTCGAGGCGCGGCTGGTCGAACAGGATGCCGCGCTGCGCCGCGTGCTCGACCTGCTGATCGAATGGGTCGAGCGCGATCCCGAAAATGCGCCCAATCCGGCGACGTCGCGGACCTGGGCAGCCTGACAGCCGCCGCGAAATCGGCTATCCGGTCGATGAAGGTGAAAAATGATGCAGAACGGCCTGTCGGTCGATGTCGAGGACTGGTTCCAGGTCGGCGCCTTTGAGCGCACGATCGACCGCGCCGACTGGCCGACGCTCGAGTGCCGGGTCGAGGCGAATTGCGACGCGGTGCTGCAGATTTTCGCCGATGCGGGGGCGAAGGGGACGTTCTTCACGCTGGGCTGGGTCGCCGAGCGCTATCCGGCGCTGATCAAGCGGATCGTCGGCGCGGGGCATGAGCTGGCGAGCCATGGATATGACCATAAACGCGTGTTCAACATGACCGCCGATGAATTTGCCGCCGACCTCAAGCAGACGCAGGCCATCCTTGAGGATCTCGGCGGCGTCGCCGTGCGCGGTTATCGCGCGCCGAGCTTCTCGGTCGATACGCGCACGCCATGGGCGCACCAAGTGCTGGCCGAACAGGGCTATGCCTATTCGAGCAGCGTCGCGCCGGTCGTCCACGACCATTATGGCTGGCCGCAAAGCCCGCGCCATGCGTGGCGGCCGCTGCCCGATAGCGAGCTGGTCGAATGGCCGGTGACGACGGCGCGCTATGCCGGGCGCACCCTCGCAGCAGGCGGCGGCGGCTTCATGCGGATGCTGCCCTATGGCTTCACGCGCTGGGCGATCGCGCGGATGAACGCCGAGGGGCATCCGGCCATCCTCTATTTCCACCCATGGGAAATCGACCCCGGCCAGCCGCGCGTTGCCGACGCACCGTTGAAATCGAAAATCCGTCATTACAGCGGCTTGGCGGCCATGGCTGGCAAGTTGAAGAAGTTGCTCGCCGATTTCGAATGGACGCGCGCTGACGCGTTGCTCCCGGCGCAACAGCAGCGCGCCGAGCCGTGGCGCGCCGCGGCGTGAATGCGCCGATCCGTCCGGTGAAGGATGGTTTTTCCGGCGCGCCGTTGTCCGATGCGGCGGCGTGGGACGCCTATGTCGCCGCACATCCGCAGGCGACGCCCTTTCACAGCCGCGCCTGGTGCGAGGCGATCACCAAGGCGACGGGGCACGTCTGCCATCTGGTGACCGCACGCGATGCGGGCGGGGCGCTGACGGGGCTGTTACCGCTCCACCATGTCCGCTCGCCGCTGTTCGGGCAGGCGCTGGTCGGCAGCGGGTTTGCGGTCGATGGCGGCATCCTGGCTGATGATCCGGCGGTGGCGGCTACGTTGGCCGAGGGTGCTGCGGCGATGGCGAAATCGCTTGGCGTCGCGTCGGTCGAACTGCGCGGCGGGCCGCGACCCGAAGGTGATGGTTGGCGGGAAGAAGCAGGCGTTTACGCAGGCTTTGCGCGCGATCTCACTAGCGACGACGATGCCGAACTGCTGGCGATCCCGCGCAAGCAGCGTGCCGAGGTACGCAAGGTGCTGGAGAGCGGCTTGACCGTGACGACGGGTCGCGATGCGGCGGAGCGGCGCGACCATTATCGCACCTATGCGACCAGCGTCCGTAACCTTGGGACGCCGGTGTTTCCCAAGGCGCTGTTCGACGCGGTGCTCGATGCGTCCGGCGACGATGCCGATATATTGACTGTGCGGCAGGACGGGCGCCCGGTTGCGAGCGTGCTCAGCCTGTATTGGCGCGGCACGGTGATGCCCTATTGGGGCGGCGGGATTGCTGATGCACGGCGGCTGCGCGCGAACGAGCTGATGTATTTCGCGCTGATGCGCCATGCGCGGGGCAAGGGGTGCACGCGCTTCGATTTCGGGCGGTCGAAGGTTGGAACCGGGCCGTATAGCTACAAAAAGAACTGGGGGTTCGAACCGCAGCCACTGGTCTATGCGCGCTGGCTGGCGCCGGGCGAGACGCCCCGTGATACCAATCCGAATAGCGCCAAATATCGGTTTCAAGTCGACATTTGGAAGAAATTGCCGCTGTGGGCGGCGAACCGGATCGGGCCGCTGATCGCGCGCGGATTGGGGTGATCGGGCGTGGGCGATACCATTTTGTCATTGCGAGCCGCAGGCGAAGCGGCAATCGCCAGCCATGGATCTTGCGCAGGGTCGATGGCTGGAGATTGCTTCGCCCGCGGCTCGCAATGACGGGATAGTCACGACTTGGCCGAAATCCTGTTCCTCGTGCACCGCGCGCCGTGGCCGCCCGACCGCGGCGACCGGATCCGCAGCTGGCATATGTTCGAGGCGCTGGCCAAGCTGGCGCCGGTGCATGTTGCGGCACTCGCCGATAATGAACAGGACGCCGCGATTGCGCGCGAAAAAATAGCACCGCTTTGCACGAGTTTGGCGATCGAAGTGCGCAATGTGTCGCGCCCGGTGGCGCTTGTGCAGGCGGTGCTGCGCGGCGAGCCGGTGTCGAACCGACTGTTCAAAAATGCCGCGCTTGCGCGCCATGTCGATACGTTGGTTCGCGGTGGGAGCATCACCCATATCGTCGGCTTCTCGGGCCAGATGGCGCAATACCTGCCCGCCAGTTTTGACGGCTCGGCGCTGATGGATTTTGTCGATGTCGATTCGGCCAAATTCGCGACCTATGCCGAGCAGGACCGGCGTCAGCCTTTGCATTGGGTGCATCAACGCGAGGCGCGGGTGCTGGGTGCTTATGAAGCCAAGGTCGCGCGGCGCGTCGATGCCAGCCTGTTTGTCAGCGAGGCCGAGGCGGCGCTGTTCCGGACGCGCAGCGGGCTTGGCGCCGACAAGGTGCGCGCGGTCGAAAATGGCATTGACACCGACAGGTTCGATCCGGCGCTGACATTCGACGCGGTCGATAACGGCGAAGGGCCGCTCGCGGTGTTCACCGGCCAGATGGACTATCGCCCCAATATCGACGCGGTGCGCTGGTTCGCCGCCGACATTCTTCCGCTGATCCGCCAGCAGCATCCGGCTTCGCGTTTTGCAATCGTCGGGCGGGCGCCGAGCGACGAGGTGCGCGCGCTTGCAAAGCTGCCGGGCGTGACCGTGACCGGCGAGGTGCCGGATGTGCGACCCTGGCTTGCCGCCGCCGATGCGGTGGTCGCGCCGCTGCTGCTGGCGCGCGGGGTGCAGAATAAATTGCTCGAGGCGATGGCGATGGCGCGGCCGGTGGTGGCGAGTGCGGCGGCTGCCGAAGGGATCGATGCGACAGCAGGAGAGCACCTGCTCGTCGCCGACGATGCCGACGGCATGGCCGCCACGGTGGGGTCGCTATTCGAGGATCGCGCCGCTGCTGCCGCGATGGGGCAGGCGGCGCGGGCGCGGATGATTGCGCGCTATGGCTGGGATGCGCGACTGGCGCCGCTGCGTGAGCTGCTGGGGCTGCCCGCATGACGTTGTGGCAACGCCATCTGGGCGCGCTCGCACTGCTCACGGCGGCGGTCCTCGTGATCTTCTGGCGCGATGCCGCCGATATGGCGGGCATCTGGTGGCACAGCTCGACCTTTACCCATTGCCTGCTGATGGTGCCGATGATCGGCTGGCTGGTGTCGCAGCGCATCGACCTGCTGCGCCCGCTGACCCCCAGCTTTTGGTGGCCCGCGCTGGTCTGGATGGCGGGGGCGGGACTGGTGTGGCTGGTCGGCGAGGCGGCGGGGGTCGGGCTGTTTAGGCAACTCGGGCTGGTGCTGATGCTGCAAGGCGCGGTCGGCGCGGCGCTGGGCGAGAAGCTGGTGCGAGGGCTGCTGTTCCCGCTCGGCTATGCGCTGCTGCTGGTGCCGTTCGGCGAGGAACTGGTGCCGCTGCTCCAGACCTTTACCGCGCATATCAGCGTCATCCTGCTCCATTTGTCGGGCATTTCCGCCGAGATGGAAGGGGTGTTTATCACCACGCCCGCGGGATTTTTCGAGGTCGCCGAGGAATGTTCGGGGGTCAATTTCCTGATCGCGATGATGGCCTATGCGGTGTTCGCGGCGCATATGTGTTTCAAAAGCTGGACGCGGCGGATCGTCTTCGTCTTGGCTGCCTTGGCGGCAACGATCCTTGCCAATGCGCTGCGCGCTTATGGCACGATGGTTGCGGCCGAAATCTGGGGGATCGAAGCGGCGGGCGGGATCGATCATATCTTCTATGGCTGGATCTTTTTCGGGCTGGTGATTGCGATCGTGATGCTGGTGGCGTGGCGCTGGTTCGATCGGCCCGCGAACGATGTTGCGGTCGATGTGAGCGGGCTTGGTGGCCCGTCGCGCTTTGCCGGTGCGGCGAAGGCGGTGCTGCCCGCTGCGCTCGCCATCCCGCTGATCTTTGCTGGCTGGGCATGGCTGGTCGGCGGGCGCAGCGCGCCGCTGCCCGCGACAATGGCAGTCGAGGCGCCGCGCGGATGGAGCGTGGCGAGCGCCGAGGGCATGGCGTGGACGCCACGCTTCGACGGCGCCGATCAGCGTCTGCTGCGGCATTTCGTCGATGCCGAGGGGCGCCGGGTGACCATCGCGATTGGTGGTTATGAACGTCAGGCCGAAGGGCGCGAGGTCGTTGCGTTCGGGCAGGGGGCGATCGACCCCGACAGCGAATGGGCGTGGAGCGCGGCGCTGCCCGCGGTTGAGGGCGCGCGAACCGAACGCTTGCTGCACCCCGGCCCGGTGCTGCGCGACGCGGCGACTTGGTATGTCGTTGATGGCGCGGCGACCGGCGATCCGCGCCGCGCGAAGCTCGCGGGGCTGAAAGCACGGCTGCTCGGCGGCGATCCGCGTGCGCTGTCGCTGATCGTGTCGAGCGAAGACCGGTACGGCGGGCGCGATGCGATAGAGGATTTCGTTTCCGCGTCGGGCGGAGCCAAGGCAATGGCTGACCGCGCCTTGAAAACCCGCTAGGGACCGCGCCATGTGTGGGATCGCGGGTATCTATCATCTGGAGACGGCCAAGCCCGTCGATCCGGCGCGGCTGCGCGCGATGTTGTCGCCGATGCAGCATCGCGGCCCCGACGGAGCGGGCGAGTGGACCGCGGCGGGGGTCGGGCTGGGCCATTTGCGTCTGTCGATCATCGACATCGAGGGCAGCCCGCAGCCAATGGCGAGCGACGATGAGGCGGTGACGCTCACCTACAACGGAGAAATCTATAATTTTCGCGAGCTGCGCGCCGAGCTTGAGGATCGCGGCCACCGCTTCCGCACCAGCGGCGATACCGAGGTGATCATCGCGGCGTGGCGGCAATGGGGGCCGGATTGCCTGTCGCGGCTGAACGGGATGTTCGCTTTCGCGATCCACGATCATCAGCGCGGTTGCCTGTTCTTGGCGCGCGACCGCTTGGGGGTGAAGCCGCTGCATTATGCGCGGCTGTCGGACGGATCGGTGGCGTTTGCGTCGGAGTTGAAAGGTCTGCTGCGCAATCCGTTGCTCAGACAGGAAGCGAACCTCACCGCGATCGAGGATTTCCTGGCCTTCGGTTATGTCCCCGATGACAATTGTATCGTCGCCGGGGTCGAGAAGCTGGCCGCGGGTCACTATCTGCTGCTCGAACGCGGCAAGCCGGTGCCGGCGCCGACGCGCTGGTGGGCGCCCGATTTTTCGAAGCGCATCCGGGCTTCGGAAGGCGAGGCGGCCGAGCATCTGGTTCATCTGATGCGCGCCGCGGTGACCGACCGCATGGTCGCTGACGTGCCGCTCGGCGCCTTCCTGTCGGGCGGGGTCGATAGCAGCGCAGTCGTCGCGCTGATGGCCGAGGCGACTGCGAAGGCGGTCAAGACCTGTACCATCGGCTTCGATCAGGCGGCGCTCGACGAGACCGCCTATGCGCAGCAAATTGCCGAGCGTTTCGCCACCGATCACCGTACCCGCACCGTGTCGTCGGGCGACTTCGGGTTGGTCGACACGATCGCCGATCATTTCGACGAACCCTTTGCCGACGCCAGCGCGCTGCCGACCTACCGCGTGTGCGAACTCGCGCGTGAAGAGGTGACGGTGGCGTTGTCGGGCGATGGGGCGGACGAGGCATTCGCGGGATACCGCCGACTGGTGTTCCAGCATCAGGAGGAACGGCTGCGCGGGCTGATCCCCGGCTTCCTGCGCCGCGGGGTGCTGGGGCCGCTGGCGAAGGTGTGGCCGCAAATGGACTGGGCGCCGCGCCCGCTGCGCGCCCGCGCGACGCTGGCGAGCCTGTCGAAGAGCGGGTCCGAGGGCTATGCCGAGGCGGTCGGGGTGACCGGCGTGGGGCAGCGCTCGCGGCTGTTCAACGATGCGGCGCATCATGCGCTGGGCGATCATGTCGCCGAGGCGCGCTACTGGAAGGCGATGGTCGACGCGCCGGCGCGCGAACCGCTTGACCGCGCGCAATATGCCGACCTGATGATCTGGCTGCCCGGCGACATCCTGACCAAGACCGACCGGATGAGCATGGCGGTGAGCCTGGAGGCGCGCGAGCCGCTGCTCGATTACCGGCTGATCGAATTTGCCGCGAGCCTGCCCGCGTCGATGCGCGTCAAGGGATCGACGGGCAAGGCGATCATGAAGCAGGCGATGGAACGCTATCTGCCGCACGACATCCTCTATCGGCCGAAGATGGGGTTTGTGACCCCGGTGTCGCAATGGTTCCGCGGGGCGCTGGTCGAGCAAGCGAGGGGGCTGGCGACGTCGTCGACGCTGGCGCGGTCGGGCTGGTTCGACATGGCCGAGATCGAACGGATTGTGGCGGCGCACCAGTCGGGGCGGCGCGACCATGGGCGGTTGATCTGGCAGTTTTTCATGCTGGAGAAGTCGCTGGCGAAATTGTTCGGGATATAGCGCTGATTCTACCCTCCCGCTTGCGGGAGGGGTCGGGGGAGGGCATGTTTCGTGCGCGGCGATTTTTGACAGGCCCTCCCCTAGCCCCTCCCGCAAGCGGGAGGGGAACAGCGAAATCGCCACCCCATTTTAACTCCTGCCTGCTAACCTCCACCCGATGACGGTGCATCCCGCCTTTCCCGCCAACGCCGCCACCGCCGAACCTTTGACGGTGCGCGTCGTTGATCCGCTGGCGCTGTCACCCGAACTGGCAGCGGCGTGGGACCGGCTGGCGGCGGAGGCGAGCGAGCCGAACCCCTTTGCCGAACGCTGGTGCCTGCAATCTGCGCTGCACCTGCTCGACCCCGAACGTCACGCCCGGCTGGTTATGGTCCGCGATGGCAGCGATGGCCCGGTGATCGGGATCATGCCGGTGGCCGCCGCGACGCATTATGGTCGCCTGCCGCTGCGCCATGTGACCGGTTGGGCGCATCCCAATCATTTCCATGGCGCGCCCCTGGTGCGCGCCGGGTTTGAGCGCCTGTTCTGGTCGATCCTGCTCGGTTGGTGCGATGCGGCGCCGTGGGCGCGCACGCTGCTGCATGTGCCGCGGCTGACCGCGGACGGCCCGCTTCACTGCGCGCTGATCGACGTGGCGCGGGTGCGCGGGGGTGAGGCCGAGGTCGTCCACCGCGAGGAACGCGCGCTGCTCGACAGCGACCTGTCGCCCGCGGACTATTGGGACGCCGCGGTGCGCGCCAAGAAACGCAAGGAACTCAGGCGGCAGGCAAACCGGCTTGCCGAACAGGGCGCGGTGCGCTTGCGGCGCTGGCAGGCGGGCGAGGCGATCGAACCGTGGATCGATGCGTTTCTCGATCTTGAGGCGCGCGGCTGGAAAGGCCGCGCAGGATCGGCGCTCGCCAGCCACAGCGACACCCAGGCATGGTTCCGCGCGATCCTGACCGGCGCCGCGGAAGCGGGGCGGCTCGACATGCGCGCGCTGGATCTGGATGAGCGGCCGCTGGCGATGCTGATCAACTTCCGGGCGCCGCCGGGGGGCTTTTCGTTCAAGACCGCGTTCGACGAGGATTATGCGCGCTTTTCGCCCGGGGTGCTGTTGCAACAGGCGAATCTCGATCTGCTCGACGACCCGGCGATCGCATGGGTCGACAGCTGCGCGGCGCCCGGGCATCCGATGATCGACAGCGTCTGGCGCGAGCGCCGCGCTCTGGTGTGGGTGAACGCTGCCTTGTCGGCGCCCGCCGACCGGCTGCGCTTTGCGATGCTGACCAGGATCGAACGGCTCTGGCGGCGCTGGAAGGCTCCCACCGCGACCGAAAATGAAGTAGAAAGCTCGTCATGACTGCGCATCGGCCGATCACCCGATCTGTTTTCCCGCCCGAAACGCTGGCGACGATGGAGGCGCTCTACCCGCTCCAGGCGGGATTGCTGCACCATCACATCCCAGACCATCCCCTCTTGTCGCTTGAAGCGCTGGCGCAGCTTGGCGAAGGACTGCCTGCGAGCGCGGTCGAATATAATCCGGGCGATGTGCCGATCGGGATCCGCCCCGAGGACATTCCGTCGAACGGCCTGTCGATCGGTGAGACGATCCGCACCATCGACAGTAATGGCAGCTGGGCGGTGCTCAAGAATATCGAAAATGTTCCGGCGTATCGCACCCTGCTGATGGACCTGCTCGGCGAACTCCAATCGGTCGTTGAGCCACGCACGGGTGCGATGCTCACGCCGCAAGGGTTCATCTTCATCTCGTCGCCCGGGTCGATCACGCCGTTTCATTTCGATCCCGAACATAACATCCTGCTGCAATTGCGCGGCACCAAGGTGATGAACGTCTGGCCCGCGGGCGACGAGCGGTTTGCGCATCGCCGCGAGCATGAACGCTATCATGGCGGTGGACACCGCAACCTGCCGTGGGACGAAAGCTATCGCGAAGACGCCCAGCAGGTGCCACTTGGCCCCGGCGATGCGGTGCTGATGCCGGTGATGGCGCCGCATTTTGTTGCCAACGGCGATGCGCCGTCGATCTCGCTGTCGATCACCTGGCGCAGCGAATGGAGTTACCGCGAAGCCGAGGCGCACGCCGCCAACTCCGCATTGCGCCGCATGGGGCTCGATCCGGCGATGCCGCCGCGCTGGCCGAGCTATGCGTGGGCCAAGTCCGTCGGGTGGCGGGTCGCACGAAAGCTGCACATCGTGCACTAATTCCCATTGCCTTCCGGGCCAATTTCCTATCTTTCTGGAAACGGGGCAAAGATTGCGGGGATAATGAAAAATCATTTGGGAGCGCTGCTGCTGTTGGCGGCAATATCCGGTCTTCCGGCAGGCGCAAGCGCCGGGGAAGCGGTGACAGCGGGACCGGAACGTCCGGCGCGCATTGCGACGGCCGAGCTGGCGCAGCTGCCCGAGATATCGAACGCGGCGATATCGCCCGATGGCGCCCGCCTGGCGTTTCTGGCGCGCATCAAGGGCCGTGAGGTCATCGTCTATCGCGGTCTCCACGGACAGGCGGGGCAGCCGATCAACCTGCCCGAAAAGGTCGATTTCAACTGGCTGCGCTGGGCAGGGCCGAACAAGCTGTTGTTCAGCGTCGGTCGTAGCATCCCCTATTTCGGCGAAGAGGCGCTTCAGACAATCCTCGCGATCCATGACCTTACCACTGGTGCGACGAAAATCATCGGCCGCGATGGGCAGGGGTTGGAGGGCGATGATGTGCTGTTCGTCGATCCCGAAGGCCAATATCTGCTGCTGTCAATCCAGCGGACGATCTATGATTATCCATCGGTATTTCGCGTCGCGCTCCCCGATGGCAAGATGAGCGAAATCGTGCGGGCGCGTGCGCCCGTGTGGGAATGGTATGCCGATGATGCAGGCATCGTGCGCGCGGGGGTCGGATGGGATAGCCGCAAACTGAAATTCTTCTACCGCCGCAGCCAGGAGGAAAAATTCGAACAGATCGGGGCGATCAAACCGGGCGACGACGGAGCCTATTTCGACATTGCCAAAGTGGTAGCTGGGTCGGATGACGGCTATGTCCTCAGCGCCGAAAAAACGGGACGTCAGGCGCTCCACAAATTCAACTACCGCACGCGTGAGATTGGCGACCTCGTTTATGGTCACGACGTCTATGACGTGGACGATTATTGGCTGAACATCGATGGCACCGCGCTGGAAGGTGTGTCTTATACCGACGATCGCAGCCGCATCGAATGGTTCGATGCCGGGTCGAAGAAATTGCAGGCCCAGCTCGACCGGGCGATCCCGAACCGGCAGGCTTGGGTGGTGTCAAAGAGCCGCGATGCCAAACAGTTGCTGGTGCTGGCGACGGCGCCCGACGAACCCGGTCTCTATTATTTGCTCGACCGCACCAAGGGCGAGATGTCGCCCATCGCGGCCATGATGCGGGGGTTGCCGCCCGAAATGCTGGCCGAGACAAAGCCGGTGACTTACACTGCGCGCGACGGTACCAAAATTCCAGCCTATCTGACCTTGCCCAAGGGGCGGGCGGCGACGGGGCTGCCGTTGATCGTCCATCCGCATGGCGGCCCCTATGGAGTGCGCGACCGGCTCGACTATGACGCGCACGTCCAATTCTTTGCCAACCGCGGCTATGCCGTGCTGCAGCCCAATTATCGGGGTTCGGGCGGCTATGGCACTGCCTTTGGCGAGGCGGGGGTCGGCCAGATCGGCAAGAAGATGCAGGACGATCTCGACGACGGCATGGATTGGCTGGTCAAGGAGGGGACGGTCGACAAGGCGCGCGTGTGCATGATCGGCGCCTCCTATGGCGGCTATGCAGCGCTGTGGGCGGTGGCCCGCAACCCAGATCGATATCGCTGTGCTGCGAGTTTTGCCGGGGTCGCTGATTGGAAGGCGATGCTGAAATATGACGCGCGCTATCTGACCAAGGAAGCGAATGCGAGCTGGCAGGCGCGCGTCACCGGCGCCGGCGAGCTTGATCTGGTGGCCGTGTCGCCGACGCATCAGGCGAGCCGGATTGCGCGGCCGGTGCTGATCGGACATGGCGAGGATGACAGCAATGTGCCGATCAGCCAGTCGAAAAAACTGGTCGCGGCGCTCAAGGCGGCCGGGAACCGCAATTTCGAATATGTTGCCTATCGTGACGAAGGGCACGGATTCTCCGATCCCGCGAACCAGAAAGACTGGTTTGACAGGCTTGATGCCTTTCTCGCGAAGCATAATCCTGCGGAATGACAGATTGCTTTCAATTGCCGCAAATAGGCGTTATGGGCGCGCATCCTTGAATATCGAGCCCATAGAGGACTGATGGCGAAAGAAGAACTTCTGGAGATGCGCGGCCAAGTGGTCGAACTGCTGCCCAACGCGATGTTTCGCGTCAAACTGGAAAATGGCCACGAGATTCTGGGTCACACCGCGGGCAAGATGCGCAAGAACCGCATTCGCGTGCTGGTTGGCGACGAAGTGCTCGCCGAACTCACCCCCTATGACCTGACCAAGGGTCGGATCACTTATCGCTTCAAGTGAGCAGCGCGGCGAACATTCCCGCGCTCGTTCTGGCTTCGACATCGCCGCGGCGGCGTGAGCTGCTCGCGCGCATCGGTGTGACCCCGGCGCGTATCGCGTCGCCCGACATCGACGAAACGCCGCTGAAGGCCGAACTGCCGCGCGACTATGTGGCCCGGCTTGCCAAGGGCAAGGCGCTGGCGGTCGAGCGCGCCGCGGACGAGGTGGTGCTGGCGGGGGACACGACGGTCGCGGTGGGACGGCGCATCCTGGAAAAGCCCGTCGACGTGGCCGATTTGCGCCGGATGTTGGCGCTCTTGTCGGGGCGGCGGCATCATGTCTATTCGGGGCTGTGCGTTGTCGGCACCGACGGCAAGCCGCGGGTGCGCGTTGCCGACACCGTCGTCGCGTTCAAGGTGCTGAGTGCCGCCGAGATCGACTGGTATGTCGCGAGCGGCGAGGGCATGGGCAAGGCGGGCGGCTATGCGATCCAGGGCCGCGCCGAATGCTTCGTCCGCTTCCTGTCGGGCAGCCATTCGAACGTCGTTGGGCTGCCGCTGTTTGAAACGCGCACCTTGCTGACCAGTGCGGGCATCCCCCTTGGCTGAATGGCTTTACGAAGCCGGGATTGGCGAGGCGCGGGCGGCGCTGGTCGATGGCGACGAGATTCTTGAGGCGCGGATCGAGCGCGAAGGCGCGGGGCCGCGCGTCGGGGCGATTGTCGCGGCGCGGCTGGTCGAGGCCGGGAAGGTGCCGCTGGTGGTGCTCGACTGGCCCGGCGCGCCGACGGCTTCGCTGACGGGGCTGCCACCCGCGACATCGATTGGTGCGGCGCTGACCGTCGAGATCACCCGTATGACGCTGCGCGAACGCGGGCGCGACAAGCCGGCGCGGGCGCGGGTTGCCGAGGCGGGCGCGGTCATCGGCGATGGTCCCGACCTGCGCGCGCGCATCGCGTCGAGTGGCCTGCCGGTGACCGAACTGCGCGCTACCGACGCCGATCGGCTGGAACAGGCAGGCTGGTCCGAACTGATCGATCATGTCCGCAGCGGCCATTGGCCGTTCGACGGCGGCGCGCTGTGGGTCGATGCGACTCCGGCGATGGTGCTGATCGACATCGATGGCGAGGGCGACGCGCTGGCGCTGGCCAAGGCGGGCGCACGCGCTGCGGCGGCGGTAATCCGCTGCTGCGACATCGGCGGCTCCATTGGCATCGATTTCCCGTCGCTGCCCGACCGCGCCGGACGCCAGGCGATCGACGCCGCGGTCGATGCGGCGCTGCCGCAGCCTTATGAACGCACTGCGGTCAACGGCTTCGGGCTGATGCAGATCATCCGCCGCCGCGAGCGTCCGTCGCTGATCGAGCAAGTCGTGCTGGATCCCGTCGCGACCGACGCGGCTCTTTTGCTGCGGCAGGCCGAGCGCGCGGTGGGGGCAGGGGTGCTGACCTTGACCGCGCGGGCCGCCGTGATCGACCATATTGCGGCGCATCCGGCGTGGACCCAGCTGCTGCAAAATCGCACGGGGCGTCCGGTCCAGCTGACCGCCGACGCCGCCAGCAAAGGAACCGGACATGCCCAGTAGACCGCCGCGCTGCCCGCTGTGCGGCAAGCCGCGCGAGGCAGAATTTAAACCCTTTTGCAGCCGCGGCTGCCGCGACCGCGACCTGCTCAACTGGTTCGGCGAAAGCTATGCCGTGCCCGCCGCGCAGGCGCCCGACGGCACCGCCGACGATGATCGTTTCGACGAAGGTTGAGGCCGGAAAAGGGGCATCACAAAGCCACTGGACAGGACCCAAAGCCCTGCCTATAGCCGCCGCTCGCCAGCGCGACCGTCGGGTCGCAGCGGCCCTGCCCGGGTAGCTCAGTTGGTAGAGCATGCGATTGAAAATCGCAGTGTCGGCGGTTCGAACCCGTCCCCGGGCACCATTTCTCTGCTAAGCCCAGCGACGAGTGGCCGAGCCTTTGGCCCGGTATGGCGGGAAGGAAAGTCGTGGGTCGCATCATCCTGTTCAACAAACCCTATGGCGTGTTGTCGCAGTTTACCGATCGCGGCGCGCCCGAGACCCGCGCGACGCTGTCCGACTATATCGATGTGCCGCAGGTGTATCCCGCAGGACGGCTCGACCGCGACAGTGAGGGGTTGCTGATCCTGACCGATGATGGCGCGTTGCAAGCGCGCATTGCGTCGCCGCGGCACAAGACGTCCAAGACCTATCTGGTGCAGGTCGAGGGCGAGCCCGATGTGGCCAGCCTTGATCGGCTGCGGGCGGGGGTCATACTCAATGATGGTCCGACCCGGCCGGCAGAAGCGCGGCGGATCGAACCGCCGCGCTTGTGGCCGCGCGATCCGCCGGTGCGCTTTCGCAAAAGTGTCCCCGACAGCTGGCTGGAGATCATCATCACCGAGGGCCGCAACCGTCAGGTGCGACGGATGACAGCGGCAGTTGGCTATCCGACGCTGCGGCTTGTGCGGATACGCATCGGTGTGTGGGAACTGGGCGACTTGGCACCCGGTGCGTGGCGCGAGGTGGGGTAGGGCGTTCGAGATATCTCTCGTCATTGCGTTCGTAATTTATGTTGCAGTGCAAACTGTTGCTTTTCAGTCACAAATCGCGAGAAAATCGGTGTAGTGCAGCGGCGCCGCGTTGACGCGGCGCGCGGGGTTATTACAGCGATCCGTTCCGGTGGGGCATCTCCCGCTTTGGCGAAAGGCCGCGCTTGCACCGGTTTGGAGAGAGAGACATCATGACTTTGCGCAACCTTTTGCTGGGCGCCACGATGCTGTGTGCCAGCGCTACCCCCGTCATCGCTTTTGCCCAGGACGCCGCCCCCGCGGATGATACGGCGGTTGCAATCGACGACACCGACTATGGCAATGACATCATCGTCACCGCGTCGAAGCGGTCGCAGACGTTGCAAGATACCCCGGTTGCCGTTTCGGTCACCTCCGCGGCGCAGCTGGAGGAATCGCAGATCCGCGATCTTATCGACCTGCAGACCGCCGTCCCCAGCCTGCGCGTGTCGCAGCTCCAGTCGAGCGCCAACACCAATTTCATCATCCGCGGCTTCGGCAATGGTGCGAACAACGCCGGCATCGAACCGTCGGTCGGCGTGTTCATCGACGGCGTCTATCGCTCGCGTTCGGCTGCGCAGATCGGCGACCTTCCCAATGTCGAGCGCATCGAAGTGCTGCGCGGTCCGCAGTCGACCCTGTTCGGCAAGAACGCATCGGCGGGCGTGATCAGTATCGTGACGCAAAAGCCGCAGTATGAATTCGGCGGCTCGGCCGAAGTCACCTATGGCAATTTCAACGCCATCACCGTCAAGGGCGACGTGACCGGCCCGATCAGCGAGACCGTCGCTTTCTCGATCGGCGGCAGCTACAACCGCCGCGACGGTTATGCGCAGGATCTGAATCTCGACACCGACGTAAACGATCGCAACCGTTGGGGGGTGCGTGGCCAGTTGCTTTTCGAACCGACCGACGCGCTGTCGATCCGCCTGATCGGCGACTATGACAAGATCGACGAAAATTGCTGCATCGCGGGTAACGTCATCGCCGGCCCGACGATCGGGATCACCAACGCCCTGGTCGGCGGCCCCAGCGTCGATGCCAACAACCCCTTCTCGTTCGACGTCTACAACAATTTCCTGTCGACGAACGAGATCGAAAATTACGGCGGTTCGGGGCAGATCGACTATGATCTGGGCAACCTCGCTCTGACCTCGATCACCGCGTACCGCAAGGTCAAGGCGCTCACCAACCAGGATTCGGACTTCACCAGTGCCGACCTGATCGGCGAGAACAGCCAGGATCTGGGGATCGATACCTTCACCCAGGAACTGCGCATCACGTCCGACTTCGACGGCCCGCTCAACTTCCTGCTCGGTGGCTATTATTTCAACGAGAAGATCAAGCAGAAGAACGATATCCGCTTCGGCACTGATTTCCGCGATTATGGCAATGCGCTGATCCAGGCGGCCAGCGGTGGCGCGCTGAGCGTACCGTTGCTTGAGGGAACCTTTGGCGCGCTGGAAGGCGCTCCCGCGCGTTATGTCGGTACCTTCTTCCGTGCCGGTGATGGTCTTGACGAGGCGTACCGCCTGAAGGACGAAGCCTTTTCGATCTTTGGCACCGTCGATTTCGAGGTGACCGACCGGCTGACGCTGTCGCTGGGCGGCAACTACACCAAGGATCGCAAGAATTTTTCGACCAATGTGATCAGCACCGACACCTTCTCGGGCATCAACCTGGATGCGCCGCAATTTGCACCGTTCCGCAACCAGCTGATCCTGGGCGGCGCATTGCAGCAGGCGGGAGTCAATCCGAACAATCCGGCAGCAGTCGCAGCGTTCGCTACCAATCCCGCCACGGCGCCGATTTTCCAGCAGTTCGTGGCTTTTGCGGCCGCCAACCAGAACAACCCGGCGGCGAACCCGCTCGGTGGGCTGCGAGCTTTCCAATTCCTGCCGCCGTTCCTGAACGTCCCCAATTCGGTTGAGGATGGCAAGACCCGCGACAGCGATTTCTCGTACAGCGTCCGCGCGGCTTATGAAGTGACCGACACGGTCAATGTCTATGCGACCTATGCGACTGGCTTTAAGGCAAGCTCGGTCAACCTGTCGCGCGACAGTCGTCCGTTGGCGTCGGATCTTGCGGCGATCACCGCCGCTGGACTTCGCACGCCGAACCTTGCAACGGGATCGCGCTTTGCGGCTCCTGAAGAATCGACGGTTTATGAGTTCGGCCTGAAAGGCCAGTGGGACGTTGCGGCGGTCAACATCGCGGTGTTCAAACAGTCGATCAAGGGTTTCCAGTCGAACGTGTTCACCGGCACCGGCTTTGCGCTGGCCAATGCCGGCAAGCAGTCGACGTTTGGTATCGAGTTCGATGGTTCGGTGCGGCCGGTCGAGGGACTCAATCTGACGCTGGCAGCGACCTATCTCGACGCCAAGTACGACAGCTTCGTCAACTCGGCCTTCGGCGACATCTCGGGCACCACGCCTGCGGGTATCCCCGCGCTGTCGATGTCGATGGGCGCCACCTACACGCATGAATTTGCCGGTGGGACCAAGGCGATCGCGCACGTCGATTATGCCTACGAAAGCCCGGTCCAGATCGTCGAAGGCCTGAGTGGCTTCCCGGCGGGCGTCGTCGAAAGCCTGCAGCGCGAGGTGAACTCGCTCAACGCATCGTTCACGATCCGCCTGACCAACGGGCTCGACGTCGGCGTGTGGGGTCGCAACCTGACCAACGCGCAGTATCTGACGACGATCTTCCCGGCGGTGGCGCAGGCGGGCAGCGTGTCGGGCTATCCCAGCCAGCCGCGCACCTATGGCGGCACCGTTCGCTTCAAATTCTGATTGGTTGAGGGGCGGGGCGGTCAAACGCCTCGCCCACCCGATCAGCGGACAAAAGAAAACCCCGGCCTCTCGACGGAGAGGCCGGGGCTTTTTTGTTGGCGTTGCCGCCTTGGCTTTAGAACTTCACGCCCGCCGCGATGCCGTAGCGGCGCGGTTCGAGGGTGAAGATGTTGGTGTAGTTCCCCGACGACTGATCGGTGATGTACAGGCCAGTGACGCTGTTGGCGTCAAAGACGTTCTGGATGAAGCCTTTGACATACCATTTGTCGTCGGCGCCGTTCAACTGCAGCTGGGCATTGACCTGAGCATAGCCTTTGATCCGGTTGACGTTGCCGTTGAAGATGCTGCCATAGCTTTCGCCGGTGTAGGCAAGGTCAACGCGCGGGACGAGCGTCATGTCGCCGTTGCCCAGCCGGGCGGTATATTGGACGCCCGCGCTGAACTTGTAGTTCGGTGCCTGCGGCAATTCGTTGCCCTTGATATTGACGGGCACGCCGGCGGAAAAGTAATCGACCCCGCCGAGCGTGACAGGGTTGACGGACAGTCCGGCGACAGGAGCGGGTAGATTGGCAAATGCGCCTGCGGCAGCCGCTTCCAAGACCGAGCAGATGCTGAACGCACCTGTCGAGGCGATGCCGCCATCGGCTGGAAAGGTCGTCGTCGGCTGTAGTCCGGCGCCGCCCTGAACCCCGGGAACGATCCCCAGGTTGATGAGCGTCTGAACACCATTCACGAAGCTGTTGACGCCAGCTGCGTTGCCCGAGCGTGATGCAACGGCGCAGTTTGCGGCGTTGGTGATGTCCTTGATGATCACCGCATCGCCGCGGCCGCCACCAAAGTCACGCGGGTTGCTGGTGAACTTGTCTTCGCTGACCTTGCTGTGCAGGTAGCTGAAGCCCAGGTTGACGACGACATCGGGATCCGGCCGCACGATGGCTTCGGCTTCGAAGCCATAGATGTTGGCGCTGACATTGTCGTTGACCGCGGTGCGGGCGACGATCTTGCTCAGCTGCAGATCCTTATATTTGTAGTAAAAGGCCGTCAGGTTCAGCTGGAGCGCGCCGTTACCGAAGCTGTTCTTCGAGCCGATTTCGAACGCGTCGACCTGTTCGGGCAGGAAGCTTTCGGGCACCGCAAAGATCGGCTGCAGCGGCGGGTTGATGCCGCCCGATTTGTAGCCGCGCGAGTAGGACGCATAGATCAGATTGTCGTCGGTGATCTTGAAATCGAGCACCGCGCGTCCGGTCAGCTTGTTGAATTTGACCGATCGCGCCTGGATGATCTGATTGCCCGGCGTGCCGGGGTCGGCGTCGAACGATCCGACGAACGGCGAATCGAACACCGTGCCGGTCGTGCCGCCGTGCGGCGCCAGGAAGCTGGCCAGCGTCGAGCGCGCCGTCACCGCCTTTTTGTCGTTGTTGTATCGCAGACCGGCGGTCAGTTTCAGCCGGTCGTTGAACTCGAAATAGGCTTCGCCGAACAGACCGTAAGAGGTGATCTTGAGGTCGTCGGTGTTGTTGCGGAAGAATGGCGTCGCGAGGAACGACGGAGGCAGTGGGCCACCGGCGGCCGGGGGATTGGTCGCCGCAGTGAACGCCCCCAACACCCCGGTCAGATAATCGATCGGGAAGGCGTTCACATAATAGCTGTTCTCGGTCAGGTGATAATCGGCATAGATGCCGCCCACCAGGAAGTTGAACGGGCCGTCGAGGTCGCTCGACAAAATGCCTTCGACCGACCAGCTGCTGTTATACTGGTTCGACCGGTCGAACTGCAGCGACTGGTCGCTACAGATCTTGTTGCCGCCGTAGGAGCCATAGCCCGTTTCTTCCGCGAGCGAGGTGCAGAGCTGCCCCGTCGGACCATTGGGAATGATCGCCGCGGCGACCGGCGCGAAATAGGGTGTAAAGCCAGCACCGAGCCCGCCGTTTGCCGCTGCCTGCAACGTCGCCAGACCGCCCGCATAGAGCGCGCGGTTGCCGACGTTGCTGTTATAATCCTGCGATGCGTCCAGCTTGACTTTTTGATACTGGCCCGACACCTGCAGCGAAACGGGGCCGAAATTATGTTCGATCTGGCCCTGAATCGTCAGTTCGCTGGTGAAATAGCTGGGCGTATAGGCGGTGTTCACCGTCCGCGGATCTTCGGGTACCGTCGTGTTGGCATAGACGTCGGGGCCATAGAGGCTGCCGAGCGCAAATGCGGTCGGAATCCCGCGGATCGCCAGAAATTCGCGCGAGGTCAGCGCTGCGGTAAAGGTCGCGTTGCCGTTGAACGGTGAATTGTCGAGGCGCGTGTTCAAGCAGCCCAGGATACCGGTCGGATCGCGCTGACACTGTTGTTTCTGGATGCGCGTGCGCTGGTCTTTTTCGCGGAAATAGGATGCCAGGATGTCGATCGTTGTGTCGTCGCTGGGTTCCCAGCGCAGCGAACCACGGACCGAATAGAGATCGCGGTCGTCGATGCGGGTGTCGAGGAACGTGTTCTTGGTATAGCCGTCGCGGTTCAGGTAGATGCCCGCAACGCGGAATGCCATGGTGTCGCCGAGCGGGATGTTGACCATCGCCTTGCCCTTCATGGAATCATAATTTCCATATTCGGCTTCGGCGGCGGCTTCGAAGGTACCAAGCTTGGGCTTGGCAGTGATGACGTTGACCACACCAGAGGTCGCGTTGCGACCGAACAGCGTGCCCTGCGGTCCGCGCAGCACTTCGATACGTTCCAGATCGTAGAATTCGGTTTCGAACAGGCGGGTCGAAAACAGCGGGTCACCGTTCAGGTGGATTGCGGTCGCGCTGTCGCACGTGGTGCCGACGCACAGATCGCCGATGCCGCGGATGGTAAAGCTGGCGCCGGTAAAGTTGGTTTTTGTAAAGGTCACGTTGGGCAGCGTCAGCTGCAGATCCGACGGGGTCTTGATCTGCTGCGCTTCGAGCGCTTCGGTCGAAAAGGCGCTGACCGCGATCGGCACGTCCTGCAGACGTTCCGACTGGCGCTGCGCCGTGACGACGATTTCGCCGCCGAAAGCGTCGCGTTCCACTTCTTCTGCCGGATCCTGCGCCCATGCCGGTGTCGCCACCGCCATCGCAAGAATCGACGTCCCGATCAGTGCCTTGAACTTCATTTATAACCTCCCTTTTTCGATCCCGCGCGCTGCGGGGCCGCCCAAACTTAAGTTGTGGTAAGGGGAGGGGATAAGACCAGACATGGCAAAGGCTGTCCGACCAGCACGGCCGAAAGCCTATAGGAATCCCTTTTGCCAGCTGTGCTGGTCATCGTCCTCTCCCACCGGCGTCGGGGAAAAACGCCGGCCTCTCCGGATCACGACCCGCTTAGGCGGGTTCTGTAATGCAACCTAAAGGTGCGCTTAGTTGACGCGAGCGTCAAGCCACTTGTTCGATCCGGAAAGTGACATGAAATAGGGCAGTTGCAAAAATGCAAAATGCCAAGTTTCCGCAACGTAAACTTGCGTACCAGTCATTATTGTTGTTGCCCTGCCCTTGTTAATCGAGGCATTCGCACCGAAATGTGCGGCAAGAATGCAACAGTGAAAGTGGGGCGATGAGCGACAGCAGATTTGAATTGGGCGCCGATGGCAAGGTGGTCGTTCCCGACCATGTCGCGGACGCGGTGCGGACGCTGATCGAGTGGGCCGGCGACGATCCGGCGCGCGAAGGGTTGCTCGATACACCCAAGCGCGTCGCGCGCGCATGGAAGGAGTATTGCAGCGGTTATGCCGACGATCCGGCGATCCATCTGGCGCGTACCTTTGAAGAGGTTGGCGGCTATGACGAGCTGGTGCTGCTGAAAGACATTCCGTTCCAGTCACATTGCGAACATCATATGGCGCCGATCACCGGCAAGGCGTCGATCGCCTATATGCCGCGCGACCGCGTCGTTGGCATTTCCAAGCTGGCGCGTGTGCTCAACGGCTATGCGCGGCGATTGCAGGTGCAGGAACGGCTGACCGCCGAAGTCGCGCGCTGCATCTGGGACAATCTGCACCCGCATGGCGTTGCCGTGGTCATCGACGCGCAGCATGGCTGCATGACCGGGCGCGGCGTGCGCACCCCGGGGGTGGGGATGGTGACGAGCCGCCTGCTCGGCTGTTTTCTGGATGACCAGCGTAGCCGCAAGGAAGTGCTGAGCTTGATGGGGTATTGAGGGACGGGGCTGTTCGACGAGCGGGCGGTTATAACGTGATCGTCATCCCGGCGAAGGCCGGGATCTCGCCGGTGTCTCAAATCGGGAGGGTGAGATCCCGGCCTTCGCCGGGATGACGAAATCAAGAAATATCCGCCTGCTATTCTGAAGTTTGCATCGCCGCTCTTGTAGGTAACAAAAAAGGCTCCGGAACGCTGGGTTCCGGAGCCTTTTCTATGTCTTGCAACGAAGCGGAAGGAGATTAGGCCTTGTCGCCCTCTTCGTCCGCAGCGTCGTCGCTGGTTTCGGCAGCGCGTTCCGACGGCGGCGTGGCGTCGTCGAACTCGTCTTCGCTGTCGGGCTCGAGCGCCGTGGCGACGGCTTCGGCCTGTTCTTCTTCGAACATTGCGGCGATGACGTCGATGCCTTGCTTCTGCATCTCGGCTTCATCAGGCGAGCGGGCGACGTTGACGCCGACCGACACGATGACTTCGGGGTGCAGCTTGACCTTGACGTCGACCAGGCCGAGCGCCTTGATCGGGCGTTCCAGCGCGACCATCGACTTGCCGATGTCGGTGATGCCGTCTTCGGCCAGCGCATCAACGATGTCGCGGACCGAAACCGAACCATAAAGCTGGCCGGTGTTCGACGCCTGGCGGATCAGGACGATCTGCTTGCCGTCGATGTCCTTGGCGCGGGCTTCGGCTTCGCTGCGACGTTCGGCGTTGTCAGCCTCGATCTTGCCGCGGTTCGCTTCGAACAGCTTGCGGTTGGTGTCGTTCGCGCGCAGCGCCTTGTTGTTGGGCAACAGGTAGTTGCGGGCAAAGCCGTTCTTGACGTTGACGACATCGCCGATGCCGCCGAGTTTCTCGATGCGTTCGAGCAGAATGATTTCCATCAGACCAGCCCTCCTTACTTCACAATGTAGGGGAGCAGGCCGATGTGGCGCGAGCGTTTGATCGCTTTTGCCAGCTCAC
>NZ_DASYHE010000052.1:0-20795 GCF_035998965.1 Sphingopyxis sp.
CCCCGACCTCACGCGTAAGCTGATCCGCACCAGGCAGGTTCGCAAGATTCCGGTCGTGCTGACCATGGCCGAGGTGAAGCGCCTGCTCGATGCGACCCGCAGCCTCAAGCACCAGGCCGCGCTGTCGGTCGCCTATGGCGCGGGGCTGCGGGTTGCCGAGGTGTCGGCGCTGAAGGTGACCGATATCGACAGCAAGCGCATGCTGCTGCGGATCGAACGCGGCACAGGCGGTCGCTACCGCAACGCCATGCTGCCCGAAGGCCTGCTCCTGCTCCTGCGCGACTGGTGGCGCGCGGGGCGGCAACAGGGCATCCTCGTTCCCGATGGCTGGCTTTTCCCCGGACAGAGCGCCGCGGCGCCGATCAGCACGCGCCAGCTCTACCGCGTCGTCGTCGAAGCCGCAGAGGCGGCGGACATCGACAAGCGCGTCGGACCGCATACCCTGCGCCACAGCTTCGCCACCCATCTGCTCGAGGACGGCGTCGATATCCGCGTCATCCAGGCATTGCTCGGCCATGCCAAGCTAAACACCACCGCCTTCTACACCCAGGTTGCCACCAGGACCGTTCGGTCGATCGTCAGCCCGCTCGACAGGCTCGCGCTCGCTCCGCCGCGCGAGGAGGCACCCGACGGCTGAGGCCGATGCGCGCCTCACTCGAGGTCGCCGACATCTTCCGTGCTGCTGGCCCCGCCTATCGCATGGCCCATGCCGGGCACCTCAGCCTGCATCAGCTCAAGATCATGTCGGCGATCGAGCATTGCCGCACCGCCGCGCTCGGCGGTCATGTCGAGGCGTGCACCGACTGCGGGCACTGGCGGATCGCGTACAACAGTTGCCGCAACCGGCACTGCCCCAGATGCCAGGGCGCCGCCGCGCGCAGCTGGCTCGAAGCGCGCGAGGCCGATCTCCTCCCGGTCGGCTATTTCCACGTCGTGTTCACCCTGCCTGCCGAGGTCGCCGCGATCGCCTATTACAACAAGGCGCTGGTCTATAACCTGCTGTTCAAGGCCGCCGCCGATACGATGCTGACCATCGCCGCTGATCCGAAGCATCTCGGCGCCCGGATCGGTATCACCGCCGTCCTCCATACATGGGGCTCGGCGCTCACCCATCATCCGCATATCCACATGATCGTGCCCGGCGGCGGCATATCGCGCGATGGAACGCGCTGGATATCCGCACGCCCCGCCTTCCTGCTCCCGGTCCGCGTGCTCGGCGCCCTGTTCCGACGCCTGTTCCTGACCCGCCTTCGCGCGCTGCACGATGCCGGCAGGCTCGCTTTCTTTGGCAGCCTCACGCAGCTCACCGAGCGACGCGCGTTCCTGCGGCATCTGTCACCGGTTCGGAAGAAGCGCTGGGTGGTCTATGCCAAGCCGCCATTCGCGGGGCCCGAGGCGGTGCTCGCTTACCTCGCGCGCTACACCCACCGGGTCGCCATATCGAACAGCCGGCTCCTCCGGTTCGACGAGGCCGGGGTCACCTTCCGCTACAAGGATTACCGCAAGGCCGGTGACGGACGGCAGCAGGTCATGACCCTCGACGCCGACGAGTTCATCCGCCGCTTTCTTCTCCACGCCCTGCCGCGCGGGTTCCACCGCATCCGCCACTATGGCCTCCTCGCCAGCGCACGCCGCAAGGATCATCTCGAACGCGCCCGCCGCCTGCTCGATGTCGCACCTCCACCGACCGAGGAACCGACCGACGATGCAGAGCCCCGACCGACCTGTCCGTGCTGCGGCGGTACGATGATCATCATCGAGGTCTTCGAGCGCCGCTATCAGCCTCGCGCGCCGCCACCGTCCGTACTCTCATCCGGGATACAGGCGCCGTGACCCGGCACGGCCTGGCGCAGACACGATCCAGGGCGGACCCGCACCTGGAAGCGGACGCGCTCGCGCCGATGCTGCCCAAAAGCAGACGTCGCTCTATCAAAACCGGTCCGTCTGCTTTTGCATGTCCGCTTTTGCGACCCATATCCAGACGGTCCGATATCGCGCACGTCTGCTTTTGGGCAGCGCCTGGCTATCCCAACATCAGCGCAAAACAGCTTTCCCCATAGCTCAGTCCATGACTACCGCGGTTCGGGCATCGAAGACTTTCCGACGCCTCGCGGCGTCCGAAACTCTCAACGGTTTCAGACGGTCTGCTTCCAGGCGCGAACTGTGAAAAGGAGACGCTCGCCGATTTTGAAAATTTTTTAGCGGGATTCCAATTGATAAAGTGTCGCGCAGAATAGCTCTCGTAAATTGAACTCACGCCACACCAAGCCGCCAGCGAACCAGAAAAGAGGTAATGGTTAGATCTACAAGCCCGCGCGCGCCGAATCCAGACCGGACAAAGCTGCCAAAAGACGAGCGCCATGTTTCATTTCAATTCGATCCTCCCCTTCGACCAAAGCGCATTCGCCGCTGCAGATAGCGACGCCACCAAGTTCGACATGGCCAGCGATCGGGATGATAAGTGTGGACGTCGTCAAATTGACGATTCGACTGTCTGCCGCGCTATAATGGAAAACATTCAATGCAGCCGATCGGAGCAGAGGCCGAGTCTGCATTGGATCGACAAATTGCCTGAGAGCCTGTGGCATCGGACCCGCGTGAGCGACATCGATTGCCTCTCGAAGGTGCAACGGCCGCGGCCGCCCGTAGTCATACAAGCGATAGGTAACGTCACTATTCTGCTGAACTTCGATCAGCGAGATGCCAGCGCCGATCGCATGGACGGTGCCGGGCGGCACATGAAAGAACATGCCTGCGGAGACCGGATGCCACTCCAGCAGCTCTTCGATTTCGCCTGACAAACAGGCAGTTCGCAGCCCGGCAGCGTCAAGTATTCTCCAGGTTCCGATACCGATCACGGCGCCCGGCCGGGCGTCGACAATGTACCAGCACTCCTCCTTTCCCGATGCCTTACCCCTCTGCTTCGCCTGCTCATCGTCGGGGTGAACTTGTATGGAGAGGCGATCGCTCGTGAACAGATATTTGACCAGCAGCTCCGCTCCTGGAGGCGGATCAAACCATATTTCGCCGACCGGGGCGCCGGAAAGATGACCGAACGGCTCAGGAAGTTGTGTCAAACCCCATGGTTTCTCGTGCACGCTGATCGGAAGCTTGGTAATCATGCTCTTTTCGTCCCGGTAAGCAGGTAATCCAAGTTCGCCGGCCGGGCCGCAAGCGCCAGGGCGCCGAGCAGGCCGGTATTTTCACCAAGTGCTGGCGCAACGATGATCTCTTCCGGCGTACCGGCAAAATAGCCCGCCGCCGCCTTGCCAGTCTCCGCCCGAACGCGATCGAGCAGGCCGGGTGTCCCCATCACTCCGCCGCCGAGAATGATCCGCGCCGGTTCGAGAATCGCCTGAAAGGTCTGCGCCGCCTGCGCGAGATACCAGGCGATGATCTCGTGCCCTATGTGATCGGCGGGCAGGTCGGAGAGAGATGCGCCCCAGCGCGCAATGATCGCGGGGCCGGCGGCGAGGCCTTCGAGGCAGTCGCCGTGGAACGGGCAATGCCCCGCGAAATCGAGATCGGCAGGATGGCGCGGCATGCGGATATGCCCCATCTCGGGGTGGCTGAGGCCGTGGATCGGCCGTCCGCCGACGACTGCGCCGCCACCGACACCGGTGCCGACGGTGAGATACAGCGTCGAGCTCGTCCACTGCCCCGCGCCCCACTTCCATTCGGCGAGCGCGGCGCCGTTGACGTCGGTGTCGATCGCGACCGGGCAACCGAAGGCGCGCGCGAACGGCCCGGCGATGTCGGCGTCGCTCCAGTGCGGTTTGGTGGTGCGGGTGATATGGCCCCATTTGGGCGAGGCGGGGTCGAGGTCGAGGGGGCCGAAGCTCGCGATGCCGACCGCCGCATAGTCGCCGCCCTGCGCGCGGAGCCATTCGACCGCGGCGGGGATCGTTTCGTCGGGGCGCGTGGTGTCGATGCGGGTGCGGGCGTGGATGTTGCGCGAGGCATCGCCGACGCCAACGATGAACTTGGTGCCGCCCGCTTCGATCAGCGCAATCTTGTCGCTCATATCCTGTCCCTTGCGCCTGCTTTTAGAGGAAGGTCGCGCCGGCGTGGGCGCGTTCGACCATGATTAGCGGCTTGTTGCCTTCCGGCGTGCGATAGCGCGCTTCGATGTGGGCCACCGCCGTTTCGACCGCATCGGCCGCGACGAGCGCGACGACCGCGCCGCCGAAGCCGCCGCCGGTCATGCGTGCGCCGCCGCGCGGGCCGATCGCGGCCTGCAGCTCGGCGACGAGCTGGTCGATCGCGGGAAGCGTGATCTCGAAATCGTCGCGCATCGAAGCATGTGAGGCGGCCATCAGCTCGCCGAGCGCGGCGAGATCGCCTGCGGCCATCGCATCGGCGGCGGCGAGCGTGCGGGCGTTCTCGGTGACGACGTGGCGCGCGCGGCGGTAGGCGACGGGGTCGAGGTCGGCGCGCGCGGCTTCGAGCTGGCCGAGCATGACATCGCGAAGTGCGGGGCCGTCAAGTTGGCGCGCCACGGCTTCGCACTGGGCGCGGCGCTCGTTGTAGTGGCCATCGACGAGGCCGCGGCTGATCCCCGAGTGGACGATCAGGATAGCGGTATCGGTCGGCAGGGCGACCGGGCGAACGTCCAAGCTGCGGCAGTCGATGAGCAAGGCGTGATCGGCCGTACCATGGGCCGACGCGAGCTGGTCCATATTGCCGCAGCGCATGCCGACGAAATCGCATTCGGCGCGCTGGGCTATCAGCGCGATCCCGGTCGCGTCGAAGCGGCCGGGTGCGAACAGTTCGCCGAACGCCATCCCGCTCGCGACCGAGAGCGAGGCCGAGGAGGACAGGCCCGAGCCCTGCGGAATGTCGCCCGCGACGAGCATGTCGAGACCGCCGAGATCGACGCCTTCCGCCTGCAGGATGGTGGCGACGCCGCGGATATAGTCGGACCAAGGCTGGTTCGGGTCGCGCGCCATCGGCTGTGCGAGATCGAACGCGCTAACCGCATCGCCGAAGTCGGCGGCGATCATGCGGACGATGGAGTCGGGGCGGCGGCGGACCGCGACGATGCTTTGCAAGCCGATCGCGGCGGGGAGTACGAAGCCGTCGTTATAGTCGGTGTGCTCGCCGATCAGGTTGACGCGGCCGGGGGCGCGGACGGCAAAGTCGGGCGCGGCGCCGACGAGTTCGGCGAAGCGTACGAGGGTGCGGTCGGCGAGCGTCATGGCTTGACGGCGCGGAGGCGCTCGGCGGCTTGCTCGGGGGTGAGGTCGCGCTGCGCCTCGGCGAGCAGTTCGTAGCCGACCATGAACTTGCGCACCGTCGCCGAGCGGAGGAGCGGCGGATAGAAATGGGCGTGGAGCTGCCAGTGGCCGACGTCGCCTTCACCGAACGGCGCGCTGTGCCAGCCCATCGAGTAAGGAAAGGCGCAGTCGAAGAGCGCATCGTAGCGACGGGTGAGCTCGCCGAGGATCGCGGCGAGGCTTTGGCACTGCGCGGCTTCGAGATCGGGCAAGCGCTGCACCGCGAAGCGCGGCAGCAGCAGCGTCTCGAACGGCCAGCTTGCCCAATAGGGGACGATCGCAAGCCAGTCGTCATGCTCGACGACGACACGCGGGCCGCCGACTTCGCGTTCGGCGAGTTCGAGGAGCATCGGCTTCGCGCCGGCCCACGCGCGCTGGCTCGCGTCCTCGCATGCGATCTCGGCGGGGATGTGCTTCGTCGCCCAGACCTGCCCGTGCGGGTGCGGGTTCGAGCAGCCCATCATCGCGCCGCGGTTCTCGAAGACTTGCACGTTCGCGTGCGTGCGGCCGAGGTCGGCGCATTGCTCGCACCAGCAGTCGACGACCGCGGCGATCTCGGCGTCGGACAGCAGCGGCAGCCCGCGCGCATGATCGGGCGAGAAGCAGATCACGCGGCAGGTGCCCGATGCGGCTTCGGTGCGGAACAGCGGATCGCCCGACGTTTCGGGCGCGGGCGTGTCGGCAAGCAGCGCGGCGAAGTCGTTGTCGAAAACGAACGGTCCCGCATAGGCGGGGTTGGTCGTGCCATTGGCGCGCGTGTTGCCGGGACAGAGGTAGCAGGTCGGATCGTAGCTCGGCGGCAGCTCGGTCACGTCCCTGCCCTGCTCGCCCAGCCACGGCCGCTTCGCGCGATGCGGCGACACCAATATCCACTCGCCGCGCAGCGGATTATAGCGGCGGTGGGGATGTTCGGCGGGGTCGAACGTCATGGCCAGATTGCGCCGGCGCTGTCGGTGCAGCGGCTCTCGCCGGTTTCGGGATCGAGCCGGAGTTCGAGCATCCGTCCGTCGGCGAGCGTCGCACGCTGGACGATCAGTGCCTCGCCATTGCCGAGCGACGGATAGCGGCATTCCATGACATCGAGGCCTGCGAGCGCATCGAGCAGCTTCGCGCGCTCGGGCGTGAGTTCGCCGAGATGATCACTGGTCATCAGCACGCCGCCCGATAGACCCGCGAGCAGCGCGAGGCTGGTCACCTGTGCATCGCTCAGGTCATGGAAGCGGTCGCGAAGCAGGATGCAGTCGGGATCGGCCTGCCACAACCGGCCCGCGGCATGGTTGCGCGTCGCCTGATCGCGCAGAAGGCTTTCGGGCGACTGGTCGCCCGACCATTTGACCCCGACATCGCGCCCGATACGGATCGCATCGACCAGTCCGACCGAGGCCCATAGCGGACAGCCGCAGCCGAGCCAGAGCGCGTCGCCGATCTCCTCGCGAATGATCGCGCCCATCTTGCGCCAGATGGCGATGCGCGACAGGCCGCTCCGGTGCCAGACGGCCCGATCGGGGCCATATTCGGCGCCGAAGAACATGAAGTCGGTCTTGAAATAGCGTGCGCCCCACTCGTGCGCCCAAGTTCGAAAAACCCGCCGGATGTATGCCTCGGCATCGGGGTGGGTGATGTCGAGGACATAATATTCCTCGCTGCGCTTGTGCCAGCGGAACTCGCCGTAAAAGGCCATTTGGATGAGCGGCTTGCCGGTCGACCTTTCACGGACGACCCAGTCGGGATGCTCGGCATAGAGCCGGCTGCGGTTGCCCACCATGAAGGGTGCGATCCACAGGCCGGGGGTGAAACCGGCGTCGGCAATCTCGCCAAGCAAGCGCTGCATGCCGCGCGGGAACTGCGGTTTGACGTCGAGCCAGTCGCCCATCTCGGACGTGAAGCCGTCGTCGATCAGGAAGATGTCGAGATCGGCGCCGTGCGTATCCCGATAGCTCGCGGCGGCGGTCAGATGCTCGCGGATATTCTGTTCATTGATCGCAGCGTAGAGATTATACCACGAACACCAGCCCCTGATGCGCTTATCCGGAATTCGAGGTGGCGTCGGCGAGGCGGCCGCGACCCGATCGGACCAGCGGATCAGCGCAGTCTCGACGTCGGGGTCGGCGTATATGAACAGGCTTTCGGCCATGGTCGCGCCGGTGCGGTCGAGCAATGTTTCGACATCGATCGTCATCGCCGCTGCATCTCCGCCGAAGCGGAAGCGGTTCTGGAAGCGGTCGTGGCGGTCGAAACCGAGCACGACGGCGCCATGCCCTTCGGTCGGTACCAGCGCGGTCATCGCAAAGCCGAGCGTCGGCTCCTTGCCCGGCGGCGCATCGCCCGCGGGGGTGCCGGGATCGGCGAAGAAGCTGCCGTCCCAGCTATGATAGCCGTTGCGGAGGTAACGCCGGACGCCTCTGACCGCGCCGAAGCGCAGCCCGAGCGACAGCGGCGCTTCTGCAAGGCCGCTCACCGCGATGTCGAGGCGCGTCACATCACCGCCGCCGACCGTCAGCGCGATTACGCCGCCATCCTCGAGCGCCCATTCGATCCCGTTCGCGATTGCCGCCGCCGAACAGGCGGGCACCGCGCCGTCGAGCAAAGGCTGAACGTCGCAGAGGAAGATGCCGCTCTTTTCGAATGACGTCATGGCTTCAGCCGGATCTCGCGGCGATCGTCGGCCGACTGCCGCGCTGCGAGCGCGAGCTTGAGCGACGCCGCGCCCTCCGCCAGCGGAACATAGGGCGCGCTGCCGGTCCTAATCGCGCGGTGCACGTCGGCGAGCTGCGCGACGAAGGGGTCGGTCGGCCCGGCGATTTCCTCGGCCGCGACCTCACCCACCGTGCGCGTCAGCACGGCATCGTTCCAGCTCGTGAAACGCCCGGTCATGCGTTCGGCAAAAAGCGCCCATTCCTTGTGCCAGACGCTTGGTACCGCGATGTTCGACGCGTTGAGCGTCGCGATGCGGCCATCATCCCAGCCGAAGATGATCGCGCTGATATCTTCGACATCATAGCCCGGCGTATCGTGATGCGCGAAATTGGTGCGGCGCGCATAGACGCTGTCGGGTTCGCCCATAAGGTGACGGATCAGGTCGACTTGATGGATGACCTGTTCGAGGATCTGGCCGCCCGATCTGGCTTCCTCGCGCCACCAGTCGGCGTGGAGCGCGTTGCAGTGATAGGCCCCCGCGTAAAGCCCGACCTGTCCGGTGTCGGCCGCCTTCCAGCGCCGTACCGCGTCGCCGAAGCGGTACATGAAGCCGATCGCCGCGACGACGCCGGTCGCCGACACGTCGGCAACCATCGCGTCGGCCGCTTGCTGATCGAGCGCGATCGGCTTTTCGACGAGCAGGTGGACGCCGGCCCGCGCAACGCGCTCGATCTCGCCACCGCGATTATAGGGGGGCAATGTCGCAATGACGAGATCGAGACGCTCCTGCCGCAGCATAGCGTCGAGGTCGGTATAGGCGGCGGCAGTGCGACCCTCCGCAAACGCCCGCGTCCTCTCCGCGTCGCGGCCGCAGCAGGCGACCAGTTCCATGTCGTTCGACAGTTCGGCGACCGCTCCCGCATGGCGCGCACCGATGCCGCCACAGCCGAGCAGGCCGACGCGCAAGCCGCTCATGCGCCGAACTCCAGCATCGCCTGCAACATGCCCGGCGCACCTTGATCGAGCTGATCGAACAGCTTCGGCGCGTCCTCGAAGGGCGCGCGGTGGGTGATCAACGGGATCAGGTCGAGCGTGCCGTCGTGTTGCAGCTCGATCGCGCTGCGCCAGAGGCGCGGCTTCGACCAGCGATAGCTCGCGTCGGGCGATACGCCCGAGATTTGCGAGCAGATGAGCTGGATGCGGTTGTGGTGAAATTCCTCGCCGAGCTTCAGCCCCGGGATCGCGCCCTGAAAAAAGCCCATCGCGATGACACGCGCGTTATAGGCGGCGGCGCGGATCGCCTCGCCGAGCGCGGGAGGCGCCCCCGATACTTCGATACACGCATCGGCGCCGCGACCGCCGGTGCGCCGCTTGATCTCCTCCGCTGCGCCCGCGGGTTCGATCGCGAGATGCGCGCCATGGCGGAGCGCGATGTCGCGGCGGGCGGCGTCGGGGTCGATCGCGATCACGCGCGCACCCGATGCGCGGGCGGCCTGTGCGACGATCTGCCCCGGTACGCCGAGCCCGAACACGGCGATGGTGTCGCCGATACGGATCTGCGCGTCGTGGACGCCATTTAGCGCGACCGCGCCGATGTGCGAGAAGATGCCGATACGCGGGTCGGCGCCCTCCGGAAGCAGCCGGTCGCGCGCATAATCGGCGGTTGCGACATGGTGCGTCTTGTGGTTCCAGGTTCCGAAGAGGCGCTGGCCGACTTTCAGGTCGGCAACGTCGCTGCCGACCTCGATAATCTCGCCCGATTCCTCATAACCGAGGTTGCGCACCGGCCAGTCCCAGCTCGGCACCTCGGCATCGACGAACAGCCGCTGCGCCTCGTCGAAGCGGCGATGCATGAACGGGTTGGTGCCGCGATACTGGGTCAGCTCGGTGCCCGCGCTGATCCCCGAGAAGAGCGTGCGGATCCGCACCTCTTCGGGACCGAGCGGGACAAATCCGCTGTCCTCGAACGCCAGCGTGCGCGGCGCGATGAGGACAAGCGTCTTACTCGACGACATGGACGACCTCCTGATTGGCCGCGACGCCGCGGCGGGCCTGCAGGCGGGTGGCGAGCAGGAGAATGACCGCGAGCGCATAGAGCCCCGCCATCGCGACGATGCCCGACCCCATGCCGAAACTTTCGCCGATCCACGCAACGAGGATCGGGGTGATACCGGCGCCGATGAAACCGATCATCGTCATCATGCCGACCGCGGTCGCGCGCGCGTGGGGTGGCACGACATCCTGCATCGCGGCGTAGATGCAGCCGTCGAACAGACCCTTGGCGATGCTGGTGGCGACGAGCACCATGCCGATCTGGGTCGCGGTCTTGGCACCGAGCAGCGGCAGCAGCAGCAACGCAGCGAGCCCGAGGCCGATCGCCAGCGTCGTGAAGCGCCCGATCGGCGATTTCTTCGCCAGCGTGTCGGCAAGCAAGCCGCCGAGCGGAACTGCACAGAAGCCCGCGATATTGATCGTTGCCGCCCCGACCCACGCCGATTCCGCGAGGTTCAGGCCGAGCAGATTCTTGACGAAGTAAGGCGCCCAGAAGGTCACGCCGGTCGATGCGCCGGTGGCGAGCGCGAATACGACGCAGAGAATCAGTGCGGCGGGAATGCGTAGCACGATCCCGATCGGCTCGGCGGGCTTGCCCTGCTCGGCGGCGGTGTGGACGATCGGCGCGTCGTAGAGGAAGAACCAAAGCACCGCGACGTAGATCAGGCCGATCCCGCCGAAGATCAGGAAGGGTGCGTGCCAGCTGAAGGCGTCGGCGATATAGCCCGCCGCGACCGCACCGAGCCCCGAGCCTGCGAACACTGCGGTCTGGTGGAGTGACAAGGCACGGCTGCGCATCTGCGGCTTGTGCCAGTCGCCGATCAACGCGGTGGCGGTGGGATAGTAAGTAGACTCGCCGACCGCGACCATCGCGCGCATCGCGAGTAGCAGCGCGAAGCCCGTCGCCAGGCTCGATGCCCCCGTCGCGACGCTCCAGAAGACGAGACCGAATATGATCAGCCGGCTGCGGCGCACGCTGTCGCCGATGCGCCCCGCGACGAAGGCGCCGACGGCGTAAATCCAGAAAAAGACCGAGCCGAGCAGCGCGAGCTGCGTATCGGTGAGGTCGAACTCGGCCTTGAGGTCGGGCAGCACGGCGAGCAGGATGTTGCGGTCGGCCGCGTTGAGGAAGGCGACGAGCCAGAGCAGCCCGATCAAGATCCACGGATAGTTGGCCCGTGCCGCCAAGCCTCCCTTGTTCCCCACCATGTCGTCTCTCCCTTTACGCCGCCGGGTCGATCAGGATCGCCCGGAAGTCGTTCACATTGGTCAGCGTCGGCCCGGTTATGACCAGATCGCCCAGTTTTTCGAAAAAGCTGTAGGCGTTGTTCGACGCCAGATATTCGGCCGGGTCGATCCCGGCGGCGCGCGCCCTTGCGAGCGTGTCGGGGCCGATCGTCGCCCCCGCCGCATCGTCGGTGCCGTCGATCCCGTCGGTGTCGCACGAGATGGCGAAGATGCCGCGCTCGCCGTTCAGTGCGATCGCGAGGCCGAGCAGATATTCAAGGTTGCGGCCGCCGCGACCCGCCTTGTTCGTGACGGTCACGGTGGTCTCGCCGCCCGAGATGATGACGCGCGCGGTGCCGTCCTTCGCCATCCGGCGCGCAAGCGCGGCGTGGCTGGCGCCGAGATGGCGCGCCTCGGCCTGCAGCTGGTCGCCGAGGTTGGTGACCTGATAGCCCTGCTCGCCCGCCATCGCCTGCACCGCGGCGAGCGCATCGCGCGCCTTCGCGATGATCTGCGTCTCGCCGCCCGCGATACCGAGCGCATCGGCTGCGGGGGTTTCGTTGGCGGGGTCGTTCAGTGCAGCAGCGATCTGCGCCGAGGGCTCGATGCCATATTTCGCAACGATGTCGCGGGCGTCGGACAGGCTGGTAAGGTCGGCCACGGTCGGCCCCGACGAGACGAAGCTGGGGTCGTCGCCCGGAATGTCCGAGATGATCCACGTCGTGACATGCGCCGCCCCCGCCGCGACCGCAAGGCGGCCGCCTTTGACGCGCGAGAGATGCTTGCGGACGCAGTTGATCTCCTCGATCGTCGCGCCCGATTGCAGCAGTGCGCGGGTGATCTGCTGCTTGTCGGTCAGCGTCAGCCCCGCCGCGGGCGCCGCGAGCAGCGCCGATCCACCGCCAGAAAGCAGCAGGAGCAGGTTGTCGCCCGCCTCGAGTCGGGTCGCGATCGCCAGCGCGCGTTCGGCGGCGCGCAGGCTGTTCTCGTCGGGATAGGGATGGCCCGCCTCGATGATCTCGACATCGGACCACGACGGCGCGGGTTCGGGCAGATGGCCGTGCCGCGTGACGACGAGACCCTTCAGCGGCTGTTCGGCGCGATCCTGTGCGACGCGCATCATCTCGGCGGCAGCCTTGCCGACCGCGATCACGACCGTTCGGCCGTGCGGCGAATGCGGAATCTTGCGCGGCATCGCGACCTCGGGGCTCACCGCGCGCACCGACTCGCGGAACAGCGCGATCAACTTGTCGCGCTGGCTCGTCTGGCTCACCTGATCGGCCTCGGTAGCGATGACACCCTCCAATTATGATTTGCCCCATGGGGTGAAGCAGAGCGGCGAAAGCGCCTAGCGCCAGATTGTGGAACTATTTGTTCCGTTTTTCGCAACGGCGCTAAATTTCCCACGAAAGCGTGGGTCTCAGCTTCTCGGTCAGATAGTCGATCAGCGACCGGACGCGCACCGGCACGCCCTTGGGATCGGCAAACAGCGCATAGAAGCTCATGTCGGGCGCCTGCCAGCCGGGGAGCACCTCGACGAGCATTCCCTCGGCCAAATCGGCCTTGCAAAGGAAGGCGGGCAGCGTCGCTATGCCGAGTTCGGAACGCACCGCGTGGCGGAGCAGATTGAGGTCGTTGCAGACGAGGCGCGGCGAGAATTCGACCGTCACCTGCTCGGTCTCGGTGTGGAGCGGCCAGCGGTGGCGTCGGTCGACGGTGCCGGTCGCGAGCAGGTCGAAGCGCGGCAGCTCGACATGGTTCTGCGGCATGCCCTTGCGCTCGAAATAGCCGGGCGCGCCGAACAGCCCGCATTCGGTCACGCCGAGCTTGACCGCGACGAGTTCGGAGTCTGCGAAGGGGCCCACCGCGAGCGCGACGTCGAAGCCGGCGCGGAGCAGCCCGACGGCATCGTCGGTCATCACGCTGACGAGTCGCACGTCGGGGTAGAGATCGAGGAAGCTTGCAAGCAGCGGACCGATCAGGCTCTGCCCGAGCACATAGGGGATCGCGATCTTCACCACGCCGCGCGGGACGTTCTGGCGATTCTGCAATGCGCGCTCGCCGTCGCGCAGCACCCCGAGCGAACGCAGGCAATATTCGAAGAACATCGCGCCGTCCTCGGTGACCGTCACCGAGCGCGTCGAGCGGTGCAGCAACTGAACGCCAAGATTCTCTTCCAGACGGGAAATACGCCGGCTGACGGTCGACTTGGGAAGCCCCAGCGCCTGCCCCGCCTTGGTCAGACTTTCGGTCTCGACGATCTTCGAAAAGACCTGCAGATCGCCCAGATCGAGCATCGGAATCTCCCGTAATATTGTTGCTTATAGTGCCATTGCTAGCAACACAGCGTTGCAACAATACGGGCTTTCGTCAACCGGCCTCGCCCTTCAGTTTTTATGACAAAGGCCTGTCAGAGGCCGGAAGAGACCTATGGGAGGAGACCAGCATGACCGTCCGCCGCCGCTTTTCGCGCACTTTCCGTAACGCCCTGCTCTGCACCGCGCCGCTCGCCGCGACGCTGATTCCGCTGCAGTCGGCCTGGGCACAGGACGCCGAGGTCGCTCCCGCCGACGAGGCCGTCGCGGACGACGCCGACACCATCATCGTCACCGGTACCAGCCGCGGCCGTATCGCACTCGACACCCCGCTCGCGGTCACTTCGGTCGGCGAAGATTCGCTCGCACGCCTCGGCGTCAGCAGCCAGGCCGACATCCTTGCGAGCATCCCGACGATCAAGGCCGATGCCGGCGGCGGCGAGGTCGCATCGAACGTGTTCGTGCGCGGCCTGCCTTCGGGCGGCCAGTATCAGTTCACCCCGCTGATGTACGATGGCGTCCCCGTCATGTCGACGTTCGGCCTCAACTCGTCGGCCTATGACGTTTACTACCGCAACGACCTCGGCATCTCGCGCCTCGAGTTTGTGCGCGGCGGCGTGTCGAACCTGTTCGGCCCCGGCTCGGTCGCGGGCCTGATCAACTATATCAGCAAGACCGGCCGCGACGAGCTGGAGGGCACGGCGCAGATCGAATGGGCTGAAAAGGGCCGCTATCGCGGCGACCTTGCGGTCAGCGGGCCGCTCGGCGAAAATCTGTTCTTCGCGCTGTCGGGCTTCTACCGCTCAGACGACGGCCCGATCAAGACGGGCCTCGATACCGAAGGCTTCCAGATCCGCGGTAACCTGAAGTACGAGTTCCCCGACGACAGCGGATCGATCACGCTTTACGGCCAGTATATCGACGATCAGGCGCAATTCTATTTGCCCGTCCCGCTCGACGGCACGACGCGCAGCCGCGTCGCGGGCAACGACGGCAAGAAGGTCTATCAGCTGCTGACCCCCGACGTCGCCGGGTTGGGCTTCAACACCACCGACGGCGCCTTCACCACCGGCATCACCGATGGCGTGACGAGCAAGGGCGGCCAAGTCGCGATCGCGTTTGACAAGGACTTCGGCGACAGCGGCTGGGGCATCAACGGCCGCGTAAAATACTCGGATTACAAGCATAAATTCGGCCTGTGGTCCGACGGCGACGGCGTCGTCAACGTCCCTGAGACGCTGAGCGCCTTCGTCACCAACGCCGCCCGCCGTGGCCAGATTCCCGAGCTGAACGGCATCACCGCCGCGAACGCCAGCTTCACTTATGTCGGTGGCGGCGCGGTGCCCGCGAATGCGATCCTCTTCGCCAACCGCTTCACCGACCGCAACAGGCCGATGCACGACCTTTCGGCCGAGCTGAACCTCACCAAGCAGGCGACCACGGGCAGCGTCGAGCACAGCTTCACGCTCGGCGGCTTCTACGCCGATACGGTCGCTCGCGACGTCAATGTCACGACGACCTTCCTCGGCGCGTTCAACAACCAGCCGCAGCTCGTCAATCTGACCGTCACCAACCCGATCAGCGGCGCCACCACGGTCATTTCGCGGAACGGCCTGCTCAACGCCGGCGGCGGTTATGTGAACAACCGGCACCAAGCCGAGCGTTACGCGGTCTATTTCGCCGACCAGATGCAGATCGGCGACCGCTTCAACCTCGATATCGGCGGCCGCGTCGAACATTATAAGGGCGACATCAGCCGCGAGCGCACCTCGACGACGGTCACCGACGCGACGACGCCGAACCTGTCGGGCGCACTGCGCGACGTGATATGGGGCAATGACGGCTATCTGACCGGCAAGGTGTCGACGACCGAATGGGCGATCGCTGCGGGTGGCCTCTACAAGCTTACCGACGACGTCAGCCTCTATCTCAATGCGAGCCGCGGTTACTTCTTCCCCGAAGTGCGCGCGGTCGGCTTCCTGCCGCTGCCTGCCGGGACCGCGGCGAATGCGAGCGCCTCGCCGGGCACGCAGAGCTACGAGGGCGAAATCATCAAACAGGTGCAGGGCGGCATCAAGGTCAGCCAGCCGGCCTTCAGCCTCGAGGCCTCGGCCTTCTACACCAGCCTCAAGAACCGCCGTCAGGTCCTGTTCGTCAACGCGCCGGGCGGCGGCTTCCAGGAGCTCGTCAACCTCGTCGCGACCGAATCCTACGGCGTCGAGGCGGTGTTCGACCTGAAGCTGCTCACCAACCTGCGCTTCAACGGCAACCTCACGCTGCAGAAGGCCAAATATACCGAGTTCCAGTCGAACGTCGGCGGTGTCCCGACCTCGAACCCGGCGATCATCGGCAACGATCTGGAGCGTCAGCCGCAGATCCTCTACAACGCCGGCCTCTATTACGACGACGGCGCGCTCGATGTGTCCTTCTTCACCAACTACACCGGCGACAATTTCACCGCGTCGAACAATTCGATCAAGCTCGACGGATGGAATATCGTCAACCTCGACGCCGGCTATACGGTGCCGATGGGCAACAAGAGCCTGCGTCTCGGGGTCAATGTGTTCAACCTGTTCGACACCGACGCCACGACCGAAGGGTCGCCGCGTCTCGACAACAACCAGACCGTCGGCGGCGCTTACTTCGTCGGCCGTCCGGTCCTGCCGCGCCGCATCACCGCACGCGCAACCTTCAACTTCTGACGAGAAAACGGGCATCCGCGACAATGACTATCGAAACGCTTGACGCGGGTGCCCGCGCCATCCTGACTGCCAACGACCGGGGCGGCTACACCGTCCCCAACGGCCGGGTCTATCCCTTCCAGTGGAACTGGGACTCGGCTTTCGTCGCCCTCGGCTTCGACACCTGGGATCGCGACCGCGCGTGGAAAGAAGTCGAGACCCTGTTCAACGCGCAGTGGGACGACGGCTTTCTGCCGCACATCGTCTTCTGGCAGGACGATCCGGGCTATTTCCCCGGACCCTCGGTCTGGGCGACGGGCAAGACCCCCGTCACCTCGGGCATCACCCAGCCGCCGGTCGCGGCGACGGTCGTCCGCAAGCTGTGGGACAGCGCGATCGCGGCGGACGCCGACGACGCCTATCGCCTGCGCCTCGAAAGCCTGTTCGACAAGCTGATCGCCTGGCACCGCTGGTTTCGCGACTATCGCGACCCTGACGGCCGCGGCGTCGTCGTCGCCATGCATCCGTGGGAAACCGGCCGCGACAATTCGCCCGAATGGGACATTCCCGGCGAGCCGATCGATATTTCGAACGTCGGCGAATATGTCCGCCGCGACACCGGCCATCTCGACGCGAAGATGCGTCCGACCAAGCTCGAGTATGACCGCTACCTCGCGCTCGTCCAATATGGCGTCGCGCAGGGCTGGGACCATGCAAAGATCACCGCGGGCAATCCGTTCAAGGTCGCCGACATCGGCATGTCGATGATCCTGCTGCGCGCCAACCGCGACCTGCTGCACCTCGCCGACTATCTCGGCCGCGACGAGGAAGCCGCCGAAATCCGCGCGATGATCGCGACGGCCGAAGCCGGGATCGACTGGTTGTGGGACGAGGAAAAGCACAGCTGGTGCTCGCGCGACCTGCTCACCGGCCGCTCGTCGGGCTTCATCACCAGCGCCTCGTTCCTGAGCTTCTATGCCGGGCTCGCCGACCCGGCGAAGGATGCCGCAATGCTCGCGCACCTGCACCGTATCGGCAGCAAGGTCGAATATCTGATGCCCAGCCTCGACCCCGAGGATCCCGGCTTCCAGATGATCCGCTACTGGCGCGGCCCCGTGTGGGCGGTGGTCAACTACATGATCGGCACCGGTCTGGCCGAAGCGGGCTTCGATGCCGAGGCGGCGCGCGTCCGCCACGACACGCTGGCGCTGATGGAGCGCAACGGCTTCTACGAAGCGTACAGCCCCGTCGACGGATCGGGCAGCGGCGGCGACGATTTCTCGTGGACCGCGGCGATCTGGCTGGCGTGGCGCTGATATATTGAACCCCGGCGAAGCCGCCCCCCCCAATTTACCCTCCCAACCCTGGACCCCGGCTTTCGCCGGGGTTCATTTTGCACGCTATCGATCGGGATCGACCACCGGTCCCCGGACCCGCGCCCTCACCGCGCTCGGGCTGGCGCCGAGCAGGCTGCGCACCATCTTGTTGAAGCGCTGCGCATCGGCGACGCCGCAGCGCTCGGCGACGCGCCAGATCGGCAGGTCGGTCGATTCCAACAGGAAACGTGCATGTTCGGCGCGGCGCTGAAGCAGGCGGTGGGGCACCGTGGTGCCGAAGCGGCCGCGGAAAAGACGCGCGAGGTAAGCGGACGAACGGCCCGCCGCGGCTGCGACCTCGCGCACGCCGATCGCTTCGGGAAAATGATGGTCGATATATTCGGCGGCGCGCGCTGCAGCGTCATCTTCCGGCAACGGATCGGTACGCCGCGCGAGCGTCACCAGCAGTTCCTGCGCCGCGAGCCGCGCCGCGATATGCGCGATCGGGTCGCTCGCGGTCGCGAAGAGGCCGCTGACATGTGCAAACCGTTCGCGGAGCGCGCCACAGTCCGACACGTGCAGCGCGACCGGCGCGCGCGTCCCCCGTCCATCGCCCGCTTCGATATGGATGCACCAATGCGTGCCCGGCCCGGCAAGGTCGTAGCTCGAAGACAGGCCCGCGGGGCTGAGCGTCACATCGCCGGGCGCAATCCGAATGCGTTTTCCCGCCAGCTCCATCTCGCCGGTATAACCGTGAAGGTGCAGCGCGTGCGTGCGTCCCTGATGGATCGTCGCAAATCCGCGATCCGCCAGCAGGAACTGCCCGGCGACCGCGATGCGCGGCAAATCTTCCAGCGGCAGATCGATCATTTCCATGTTCGATTTTTTACCACAAGATTAGGCGCACGCCAATTGCGATGGTCGACCGGAAGCGGCACCATCAGGCCATATCGAGACTATGAGGATGCCGCGGCGATGCTGAGCGAAGAGCAGAAAAAATTCTACGATGATCAGGGCTATGTCCTCGTCCCCGGACTGTTCAGCGCCGAGGAGGCCGCGGCCTTCCGCGCCGAAATGCACCGCATCGCCGACAATGAAGGCAACAGCGACGCGACATGGGACAGTGTGCGGGGCAGCGGCACGACGATCACCCATTGCCACGACGTCCATTTCCGGTCGGCGATGGTGACGCGCCTGCTCACCGACCCGCGCCTCACCGAGATCGCGCAGGACATCATCGGCCCGAACGTCCAGCTTCATCACAACAAGATGTTCATCAAGCCGCCCGAAAAGGGCTCGCCCTTCCCGATGCATCAGGACTATCCTTATTTTCCGCATCGCGACCATTCGATGATCGCGGTGATCCTGCACTTCGACGATGCACCCGAAGAGAAGGGGTGCCTGCGCGTCTATCCGGGGACGCACAAGCTCGGCCCGCTTCCCGCCGAGGGCGCCGACCATCATGCTTCGACCGAAACCTACCCGATCGAGGGCGCCACCCCCCTGCCGGCGAAGGCGGGCGATGCGCTGTTCTTCCACTATCTGACCGTCCACGGATCTGGCCTCAACACGTCGGACGAGCCGCGTACGACGCTGCTCATCCAGCTCCGCGATCCGGCCGACGTGCCGCTGAACGACCGGCATAGCTCGCGCGGCCAGGGGATGATGCTCGCCGGCGTCGACCCGACCGCGGGCGCGTTCAAATTCGCGTGGGAAGACGAGAAGGCTGCCTGACGTCCTCGCCTGGCTGCTGCTGCTTTTGTCGTTCGGCAGTCCGCTCGTGGATGACCCCTGCGCGAACCTCGCGAAGCTGACGATCGACAAGGCGGTCGTCGAGAGCGCGGTGCTGTCTGACGGCGTCTGCCGGGTCAACGGGTCGGCGCACCCGGTACCGGGATCGGACATCCGCTTCAGCGTGTACTTGCCCGCCCCTAACCGCTGGAGCGGACGCTATTACCAGATCGGCAATGGCGGGTTCGCGGGAGCGATCCACCTGCCGACGCTCGACGAGGGCGCGCGGCGCGGCGATGCCATTGCGGCGACCGATACGGGGCATCGCGGCCATGGCTTCGATGCGAGCTGGGCGCCGGGCAATTCGGTCGCGCTTGCCGATTACGGCTGGCGGTCGATCAAGGCGACGCGCGATGCCGCCGCGGCGCTGGTCGGGGCCTATTATGGCCGCGCGCCCATCCGGCATTATTTCATGGGCTGTTCGAACGGCGGGCGGATGGCGCTGATGGCGGCGGCGCGCTGGCCCGACGATTGGAGCGGGATCATCGCCGGGGCGCCAGCGAACCCGTGGACGCGGCAGTTTCGCAATTTCGGCGCGATACAGTATGCGATGCGGGCGCCGGGCGGGTGGCTTGGAGCCGCCGAGCGGACGCAGGCTAAGTTACCCGCGCAGAAGCGGGCGACGCTTGATGCGATCATCGCAGCGGGATATTCCCCTACAGCGATCACTGCGGAAGACTGGGCGTACTGGATCGCCAACCCGGACACGGCCGCGCAGTCGCAGCTGACCTTTGCCGAGCAGTCGCGCGCGCATCTCTTGGGGCATTTCAGCGACGAAACCCTCGCTGGGGAACTCGACATCAAGCCGGGCGACCTGCAGGGCTTCCATGATCGCGGCGGCAAGATTCTTTCCTATTTCGGTCAGTCGGACCCGGTGATCGCGCCCGGCCTCGGGGTTGACTGGTACCGTGCGGTGCAGGCCGCGACGCGCGGCAAAACCACCGACTTCTATCGCCTGTTCATTATTCCCGGCATGTCGCATTGCCAAGGCGGCGCAGCGGCGACGAGTTTCGGCCAGTCGCTCGACGCGCCCGCGGTGCACCAGGACCGCGAGCACGACGTGCGGCTGGCGCTCGAAGCTTGGGTCGAACGCGGCATCGCGCCAGCGGCGCTCAAGAGCGAGGCCGGGACGAAGCGCACGGTTATCCGCCCGCTTCGCTGAGCGCCGAGCGCGCCTTGTCGTTCCATCTCGGTGAGCGAGCGCCCAATGCCGTCGCACAGGGCAGCACGACCAACAAGATCACCGAACCGCGGTTGCATACCAAGGATGATCGCCGGCCGATTGAGCGCGATAAATCGCCGCCATTTAATGCGATGACTCCATTGAGGAAGCGGACACGCGCGTCCGAAGCAAGGGACAATGGCCGATGCACGAACCGCTCCGCGGATTGGTGCTAGCCTCGATGTAAAGCGGGCCGGCGAGCGCCGCGGCTGATTGAACGTGGGCTGTCGCAGGCAGACCCTTTCGGCTCCTTTACCTGAGGAGTCGAACGATGAACG
>NZ_DASYHE010000005.1:0-8414 GCF_035998965.1 Sphingopyxis sp.
AACCGACATCCAATCCATCCTCGTCATCGGCGCCGGCCCGATCGTTATCGGTCAGGCGTGCGAGTTCGATTATTCGGGGACGCAGGCGATCAAGGCGTTGAAGGAGGAGGGCTATCGCATCGTCCTCGTCAACTCCAACCCCGCGACGATCATGACCGATCCCGACCTCGCCGACGCCACTTATGTGGAGCCGATCACGCCCGAGATTGTCGCCAAGATCATCGCCAAGGAAACCGCGCTGCATCCGGGCGGCTGGGCGGTGCTGCCGACGATGGGCGGGCAGACCGCGCTCAACACCGCGCTGGCGCTGTTCAACGACGGCACGCTGACCAAATATGGCGTCGAGATGATCGGCGCCGATGCCGAGGCGATCGACAAGGCCGAGGACCGGATCAAGTTCCGCGACGCGATGACCAAGATCGGGCTCGAAAGCGCGCGTTCGGGCATCGCGCACACGCTCGACGAAGCGCTCGCGGTGCTCGAACGCACCGGCCTGCCGTCGATCATCCGTCCGTCGTTCACGCTCGGCGGCACCGGCGGCGGCATCGCGTATAACCGCGAGGAGTTCGAGCAGATCGTCCGCGGCGGCTTGATCGCGTCGCCGACCACCGAAGTCCTGATCGAGGAATCGCTCCTCGGCTGGAAAGAATATGAGATGGAGGTGGTGCGCGACCGCAAGGACAATTGCATCATCATCTGCTCGATCGAAAATGTCGATCCGATGGGCGTGCATACCGGCGACAGCATCACCGTCGCCCCGGCGCTGACGCTGACCGACAAGGAATATCAGATCATGCGCAACGCGAGCATCGCGTGCTTGCGTGAGATCGGGGTCGAGACCGGCGGGTCGAACGTCCAGTTTGCGGTGAACCCCAAGGACGGCCGCCTGATCGTCATCGAGATGAACCCGCGCGTGTCGCGCTCGTCGGCGCTCGCGTCGAAGGCGACGGGCTTCCCGATCGCCAAGGTCGCGGCAAAGCTGGCGGTCGGCTACACGCTCGACGAGATCATGAACGACATCACCGGGGTCACCCCGGCGTCGTTCGAACCGACGATCGATTATGTGGTGACCAAGATCCCGCGCTTCGCCTTCGAGAAATTCAAGGGCGCCGAGGCGGTGCTGTCGACCGCGATGAAATCGGTCGGTGAAGTGATGGCGATCGGCCGCAATATCCATGAGAGTATGCAAAAGGCGCTGCGCGGGCTGGAGACCGGCCTGTCGGGCTTCAACTTCGTCGATCGCCTGAAAGGCGCGACGCACGACCAGCTGCGCAGCGAGCTCGCCAAGGCGACCCCCGACCGGCTGCTCAACGCCGCGCAGGCGATCCGCGAGGGGCTGCCGCTCAGCGAGATCAACCGCATCGCGGGCTACGACATGTGGTTCCTCGAACGCATCGAGGAAATCGTCGAGGCCGAAAAGCAAGTGTGCCGCGACGGCCTGCCGCGCGATGCCGAGGGGCTGCGCAAGCTCAAAGCCATGGGCTTTTCGGACAAGCGCCTCGCCTATCTCGCGCTGCAATCGGCGAACCTGCAACCCGGTACCCGCCGTGCGACGGCGAGCGGCCGTGGGCTGATCCACGAGGCGGTCAAGGCAATGACCGGCGGCGTCACCGAGATGGAAGTGCGTCAGCTCCGCCACAAGCTCGGCGTGCGTCCGGTTTACAAGACGATCGACACCTGCGCCGCCGAATTCGCGGCCAAGACGCCCTATCTCTATTCGACCTACGAAGCGCCGACCTTTGGCGAACCCGAGTGCGAGGCGAACCCGAGCGATCGCAAAAAGATCGTCATCCTCGGCGGCGGTCCGAACCGGATTGGGCAGGGGATCGAGTTCGATTATTGCTGCTGCCACGCGTGCTTCGCGCTCGAAGAGGCGGGGTATGAGACGATCATGATCAACTGCAACCCGGAAACGGTCAGCACCGATTATGACACCTCCGACCGCCTCTATTTCGAACCGCTGACCGCCGAGGATGTGCTCGAAATCCTGCACGTCGAGCAGTCGAAGGGCACCCTTGTCGGCGTAATTGTTCAGTTCGGCGGCCAGACCCCGCTCAAGCTTGCACAGGCGCTGTCCGATGCGGACATCCCGATCCTTGGCACCTCGCCCGACGCGATCGACCTTGCCGAAGATCGCGAGCGTTTCGCGGCGCTGATCAACAAGCTTGGCCTGAAACAGCCCGAGAACGGCATCGCGCGCAGCCGCGAGGAAGCGATCGCGGTCGCGGCGCGCATCGGCTATCCGGTGCTCACGCGCCCCTCCTATGTGCTCGGCGGCCGCGCGATGGAAATCGTCGATGACCAGGCGCAGCTGGAAAATTATATCGAAACCGCGGTGCAGGTGTCGGGGGATTCGCCGGTGCTGATCGACCGCTATCTGCGCGACGCGATCGAGGTCGATGTCGATGCCTTGTGCGACGGCACCGACGTGGTGGTTGCGGGGGTGCTTCAGCATATCGAGGAAGCCGGCGTGCATTCGGGCGACAGCGCCTGCTCGATCCCGCCCTACAGCTTGCCCGCCGCAACCATCGCCGAGATCGAGCGCCAGACCGAATTGCTCGCGCGCGCGCTCGAAGTGCGCGGCCTCATGAACATCCAGTTCGCGGTCAAGGGCGACGATGTCTATCTGATCGAAGTCAACCCGCGCGCCAGCCGCACGGTGCCGTTCGTCGCCAAAGCCGTCGGCTCGCCGATCGCCAAGATCGCGGCGCGGGTGATGGCGGGCGAAAAGCTCGCTGACCTCCCGAAGATCAACCGCGACATCCAGCATGTCGCGGTGAAGGAAGCGGTGTTCCCCTTCGCGCGCTTCCCCGGCACCGACCCGGTGCTGTCGCCCGAAATGAAATCCACCGGCGAAGTCATGGGAATCGATCGCAATTTCAACTTGGCCTTTGCCAAGGCACAACTGGGGGCGGGCGACCGCCTGCCGACCGACGGACGCGTGTTCGTGTCGGTCAAGGACAGCGACAAGCCGCGCATCATCGGCGCGGTGCAGCAGCTGGCGGCTTGGGGCTGGAAGGTGATCGCGACCGGCGGCACCGCCGACTATCTCGCGGGCGAGGGGATTCACGTCGAACGCGTCAACAAGGTTGCCGAAGGCCGCCCGCATATCGTCGACCGGATCAAGGACGGCGATGTCCAGCTGATCTTCAACACCACCGAGGGCTGGCAATCGCTCCAGGATTCGCAGTCGATCCGCGCCTCGGCGCTCGCTGGCGACGTCGCTTATTACACGACAGCGGCGGGCAGCGATGCAGCCACGCACGCGATCGGCGCGTTGCGTTCGCACTCTCTTGAAGTAAAGCCGCTTCAAGACTATTATTAAAGGACCGCTCCACCCCCCGACATTGACGGAACAGCGGCGCAGCCGCCCGGCGAAGTTTCGCTGGCGGCGGGTTATTGACGAAGGACAACAGGATAATGGCAAGCGTTGAAAAGGTGCCGATGCTGGCAGAAGGCTATGAGAAGCTGAGCATGCAGCTCACCGCGCTCAAAGCCGAGCGACCGCTGATCGTCGATGCGATCGAGGAAGCGCGCGCCCACGGCGACCTTTCGGAAAATGCCGAATATCACGCCGCAAAGGAACGCCAAGGCCAGGTCGAAGCGACGATCGGCGACCTGGAGGACAAGCTTTCGCGCGCGCAGGTGATCGACCCGACCATGCTGTCGGGCGACCGCATCGTGTTTGGCGCGACCGTGACGCTCGCCGACGAAGACGACAAGCCGGTCAAATACCAGATTGTCGGCCAGGCCGAAGCCGATGCGAAGGATGGCAAGATCAGTTACAACTCGCCGCTCGGTCGCGCGCTGATCGGCCGCCGCGTCGATGACGAGATCGAAGTCACCGTGCCGGCGGGCGACAAATATTATCTGGTCAAGAAAATCGAATTCATCTGATGGGTCGATGACGATGAAGCCGCAGGAAGCGCCGCTGGTCACGGGCTATGCGCTGGCGTGCGTCATCGTCTTTGTCCTGCTGTGGATCACCGGGTTCCAGGTCGACGCGATCATCCGCGCCGGGTTCATTCCGGCGCGGTTCGCCTCCGAACTGATCGTCCCGCCGGGGACGATGGTGCCGTTCTTCCTCACCCCGCTAACCTCGGCCTTCCTCCACGGCGGGGTGTTGCACATCCTGTTCAACATCGTCGTGCTGCTGTTCATCGGGCGCCAGCTTGAGGCACCATTGGGCGCCAAGGCCATGGCAGTGTTGTTAGTCGCGGGTGCCTATGCTGGCGCCTTTGCGCAGTTTCTGGCCGATCCGCAATCGGCGGTGCCGATGATCGGCGCCAGCGGCGCCATCTCGGCGGTGATCGCCGTCTTCGCGCTGATCTTCAGCCGCTCGCAGGCTCCGGCGATTGGTCCGATCCCGGCGCATTGGGTCCGCGCCCTCTGGCTCGCCGCGGCGTGGATCGCGGTACAGCTGCTGATCGGCTTTGCGGGCGGCGGCGGGTTCGGCGCCATCGCGATCTGGGCCCATGTCGGCGGATTTCTGGCGGGATTGCTGCTCGCGCGGCCGCTGCTCAGGTGGCGGTTCGGGGCGCGTTAGGGTCGACCTAAGAAATCCGTTCGTGTCGAGCGAAGTCGAGACACGTTTGGGACGCATGACACTGCGGGATGTCTGGACTTCGCTCGACACGAACGGGTCAGAGGTTGGCCACCAACCCACCCGCCAGTAGCATCGCCACGCGTACATCGATCCCGCACCCCTCGGCGCGCTTCGCCGCGACGAAATCGGCAACTTCCGGCAGCGGCACGCGGTGAACGATAATGTCCTCGCTATCGACCCCGCCGCCGTCGCCAACCTTGGTTAGCCCCGTCGCCACCAGCAGCGTAAAACTCTCGCTGACCATTCCCGGCGAGCTGTAGAATTCGCCGACCGTCCGCCAATGCGCTGCGCGATAGCCGGTTTCCTCTTCCAGTTCGCGTTCGGCCGCGACCTCGACCGCTTCGCCCGCGCTATCGTCGCCGACCAGCCCGGCGGGCAGTTCGAGGCAGTTCTTGCCCATCGGCACCCGAAATTGCTCGACCAGAATGACATGCCGCCCGTCCGCCGCATCGTCGATCGCCAGGATCACCGCCGCATGGATACCGCGCGAGCGCGACACATATTCCCACGTCCCCTGCTGTTTCACGGTTATGAACCGACCCTCCCACCGGGTTTCGATGGGCGTGTCGGCGGCAGGGCGGGTCATAGGATTCCTCTCATCGTCATTGCGAGCGTAGCGAAGCAATCCAGATCTGTGCAAGGCCACCCTGGATTGCTTCGCTACGCTCGCAATGACGAACGGCTAAATCTCGATCAGCCGGTCGGGCAATTCGTTCGGATTTTCGCTACCGCGCGGGAAGTGCTGGGCCAGCACGGCGCCCATCTGCGTCACCGCCGCCGCCATGCCTGCCCCCGGCTCGCCCGCACGCACGCGTTCGATCAGCGCCGCCATGGCATCGCCCCAGACCTCAGGCGCGACTTTCGCCGCGATCGCCTCGTCGGCGACGATGTCGGCGCGATGTTCTTTCAGGCTGAGGTACAGCAACACCCCGGTGCGGCCCAATGTCTTGGCCTCGGTCCCGACCTTGAACAGGTCGATCGCGCGGGCGCGGACGCGCTGGGCCTTGATCGCGCGCGGAGTCAGCGCCATGCGCAGCGGTTTCCACAGCAGGACCAGCCATGTCGCGATCCATTTGACGACGCCGACCGCGATCACGATGCCAAGCCATTGATTGGCGGTCAGCTCATAGCCCCAGCCACCGGTCAGCCGGTCGTAAAGCCCGCGGAAAAATTCGGGAAACAGCGCGATCACCGACATCGCGACAAACGCGACGACGCTTGCCCAGACGAGCGCGACATCGTCATACTCGTTCGATTTCGCCGCGACGACGGTGACGATTTCGCCGCTGGTGTGCGCCTCGGCCGCGGCTACCGCGACGGTAACGACATCATGGTCGGCGGCGCTGACATGGCTGACTTTTTTCGGCACGGTCGCTTCTCCCTACCAGCCGCCGGAGGCGCCGCCGCCCCCGAAGGAACCGCCACCACCCGAAAAGCCGCCGAAACCGCCGCCACCGCCGCCGCCCCAGCCACCGCCGCCCCAAGACGATCCGCCGCTGCCGCCGCCCCAGTCGCCACCGCCCCAGATGATGATCGGCGCATCCCACGGACGCCCCTTGCGCCGTTTTTTACCACGCCGCCCGAGACGCGACAGCATCGGCAGGACAAAGAAAATCAGAATGATGAACCCAACGAAGAACAGTCCAGCCATGTTACCTTCGTCGGCGCGGTTGCGCTCGTTCGCGGCAGCCGCCGCAGCGCGCGCCTGCGCTTCCTCGGGCGGCAGCTGGATCTGCTGTGCGATCGCATCGACACCGGCTTGGATGCCGCCGGGATAGTCGTTCGCCTTGAACAGCGGCGTCACGGTATCGCGGATGATCCGCCCCGACAGCGCGTCGGTCAGTACCGGTTCGAGCCCCAGCCCGACCGCAATGTGCATCCGCCGCTCGTTGGGCGCGATCAGAAAGACGACACCATCGTCCTTCTCGGCATCGCCGATTCCCCATTCGCGGCCCAGCCGATAGCCATAGTCGCCGACGTCGCGGCCTTCGAGATCGCTGACCGTCGCGACGACGAGCTGGTGGCCCGTCGTCTTTTCCAGTTCAAGGAGCTGCGCATTGAGCGCGGCTTCCTCCGCCGCCGGAATGATGTCAGCCTGATCGACCACGGGATTGCCCGCGAGCTTGGGGAAGGTCTGCGCGGTGGCGGGCAACGCCAGCAACAGCAGCCCCGAAAGGGCTGCTGTTGCCAGAGGTCGCAGCAGGGCGGTCAGCGTCACCTTTACGTCCCGAAATCGACCTTCGGCGCCTGATTGGCGTTCGGGGTGATCGCCTTGTACGGCGTCATCGGCTTGGCGCCATGCACGATCTTGGCGCCGATGATGTCGGGGAAGGTGCGGATCGTCGTGTTATAATCCTGCACCGCGCCATTATAGTCCTGCACCGACACGTTGATGCGGTTTTCGGTGCCTTCCAGCTGGGTCATCAGGTCGGCGAAGCGCGCCTGACTTTTCAGGTCGGGATAGGCTTCGACGGTGACGAGCAGGCGGCCGAGCGCGCTCGACACATTGCCCTGCGCCTGCTGGAACGCCTGCACCTTGGCGGGATCTTCCAGATCGTCGGTGCTGAGTTTCACCTGCGTCGCCGATGCGCGCGCCTGGATCACGCCTTCCAGCGTCGATTGTTCGATGTTGGCCGCGCCCTTGGCGGTTTCGACCAGGTTGGGGATCAGGTCGGCGCGGCGCTGGTACGCGGCCTCGACATTGGCCCATTTCGCCTTGGCGGCTTCTTCCTTGGTGGGGACGCTGTTGATGCCGCAGGCCGACAGGCTCATCGCGGCGACGGGCAGGATCAACCAGCGGGCGGTACGATTGGTCATGGTCAAAAACTCCCTCCGGCGGCGTTTTGCCGCAACAATACACTACATAGGATGTTGCTTGCCTTTGTGCAATCGGCGCGGCACCGTTGATGCTCAGGATCAACCAGCCAGGGAGCAGCAACATGCTGGGAGAGTTCAGGGAATTTATCGCGCGCGGCAATGTCATCGACCTGGCGGTCGGTGTCATCATCGGCGGCGCATTCGCCACGATCACCAAGTCACTGACCGAGGATATCATCATGCCAGTCGTCGGCGCGATCTTTGGCGGGGTCGATTTTTCGAACATGTTTATCCGCCTTGGACCGGTGCCGGAGGGCGTCGCGGCGACCGACTATGCTGCGCTCAAAGAGGCGGGGGTGGCGATGTTCGGCTATGGCGCATTCATCACCGCGACGATCAATTTCCTGATCCTCGCCTTCATCATTTTCCTGCTCGTTCGCACGGTCAACCGCGTTGTTCGCAAGGCGCCTGACGCCCCTGCTGGGCCGACCGAGGTTGAAATCCTGGCCGAAATCCGCGACGAGCTGCGCAAGAAATAGCCTTTTTCGTCATCCCGGCGCAGGCCGGGATATCACCGGTGCGTAACATATCGGTGGCGAGATCCCGGCCTGCGCCGGGATGACGATTGTGGTGGGGCGGGGCGCTGCCCTTTCCAAAGCCTTTCATGCACCCTATATGGGTCAGGTCGGTTTCGGCCGACTATGAGGATAAATGGTGTCGTGGAATAGACACAGCGGACCCGGGGGCAGTACCCGGCGGCTCCACCACAAGCCCGCCTTCCGCCACGGAAAAGCGGGCTTCTGACGGGGCCGAACCAGGATCGACGTGTGTTCAAAGGCGATATTTTCTTCCGGGCTGAGTAACCCGTTCAAGGCTCAAAACCAATAGGTGCTAACGATAACGAAGCACTCGCTCTGGCTGCCTAACCGATAAGCCTCACGGCCTAAGGTTAGACAAATAGAACGCGGTTCGGACCGAACCGGGCAACAGA
>NZ_DASYHE010000006.1:0-3357 GCF_035998965.1 Sphingopyxis sp.
CATCGCGCTGAATATGTACACGCAGGGGGTCGACCCCGGGCTCGACTTTTCGAACATCGACGAAGTCATCGCGACGGTCGAATATTGCAACCAGCTCCCCGTCCACCCGCGCCACCCCTATGGCGGCGAGCTGGTGTACACCGCCTTCTCGGGCAGCCATCAGGACGCAATCAAGAAAGGCTTTGCCGCGCGCGAGCGCCAGAATGACGAGCGCTGGGAAGTCCCTTATCTGCCCATCGACCCCGCCGACCTCGGCCGCAGCTATGAAGCAGTAATCCGCGTCAACAGCCAGTCGGGCAAGGGCGGCGTCGCCTGGGTGCTCGAACAGGACAAGGGGCTGAAACTGCCCAAGAAGATGCAGGCCAGCTTCAGCCATGTCGTGCAGGCGCTGGCGGATGAGACCAGCCGCGAGCTGACCGCCGACGACATCTGGGGCGCGTTCGAAACCGCCTATCTCAAGGTCGAGGACAAAAGATTCCAGCTCGTCGACTGGTCCGAAAGCCACGCCGCCTCAGATAGCCCCTCCCCTTCAGGGGAGGGGTTGGGGTGGGGTCCAACGGCGCAGAACCGCCCCAACCCCGAACGCATCTTTGCTGGAGTCCTCCGCATCGACGGCCAGCAACGCAGCGTCAGCGGCCGCGGCAACGGCCTGATGAGCAGCGTCATCGCCGCGCTCGCCGAATCCGGCGGCCCGGTCATGGACATCGTCGACTACAGCGAGCACGCGATCGGCCAGGGCAGCACCGCCCAAGCCGCCGCCTATGTCGAATGCCGCACCGCGGACGGCAAAAGCGTCTTCGGCTGCGGCCTCGACACCGACGTCGCGACCGCCAGCGTGCGCGCGATTCTGAGCGCCGCCAACGGCGCCTGACATCGTAATGACGCTCCGCCACCGCCTCGCGCAGCCGTCGGACCTCGACGCGCTGCACGCGGTGATGGCGCTCGCGATCGCCGAACTGCAAAAGGGCTTCCTCGACGACGCCCAGATCGCCGCCAGCCAAGCGGTCATGGGCCTCGACACCCAGCTGATCGCCGACGGCACCTATTTTGTCATCGAGGCGGAGGGTCGGATCGCGGGCTGCGGCGGCTGGTCGCACCGCGCGACGCTTTACGGCGGCGACCACGCCGCGAACTTGCGCGACCCCGCCCCGCTCAACCCCGCCACCGACGCCGCCCGCATCCGCGCCATGTACACCCACCCCGCCTTTGCAAGGCAGGGCGTCGGCCGCATGGTGATGGCGCTCTGCGAAGCCGCCGCGCAGCAGGCCGGTTTCGCCCGCACCGAGCTGATGGCCACCCTATCCGGCGAACCCCTCTACCGCGCATGCGGCTATAGCCCCATTGAGCATGTCGAAGCACCCGGCCCCAACGGCGCCACCGTCCCCCTCATCCGCATGGGCAAGCAGCTAAGCAACTAAGCAGCTAAACCAATCCTCCCTGTGGCCAAAGGCCATGGGGAGGTGGCAGTCCGAAGGACTGACGGAGGGGCTTTTAGCGCCACGCCGCCGCCCCTCCACCATCGCCTACGGCGACGGTCCCCCTCCCCATCGCTACGCGACAGGGAGGAATGCGAAGCGAAGCGAGCCCAAATCCTCCCTGTGGCGAAGCCATGGGGAGGTGGCAGCCGCAAAGCGGCTGACGGAGGGGCCATAGCGCAACGCCAACGTCCTAACCCGCCAAAACCAACCGAACCAACCCCTCAACCACCCCATCCACATCGCGCAAAACATCCGCTGCCGCGACCCGCACCACCGCAAACCCCTGCCCCCGCAGCCAGTCATCGCGCACCAAATCGCGCTCCACCCGAAAATCATGCGCCAACCCATCAACCTCGACGATCAACCGCGCATCCGCCGCATAAAAATCCGCCACATACACCCCCACCGGATGCTGCCGCCGAAACTTCACCCCACCCGGCCGCCCCCGCAACCGCTGCCACAACATCACCTCAGGCAAAGACATCTCGCGCCGAAGCCCCCGCGCTTTCCTGACCGTCCCCCTAGAAGTCTGGCGCACCCCAACCTCCACAATATCCTCCCTGTGGCGCAGCCATGGGGAGGTGGCAGTCCGCAGGACTGACGGAGGGGCAAAAACGCAACGCCCCACTCCCCACCAACACCCGCGGCAACACCCCCCTACCTAAACCACAACAATCAACCCAAAAACCCCAACCCCCACCACGCCGGACCAAAAAATCCTCCCCGTGGCAAAGCCATGCGGAGGTGGCAGCGCAAAGCACTGACGAAGGCGCCAAACGCACCGCCGCCGCCCCTCCACCACCCTACGGGCGGTCCCCCTCCCCATGCCTACGGCACAGGGAGGAACCTGATACGAAACGACCACCCAAAACCCTCCCTGTCGCGAAGCGATGGGAAGGGGAGAGGCGCATTGAACCCGGCAGGCAAAAGACCTCGCCCGAAGATAATTAGGCAAATATACCGAAAAAACTCATTCTTCGATAAGTCGACCATCGAACGAGTAGTTTTTTCCGTCGATTACCAGGCTAGGCCGTGTTGACAAAAGACTTCAACCATAGGCGCGAGGCGGCGAGGTTGAGGAAGCTTTCGAACGAGAGGATGGTCTTGTCATAGCGGGTGGCGATGCGTCGTTGCTGTTTGAGTTTGCCGAACATGCGCTCGACGCGGTTTCGGTCCTTGTAGCGGCGATAGTCGGGATGCTCTGGCACCTTGCGGTTCGAGCGAGGCGGGATGATCGGCAGGATGCCCCGGGTCAGCAGGCTTTCCCGGAAGTGATCACCATCATAGCCCTTGTCCGCGAGCAGCGCCTTGGGTGTGGCGACGGGGATCGCCATCAGCGGTTCGGCAGCGGTGTAATCGGAAGCCTCGCCGCCGGTGAGGATGAAGCCGACAGGCAGTCCTTGATTGTCGCAGCGGGCGTGGATTTTGCTCGTAAAGCCGCCGCGTGATCGACCAAGAGCGTTCGCACAAGCCCCCCTTTTCCGCCCGCTGCCGAGACATGGCCGCGAACGCTGGTGCTGTCGATCATGTGTTGCCAGTCGTCGGTCAGACCCAGATCGACCAGCGTTTGCAGGAGAGCATCCCAGACACCCTGTTCGGCCCAGCGACGGAAGCGCACATAGACCGAGTTCCATTTGCCATAGCGCTCGTGCATGTCGCGCCAGGGGCAGCCGACCCGCAGCACGTGAAGCATTCCATTGAGAAAGCGCCGGTTATCGCCCGCCGGCCGCGCCCAGCGACCGCGCTCAGGCGGCAGTAGCGGCCCGATCAGATCCCACTCCGCGTCCGACAAATCCCCGCGACCCATGACTGCCCCTCAAAAAGCAGTCTTGAATCAGAACAAGGCGGGTTTGGGAATCCCTTTTGTCAACACGGCCTA
>NZ_DASYHE010000040.1:0-106712 GCF_035998965.1 Sphingopyxis sp.
TCCAGCAATCACCCGGCAATCACCGTGGCGGAAATTGCCGCGTAATTGGGGAAAAGATAGCATAGGGAGTGGCTATAAAAAACTAGCCTTTTCAACCCTATAGCACTCCTATATACGCCTCCAGCGAAAATACCAGACTTCGTGCCCCAGTCGGCGCGCCTTGGCTTCGTAACGCGTTTCTGGCCAGCCGCCCGGGCGGTTCTGGAAATCCTGCGCGTCGCTGGCCAGCCATTCGAACTGGTGGCGGTGGCGGCGCATGACCATCAGGGCATGTTGCAGATAGATCGGGTGGTCGGTGCCGAAACGGAATTCGCCGCCGGGCTTCAGTTTGGCCGCGATCAGGTCGAGCGGGCCGTCGTTCATCATCCGCCGTTTCGCATGGCGCGCCTTGGGCCAGGGGTCGGGGTGGAGCAGATAGGCAAAGCTGAGCGCGCCGTCGGGAACGCGCTGTAACACTTCCAAAGCGTCGCCGTGGTGGATGCGAACATTGCCCAGCGGCAGTTTCGCGCCATGATCGCCGGCAACATGGACCAGCGCCTGCGCGACCCCGTTGATGAACGGCTCAGCGCCGATAAAGCCATGATCGGGCAGCATATCGGCGCGCGCCGCCATATGCTCGCCGCCACCAAAGCCGATTTCAAAATGCAACGGAATTTCGGATCCGAACACACGCTGCGCGGAAACTTCGCCAACTTCCGGCACCGCAATCTGCGGCAACAATGTATCGACCAGCTCCTGCTGCCCGGCGCGAAGGGGCTTGCCCTTGGAGCGACCGTAAAGGCGGTTGATCGTCGTCGGATCGCCGGGTTTGTGCGCAGTCATGCGGTGCGCGTTAGCGCGGCCGCGCCGCCGGTTAAAGTGCGCTATTTCAGTTTTTCGCCACTGTTGATCTGGACCTGGCGATTCTTTCCCCACGTGCCCACCGTACTGGCGCGGTTGTTGGCGTTGAGTATTTCGATCACACGCTCCGGCGATGGCAATCGGTCCTGCAACAAGAAATTGATGTCCTGCGTCGCCGTATGGAGCGTGACATTATAGCGCAAAGAGGCTTTGGTTCCGTTCTTGCTCGCAATCTCGTCCATCGCGACCTTCATTGGCGAGGGGCCGACCCATATCCCATTGCCGTTGTCGCCATAAGCGAGCAAATAGCTCGTTTCCGAACCGCCGGGTCGATAGACGGCGATATTTCCATCCAGCTGCCTGTCGCGGCACCATTGTCCCATAGACGTTGTAGCTGGTTCTTTCTTGATCGAATCGTCACCGGCAGCGGCCGACATCAGTGCAACACCCAAGGCCTCAGCCGTCAGGTCGCTGCCGCTCGCATCTGCCGCTTTTCCTTGGAACTGGAGGGGTTTGGCGCAGGGAACAGCAGGCGAAGCTGCTTCGGCAGGTGCAATGTTCCGTGGCCACTCGATCTCCGCCAGCGCTGCGTCCATCCACCTCGCGAGGTCGGCGGGTGACCGCGTTTGCGACGAAGCCCGAATTTTTACATACCAGTTGCCGATCGGGAGCAGCATTACGCCGGTGCTCTTATACTGCGAGCGCCCGTTGGCGGCATAAATCGCGCTGAGCCCTGATGCCGTCGTCTGCCCGGGCGGCGTGAGGGCCGAGGGGGCGCCGACAATGTTCGGATCGCCATAAATGGCGCGATTCTCGATCGCCCATTGCGCCTGGGCGAACCACACCGGGACCGCGCCATTGGTGTTGCGGTAGATATAGACCGAAACCGCTTCCGCCGAACCCGGGGTGTCAAACTGCAGGCCGACATCCAGATCGTCCGCGGCAAAGCTCGTTGCGCTTGTCCGGGCATTGCCCGCTAGCGTCGCGGGCACCGATATGCCGCTATGCTGGTGTTTCCAAACTTTGCCCGGCTTGACCTTGAGCGGTTCTTGCGCTGCCGCAGAGCCCGCGACCAGCGTTAGTGCTGCTGCAAGAAAACACGCGTTCATCCAATAACTTGCCATCCCGTCGCTCCCGCAGCCTGATCCCCAAAGCTGTCAGATCGGAGCGGCAATGGCAAGCCGGTCAGGCAGCGAGCGCCGCCTTCAGCTTGTCGGTGAGGTCGGTGCGCTCCCAAGGGAAACTGTCACCTTCTGCGGTGCGCCCGAAATGGCCATAGGCTGCGGTCTGCTTGTAGATCGGCTTGTTGAGGCCAAGGTGGGTGCGGATGCCCTTCGGCGTCAGGCGCACGAGCTGCGGGATTGCCGCCTCGATGCGGCTTTCCTCGACGGTGCCGGTACCGTGCAGGTCGACGTAGATCGACAGCGGCTCGGCAACCCCGATCGCATAGCTCAGCTGGATCGTGCAGCGGCGCGCGAGGCCTGCGGCGACGATATTCTTCGCGAGATAGCGGGTAATATACGCCGCCGAACGATCGACCTTGGTCGGATCCTTGCCGCTGAACGCGCCGCCGCCGTGCGGGGACGCGCCGCCATAGGTATCGACGATGATCTTGCGCCCGGTCAGCCCGGCGTCGCCGTCGGGCCCACCGATTTCGAAGCGGCCGGTCGGGTTGATGTGATAGACCGTGTTGGCGGTGAGCAGCTCAGCGGGCAGCACGTCGGCGATCACGCCGAGCACATATTTGCGCAGCTCGGTGTAAAGCGCCTCGTCGCCTTCGCCATTGTGGAAGAAATAGCCCGGCGCATGCTGGGTCGACACGACGATCGCGGTCGCTTCGACCGGGCGTTCGTTGGCGTAGCGCAGCGTGACCTGGCTTTTGGCATCGGGTTCCAGGAACGGCGCGATGCCGGCCTTGCGGTCGGCGGCCATGCGTTCGAGGATCTTGTGGCTGTAATCAAGCGTTGCGGGCATCAGGTCGGGGGTTTCGTCCGACGCATAGCCGAACATGATCCCCTGATCGCCCGCGCCCTCGTCCTTGTTTTCGCCGGCATCGACGCCCTGCGCGATATGCGCCGACTGGCCGTGCAGATTGTTCTCGAAACGGAAGCTTTCCCAGTGAAAACCCGATTGCTCGTAACCGATTTCGCGCACCGTCTTGCGCACTGTCGCTTCGATTTCCTCCAGCGCGCCCGGCGCCCAGGCGTCGTTTTCGAACACGCCCTTGCAGCGGATTTCGCCCGCCAGCACGACCAGCTGCGTGGTGGTCAGCGTTTCACAGGCGACGCGCGCTTCGGGATCCTTCGACAGAAACAGGTCGACGATCGAATCGCTGATCTGGTCGGCAACCTTGTCGGGATGTCCTTCGGACACGCTTTCGGAGGTGAAGAGGAAGCTGTTGCGCATGGGAAGCCTTCTTGGAACGAATAGACGCGGATCGGATATAAAGGAAGCTTTATGTGAGGCCGCTGTTAGCGTCCGCGGCGGCGAAAGGCAATGGCCGCCGCGAGCAACAGCAGCGCAAATCCGACCGGCAGGATATTGCCGAAACGCGCGAACAGCGTCGGGGCGTGCGCAGGTGGCAGAACGGTGTCGATCCGCCCAGCGGCGTACATCGGCAACGATTCGCGGATGCGGCCATCGGCATCGATGACCGCGCTGATCCCGGTCGGCGTCGCGCGCACGACAGGCAGCCCTTCCTCAATTGCGCGCAGCCGCGCCTGCGACAGATGCTGCGGCGGACCCCAGCTACCGAACCAAGCGTCGTTCGAAGGGTTAAAGATGAAATCGGGGCGGTGGTCGCGGTCGACGACCTGCCCCGAAAAGATGATCTCGTAACAGATTTGCAGCCCCGCACGGCCAAAGGCGCCAAGGTCGAGGGTGCGCGGACCGGGGCCGGGCCAGAAATCGATATCGCCGGGGGCAAGGCGCGACAGCCCGATTGCCGACAACACGGGGCGCAGCGGCAGATATTCGCCATAAGGCACGAGATGCGCCTTGTCATACCGCGCGCCGAGGGTGCCGTCGGCATGTACAGTCATCACTGCATTGCGCGCGCCGACGACGTCGCCGCTTTTGTCGAGTTCGAGCTTGAGTGCGCCGAGCAGCATCACGTCATCGGGGTTCATCAAAGCCGTCAACCGCGCCCTCGCCGCGGCGGGCGAGCGGTCATAATAGACCGCCGGATAGCCCCATTCGAGATAGTCGGGCACTGCCGCCTCGGGCCACAGGATCAGGCGCGGGCTGTCGTCCTTCGGCGCAGTCAGCCGCGCGAGTTTGGCGAAATTGGCGTCGGCCTTGGCGCCGACCCATTTGTCCGCCTGCCCGACGTTCGGCTGGACGACGGTGATGGGAATGGATTTCGGTTGTGGCGTGGCCGCAGAAACGACGGCCCTATCAACGAAATTGCCCACGGCGCTTGCTTGAGCAAAAACCAGAGTGATCACTGCCGCTGCGACCAATATGCCGCCGAGTATGACGGTCGGAAATGTGCCAGCCCTCAATGAAGGGCCGAGCGCCCACCGCCATGCCGGCAGCCATCGCACCGCTTGGACAAGAATGAACCCGGCGGCTAGCATGACGATCGCCGACATTCCGTAGGTGCCGACCAGACGTGTCGGCGAGAGCATCGGCGTCATCGGTGCAAGGATCGCGCTCAGCGGATTCCACGCAAAGCCGGTGAACACCCAACTGCGCAGCCATTCGGTGAGCGTCCATAGTGCGGCAAAGGCGAGGATGGAGGACAGCGAAATCCTCCCCATCCCGGGGAGGGGGACCGGCGAAGCCGGTGGAAGGGGCTCGCGGCCTTGCACGACGTTGGTTGAAGGATGCACCCCCCCTCCGTCAGCGCTCTGCGCTGGCACCTCCCCTTTCCGGGGGGGAATGAATAGCCAAGCCCCCCAAGCCGCCAGCGCGGGATACACCGCCAGATACAGCGCCAGCAGCACAACGGCGATCCACCCCAGCCATGCGGGCATCGCCGCCTGATAGGTGAACGCCGTCGCGATCCAGTTCAGGCCGACGACGAAATGCCCGACCCCGAACGCCCAGCCGATCCCGAACGTCTGCCAGCCCTTAGGACTGCGCGCGACCAGCGTCATCCAGCCCGCGAGCGCGAGCAAGGTCAGCGGCCAGAGATTCAGGGGCGCAAATCCCGTCGCCGAAATGGCGCCGAGCGTCAGGGCGATCAGCTTGGGCCAGCGGGCGGCAAAAGCGGCAATGCGGGGGGATAACGCGGTCACGCGCGCTGCTTTAGCCGGGCGCCGCGATGCTCACTAGAGCATATATTTCATCTTGATGGCCTGATGCGTTTCGCCGGTGACCGCAAAGCTCGCCGATTTGAACTTGGGCGCACCCATGCCGATCGCCGGATTGCGCGAAAAGCCGAAGCCTTCCTTCGGCATGAACAGCGCCATATCCATCTTGTTGTTGCTGTTTTCGTCATGGACAACCGCAACCGCATAGGTGCCGTCAGCGGGGGCGGCGATCTTGAAATGACCCGCGTTGGCGGCCTTTACCGCCAGACGCACCGACGCCTTGTCCTTGCTGCAATCGGGAAAGGCCTTGGGGTTGGCGGTCAGGCAGACGAGTATCTGCCCCTTGGTGCTGCGCAGCCCGGTAACGCTGACATCAACCGTCGGCGGCGGGGGGCTCGCGGCGGCGGTGAGCAGCAGCAAAGCTGCCAAGCCCGATATCGGTGCCGCAGATCTTGTCCCAGAAACGGAAATACAGGCCATAATTCCCCCGGTAAGCGGCGTGATGCTGCTCGTGATGCGTTGCGGTTATCAGCCACCGCCCGACTGGTCCATGAACAAGCGCGCGCGGGAACATTTCCCAGCCCATATGATTGCCAACCCCCATGACGGTCATGATCGTCAGCACCAGCCCCAGCACCGCGACATGGATCGGGATCAGGAACACCAGCGCGGGGATGACAACCGCACCGGTGATCGCCTCGACCGGATGAAAACTCATCGCTGCCCACGCGGTTGGCGGGCGGCTTTGGTGATGGACTGCATGGGCGATACGGAACGGCCGCGGCCGGTGCATCCAGCGGTGGGTCCAGTAAAACCATGTGTCATGAGCGAGCAGATAGGCGAACAGGCTGACCGGGAGATACCAGAGCGGCCAGGCATCGACGTCGGTATAAATCCGTGTCCAGCCATGCGCCTGCCACCCCCACGCGACCACGCCTGCCGGGACGCCATAAATCGCGGCGCTGGCGAGGCTCCAGCCGATCTCGCGCCGCATCTGCGGCTCCAGTCCGCGATAAAGTCCCGGATGCTTGATCCGCGTCGCCAGGGCAAAGCCGCCGCTGCTGAGCAGGTAGCGGACCCCGACGATCAGCGTCATGGCCAGCGCAGACCAGAGCAGGGCGACGGCCGCCGTCACCCGCGTTTCGCGTCGAGCAGTCCGGCGACTCGCTGCCATAGCGCGGCATAGGCTTTGCCCGCCTTGCTGGAGCGGGCATAGGCGGCGAGCGGCTTGCGGCGCGCCGCCATCTGTTCGACGATGCTCGCCATCGGCAGCACCGGCCAAGCGGCTTCGGCGGCCAGCGCGGCGCGGTGAAGTCCCCGCCGCGCATCGACCATGGCATAGACGGGCAGCAAGGGGGCGCTGTCCTTTTTGGCCGGACGCAGATGCGCGATCACTTCGTCGAGCGCGCGGCGCGACAGCGGCGAAGGGATCACCGGCACGACGATGAGGTCGGCCGCGCGCATCATCTGCTCGCTGGTTTCGGTCAGCCCCGGCGGGCAGTCGAGGATGATGCGGTCATAATCGGTGCCGACGTCGGCAAGCAGCCGCGCAAGGCGCTTTTTCTTGCCGGCGTCGAGGAACAGGGCATCGAGGCCGCGCAGTGATGTATCGGCGGGCAGCAGGTCAAGTCCAGCGATCGCCGTTCCGGTGACAAGCTTGGACGGCGCGACGTCGCGGTCGAACACCTGTTCGGCGGTGCGTTTGCCCGGCCCGTCGTGACCCAGAATGAAGCTCGACGCCGCCTGCCCATCCAGATCCCATAGCAGCGTGCGCCCGCCCGCTTGCAGCGCCGCCTCGGCGGCCAGATTCACCGCCAGGCTGGTTTTTCCGACCCCGCCTTTCAGGCTGTAAATCGCGATGACATGCGCCGTTTTGCTCATGCCGCCCGGATTCGGTCGTTTCTCCCGGCAAGTCAAGCAAGGAGCGACCGGCACGGCGAACGGCTTTGCGCTTCGTCGTTAGCGCCGCTAGGGCGGACGGATGACCGCGTCCGAACCTGATTATTGCGACATTGCCATCGTCGGCGGCGGGCTGGCGGGCGGGCTCGCCGCGCTCGCGCTCGCGGCGAAGCGGCCCGCGCTCGATGTGCGGCTGATCGAACCCGATGCGATTGGCGGCAATCATATCTGGTCGTTTTTCGACAGCGACATCGCCAAGCGCGACCGCTGGCTCGTCGCGCCGCTCGTCCGCTACCATTGGGACAGCTATGACGTCGCTTTCCCTGACCGCGAGCGCCGGGTGCGGATGGGGTATAAGAGTATCACCGGCGAAGCGCTGGCCGAAGCAGTCGCCGCGGCGCTGCCCGCAGGCCGTATCATCACCGACAGGGCCAAGCATGTCGCGCCCGACCATGTGCTGCTGTCGCGCGGCGGTCGGTTGTCGGCAAAGCATGTCATCGACGCGCGCGGTACCGGCAAGACGTCGATGCTCGACTGCGGCTGGCAGAAATTCGTCGGGCAGGCGCTGACCGTCGAGGGTGGGCATGGCATCGACCGCCCGCTGGTGATGGATGCCACGGTCGAGCAAATGGACGGCTATCGCTTCGTCTATCTGCTGCCCTTCGATGCCCAGACGGTCTTTGTCGAGGACACTTACTACAGCGACACACCCGACCTTGATGTCGCAGCGGTGCGCGACCGGATCGCGACCTATGCGGCGCGGCGGCAATGGAATGTCACCGCAATCACGCGCGAGGAAACCGGCGTACTTCCCGTCGTCGTCGCGGGCGCGTTTGACCGGCTGTGGCCCGCGATCGACCGCACCGCGCGCATCGGCGTGCGCGCCGGGGTGTTCCACGCCTTGACGGGCTATTCGCTGCCCGATGCGGTGCGCACCGCGGCGGCGCTGCCCGCGCTGATCGATCGCGGCGATCTGGGGCCGCGGCTGCGCAGCCGCGCCGCGGGGTCATGGCGCCGCCAGCGTTTTTACCGGATGCTCGGCGCGATGCTGTTCCGCGCCGCCGAACCGGATGAGCGATACCGCATTTTTCAGCGCTTTTATGGCCTCGCGCCCGGCCTGATTGCGCGCTTTTATGCGGGACGGTCGAATACCGCCGACAAATTGCGCATCCTGTCGGGCAAGCCGCCCGTATCTGTACGCCGCGCGCTTGCGGCGCTTTCAAAACTGGACTGGAAATGACTCGCACCGCACTTGTTATCGGCGCCGGCTTCGGCGGCCTTGCGCTTGCCATCCGACTGCAATCGGCCGGGGTTGCGACGACCATCGTCGAGGCACGCGACAAGGCCGGGGGGCGCGGTTACCACTGGCAGCGGCAGGGATTCACTTTTGACGCCGGGCCGACGGTGATCACCGATCCGCCGTGCCTAAAGGAACTATGGGCGCTTAGCGGGCAGGATATTGCCGCCGACGTGACGCTCGATCCCGTGATGCCTTTTTACCGCCTGAACTGGCCCGATGGCACCAATTTCGACTATTCGAACGACGAAGCGGCGCTCAACGCCGAAATCGCGAAGCTCAACCCCGCCGACGTCGCGGGCTATGAGAAGTTTCTGACCTATTCGAAGGGAGTGTATGAGGAGGGCTATGTCAAGCTTGGCTCGGCCGCCTTCCTCGACTTCGCCTCGATGATCAAGGCGGCGCCGGCGCTTATGAAATATCAGGCATGGCGCAGCGTTTATTCCATCGTGTCCTCCTATGTGCAGGACGAGCGGCTCCGGCAGGCGCTGTCGTTCCACACGCTGCTCGTCGGCGGCAATCCGATGAACACCAGCTCAATCTATGCATTGATCCACACGATCGAGAAAGAGGGCGGGGTGTGGTTCGCGCGCGGCGGCACGAACAAGCTGGTCGCCGGCATGGTGGCGTTGTTCGAACGGCTGGGCGGGACGCTCCGCCTCGCCGATCCGGTGACCAAGATCGAGACGCAGGGTGACCGTGCGACCGCCGTGCAGACCGCGAGCGGCTGGCGCGGCGAGGCGGACATGATCGCATCGAACGGCGACATGATGCACAATTATGCCGCACTGCTGTCGGACCATCCACGTGGCAAGAAGGCGGCCAAATCGCTGGCGCGCAAACGCTGGTCGCCGTCGCTGTTCGTCGTCCATTTCGGGGTGAAGGGCGATTACCCCGACATCGCGCATCACAGCATCCTGTTCGGCCCGCGCTACAAGGGGCTGCTCGACGACATCTACAAAAACGGCGTCGTTCCCGATGACTTCTCGCTCTACCTCCACCATCCGACCGCGACCGACAAGGCGATGGCGCCCGACGGTTATTCAACCTTTTACGTGCTTGCCCCGGTCGCGCACCTGGGCAAGGCGAAGGTCGATTGGGATGGTGCATTCGGCCAGCAATTCGCCGATGCGATTTTGGACGAGGTCGAGGCGCGGGTGCTGCCGGGCTTGAAAGCCAATCTCGCGACCAGCTTCCACTACACCCCCGCCGATTTCGGGCGCGACCTGTCGGCGCATTTGGGCAGCGCGTTCAGCCTGGAGCCGGTACTGTGGCAAAGCGCGTGGTTCCGCGCGCACAATCGCGACGATGTTATTTCGAACCTGTATTTCGTCGGCGCGGGGACGCATCCGGGCGCGGGAATCCCGGGGGTCGTCGGCAGCGCGAAGGCGACTGCGAAGCTGATGCTCGAGGACGCCACCTGAATACCAAACACCGTTCGCCCTGAGCTTGTCGAAGGGCCGTTCTTCCTTCAAAGGCAGAGGAAGAAAGGGCGGGGCTTCGACAAGCTCAGCCCAACCGGAAATTTGCGAAAGCCTCAGAGCAATGAAACGTCTTGCCGTCTATTGCGGGTCCGCGACCCCTGCCGATCCGGTCTACATCGAAACCGCGCGCCATGTTGGCCGCACGCTGGCTGAGCGCGGCATTGGCGTCGTTTATGGCGGCGGCCGCCTCGGGCTGATGGGCGCGGTCGCCGATAGCGCGCTGGAGGCAGGCGGCGAAGTCATCGGGGTAATCCCCGACGCGCTCGTCGGCACCGAAGTTGCGCACCGCGGCTGCACCGAATTGCACGTCGTCAGCGGCATGCACGAACGCAAACGCATGTTCACCGACCTCAGCGACGGTTTCCTGACCATTCCCGGCGGCGTCGGCACGATGGATGAATTGTGGGAAGCGATCAGCTGGGCGCAGCTGGGTTATCACAACAAGCCGGTCGGGCTGCTCAACGCCGCTGGATTTTACAACGACCTGATCGCCTTCAACCGGAATATGATCGACGTCGGCTTCATCCGCCCCGCGCACGCCGGGATCATGATCGTCGACGCCGGGCTCGACGATCTGCTCGAGAAGATGGCGACCTATGAACCCCATGCGCCGATCTTCGCGATGAAGGCCGACGATCTGTAATGGATGCGGCGCCACAATGATTGAGGGGGTCTATGACGCGCACGCCCTCCACGGTTTCGCGCACGACAGCATCGCGCGCGGATCGAAAAGTTTCGCGCTCGCCAGCCAGTTGTTCGACCGCGAAACGCGCGAACGCGTCTGGCTGCTCTACGCTTGGTGCCGCGCTGCCGACGACCTGACCGACGGACAGGATCATGGCGGCGCGATGTCGCAGGATCATGACGCGCAGGCCGCGCTCGCGCGCATTCGCACCCTCACCGACGCCGCCTTTGCCGGACAGCCGACGGGGGAAAAAGCGTTCGACGCGCTCGGCTTTCTGCTGACTGACGTGGCAATTCCACGCGCGGTCATCGACGACATCATTGCGGGCTTTGCGCTCGACGCCGACGACTGGCGCCCGCGCAGCGAGGCCGACCTACTGCGCTATTGCTATCATGTCGCGGGCGCGGTCGGGGTCGCGATGGCACTGGTGATGGGGGTCGACCCCGCCGATGAGGCGACTCTCGACCGCGCCTGCGACCTCGGCATCGCGTTCCAGCTCGCCAATATCGCGCGTGACGTGGCCGAGGATGCCGCTGCCGACCGCTGTTATTTGCCGATGGAATGGATGGTCGAACTCGACATCCCGCCGGGCCAGCACATGCACCCCGCTTTCCGTGGACGATTGTCGGTGATGGCGAAATGGCTGGCCGAAATGGCCGAGGAATATGAGGCGTCGGCGCGTTGGGGCGCGCGCAAACTGCCGCCGCGCAGCCGCTGGGCCGTCCTCGCCGCCGCGGGCATCTATGGCGATATCGCGCGCGAAGTCCGCGCCCGCGGCGACCATGCGTGGGACCACCGCGCCAGCACGACGCGGCTGGCCAAGCTCGGCTGGATCGTGCGCGCCGGCTGGTCGGTGCTCCGCCGTCCGCCGGGACGCCGGATCAGCCGCGACGGGCTGTGGACGCGCCCGCATGTGGATGTGAAGCGGCTGGAACCGCCCGCGTGACGCAGATCGAATGGCTGGCCGCGGTGCTGGTCCTGATCAACGTCTCGCTCGTCGCGCTGCGCAGCGTTTGGAACTATCCGTTCGCACTGGTCGCGGTCAGTCTGTACGCTGCCGTTTTCTATGACGCGCGGCTGTACAGCGACATGGTTTTGCAGGGCTTCTTCTTCGCGCTTAATCTTTACGGCTGGGCCAGCTGGCTGCGCGCGAAAGGCGACAGCGGCGTCCCGGTCGGCTGGATGGACCGGGCGTCGCGCCAGGCTTGGGCCGCGGCGACGATCGTTGCGTGGATCGGATGGAGCTTCGCTATGGACCGCTACACCGATGCCGTTGCACCCTGGATCGACGGCGCGGTCGCGATGTGCAGCATCACCGCGCAATGGCTACTCGCGCGGCGGCGGGTCGAAAGCTGGTTTCTGTGGATCATCGTCGATCTGATCGCGATCCCGCTGTTCGCCTGGCGCGGGCTTTATGCGACCAGCGCGGTCTATGTCGTGCTGCTCGGCCTGTCGATCGACGGGCTGATCCAGTGGCGCCGCGCCGCGGCAACGGACAGGGTGGCGGCTTGACCCATCATGTCTGTTTCCACGGCGCCGAAAGCACCGGCAAATCGACGCTGGCACCGCGCCTCGCGTTGCGGCTGGGCGGGCTTGTCGTCCCCGAATATGGCCGCACCTACGCCGAGGCGAACGGGACCGATCTGGACGACATCGACCTGCTGGCAATCTTCGACGGCCATATCGCGGCAACCCGCGAAGCGCTGGCGCAAAATCCCGAATGGCTGATCTCCGATACCGATGCGCTGATGACGCAGGCATGGGCGATCATGCTGCTCGGCCGCCGCCTGCCCGAAATCGATCTGTGGGACGATGTTGCGGACCTCTACCTGGTGCCGGCGATGGACCTTGAATGGCAGGAGGACGGCACCCGCCTGTTCGGCAGCGACCTGGCGCGGCGGCAGTTCATGGATCTCGCGATCGGCGAGCTGGAACGGCGCAAGCTCAAATGGGCGTGGGTCGAGGGCGATGGCGACGCGCGCCTGCAAAGCGCGCTGGCGGCGATAGAGGCGGCTGGATTGGGCTGATCAATCCTCCCTGTGGCGAAGCCATGGGGAGGGGGAAAGCTCGCGAAGCGAATGGTGGAGGGGCATTGCGACGGTAGCGTTATCGCCTCCCCTCCGTCAGCGCTTCGCGCTGCCACCTCCCCATCGCTGCGCGACAGGGAGGATCACGTGGCGTAGGAGTCGCGCAATTCCCGCTTCAACACCTTACCGATCGGGCTGCGCGGCAGTTCGTCCACCACGGTGATGCCGCTGATCCGCTGCGTCTTCCCGACCTTGGCGTTGCAATCCGCGCGAACTGCCTCAGCATCGGCGCCGTCCTTCAGGACGACGAAGGCAACCGGGGTTTCGCCCCATTCCTCGCTCGGCATCCCGACCACGGCGGCCTCGACGACGCGGTCGTCGGCGAGCAGGATCGCTTCGAGGTCGCTCGGGAAAATGTTGAAGCCGCCCGAAATGATCATGTCCTTGGCGCGGTCCATCAGGGTCAGGAACCCGTCCTCGTCGATCCGCCCGATATCGCCGTGGCGATAGAAGAGATTTCCCTCCGCATCGTACCAGTGCATCGCCTTGGTCGCGTCGGGACGGTTGTTATATCCGGTCATCATCGCGGGCGAGCGGCCGACGACTTCGCCGACCGATCCTTGCGGCAGTTCGTTACCCGCCTCGTCGATCACCTTGGCGATATGGCCTGGCGCGGGGCGGCCGACCGTGTGCAGCTTGTCGGGGAATTGATGCGCCTCCAGAATGAACGCCGCGCCGCCCTCGGTCATTCCGTAGATTTCGACCAGCCCGCCGGGCCAGCGCGCGAGCACATCGGCCTTAAGCGATGCGGGGAAGGGCGCCGAGGTACAGTATTTGACCACAAAGCTGCTGAGGTCAAAGCTGTCGAAATTCTCCAGCGCCATGATGCGGCGATATTGCACCGGGACCAGCATGGTGTTGGTCGCACGCTCGCGCGCCGCGAGTTCGAGGAACCCGCGGGCGTCGAATTTCTTCATCAGCACGGTCTGGCCGCCCGACCCGACGGTCGGCAGGAAGCTCGCCATCGTCGTGTTCGAATAGAGCGGGGTCGATAATATGGTGACCGCGTTGGGACCATAAGCAGGGGCGCCGCGGATGATATGCTGCCACCGCATCGCATGGCTGTGGATGATGCCCTTCGGTATGCCGGTCGTCCCCGACGAATAGATGATGTTGAAACCGTCCTCGGGCAGGATCTCGACCGGCGTGTGCTTGGCGCCTGCCAGTGCCAGCCACGCGTCGAGTGGCGTCCCCGCCTCGCTGCCGTCCATCGCGATCAGGTCGCTGGCGGTAATCACCTGGCCTTCCAGGCTCGCTTTCGCCGCGCTGTCGATGAACAGGTGGCGCGCTCCGGTATCGGCGATCATCGCGGCCATCTGTTCGCCTGTCGCGCTGTTGGTGACCAGTCCCGCGACGCCCCCCGCGCGCAGCGTGCCGATGATGACGGCCATCTGCTCGACGCTGTTCAGTCCGGCAATCGCGGTGCGGTCGCCTTTGGCAAAGCCGTCCTGCTGCAAGCGCGCCGCGATTCGGTCGGCCAATTGATCCAGTTCGGACCAGCTCAGCCGCCGCTCGGCGTCGGCAGCCGCTACGGCATCGGGACGTTCCGCGGCATGGGCACGGACCAGGTCGGGCAGGGTGGCGAAGTCGCCGTCGAGGATCTGGGCTGCATTCATGCTGCGGAGTTAGCACAGGCGCGGTGTCGCGCAATGCCCGGTGCGCTGGGTAGATCGTAAGACGGGGCGAGGGAGCGTGGATGCGATCGACCGCATATATTGGATCCGAAACGCCGCACCCGCCCGGCCTCGCGGCGCCCGTGGTGGCGCTTTTCCATCCTGACGAAACGCGGGCCGAGCGGCTCGCCGGGGCCATCGTCGCCGAGGGGTGGCGCGCCCAGCGGCTCGCGCCACCCGCTGCGGGTTTGCGGCCGTGGCTCGACGGCTGTTTCGATATGCTCGTCCTCAACCCCTTTCTCGGTTGGCAGGAACCCGCAGAATTCGTTCGCCTCGCGCGCAGCATTGCGGGCAGCCGTCCGATGCTGGCGCTGTCCGATCGCGACAGCGTCGCCGACCGGTTGTTGGCCCTGCGCGGAGGTGCGGATGATGCCGCAGGATGGACCAGGAATTTGCCCGAAATACTTGCCCGCATTGCGGGCTTGCTGCGGCGCGCGCGGCTGACGGCGGGGCAGATCGGCGCGGGCGAGCTTCGCATCGATCTGATCGACCGGCGGGTCGAGCGCGCAGGGCGGCTGATCCGCCTGCCGCTGCGCGAGTTCGACCTGCTCGCCAATCTGGCGCGCGTTCCCGACCGGCCGATGTCGCGCGATGCGCTGCTCCGCGCGGTGTGGCGGCTCGATTTTGACCCCGGCACCAACCGCGTCGAAGTGCATATGTCGCGGCTGCGCGCCAAGGTCGATCGCGGCTTCGCTTGGCCGATGCTGTGGACCGTGAAGGGGCAGGGTTATGCTTTGCGAACGCGGCCCGATCCGATGTCATCGACGCCCGAAGCCGCGTGTTTCCCTCCCCTCGCTTGACCAAAAGTTTCAGCTTGCTACTGATCTGGGACATAAGAAACCAACGATTCCCGGAGATGATGGCCCGATGCACCCTTCCGTTCATGCCCGCAGCAACCCCGACAAAGCCGCGATCATTGTCGCCGAAACGGGAGAGGCGATCAGCTATGGCGAACTCGACGCGGCGTCGAATCGCGCCGCGCAATTGTTTCGCGCGCATGGGCTGGGGCATGAGGATGTCGTCGCCTTCATGCTCGACAACACCCCACATTATTACGGGTTGACCTGGGGCGCGCAGCGGTCGGGGCTGCGCTACGTCTGCATCTCATCGCGGCTGACGCAGGACGAGACCGATTATATCCTCGAAAATTCGGGCGCCAAGATGCTCGTCGTATCGGCCAGCCTGGGCGCCGCGGCGCAGCAGCTGACCACGACAATCACCCGCTTTGCGATGGGCGGCGAGATTGCAGGCTGGGCCAGCTGGGAGGATGCGGTTGCCGCGATGCCTGCGACCCCCGTCGCCGACGAGCGCGCCGGGGTCGACATGCTCTATTCGTCGGGGACAACCGGGCGGCCCAAGGGGGTGCGCGTGCCGCTGCCCGAAGAGCCGGCGATCGACGCGATGAACAGCCTGGTCATGCTCGCCTCTGCGGTGTTCCAGATCAATGCGGACAGCATCTATCTGTCGCCCGCGCCGCTCTATCATGCCGCGCCGCTGCGCTGGTCGATGACGATCCACCGTCTGGGCGGCACCGTCGTCCTGATGAAGAAGTTCGATCCCGAAGCGGCGCTGGCGCACATCGAAAAATATCGCGTCAATTCCAGCCAGTGGGTGCCGACGCATTTTGTGCGAATGCTGAAACTGCCCGAGGAGGTTCGTACCCGCTACGATACCTCGTCATTGAAGGTCGCGATCCACGCCGCCGCGCCATGCCCGATCCCGGTCAAGCAGGCGATGATCGACTGGTGGGGGCCGGTGCTCTTCGAATATTATGCCGGGTCCGAAGGCAATGGCATGACCTTCATCTCCAGCGCCGATTGGCTGACCCACCGGGGCAGCGTCGGTCGCCCGATCTTGGGCACGGTGCATATCATGGGCGAGGATAACGAGACCGAGCTTGGTGTGGGCGAGGAAGGCACGGTCTTTTTCGAAAGCGAGAATGTCTTTGAATATCACGGCGATGACGAGAAAACCGCGTCGAGCCGTAACTCAAAGGGATGGTCGACGCTGGGCGATGTCGGCAAGCTGGACGAAGAGGGTTTTCTGTACCTCACCGACCGCAAGAGCTTCATGATCATCACCGGTGGCGTCAACGTCTATCCGCAGGAGATTGAAAATCACCTCGTCAACCATCCGAAGGTCGCCGACGTCGCCGTGGTTGGCGGGCCGCACGACGAAATGGGCGAAGAGGTGATCGCGGTGATCCAGCCCGCCGATATGGCGGATGCGACCGACGAACTCCGCGGCGAACTGATTGCCTATGCCCGTGAGAAACTGTCGGGGGTGAAAATCCCGCGGCGCATCGACTTTCTGGAAACGCTGCCACGCCACGACACTGGCAAACTCTACAAACGCCTGCTCCGTGATCAATATTGGGACAAGGCGAAGGCGGAGACCTGAGCATGAGCGCGCGTGTCGAATTTTTCTTCGACCTGTCGTCGCCCTGGACCTGCCTTGCATTTCACAATCTGCCTGGCGTGCTTGAGCGGACGGGCGCGACCGCCCTGTACCGGCCGATCCTGGTCGGCGGGGTGTTCAATGCGGTTAACCCCGCCGTCTATGCAGCGCGCGAGCAGGCGGACAATCGGCGGCTCCAGCATAGCTGGAAGGTGCTCCAGGACTGGGCGCGGCTGGCAGGCGTACCGATGAATTTTCCTTCGCAATGGCATCCGGCCAAAAGCATCGCTGCGATGCGGTTCTGCTGCGCGCTGGAGGAGGATCAGGCGGCGCTTTTGCGTTTTGCGGCGGCGGTCTTCGTTAGCTATTTTGACCGGCAGGAAAATCTCGACGATCCGGGGGTGCTGGCGGCGGTTGCCGATGCCGAGGGGCTCGACGGCGCAGGGCTTGCCGCAGCTGCGCACAGCGACCCAGTGAAGGCGCGGCTGCGCGCCAATACCGACGAGTTGATCGCGCGCGGCGGCTATGGATCGCCGACGATTTTTGTCGATGGCGATGATATGTATTTCGGCAATGACCAGCTTCCGTTGGTTGAGGCCGCGCTGAAAGGGATTCCTCGATGAAAGACCGGATTTCGATCACCATGCTCGACGGCGGCATCGCCGATGTGCGGCTGATCCGCGCCGACAAGATGAACGCGCTCGACCCCGCAATGTGGGCGGCGCTGACCGAGGCGATCGATACGCTCAAGGCAATGGCGGGGCTGCGCGTCGTCGTCCTGTCGGGAGAGGGGCGTGCCTTTTGCGCCGGGCTTGATCTCTCCAGCCTGAGCAATGAGTGTGATCCCGGGACGAGCAGCACCGGCGGCAGTTTGACCGAGCGTGCGCACGGGATTGCCAATGGTCCGCAATATGCAGCGTGGGGGTGGCGCGAACTGCCGGTACCGGTCATCGCCGCGGTGCACGGTGTTGCCTTTGGCGCGGGCAGCCAGATCATGGCCGCCGCCGACATCCGCATCGTCCATCCCGACACGCGGATCGCGATCATGGAGATGCGTTGGGGGCTGGTCCCCGACGTCGCCGGGATGGCGCTGTGGCGCACGCAGGTCGCCGACGACGTGCTGCGCGAGATGATCTACACCAACCGCGAGTTCAACGGCTCGGAGGCGAAGCTGCTCGGGTTCGCGACGCATGTGTCCGATAATCCTTTGGCCAAGGCGTTGGAGCTGGCCGCGGTGATCGCCGACAAAAACCCCCATGCGATCCGCGGCGCCAAGCGGCTGTGCAACATGCTGGCCGATGCGACCGACGCGGAGATTTTGCAGGCCGAAAGCGACGAGCAGGTGAAGGTCATCCGCACCCCGAACCAGATGGAGGCGGTGATGGCCGGGATGCAGAAGCGGAAGCCGAATTTCGTGGATTGAAATCCTCCCTGTGGCGAAGCCATGGGGAGGGGGACCGTCCGCGAAGTGGATGGTGGAGGGGCAGCGACGGCAGCGTTATGGCCCCTCCGTCGCCACCTCCCCATCGCTACGCGACAGGGAGGATCGGTTTAGATCAACCCCAAAAACCGCACCGCATTGTCCCAGTCGCGCTTGTGGGCGGCGCGTTGCGCCTGCGCCTCGGCATCGGCGCCCCAGCGGCGTTCCTGATATAATTGGTCTAGGCTGACTGCGTCCCACAAATGCTCGGGGTGGAACGCTTGCGCCATGCAGGCCAACCCGGCGACCAGCGATCCGCCGATCGTCACGAGCGGCGTCAGCGCTGTCATCCGCCAAGGGTCATGTCCCAGCGTGGCAGCCCGCAGCGCCGCGACCGTCGCGGGCGGCTGGTCGACTGGGAGTATTCCCTGCGTGATGATGAATTCGACCCCGAATTGCGCTTCGGCCCACGCCAGGATCGGGTTCCACGCCGCCACCTGCTCCGCCTGCAACGCCGCATCGCGGTCGTCGCGGTAACAGAGGAGGTCGGTTTCCGCATAGGCGGCGACGGGTTCGCCGAACCCCGCCGGGTCGGGCGTCGCGAGGTCGATCGCGGCATTGGCGAGCCCGGTCATCGGCATCGCACGCGGATCGATCGTCTCGCCCTGCGCCTGCCATTCGGCTGCGATCGCTTCGGCCAGCGCCGTGTTCGCCACCACCAGCGGTGCGCGGTGCGGCGTGCGCGTCGGCCGTCCGTCGAGCGCGACACCCCAGCCACCGTCCTGCGGGACGACGGCGACCTCTTTCCAGAAGCGCTTCACAGGTTTCTGGGGGAGCGCCAGCGCCGCGCGAGCAACCGCGGCATCACAGCGAAATCGAAAGCGCCGATCAACACCAGCGCGACGCCGATCCAGCGGTCGGTCGGCTGCCCCGCCAGCTCCCAACCGCCGCGAATCAGCACGAAGCCGATCAGGACCAGCAACGCGCCCGCAAGGCGCATCGCGACAATCGCGAAATATCGTTTCTTGGCGAGCGCGTCGTCGGCTTGGGTCATGCGCCCTCCCTATCGTCGCCAAGGTGGCGCATCAACTGCGCGAGCGCGCCATGGCCCGTTGCCTCGACGCCCGCGGCAACGCGCTCGCGTTCGTCGGCGGACTTGTTCTGCGACAGCTTGATCGTGGGGCGCCAAGCGGTAATCCGAAGTTCGAAACCGGTAATCGCGCCGGTCATCTTGCTGAACAGCGCGGGGCTCATCTTGTCCCGGGTCCATGGGGGATTGGCGCCGACGCGCGCCTCATGGTTCGCCGACAGCGTGTCGAGGTGGGCGATGAGCGTTGCGTCGTCGAGCTTGCCGACGACGCCCTCCATTTCAATCGCGACATAATTCCACGTCGGCACCTGGTCGGCTGCCTCATACCAGCTGGCGCTGACATAGGCATCCGGCCCCTGCACCACTGCGAGGGCCGTTCCGCCATCGAGGTGCCGGGTCAGCGCATTGCCGCGCGCGAGGTGGAATTGCAGCGTGGCCAGGTCGTCGCTGAGAACCACCGGCGCGTGCGCAACGCGTGGGCCGTCGGGGGTGGCGGCGAAGATCGCGGCAAAGCCGATCTCGCGGACCAGCAGTTCGGCCAGGTCGTCTTGGCGCGGCCGAAAGGCGGAGTTGGGATGCATCAGCTTGCTCGCGGTGGACGCGCCGGGTGTTTCTTCGCGCTCGGTTTTTTGCCTGCGGCTTTTGCGGGCGCCGGTTTGCCGGGCTTGCCCGATTTCGCCTTGGGCTTGGGTTTCGGCTTGCCGACAAAGTCGGTGGGCTTGCCCTCCGCAGTGCGCCCGCGGCGTTCGCCGCGCCGCGCCTTGCGGATTTGTTTGCTGTGCGCCTTCGCCTGCGCCTTCAGCGCCGCTTTGGGCGGCGGGCCTTTATCGGTCGGATCGATCCCGACCTCGCCCAGCAGCAGGTCGAAGCCCAGCGCGTCAAGGCTGGCGGCGAAATGGTCCGGCACTTCTGCGCTGACATCGATTGCGCCGCCGTCGGGATGATCGATGCGCAGGCGGCGGCTGTGCAGATGCATCTTGCGGCTGATCGTCCCGGTCAGGAACGCGCCCTTGCCGCCATATTTGCCGTCGCCGACGATCGGATGGCCGATCGCCGCCATATGGACGCGCAACTGATGGGTGCGGCCGGTCAGCGGCTGCAGCTCGACCCACGCGGCGCTGTTCCCGGCGCGCTCGATGACACGGTATCGGGTTTTCGACGGCAGACCGTCGTCATGGACGTGCATCTTCTCGCCGCCCGACCCCGGCTGTTTGGCGAGCGGCAGGTCGATCTCGCCCTGCTGGATGTCGGGCACCCCGACGATCAACGCCCAATAGGTCTTCTTCGCGCTGCGGTTCGAAAAACTCTTCGCGAAATAGGCGGCGGCGCGCGGGGTGCGCGCGATCAGCAGCGCGCCCGATGTGTCTTTGTCAAGCCGGTGGACCAGCTTGGGCCGCGTTGGCCCGTCGAATTTCAGCGCGTCGAGCAGCCCGTCGACATGGCTGTCGGTCTTGGTACCGCCCTGCGTCGCCAGCCCCGGCGGCTTGTTGAGTACGATCGCGCTCGCGTCGCGGTGGATCATCATCCCGGTCGCCAACTCGATATCGGCATCGGTCAGCGGACGGCCCTTGCGCGCCGGACGCGCCGCGGCTTCGACCGGCGGCGTCGGCATCACCAGCTTTTGACCCGCGGCGATGCGGTCGGACACATCGGCCTTTTTGCCGTCGAGGGTCAACTGCCCCGACCGCGCCCAGCGCGCGAGCAACGCATGCGGCGTGCCTTCGCGGTGGCGCTTGAACCAGCGATCGAGGCGGATGCCGTCGTCCTCCTCGGCGATCGTGGCGCTGTCGAGCTGTGGCTTGGCGCCGGTCATGCCGGTATCTGTCGCATGATGAACAGGCCCAGCCCACACGCCGCGATCGCTCCGATCACCGACGCGAGGACATAGGCGGCCGCCTGCGCATTTTGGCCGCGTTCGAAAAGCATCCAGAATTCCATGCTGAAAGAGGAAAAGGTGGTGAAGCCGCCGAGGATTCCGACGCCGACGAACAGCCGCACTGTATCGCTAATGCCATCGCCGCGCGCGAGCGCACCGATGAGCAGGCCCATGAGGAGACTGCCGACGATATTGATCGTCAGCGTCCACCAAGGGAAGCCGGGACCGAGCCGCGCGAGCATCGCCTGGCCCACCAGATGGCGGGCACCGGCGCCGATCGCGCCGCCGATCATGACGGGAAACACACTGTTCATGACGCTCGCCCTAGCCCGAAACGGCGCCGAGGCATAGCGGGTGCGTTTTTGCTACGAGTCGGGCGTCGTCAGCGCCGTCGCAGGGCGCTCGTGCGCCGCGCGCCAGTCGGCGGGCCGGACAAAGTCGCCCTGCCAGATGCCGCGCCGCCGCGCCTGCGCTTCGGCTTCCTCGATCCTATAGGCATCGCTGGTCGCGACCGCCCAGCCCTGCCGTACCAGTTCGGCGCCCAGGTCCAGCCCATTCGGGAAAACAGCGGTGCGGCATGTGGCGAGCGTGCGTGCGTAACGATCCTTTGCCGTCAATTCGCAATGGAGCGGCCCGCGACCGGCCAGCTTCGCCAGCGCCGATCGCGCCTCCTGCCCGCAGGGCCAACGCGCGGCGGCGCGGGCGCAATCCTGTCGATATTCGACCGCATCGACACCCGAAAGCCGGATCGACAGCGCGGTGTCATCCTGCCGAACCGTCAGGCTGTCGCCGTCGATCACATGGACCAGCGGTACGGTGACCGTGGGTGCGGGCAACCACGCCCATGTTGTCAAAGCGAGACCGGTCAGCACCATCAGCGCGGCCACCGACCGTAAGCGCCGCCGCCAGCGGAGTCGGATCAACGAAGAGCGTCCGTTCGTCATAGCCTCGCCTGACCGGCGCGGGGCTCCTTGGCAAGCGGCGAAAATCGGTTGACGAAAAGAACAAACCATGTCCATTTTGAACTAAATTCATCGCCATAAACCCGCATCAACCCACGGCAGATCCGGCAAATGGGTCCGAATTGGCGGCGAATACGAACGAACAAAAGGTGAATATCGCCGAAATGACGACATAGTTACGCCAAGGTGGAGCAAGCAGGAGGGAACATTAGATGATGGACCATGACATGTGGATTCGGTCGGACGCGGCGGCCTTTCCCGGCAATGACGGGGATGCGGGGGATTGGGGAGCGCCTCTGCCGTTCGGTCATCTGGCGCATAGGGGCGTCCCCTCGTCGCTGGTGTTCGTGGGGCCGCAGCATGCCGTCCCGGACGTTGAACAGGGCGATGGCATACGCATTGCCGCGGTCGTTCCGGCGCCGCGTGCTGCGGAACATTTGCGACAAATGGGCGCCATCGACATTGTCTGGATTGCTGCGACAGACGCGATCGAATCCGCAACGCTGGCCGATCTGTTTGCGGTCGCGGTCGAGCGAAAGAGCAGGCTGATCTGCGAGACGACGCTCGCAGCGCTCGACCGTATTGCGGGCGTGGTACCCGAAACGCTGCGAACCGAATATCTGATCGATGCCGATGGAACCGATCGGCGAATGGCCCTGGCGGCAGCCCGCCGCGCGCCGCGGATGATGGTCCACGATAATGCGCGGGGCGATGCGATGGAGCGGATCGACCAGTTGCAGGAGGAGGTGGCGCGCATATCCCGGTTGCTCGGCGATCTGGCGGGTCGGCGCGGACTGGAAGGTACTCCGACCGGCTTTGCGCCGCAGGGCGGAGACTATGCCGACTATCCGGGGCAGGTTCGCGCGCCGATCCGCGACTATGCCGCAATTCCGCGCAGCTTCGTCCCCGAACAGCGCATCCTTGACCGGCAACGCGCCAAGGCGGTGCGCCAAATGCTGCGCCAGCGGCGAATGCGCGAGCAATTTTTCCCCGCCGACCTGTTCGCCGATCCGGCGTGGGACATGCTGCTCGACCTTTACGCGGCACGGCTCGAACGCCAGCCTGTATCGGTATCAAGCCTGTGTATCGCCGCTGCCGTTCCGGCAACGACGGCGCTGCGCTGGATCAAGACGATGACCGACGCCGGATTGTTCATCCGCGAAGCTGACCCGCACGACGGCCGCCGCATCTTCATCGCGCTGGCCGAAGGCGCGTGCGACGCGCTTGCGCGCTATTTCGAGGCGCTGGAGGAATAGCTACGGCTTGCCAGCGGTGGCCGGTTGTGGCAGGGGCGCGCTTCCCGGATTTCGGGGGCGCTTAGCTCAGTTGGTAGAGCATCTCGTTTACACCGAGAGGGTCGGCGGTTCGAGCCCGTCAGCGCCCACCATCCAGTCTTTTTCTATATATATCAACATGTTAACGGGATTTCCGCTAGCGGTTTTATGCCCTCATTTCGGGGGGGTGGGGCCGTTTTGAGCATCATGGATTCCGACTGAGAGACGTATTTGGCGAGGGAAATATGCGGTCGTTAGGCCGCTGATCCTGGCCGTGATAGCGGTTTGACCGCTTTCCGCTTACCAAGCGCCAACAGCCGACACTCTGCAGCCAACCAGTCTGGGACGAAAACGCCATTACGTTTTATCATGGCGTGCAGATTTTCGCATGTGCGGGAACCGACATCAAATGACGTGCTGCACCTGACCTCTTCCTACTATATTTGTGCTTCCCAAGTGCCGGTATCTCGGTCGGATTAGTGGTCGCACTGCCGTACTGCCGCATTGCCGCGCAACGTAAGCTCCACCGGACGGGTTGACCAATGTTGCGCCTCTGCAGGCACACGCGTCAAACAAATGGCGGAAAATTGCTCTTCGCGCATCGTTACATCGTGGGCAAAAGGGGACGGGTATGACGATTGCGAGACGCGAGCTGCTTGGCGCCGCGGCTTTAGGTGCCATTCTGGCCGACGGCGCGGCAGCCGCGCCGCGGCAAAAACAGGGCCCCGAAGGCGTGCGGGTTAACACCGGGGTCCGCTGTGAGACGGCAAGCGGGTCGGTTGCCGGCTTCGAGCGTGGCGGCGTGCGCATATTCCTCGGCCTGCCTTATTCCGCTACGCTGACTGCGGCGCATCGTTTCGGCTCGCCGCCGCCGCTTGCACCCTGGATCGGGGTGCGGCGGGCCTATAATTATGGCCCCACCTGCCCGAGCGAGGAGCGTCAAGCCGACGAAAGCACGAGCGAATGGCCCTTCCTGTTGCAGCGCGGGCCGATCACGCTGGCGAGCGAGGACTGCCTGCGCGTCAATGTCTGGGCGCCCGAGGCAGACGCCCCAGCGCGTCCGGTCATGGTCTGGCTGCACGCGCAGGGGTTCGGTGGCGGGTCGAGCCAGCATTTTCTGGCGACCAACGGCGAAAATCTTGCGCGCGAGCAAGATGTTGTGGTCGTCAGCCTCAATCACCGCACCGGGGTGCTTGGGTTTGCCGATGTGTCCGGGCTCGCGGGTGGCGATCCAGACGCCGGCAACGTCGGAATGCTCGACATTGTCGCCGCTCTGCGCTGGGTGCGCGAACATATCGCCGCCTTTGGCGGCGACCCTGGCAACGTGACTCTGTTTGGTCAGTCAGGTGGTGGTTTCAAGATCAGCGTCCTCCTTGGGATGCCGGCTGCGCGCGGATTGTTTCATAAGGCGATCATCCAGAGTGGCGCACGGCCCTTTGTGCACGAACGGGCCAGTGGGCGGGCCCTCGCCGATGCGTGGATCGAGGCACTGGACATCGGCAAGACGCCGGACCTGGCGGCGCTACGGGCCTTGCCGGTGTCGCGGCTTCTCGACGCAGCCGGGAAGGCGTCGGCACAGATCCAGCGCATCGCGGCGCGTCCGCTGGATCTTCATCCGCCCGCCTGGTACTGGCAGCCGGTCGCAGGCGTACCAAGCCTGCCCGACCAGCCGTTCGGCACGGTTCCATCGGAAATCTCGCGTGACATTCCGCTGCTGGTCGGAACCACGCGCCATGAATTCCCGCGGAGCGTCGATGCTCCGGAAGCGGAGGCCATGACTTGGGACGCGCTGACGACAAGCGTTGCGCGTGACCTTGGTGAGCGGGCTGGGCTGGCCGTTACAGCAGCGCGCAGCGACAATCCGGGCGCGTCTCCCGTCGAGGTCGCCGCCATTCTGTCGGGGCGCCATTTTCGCATGGGGGCGTTGCACATCGCGCGGCTCCGCGCAGCGGCCCGCCACGCACCGAGCTGGACCTATATCTTCGACTGGCGAACGCCCCTTCTCGAAGGCAGGCCCCGCGCCTATCATGGGGCGGAGGTGCCCTTCATCTTTGCCAATACCGACCTTTGCGACCAAGCGACAGGCGGCGGCGAGCGACCGCGCCGCCTGGCGCGCGTGATGGCTGGCACCTGGGCGCGCTTTGCACGCACCGGAAGCCCTGTTGGCAGAGACCTGCCGGTCTGGCGGCCATTTTCCCCTGCGGCGCCGTCGGCAATGATTTTCGATGATGTCTGCCGGATCGATCCCGATCCCGATCCCGCCCTCCGTTCGCTGCTGTTGCCATGACCTTTATCGGCAGTGCCGAACGGGCGATCTGGATATCGCAGAACGTGCTCCCTCACGAGCCTGTGCTGCGCCGCTGGCTGGCGGCACAGTCCGCCGACCATATCGATGTCGATGATATCGTTCAGGAAAGCTATGCGGTGGTCGCCAACCTCGCGAGCGTCGCGCACATTCACACGCCGCGCGCCTATCTTTTCGAGGTGGCGCGATCGATCATCCTGCAGCAGCTGCGGCGGTCGCGCATCGTCTCGATCCACAGCGTCGCAGATCTCGCGGCGCTGGAGATAGCGGGGGACGAACCCACGCCTGAAGACGTTGCGGGGGCCCGAATGGAACTGCGCGAACTCGCCGCAGCGATCGCGAAACTTCCGCCGCGCTGCGCCGAGGTCTTCCGTCTTCGCAAAGTCGATGGCCTGTCGCAGCGCGAGACCGCGGCCGCCCTCGGAATCTCTGAAAACACGGTGGAAAAGCAGATCGGCAAGGCAATAACGATCGTCTCCGACCTTCTTGGACGTGGCGGAAAAAGACCCGCCAAAGCATCGACGCAAAAGAACAATATGAAAGGACGTTATGCAGGACCGCGAGACCAGCTCGGCGATTGAATCCGAAGCTGTCCGCTGGGTAGCGCGGCTCGATCGGGGCCCGCTATCCGCAGAGGACGCTGAACGGCTAAGCAGCTGGCTCGCCGGCGATGCGCGTCGTCAGGGGGCCTTCGCGCGTGCGCAGGCTGTGATGGCTTTCGCCGACCGCGCGCGTGCTTTGCGGCGGCCCGATGTCGACACGTCGGAGGCAGAGAAAATCGTTCGCACCTCCTCCCGTCGCCGCTGGATCGGCGCGGCAGGCGCCGCCTGTGCGGCGCTTATGTTCACCTATTTCCTGCTGCCGCGGGCAGAGACGGTTGCGACGGCGCGGGGCGAGGTTCGCACGGTCGCGCTCGGCGATGGATCACGCGCGACTCTCGACACCGCCAGCCGGTTCGAGGTGCGCTTCGCGCGCTCGCGGCGCGACGTCGAATTGCTCGCTGGTGAGGCCTTGTTTGATGTCGCGAAAGATCGTGATCGTCCCTTTGTCGTCAAGGCGGGCCCGGTTGACGCGATCGCGGTCGGAACCAGCTTTAGCGTCGCGCACGACGGGCGGGGCGGGGCGATCGTGACGGTTCGGGAAGGCAAGGTGGAAGTGCGCTCGCGGTCGGGACGCCTGCTCCGCCTGCTCACCGCTAACATGGAGATGCACGTCGCGCCGTCCTCCGCGGCGGTCGTCAACACGCTCGCGAGCGAGGAAGTCGATCGCGAGCTTGCGTGGCGGTCGGGCATGATCGCGCTCGATGGCGACCGCCTAGACGACGCGGTCCGCGAGTTCGCGCGTTACGGCGGGCCCAGGATCATCGTCGAAGACCCGCGTCTGGCGGAGCACACGCTGTCGGGCTGGTTTGCTGCCAATGACCCGCGCGGATTCGCACGGGCGGCGGCGCTTTCGATCGGCGCGCGCGTGCGCGAAACCGACGAAGGAATCTTCGTCGAATAGCCGATGGCGGAAAATCGGTGTTCGCGCATCGACGTTTATGAAGGCGCCGGGGGGGGGCGCCATCTTAACAGGGGGGACATATGAATCCTTATCGCACCGCATTATGCACCGGCGTCGCGCTGCTTGGCCTTGTCGCTGCAACGCCCGTGCTGGCGCAGCAGCGCAGCTTCAACCTTGCGCCGCAGCCAGCGGCGACTGCGATTCCTGAGTTTGGTAGGCAGGCCGGCGTGCAGATCGTCGCGCCGGTCGATGCGTTGCGCGCGTTCCGGACCCCAGCGATCAGCGGCGTGCGCGATGTGCGCGACGCGCTTGCCGAACTTTTGCGTGGCAGCGGTCTTGAAATTGCATCCGACGACGGTCGCGTCATCGTTCTGCGCCGCGCGCGGACAGCCAGCACCGCGCCCACTGCGCTGGCGGCCGAATCCGCGCCGTCCGATGCCGAGATTGTGGTGACGGGCTCGCGCCTCCAGTCGGCGGGTCCCGTAACGGCTGCCCCGGTGGCGCAGCTGCGCGGCGATTCGGCTCTGACGCGCAGCGGCAGCATCTCGATCGGCGATCAACTCAGCCTCCTTCCGCAATTTCGCACTTCCGGTACACAGGCCGCGTCGACGGCGCTCGGCACTCAGGCGCCGGGACAGGTGGGGATCAACCTGCTTGATCTGCGCGGGCTCGGTCCCTCGCGCACCTTGGTGCTGCAGAATGGTCGACGCCTTGTGTCGAGCACGCAGCAGATATCGCAGCCCGATACGAACACGATCCCGGCCGAGCTTATCGACCGGGTCGATATTCTGACCGGAGGGGCGTCCAGCGTCTATGGCGCGGACGCGATCGCGGGGGTTGTGAACTTTGTCCTCAAGCAGGATTATGAAGGCCTGTCGCTGCACGGTCAGGCTGGCATATCGGATCGCGGCGATGCCGGGGCGCAGACCGTCGGTATCGTGGCTGGCCGCAACTTTGCGGGGGATCGTGGTAACGTCGCGATCTCCGCCGAATATGCGCGCCGGGATGCTCTCCGGTACCCCGACCGCGATTTTGCGCGCGGCCAGTCCGACTTCATCCAGAACCCGCTCGCGGCGCAGCCTGGCCAACCATTGACCATTCCGATCGATGACATCCGTTTCCTGTCTTATTCGAACGGCGGTACGCTTCCCTATGGGCCTCCCTTCTATCGCTTCCAATCGGACGGTAGCCTTGCTCCGGCGAATACCGGCCGAATATCCTATCCCAATCTTGGCATCAGCGACGGCGGTGACGGCTACGGACCGATCGAGGCCGGTTCGCTGTTGCCCGACAATGAGCGGGTTTCTGGGACCTTGCTCGCCCATTTCGACCTCAGCGATAGCGCGACTCTCTTCGGTCAGGCGGATGTGATCTGGCAGCGTTCTTCGGCGTTCAGCGGCCCGCTCACCCAGCAGTTTGTGTTTTCGAAGAGCAATCCCTATCTGTCGCCGCAGGCCCTGGGCGTGCTCAATGCCTATGGTCCGACCGCAGCGACGCCCAATTTTGTCGCTGTCCGCGCCCTGACCGATGTCGGTGTGTTCGGCGAGCGCAACACACGCGAAACCTACCGCGGCGTCGTGGGCCTCAAGGGCGATCTTTCGGATCGGCTGCGCTATGAACTTTCTTACAGCTACGGCCGAACCGAAATCGAAACCGAATTTTTCAACAATGTCATTGTTCCGCGAACGCTGCTCGCCGCCGATGCGGTCGTCGATACGGCAGGGGTACTCGGCACCGCCGGCGCCATCGTCTGCCGATCGCGCCTCGCCGCCCCCGCCAGCAGCGACCCAGATATAGCGACATGCGTGCCAGCCAATTTTTTCGGCGACGGTTCGGTCAGCGAGGCAGCGCGCGACTATCTCACAATCCAGACCACGTCGCGGGGGCTGCTTCAGCAGCATCTGGCGGGCGGCTTTCTTGCGGGCGACAGCGGCGGCTTTCTGAGCCTGCCGGGCGGTCCTGTGGCGTTTGTTGCGGGCGTTGAGTTTCGCCGCGAATCGACACGCTACACGCCCGATCCCCGCGATACGATGGGGCGAACGCAGTCGGGCGGCGCGGGCGTTGCCGGCGCGGTCGAGGTGTCTGAAGCTTATGGCGAGCTTAAACTTCCGCTGCTTGCGGATGTCGCTGGCGCCCGGCGGCTTGAGCTTGGCCTGTCGGGGCGCATCAGTGACTATAATCTCGATCGCGTCGGCACGACGGAATCCTGGGGTGTCAGCGCGCTCTACCAGCCGATCGATGATCTGACGCTGCGCGGTTCGTACCAGCGCGCCGTTCGCGCCCCCAATGTTGCTGAACTTTTCCAGCCAACGCTCACGGGAACCACCCAGATCACCGATCCGTGCGATGCCCGCTTCATTGCCCAGGGAACTCCATCACGCCGCGCCAATTGCGCTGCGCTTGGCATACCGACCAGTTTTCAGTCGCCGACGATCCCGATCACAATCGGTACAGTGACGAGCGGCAACCCCAATCTCGACGTCGAGCGCGGGACGACCTACAGTTTCGGCGCCGTGTTTCAGCCGCGGTTCATCCCGCGCCTTCGGCTTTCGGTCGATTATTTCAATATCGAGCTCAAAGGTGCGATCGCCGGGGTAAACAGCACGACGATCAGCCCGTTTCGGATACCGTCGCAGTGCGTCGATGCCCCGACGCTCGACAATCCCTTCTGCCCCCTGGTCGTTCGCGATGCCGGATTCAACATTGTGCGGGTGACTCAGTTTCCGATCAATCTCACCCGGCTCACTGCGTCGGGCATCGATGCCGACCTTTCCTATTCCGTTCCGCTTGGCGATGCCCGCGTCGCATTTCAGGGGCTGGCAAGCTATGTGCTCAAGCGCGATGATTATCGCTCCCCGGCGTTGCCCGATTTCCGGACGCAGATCGTCGAAACGCCGAGCGCGCCGAGATTCCAGGCAACTTGGGCGACAATGCTCAACTGGGGGCCGGTCGAGCTGACGCATCGCATGCGCTATCTATCGAGCGTCTACTACAAGAATGACGATGTCGCCTTTTTCGAAAGCGTGAATGGGGCGCCGGCGCTCAATCCGAATCGGCGGTCGGCGGACCTCGTGAAAACCGGCTCGTACGACTATCATGACCTCCGCATGGCGATCGACTTTGGCGAAGGGCGGAGCTTCTATCTCGGTGTTGATAATGTTGCGGACAAGAAACCCCCGTTCAGCATCTATGGAGCCGGGTTCGGCGGGGCGCAGTTCGATAGCGTCGGTAGGTTCTTTTACGCCGGCTTCCGGATCGACCTGTGATCGGATCGCTCATTCTCGCGCTCGCCGCCGCCGCCGCCGGGGACGCCTCCCCGCCGCCCGATTGGAGTGGTCGCTGGGAGGGACGCCTCGTCAACTATCCCGGACGACCCGATGCGCCCGATGTTCGGATCGTTCGTGACATCGGGCACTGGCCAACGGTTGATAACAGCTGCACGCCGTTCCGTACCGCCTATCGCGAGGCAGGCGTCGAAAAGGGTGTGAAGGACTATAAGCTGTGCCGCGGCACAGGAGCAGCCAGTCTCTACATTGATGAAGGGACCGTTCCGGAGGGGGTCGACGTCCGGTTGCCGGCGACCCTCTTTGGCGATACGCTGGTCAGCGCCTTCAAATATCGCGACCTGCTTCTCGTCGTCTCGACGCGGGTCGTCGGGGGCGTGATGACCGAGGATATTGTGACGGCAAAGGACGTGCCGCCAGGCGATGGGGTGACACAGCTTCACACTCGCTCCATGCAGAGGCTCGAACTGCGCCGGACGAATGGAGATGGGCCTTGATGCGGTCGCGTTCTAGGACATGGACAGTGTTCGCGGCTCTTGCTGCCGCGCTATCGGCGGGGCTTGTCGCGCCACCCACTAAGGCAGCCAAACCAGGGGACGGAGCAGCTTTTCTGGCGGAGAATGCGCGCAAGGACGGCGTGGTCGTCCTGCCGGGGCTGCAATATCGCATACTGACCTCCGGTCCCGCAGATGGCGAGCATCCAAAGCTTTCCGGGATGGTGACGGTGCATTACGAGGGCCGCCTGCCATCCGGCGAAATTTTCGATTCCTCTTTCGCGCGCGGCGAGCCAGCCACGCTCAAGGGGCGGTCAGTCATTCTTGGCTGGCAGGCGATCCTGCGAATGATGCGACCCGGCGATGAATGGGAAGTTTGGATCCCGGCCGAGCTCGCCTACGGTGCAAAAGGCGCAGGCCCAATTCCGCCAAATACGCCGATCGTTTTTCGAATTCGGCTGATCTCTTTCGAACCGGCCCCGGAATAGTCGAGGACCTTTTCAGGAAAAGCGCTCCTTAGTTTGATTGGCAGATGCGTATCCCAACTTAAAATAAAACGGGCGGGATCAAGGTCCTTCGTTCCAGAAGCGACTGAAGTCGGCCATCGCGACCGGCGCTGACTAGAATCCGAAAGCGGAGGTTATGTCTGCGGGCGATCCACGGTCGCTTCGCGCCCGATGTCGGCCGTTAAGGCTATGCTCGGCTCGCACCTGAAAGCTGCCGTTCGGCCCCGTGGAAACAACTGATCTGCGCTTGCATTGAAATGGGCAAACACATGCAAAATTTATGGTTCAGCAACCGAACCTGGTAATCCCTGACGGCTGCGCGCGATATCGCTCTGTTGGGGCGCGGCGACCGATTGTCGCTGGATGAAGGTTGAATTCAGCACCCCCCTGTCGCTCTCGTCGACCTTGTCGGCAAGCGGCAAAAAGTCTGGCACGAGCGTCTTGGCGGCGCGCACCCCCATCTCGCGGATCGGCCAGCGCACCGTGCTGAGAGCGGGCCAGATATGCGTCGCGGTCGGGCTGTCGTCGAAGCCGATGATCGACAGCGCGCCTGGGACCTCGATGCGTTTGGCATGCGCGACGCTCATCACCCCGGCGGCCATTTCGTCGTTCGAACAGAAGATTGCGGTCGGCGGCTCGGGCAGCGACAACAAGGCCTCGCCCGCCTCGATCCCGGCGGCATAGCGGTAGTTTCCCGACGCATTATACGCATCGGGAAGGTCGAGCCCCGCCTCGGCCAGCGCTTCCATAAAGCCCTTCTCGCGTTCGGCGGCCGAGCGAAAGCCCTGCGGGCCGCGTACAAAACCGATGCGGCGATGGCCGAGTGCGATCAGCGCGCGCACCGCCTCGGCAACGACTTCGCGGTCGTTCGACGACACGCAATGCTTGGCATCGTCGAGCGGCGCCGAACCGACGCGCACATAGCGCACCCCCAAGTCTTCGCAGAGCGCCGCCAGCTCGTCATTCTCCGAAATCGGTGGCAACAGCAGCGCGCCGATCGGTCGCTGCTTTTCGAGGAACGTGCGGACGTCGTCGAGCATCCGCTCCGACCCGCGATCAACCGGGCGGACGAGCAGCGCCAGATCGCTGTCCTTGATCGCGTCGAGCACGCCCTGCTGGAAATTCAGCACCGTCTGGGCATTGGGGTTGTCGTGGAGCAGCGCGATCAGAAAGTTGCGCCGGAATGCCAGCGCGCGGGCCTGCGGGTTGGGAACGAACCCCAGCGTCTCGATCGCCTGCTCGACCGCTTTGCGTGTCTTTTCGGTCAGGAATTCGGAACGGTTGATGACCCGGCTGACCGTTTTTTTGGACACCCCGGCCAGTGCGGCGACATCGTTGATCGTCGGCTGCTTGCCGCCCACGCCCTTTTTCTGTGCCGCCATTTGCGTCCAATCCTCTGCGGGTTCGGGCTGCTGTCCCGCCATTCGCCCGGTGTGATGGGCGCTCGGCGTGGCGAAATCAACCGCGACAAACCGCCATCTGCCGAAAACGGATACCGGTGTCTAGGTCAGCCTCGCAATCTCATTGGCATCGATATTGACACCGGTTACCGAAATGTCTAGCTTGGTGAAAATCCAGCAAAGGAACCGCATCATGAAGATCGCGCTGATCACCGAAAACAGCCAGGCCGCCAAGAACGCTATCATCCACGACGCGCTGACCACGGTCGCCGAGCCGCTCGGGCATGAGGTGTTCAATTACGGTATGTATTCGGCGGACGACACGGCTTCGCTGACCTATATCATGAACGGCCTGCTTGCGGGCATCCTCCTCAACTCGAAAGCCGCCGATTTTGTGGTCACCGGTTGCGGCACCGGCATGGGCTCGATGCTCGCGTGCAACGCGATGCCGGGCGTGTTTTGCGGTCTGGTGATCGATCCGACCGACGCCTTTCTGTTCGGCCAGATCAATGACGGCAACGCGATTTCGATGCCCTATGCAAAGGGCTTCGGCTGGGCTGCGGAGCTCAACCTGCAGGATGTCTATCGCAAGCTGTTCGATGGCGAACGCGGGCTCGGCTATCCGAAGGAACGCGCCGAAATCATGCGCACGAACCGCGGCATCCTCAAAGATCTCAAAGCCGCGTCATGCCACGACATGCTGACGGTGCTGAAGGCAGTCGATCAGGATTTGCTGCGCGCGGCGATCGCGGGCGAGAAGTTCGCTGAGTATTTCTATGCCAGTTCGCAGGACGATGCGATCAGTGCCTATCTGAAGAGCCTTTCGGCGGAGCGGGCGCTCGCCTGACATGGCCGGGCTGTTCGATCTTTCGGGCCAGGTTGCGCTCGTCACCGGCGCCAATACCGGCATCGGGCAGGGAATCGCGCTCGCGCTCGCCGAAGCAGGCGCCGACATTGCTGCGGCGGGGCGTTCGGCGGCGGACAAGACGGTCGGCAAGGTGCGCGCCCTTAGCCGCAAGGGCGAGAATTTCGCTGCCGACCTGTCGAGCGTCGGCGCGGTACAGCCGCTCGTCGATGCGGTGCTCGCCGAATTCGGGCGCATTGACATCTTGGTGAACAACGCCGGGATCATCCGCCGCGCCGACGCGGTCGATTTCACCGAAGCCGATTGGGATGCGGTGATGGACACCAATCTCAAGACCTTGTTCTTCCTCTGCCAGAGCGTGGGCCGCCAAATGATCGCGCGTGGTAGCGGCAAGATCATCAACATCGCCTCGATGCTGACCTTTCAGGGCGGCATTCGCGTGCCGAGCTATACCGCGTCGAAATCGGGGGTTGGCGGGCTGACCAAGCTGCTCGCCAATGAATGGGCGGCGAAGGGCATACAGGTCAACGCGATCGCGCCCGGCTATATCGCGACGAACAACACCGCCGCGCTGCAAGGCGACGAGGTGCGCAACCGTCAGATCATGGAGCGGATCCCGGCAGGGCGCTGGGGCAACCCCGGCGACCTCGGCGGTGCTGCGGTATTTCTGGCATCGCGTGCGTCGGACTATGTCCAGGGCCATATCCTCGCCGTCGACGGCGGCTGGCTGGCGCGGTAAATCAACCTCAAAGCCGTTCGTGCTGAGCCTGTCGAAGCACTGTTCTACCTTTCGAGGCCATAAGAAAAAGCAGCCCTTCGACAAGCTCAGGGCGAACGGGAGTAGGGATGGCGCAAGGCAAGCTGGTATTTTTCGGCGAACTGCTGATCCGCCTGACCGCGCCGGGCAAGGAGCTGCTGATGCAATCGCCGTCACTGACGCTCCACGTCGGCGGCGCCGAGGCGAATGTCGCGATCGGGCTCGCGCATCTCGGCAATGATTGCGCGATGGTCAGCAAAATTGCGGACAATGCACTGGGTCGCGGAGCCCTTGCCGCGGTGCGCGGCGCAGGCGTCGACTGTGCTGCCGTCACGAACGGCCCCGGCCGCATGGGGCTCTATTTCCTCAGCGTCGGCGCGGGACTGCGCTCGTCAGAGATCGTCTACGACCGGGCCGGGTCGAGCTTCGCGGCGACCGGCGCGGAGGATTATGACTGGGACGCGCTGCTCGCCGGTGCCGGGCTGCTCCACCTGTCGGGGATCACCCCCGCACTCGGGCCGCGTTCGGCCGAAGCGGCGCTCGCAGCGGCGCGCGCCGCGAAACGGCTGGGTGTGCCGATGAGCTTCGACGGCAATTATCGCACGATGCTGTGGGAGGCTTGGGACAGCGACCCGCGCACGATACTGTCGGAACTGATTGGCCTGACCGACATCCTGTTCGGCAACCACCGCGACCTGTCGCTGGTGCTGGGCAAGAAATTCAGTGGCGAGGGCGAGGACCGGCGGCGCGAGGCCGCCGAGGCGGGCTTTGCCGCTTTCCCCGACCTCAAGCTGATCGCCTCGACCGCGCGCCACACCGTCACCGCCGACCACCACCGCATCGCGGCGCGCGTCGATCTGCGCAGCGGCGGTCATCAGACCGACGAGATCGACGTCACCGGCATCGTCGATCGCATCGGCGCCGGCGACGCCTTTGCCGCCGGGGTGCTCCACGCGCATCGCGCGGGGGGAGACGCGAAAGCAATGGCCGAATCGGGGCTTGCGCTGACCGCGCTCAAACATTCGCTGCCCGGCGATGCGAGTCGGTTCGGGCAGGCCGATATCGACGCCTTTCACGGCGGTGGGCTCGATGTCCGGCGCTGAAGACCTTGGCCGCCGCGCCGTCTTGGCGGGTGGGATCGCGCTGGCCGTATCGGCTGCGCGACCGGTGATCGCGGCGCAAGAGGACTATGTCGCCACCCAGCTGCTCAAGGCGCCTGACGGCGAATATCGCAGTCGAAGCTGGCATAATTCGCAGCCCAAGTCCTATTGCTATCCCGGAATCCGCTATGCCCGCGCCCAGCGCTTTCGCGCTCCGGTTGCCGTGCGCCGGGCCGAGCAGATCGTTGCTGGTGACTTCGGTCCGGCCGCCCCGCAAGCTGGCGAGCGTTACGCGCCGCAATCCGAGGATTGCCTATTCCTCAATGTCTGGACGCCCGCGATCAGGCGCTCCGAGAAGCGGCCGGTGATGGTCTATTTCCACGGCGGCGCCTATTCGAGCGGCAGCGTCACCGATCCGGTCAACGATGGCGCGGCGCTGGCGGCGCGCGGCGATGTCGTGGTGGTGACGGTCAACCACCGCCTGAACGCGCTCGGCTATCTCTATCTCGCGCGGCTCAATCCGCGCTTTCCCGACAGCGGCAATGCCGGGCAGCTCGACCTGATCGCGGCGCTGCAATGGGTGCAGCGCAATATCGCGGCGTTCGGCGGCGATCCCGCCAATGTGACCGTGTTCGGCCAGTCGGGCGGCGGCGCGAAGATCGCGACCTTGATGGCGATGCCCGCCGCCAAAGGGCTGTTCCACAAGGCGATCACGATGAGCGGGCAGCAAATCACCGCCTCGGGGCCGCTTAACGCGACGAAACGCGCCAAGGCTTTCCTGGGCGCGCTTGGCATGGGCGTCGATCCTGCGATCGCGCCGGTCGAACAGATCGTCGCGGCGCTAGCGGCGACCGATCCGATCCTTGGCGGCGGCGTCTATGTGGGACCGGTGCTCGACATGAAGCACTTACTGCGCCACCCCTTCTGGCCCGATGCTGCGCCGCAGTCGCTCGGCATCCCGATGCTGCTCGGCAATACGGTGCTCGAAACGCGCGCCTTCTACGCCCTGATGGCAAGCAACTCGCGGGGCTGAGCTTCGACAATCTCGCCGCCCGCATCGCGTCCGAAATGCGGATCGACGCGCATCCCGAATGGGTCGTCGGCGAATTTCGCGCGCGCTATCCCAAGGCAGCGCCGCTCGACCTGTTCCACCGCATCGTCACCGCGGCGCGCAGCTGGCGCGGGCAGGTCGAGGAGGCCGAGGCGCGCGCACGGGCAGGCGTTCCGGCTTTCGTCTATCAGCTCGATTTCGAGGATGCGAAGCACACCGATGATATCGGGCTCAGCTTTGGCACCATCCCCAACCCGACCGTCGCGCAGCAGGCAATGAGCGACCGGGTGATGGACGCGTTCGTCCGCTTCGCGCGCACCGGCGATCCGGGCTGGCCCGCTTATGACCTGAAACGGCGGCAGACGATGGTGTTCGATACAAACAGCCGAGTTGAAAATGACCCGCGCTGCTGGGAGCGCGAACTGTTCGCGCGCGTGCCGTATATTCAGCCGGGTTCCTGAGCATCCGTCATTGCGAGGAGCCGAAGGCGACGCGGCAATCCAGAGTAGCGTAAACCGCTCTCGATTGCTTCGCTCGCAATGACGGTGGTTCAAATGATCTTGTGGAACGCCAGCCAGTTCCACAGCAACTCGGGCCAGATCGCAACCGGCAGCCCCGCGGTTTTCATCAGCCCGAAGCCATGGCCGCCGCGCTCGAAGAAATGCGCTTCGCACGGCGCGCCGATTCGCCGCGCGGCATTGCGTAGGCGGACGCTGTTGGCGATCTTGACGACATCATCATCCTCGGCATGGAGCAGCCACAGCGGCGGTTGATCGGCGCGGACATTGCGTTCGGGCGAATGGAGCTGTTCGCGCGTGACGCCGGGATTGGCGCCGATCAGTTTCTCGCGGCTGACCGCGTGCGCTATTGCCGGGTCCATCGATACGACGGGATAGATAGCGGCCAGCGCGTCGGGGCGCGCCGATAAGGCATCGGCAGCGTCGATCGGCGCGTAAACGCGGGCATCGAACCGCGTGAGCAGGCTCGCCGCGACCTGTCCGCCCGCGGAAAAGCCGCCGAAGACGACGCGCGCCGGATCAATCCTGTCGATCTTCGCCCGTCTGCGCACCAGCCGCACCGCGCGCTGCGCATCGGCGAGCGGGACGTCGGCCCCGTTCGTCCAGCCATCACCGGGCAGGCGGTAAAAAAGCACATAAACGGTGACCCCGCGGTCGCGCAGCCAGCGCGCCAACTCATAGCCCTCCTTGTCGATCACAACATAACGATAGCCGCCGCCGGGCGCGAGGATCACCGCCGCACCGTTGGGCTTGGCGGGGCGGAAGATGTCGAGCCGCGGGCGGGTGATGCCTTGCAGCATCCGGTCGCTGGCGTTCGGATCGTCGCCGCGCTGGACGACCTGTTCGACGAGCCCGGACGGCGGCTTGATATGGTCGTCGGGCCAGAGTGCGATGCTCGCATTGGGCACCACACCGGCGGGTCTCGTCCACGCCGCCTGCGCTGCCGCGCTCGCGAACGGCAGCGCGAGGCTGGCGGTCAGCAGCGCGCGGCGACCCAGTGCCATCCTATTTGGCCGTCTTGTTCGGATAGGCGATGATCAGCACCAGCGGTTCGGTACCGATCTGGCGGATGCCCACTTTTGCCCCGCTATAGAGCCACGCCGCCATGCCGGACTTCAGCTCCTTTTCCGTGCCGTCCGAATGGACAACGCCGGTGCCCGACAAGACATAATAGATTTCATCATGATCGATTGGGTGGACGCCTATCGCGGCGCCGACATGCAGCGCCCGCTTGCGGAATTCAAAGCTGCGTGGCGCGGGGATGCTGTCGCTGATCCGGTATGCGGTGGACAGGCCGATCGCGCCGTGCGGCGGCGCTTCCTCGCGCATCGTCTCGGCCTCGTCGATCACGATCATCGTGGGGGCGTCGGCCCCGGCGAGGAGCAAGGCGGCGAGCCACATCGTCATTGCCCCGTCCGCGAAGTGCGGTCGCGCGGCGACAATATTTCCTGCGGCATCGGCGCCGTCTGGCCGGGGTAGAGCCCCGACCGCGGTTCCATTGTCGCCAGATCCCAGTCGGCCGCAACAAAGGGCGCGCGCACCGGCGGGGCAACCTTGGGATAGGCGCTCACTTCTTTCTCGTCGTCGATCACCTCGCCGCGCCCTTCGGCGACAAAGAACAGCACCCGGATCTCTTCGGCATCGCGTGCCCACGGCCGCGCCCCCGCGCTCGCGAGCACCGATGTTTCGACATCGCGCACCGGCAGAATCTTGTACCCCGTCAGCGGCGCAAGCGGTGCCTTGGCGCGGGTCAGCTGCGCGCGCGTCTCGCCATAGCGGCCGAATTCGGGCAGCGGCTGGCCGTGGCGGTCGACCAGCAGATTGTCCTTGCCATAATAGGCGAGATCGCCGTCGCCGCCGAGCATCAGGAAGGGCAGGCCGGGGTCGGTATCGTTGCCGCCGCGCATCACATTGCCGACCGCGGTGATTTCGCCGGTCACATAGGGCCGGCCGACCCACTCTAGGTTCATCAGGTTGTAATGCACCGCGCGATGCTGCGGGTTATAGATCAGGTTGTTGACCATCAGCGCCTGCGCGCCGCCCTTGATCAGCGGGTTGCGCTCGACATTATGCGCCCAGACGTTGCGGTAAAAAACGATCCCGGTGGCATTGTCGTGGATCAGCGATCCCTTGCTATGTTCGCCCTTGGGATGGCTCGCATTGGCGAGACCCTCGGCGGCGAGATTGTTCGAAAAGGTGATGTTGCGGCTGGTCCCGGCGCGCCATTCTTCGACGGTCTTGCCGGTGAAACGCGGGCCGGACGCCGACATATTTTCGTCGATCCCCCACATCAACGTGCAATGATCGACGATGACATTGTGCGCGGCCACGGTCGAGAAGGTGTCGGCTTCCCACCCGCTGCGTTTCGGCTGGCCGTCGACCCCAGTATAGATGCGCAGGTGGCGGATCACGACGTCGTGCGTCTTCACGTCGATGCCGGTTCGGATCAGCGTGATCCCCGGTCCGGGCGCGGTTTGCCCGGCGATCGTCAGGAACGGATGGGTGACGCTGATCGTCGTGCGCCCCATGTCGATGACGCCGCCAACTTCGAACACGATGATGCGCGGCCCCGGGGTTTCGATCGCCGCCTTCAGCGAGCCCGGACCATCGGGCGCGAGCGTCGTGACGCGCAGGATCTGGCCGCCGCGTCCGCCGACGGTTTGCGCGGCGGGACCGACCGCGCCGGGAAACGCCAGCGGCTCGGCGTCGGCGGCCCATGCCGGACTCGCGGGCATCGCAAAAGCCAGCAAAAGCGCGGCCAGCCAAGGTCTTTTGGGCATCCCGTCTCTCCATTTCATTGGGGTATTGACACGGTCGTTCCAATCCCTCTATCTTCCTGACACCGGTTACCCCAATCGGTCAACGATAAATTATTCCAAGGGAGAGGGGATTGGGCAGCCTGTCGCAACAAGCGACGGGGCCATCATCACTCTCAAAAAAATTTCCGGCCAGGCGATCGCGCCGATTTGTCTGGCCTCGCAAAGTAACCGGTGTCATTTCTTGCTTCAGCAAGAGTTTCGGCCGATCAAGGGAGGATGATAATGGCTATTCATGCAACGCGGGGCCTTCGCGCTTTGACCAAGCTGGCGTGCGGCGCTTCGCTTGCCGCGCTCGCGGTGTCGCCGGCCTGGGCGCAGGACGCCGCGCCCGCCGCCGACGATGCGGTCGCGACCGAAGACGAGATCGTCGTCACCGGGTTCCGCGCCTCGCTCGACAAGGCGCTCGACGTCAAGCGCGAGTCGGTTGCTGCGGTCGACGCGATCGTTGCCGAAGACATCGCCAAATTCCCCGATCAGAACCTCGCCGAATCGCTCCAGCGCATTCCCGGCATCACCATCCAGCGCGACGGCGGCGAAGGCCGCGGTATCACGGTGCGCGGGCTGGGTTCGCAATTCACCCGCGTCCGCGTCAATGGGCTCGAAACCGTCGCGACCTCGACCGACGGCGCCTCGGCGAACCGCGACCGCGCCTTCGACTTCAACGTGTTCGCGTCGGAGCTGTTCAGCTCGATCGTCGTCCACAAGACCGCTTCGGCCGAACTCGACGAAGGTTCGCTTGGTGCCGTCGTCGACCTCAACACCGGCAACCCGCTCGCAGGCAAGAGCGGCTTCACCGCCGTACTGTCGGCGCAGGCGAGCTATAACGATCTGTCGGAAAAGGCCGGTCCGCGCGTGGCGGGTTTGCTCAGCTGGGTGAATGACGCCGGCACCCTCGGCTTTGCGGTATCGGCCGCCTATTCGGACCAGAAGACGCTCGAGCTCGGCAACAACACGGTGCGCTGGGCGCAGGCGCGCTTCGATTCGGTCAATGGCGCCCCGTGCTTTACCACCACCGCGACGAGCGGCATCGGGGTTGCCAATTCGGGCGGCGTTTATACCAACGGCCGCTCCGCCGCCTGTGATTCGGTCGCGCTCGCTTTCCACCCTCGCATCCCGCGTTACGGCGAGATCGCGCACGACAAGAAGCGCCTCGGCATCACCGGCTCGATCCAGTTCGCGCCGACCGACGCGACCAAGATTTCGCTCGACGGGCTCTTTTCCAGCTTCAAGCACCAGCGCCGCGAGCGTTGGGGCGAGGTGCTGCTGCGCAGCAACGAGCGCTCGATCAACGTCCGCGATTATGTGATCGACGGCGACAACAACATGATCTCGGCGACGCTCGACGACGCGTGGGTACGCACCGAACATTATCTGCGTCAGGCGAAGACCGAATTTTATCAGTTCGGTGGCAGCTGGGACCAGGATGTCAGCGACAATTTCCGCTTCACCCTGCTCGGCGGCCTGTCGAAATCGACCGCATCGATCCCGCTCGAAACCACGCTCGTCTTCGACGACCGCGACGCGCAGGGTTACCGCTACGATTATACCGACATGGCGAATCCGGTGCTGACCTTTGGCACCAGCGTCACCAATCCGGCGAATTTCCAGCTCGCCGAAATCCGCGACCGCCCATCTGAGGTCGAAAACAAGTTCCGCACTGCGCAGCTGCGCACCGAATGGGACGTCGCCGACGGCTTCACGGTCAAGGCGGGTGCAGTCTATCGCCGTTTCGACTTCACCAGCATCGCCTTTACCCGCGACACCGTGGTGTGCGGCAATGGCGGGGTCGACCGCGTCCTCGGCACCTTGACCTGCTCGCCGTCGTCGGCGTTCGGTCCGACCGCGATTTACGGCTTCCCGGTGACCTCATCGCTCGCCGAGCTGTTCAAGCTCGGCAAGGCAGGGCAGCCTGCGGGAACCACCACCGAATGGCTGGTCCCCAATCTCGAAACGGGGACCGACTTTACCGGGCTGTACAACCGCACCCCAGCGCTCGACGCCGGCAACAACCGTAGCGTCCGCGAAGAGGTCACCGGTGGTTATCTGCAGTTCGATGCCAAGGGTGAGCTTGGCGGTCTGCGCTACGCGCTCAATGCCGGTGTCCGCTATGTGCACACCGATCAGACGTCGAGCGGGCTGAACAGCGGTGCGGCGGTGACGGTCGAGCGCAGCTATGAAGACTGGCTGCCGTCGATGAACCTTGCGCTGTTCCCGCACGACGACATCATCATCCGCGCCGCGGTTGCCGATGTAATGACGCGCCCGACTCTCGGCAATTTGACCCCGGGTGGTTCGGTCGACGGCTTCAACTACCGGATCAACTATGGCAACCCGTTCCTGGATCCGTTCCGGGCGACCTCCTATGACCTGGCGTTCGAATGGTATTTTGCGCCGCAGGCGATCTTCTCGGTCGCCTTGTTCAAAAAGGATATCGCGAGCTTCCCGGTCGCGACGACGAGCAGCGGTACCTTTGCTTCGACCGGCCTGCCGCTGTCGGTCATCCCGCCGAGCAGCCCGGGGGCGATCAACCCCGAAGGCCAGCTGTGGACGATCACCTCGATCGGCAATGGCGCAGGCGCGAAGCTGAAGGGTGTGGAAATCGCGTTGCAGGCGCCGTTCACCTTCCTGCCGGGCTTCCTGTCGAACTTCGGCGGCATCGCCAACGCGACCTTCGTCGACTCGGACGCCGACTACACGGTGGCGGGTCCGTCGGTGGTCCCCGGCGGCGCGAACGTGTCGGCGGTTCGCAACGGCACGCTCTTCAACCTGTCCAAGCGCGCCTACAACGGCACGCTCTATTATGACGACGGCAAGTTCAGCGCCCGCGCCTCGATCAGCTATCGCAGCCGCTATGCCGACGCGAACAGCGGCACCGGCAACGTGTTCGAAGGCTATGGTTCTACGATCAACGTCGATGCGTCGATGCGCTATGCGATCACCGACAATATCGAATTGTCGGTCGAGGGCATCAACTTGACCGACGAATATCGCTATCGCTTCACCGATATCGATGCCGACCGTAACTACGAAAACAACCATTTCGGCCGCACCTTCCTGTTCGGCGCGCGCGTCAAGATTTGACGCATCATAAAAGGTAGTCCCGGTGAGGCCCGGTCTTCGCTTGCGGGGGCCGGGCCTTACTTTTTCGAGGAATCAAAATGACCGATCGCCGCGACATGCTGAAACTGGCCGGGACGGGTCTGGCGGGGGCGATGGTCGGCGGGCTCGGGTTGCCGGGCGCCGCGGTGGCGCGGGCGAAGTCGGAGGCACCAGCACCCGCGTGGGCAAAGGGCTTCGACGGGCAACGCAAAGCCGATCTGGGCGACGGGCGCTTCCTCAATCCGATCATGGCTGGCGATCATCCCGATCCGTCGATCCTGAAGGACGGCGCCGACTATTACATGACCTTCTCGACCTTTGATTCCTATCCGGGGCTGGTCCTCTGGCATTCGCGTGATCTGGTGAACTGGCGACCGATCGGCCCCGCGCTGACCCGCAATATCGGGTCGGTGTGGGCACCCGAATTGTGCAAGCATGGCGGGCGCTACTTCCTCTACATCCCGACCAAAGGCCCGAACACCAGCTGGGTGATCTGGGCCGACAAGATCGAGGGGCCGTCGAGCGATCCGGTCGACCTGAACCTGCCCAACCATATCGATCCCGGCCATGCCGTCGGCGAGGACGGATCGCGATGGCTGTTCCTGTCGGGCGGCGACCGCGTTCGCCTGTCCGACGATGGCCTGTCGCGGATCGACGAGCCCGAGCATGTCTATGACCCGTGGCGCTACCCCGCCGACTGGGTCGTCGAGGGTTTCGCCCCCGAAGGCCCGAAGATCACGCGCCACGGCGATCATTATTACATGATCACCGCGGTGGGTGGCACCGCGGGACCGCCCACCGGCCATATGGTGATCGCGGCGCGATCGAAATCGATCCATGGGCCGTGGGAAAATTGCCCCGCCAACCCGCTCGTTCGCACGACATCGGCGGCCGAAAAATGGTGGTCGCGCGGCCATGCGACACTGGTCGAGGGACCGGCGGGCGACTGGTGGAGCGTCTATCACGGGTTCGAAAACGGCTATTGGACGCTCGGCCGTCAGGCGCTGCTCGACCCGATCGAATGGACCGACGACGGCTGGTTCCGGATGACCGGCGGCGACCTGTCGCAGCCGATCGCCAAGCCGAGGGGCGGGGTGGCGGGGCCGCATGGCATGGCGCTGTCGGACGATTTCAGCACGCTTACGCTCGGCGCCAAATGGAATTTCTTCAAACCCGCCCCCGACGAACGCCGCCGCGCGCGCGTCGAGGATGGCGCGCTGTTGCTGAAGGCGCGCGGTAAGGCGCCGGTCGATTCATCGCCCTTGCTGCTGATCGCGGGCGATCAGGCGTATCGCTTCGAATGCGATATCGAAATCGCCCCCGGCGCGACCGCAGGGCTGATCCTCTTTTACGACGACCGGCTCTATTGCGGGCTCGGCTTCGACGGCGAGCGTTTCGTCACCCACCAATATGGCATCGAACGCGCGCGTCCCGCCAATCCGCATGGTCGCACGTTGAGGATGCGCGTCACCAACGACCGCCATATCGTCACCTACCACACCAGCGGCGATGGCGGAAAAACTTGGTCAAGGTTCGATCGCGGCATGGAAGTGTCGGGCTATCACCATAATGTGCGCGGTGGTTTCCTGATGCTTCGCCCCGGTCTCTACTCGGCGGGAGAAGGCGACGCGCGCTTCCGCAGTTTCACGTTCCGCGCGCTCGATTAAAGCGTCACGCCCGACTTCCAGATCGCGATGTCGCGTTCTTCGTTTACCTCGGCCTTGGTCAGCTTGCCCGACGCGGTGGCGACGATCAGGTCGAGCAGTGCGTCCGATGCCGCATCGAAACCTTCGCTGATTACCATCCCGGCATCGAAGTCGATCCACCCCGATTTGCGCGCGGCAAGATCGCTGTTCGAGGCAATCTTCAGCGTCGGGGCCGGAAAGCCGAGCGGGGTGCCGCGCCCCGTGGTGAACAGGATCACCGTCGCGCCCGCGGCGGTCAGCGCCGTCGACGAGACCGCGTCGTTACCCGGCGCCTCAAGCAAAGTAAGCCCGGCCAGCGTCGCTTCACCGCCATAAAGTTGGACATCGACCAGCGGCACCTGCCCGCCCTTTTGCACCGCGCCGAGCGATTTTTCCTCGAGCGTCGTGATCCCGCCGACGATGTTGCCGGGGGAGGGATTCTCGCTCACCGGCTCGCCGTTGCGGGTGAAACAGGCTTTGAAATCCTGTACCAGCCGGGCTGTCCGGTCGAACACGTCGCGTGACACCGCGCGGTCCATCAGCAGCTGCTCGGCGCCAAAGATTTCGGGGATTTCGGTCAGGATCACCTTGCCGTCTGCGGCTGCAACGGCATCGGCGATCTGCCCGACGAGCGGATTGGCGGTCAGCCCGGACAATCCGTCTGACCCACCACATTTGACCCCAAGGGTCAGCGCCGACAGCGACGCAGCGGTGCGCGGGGTGTCGGCGCAGGCCGCGACCAGCTCATCCACCAGTGTCAGGCACCCGGCCTCGTCATCCTCGACCGCTTGCGCTGAAAGGATACGAATATGGTCGCGACGACCCGCGGGGATGGTGTCGAGCAATGCGGTGAGCTGGTTGCTCTCACAGCCCAGCCCGACAATCAGCACCCCGCCCGCGTTGGGATGCTGCGCCAGCGCCGCCAGCAATCGCCGCGTATGGGCCAGGTCGTCGCCGAGCTGCGAGCAGCCGAACGGGTGCTTGAAGGCATGGATGCCATCGACGCGCCCGGGATGGCGTATCGCCGCGATCCGCGCGACCCGCGCCGCGAGATTGCCGACGCAGCCCACCGTCGGCAGGATCCACACCTCGTTGCGCGTCCCGACGCGCCCGTCGGCGCGGGCATAGCCCAAGAAGTGGCGCTGGGGCGGCGCGGGCCGGGGCGGCGCGGCGGTCGGCGTATAGGCGTAATCGTCGCTCCGGGTCAGCGCAGTCCCAAGATTGTGACTATGGACATGGGCGCCAATGGCAATGTCGGCGGTCGCGGTGCCGATCGGAGACCCATATTTGAGCACACTAGAGCCGCGCGCAATCGCATGCAGGGCAATTTTGTGGCCGCGCGCAATCGCTTCGGTCGCCGTCACGCGCCGCGAGCCGACGGCCACCGCGCTGTTGGCGGCCAGATCGGCGAGTGCCGTGGCGACATTGTCGGCCGCATGGATTTGGATCGCATCGGTCATCTGGCGCCTTTTTCCGTCGGTCGCGGCGCGACCCTCGCCCAATCATCTATCGCGTCGCCGGTCATCGCCCACCGCTATTCGCTTGCTTTTGACACCGGTGTCTCTTAGACGGTTTCGCGGAAGAGGGAAATCACAAAGATGCTGGCAACCCCGGAACAAGAAGCTATCGCCCGCGCCTTTCTGGCCGCTCGCGCCGAAAAGACACCGCTTACCTTGTATCCTGGCGCGATGCCGGAGACGATGGCCGAAGCCTATGCGATCCAGAGCGCGGCGATCACCCTCGACGGGCGGCGGGTCGGCGGCTGGAAGGTCGGGCGGATCGCCCCTGACCTCGTCGAACGCTATGGCGGCGAGCGCATTGCCGGACCAATTTTTGCCGACGAGATTGCCGCTGATGGGGCTGCCATGCCGGTCTATGCGGGCGGTTTTGCTGCGGCCGAGGCCGAAGTGCTGTTGTGCCTCGGCGAGGTCGGCGACCATGACCATGACATCGAATCGGTTCGCTTCTGCGTCACGGAGGTGCGCACGGGCATCGAAATCGCCAGTTCGCCTTTTCCCGACATAAACCGTCATGGCCCCGCGGTCACCGCGTCGGACTATGGCAACAACAAGGGGCTGGTGCTCGGGCCGCCGATTGCCGACTGGCGCGACCGCGATCTGATCACGATGCCGGTCGAAATGACGATCGACGGCGATCCGGTGGGCGCGGCGACGATGGAGACGATGCTCGACGGGCCGTTCGGATCGGCGCTGTTCCTGATCCTCACCCTGCGTGCGCGCGGCATCACCATCGCGCCCGGCACTTGGGTGTCGGCGGGGGCGATCACCGGGGTGCATGAAATTGCAGTGGGCCAACGCGCCGAAGCGCTGTTCGACGGACAAATCCGCGTCGGCTGCTCGATCAAAAACTACTAAAGCAAACCACGGGAGAGAGACATGGCACAGGCAATCGCGAACGGAGGTGCGGCTTTGCCGGTGCCACGCGCGGGTCGTTACCGCTGGCTGATCATCGCGCTGCTCTTTGCCGCGACGACGGTCAACTACATCGACCGCACGATGCTGGGCCTGCTCGCCCCCGTGCTCGGCGACGAGCTTGGCTGGAGCGAGAATGACTATGGCAACATTGTCACCGCCTTTCAGGCCGCTTATGCGCTCGGCTTCCTGCTCATGGGTTGGTTGATCGACCGCTTCGGTCCCAAGATCGGTTACTCCATCGCGATCACAATCTGGACGATCGGCCATGTCGCGCATGGTTTTGCCGGATCGGTTGTATCGTTCATGGCGGCGCGCATCGTACTCGGGGTCGGCGAGGCGGGGCATTTCCCGTCGGTCGTCCGCGCCAGCAGCGAATGGTTCCCGCAAAAGGAGCGCTCCTATGCCATCGGCTGGGTCAACAGCGCGACCACCATCGGGGTGATCCTGACCGCGCCGACGATCTGGCTGTTCATGGTCTGGATGGGCTTCGACTGGCGCCAAACCTTTATCTACAGCGGCGCCTTTGGCGTCGTCCTGCTGCTGCTGTGGCTCTGGCTCTACAGCAACCCGCGCGAAAGCGGAAAGGTCAGCGAGGCCGAACTCGCGTGGATCGAACATGACCCGCCGGAACAGGTCGAGCGCCTCGGTTGGGGCAAAATCGTCACCAAGCGCGAAGCCTGGGCGTTTGCGATCGCCAAATTTCTGACCGACCCGGTGTGGTTCCTGATGCTGTTCTGGCTGCCCAAATATTTCGCCTCGACCTATGATGTCGACCTCAAGGTCGTGCTGCTGCCGATGATCATCATGTATCTGCTGTCCGACGTCGGCAGTATCGTCGGCGGCTGGACTTCATCAAAGCTGATCCAGAACGGCCATAGCGTCAATTTCGCGCGCAAGATCACGATGATCGGCGCGGGGCTATGCGTCTTGCCGCTATTGTTCGTCACCGGGCTTGAAAATATGTGGCTCGCGGTGGTGCTGATCGGCATCGCGCTCGCGGGGCATCAGGCCTTCTCATCGACGATCCTGTCGATTCCGCCCGACATGTTCCCCAAGCGCGCGGTCGGCTCGGTGATCGGGCTCGGCGGCTTTATGGGCGGCGTCGGCGGCATGATCATGGCGAAATCGACCGGGTTGGTCCTCGACGCGACCGGCGGAAATTACACGCTGATCTTTGCCGCCTGCACGACGGTCTATTTCCTCGCGGTGCTCGCCGTCCACCTGCTCAGCCCGAAGCTGGCGCCGGTGCGGATCGAAAGTACGGCCGCGCCTGCATAACGCGAGCGCTGATCCTGCATCCCGACCGGCTATTCCCGTCCGATCCGGGGCAGCGCGACATCGCGCGGCGGCTTTACAAGGAAGCCGCGGACCTGCCGATCGTCAGCCCACATGGTCATACCGATCCCCGCTGGTTTGCGGGCAATGCGCCGTTCGGCAATGCGGCGGAGCTGCTGCTCCATCCCGACCATTATGTGTTCCGGATGCTCTATTCGCAGGGCGTGTCACTCGACGCGCTCGGCATCCGCAACCCCGATGCCGACCCGCGCGAAAGCTGGCGTCTTTTCGCGCAAAACTATCACCTCTTCCGCGGCACCCCGTCGCGAATGTGGATGGACTGGGTGTTTGCCGAAGCGTTCGGGATCGACGTGCAGTTCGAGGCGGTGACCGCGGACCTCTATTACGACCGGATCACCGAAGCGCTGGCGACCGAGGCATTCCGCCCGCGCGCCTTGTTCGACCGCTTCGGGATCGAGGTGATCGCGACGACCGAAAGCCCGCTCGACACGCTCGATCATCACAGCGCGATCCGCGCGGCAAACGACAGCGGCGAATGGGGCGGGCGGGTGATCACCGCCTATCGTCCCGACCCGGTCATCGATCCCGAGTTCGAGGGTTTCTACGCCAATCTCGCGCGCTTTTCCGACCTGTCGGGCGAGGATGCCTACAGCTACGCCGGCTATCTCGCCGCGCATCGGGGCCGCCGCGCCTTCTTCGCCAGCATGGGCGCGACCTCGACCGATCATGGCCACCCGACCGCTGCGACCGCCGACCTGTCGGATGCGGAGGCCGAAGCCTTATTCGCGCGCGTCACCGGCAAAAATGTCAGCGCCGCCGATGCCGAACTGTTCCGCGCCCATATGCTGACGGTGATGGCGGGGATGAGCCTCGACGACGGGCTGGTGATTCAGATCCACCCCGGCGCCTTGCGTAACCATAACCCTTGGCTGTTCGACCATTATGGCCGCGACAAGGGCGCAGATATTCCCACCAGCACCGACTATGTCCATGCGCTGCGCCCGCTGCTCGCCAAATATGGCAATGAAGCTGCGCTGACGATCATCCTCTTCACCCTCGACGAAACCAGCTATGCACGCGAACTCGCGCCGCTCGCGGGGCATTATCCGGCGCTGAAGCTCGGCCCTGCCTGGTGGTTCCACGACAGCCCCGAGGGGATGCGCCGGTTCCGTGGGTCAATGACCGAGACGGCGGGTTTCTACAACACCGTCGGGTTCAACGACGACACCCGCGCCTTCCTATCGATCCCTGCGCGCCACGATGTCGCGCGCCGCATCGACTGCGGCTTTTTGGCGCAGCTCGTCGCCGAACACCGGCTGGAGGAATGGGAAGCCGCCGAGCTCGCGGTCGATCTCAGCTACAATCTCGCCAAGGCCGCGTACAAGCTGTGAGGCTGGGTTCCGGCACGCCAATCCCGGCGTCGGTGCAGGCGCCCGCTTACGACCGCGCCGCGCAGGCGGCTGGGATCGTTCATATCGGCATCGGCGCCTTCCACCGCGCGCATCAGGCGGTGTACACCGACGATGCCATGAATGCGGGCGACCGCAATTGGGGCATCATCGGCGTGTCGCTGCGCTCGGGTGATGTCGCGGCCCAGCTCAATCCGCAGGACGGGCTTTATACGGTCAGCACCCGCAGCGCGGCGGGAACCGACCTGCGTCTGATCGGCGCGGTGCAGCGGGTGCTGGTCGCGGCGGACGAACCGCAAGCCGTGATCGCTGCGATCGCCGCGCCGACGACGCATGTCGTGAGCTTCACAGTGACCGAAAAAGGCTATCTGCGCGCCGCCGACGGATCGCTCGACTTGGCCGCGGCGAACGGGCCGTCCAGCCTCTATCGCTTTATCGGTGCCGGCCTTGCCGCGCGCCGCGCCGCGCAACTGCCCGGCCTGACGCTGCTCAGCTGCGACAATCTCGCGAACAATGGCGCGGTGCTGAAGGGCTTGATGCACCAGTATCTGGTCGCGGCGTACCCTGACCTCAACGACTGGTTCGACACCGAATGCTACTGCCCCGCAACGATGATCGACCGCATCGTCCCCGCTACGACCGACGCCGATCGCGCCGCGGTGGAGGCGGTACTTGGCGCGCGCGATGAGGGCACCGTGGTCACCGAAGGTTTCAGCCAGTGGGTGATCGAAGATGATTTTGCCGGCCCGCGACCGCGCTGGGAGAATGTCGGCGCGCAGCTGGTGACCGATGTTGCGCCCTATGAAACGGCGAAGCTCCGGATGCTCAACGGCGCCCATTCGGCGCTCGCCTATATCGGCCTTGGGCACGGTCACGAATTCGTCCATCAGGCGATCGCCGATCCCGCGATCCGCCCGATCATCGAGACGCTGATGCGGAACGAGGCCGCGCCGACGATCGCCGCGGCGCCGGGGCAGGATTTGTCCGCTTATGCCGATGCGCTGCTGGCGCGATTCGGCAATCCGGCGCTGCACCACCGGCTGATCCAGATCGCGATGGACGGCAGCCAGAAGATTCCGCAGCGCTGGCTCGAAACGCTGGCGTGGCATCAGGCGCGCGGGCAACGTTGTTCATCACTAGAGGCCGCGATCACCGCGTGGATCGCTTTCCTGCGCAGCGATCATAGGGTCGATGATCCGCTTGCGGATCAACTTCGCGCATCGGCGGCAGGGACGGACGCAATGGAAAATCTGTTCGGAGGGCGTGGATTGCTCGCCTCCGAATGGCGACCGGAAATCTCCACCTGATTGCGCGAGTTTAAAGGGGAGCGAGGGTCGAGCATCTTGGCGCAGTTCGTTGATCTTTTGATCATAACCGTCACCGGAACACCCATTGCCGCGACGCCGTTCGCATCTGACTGACCTAGCGCCCGTCAAGTCGAGACGGTCCTGGTTAGCGTAACCTGACCTCATCTTATCCACCATTTGAAGCTAGAGTCCGACTTGGCGAAGGACGGACAGACGAAGCGGAAGCAGTTTTCGGAAGAGCATATTATCGGCCTCCTGAGGGAGGCAGAGGCCGGCGCGGTGGTCACGGATCTATGACGTCGTCACGGCATGTCGAGCGCGCCCCATTATGCGTGGAAGGCCAAGTTCGGCGGACTGGCGGTGTCGGACGCCAGACGGCTTGGAACGCTGGAGGAGGAGAACCCGTGCCTAAAGCGACTGCTCGCCGACAGGAGGTTCGACAATACGGGTCTGGAGGACATGCCCTCCGGCGTTCGCAGCCGAACTTGAAAAGCAATGAGCGGGGTTAGCCCCTCGCCTGCGCTTATGCGCGACAACACGCCTCGGCCTCTTTTTGCAGCTGGATAAAAGATACGGGTCGAGTCAGTTTTCGTGTTCCGTGCGGCGGCTGGCGAACGATGGAATACTAAGGGATGCCGGGTTCGTTTGAAGGCCTGACTGAAAGACTATCCGCTGCCAACTGCTCGCAAAGACCAATGATGGCCCGCTCATAACCTGCGAGTGACGTGCGGCGGGGTTTGCCGAAGCCGCGGAGCAGCGATGCGCCCTCGATCAGCGCCACGATAACCCCCGCATTTCGCTGGGCCAGACGTTTCGGCATCGACGGAGCGGCGGCGCGTATCGCTTCGGACATCTTGTCGAGATAGGAGTCGTAATAGGCATTCATGATCGCGGCTACCGCTGCATCGCGTCCGGCGATCGCCCACAGCTCCCAAAAAATGATGCAGCTGTCCTTGTCCGTTTGATCCTGCAGCAGATATTCGATCATCCGCCGAAACTTCATTTGCGGCGTGCCGGTTCGGTTTTGTGCCAAGGCGGCCAGCGACGCATCATAGATATCGACCGTTCGCTGCAATAGCGCGTTGAGCAAATCCTCTTTTGTCGAAAAATAATATTGCAAATTGCTGAGCCGCATGTCGGCCGCGTCCGCTATGCGGCGCATCGTGAACATCGCGTAACCATCCTCGATCAGCACCCGGACAGCGGCGTCAAGGATATCCTCAACCCGCCGCTGTCCTTTCTCGTGAATCGCCGTGCCTGGACGACTGGGCTTCGTCATACCAATTTTGGACAATGTACAGCGGTCCCCATGGGCTAATATTTCCAGCTAAGCAAAATGCCATATTGGCGCGGCGCCGCCAATTGGCCAGTCTTAAGGCCGAAGGATTGTGCCAGCGCGTCGATCCCGTGCGCAAGGTAGCGTTTGTTGCCAAGATTGCGACCGAACGCCGACAACGTCCACCCCTGTGTAGCGTTGGTGAGCGCGATGGACGCGTTAAATAGCCCGACGTTTCCGGTTTGCAAATCGGGGTCGTTGAACGGCGTGAAGAACAGGTTGCTGCTGTAAACATATTCGCCGCGGACATTCAGGTTGAGGTTGGTCGTGACTTGCGGCGACCAATCGACCGCAGCGGTCAATGTATCGCGCGGCGCGCGGGGCAGGACATTGCCCGACAGGTCGAGATCGCCAAAGTCGAACTGGCGATAGCTGGACACCAGATGGGCATAGTTGAAGCTGAAGTTTAAATCGGATGCCGGACGGACGAACAGTTCCGCCTCCACGCCTTTGACCCGCGCCTTGGCGGCATTGGTAATTTGAACGACCGGCACCTGCCCGCCCGTGTCGATGGGCGCAAATACCTGCAGGTCGGTGTAGTCATATACAAAAGCTGCGGTATTCAGCCGGATACGCCGATCGAGAAAGACCGTTTTCAGCCCTGCTTCGTAAGACGTAATCTTTTCGGACGCAAAAGGCTTGGCGGCAGCAACTGCATTGGCCGGAAAGTTGTTGAAGCCGCCGCTTTTGAAGCCGCGGGTCACGCTGGCGTAAGCAAGGACGTCCTCGTTCGCCTGATATTCGACCACGAGCCGGGGCGAGAAATTATTGAACGACGTGCGCGGTTCGGTGAGCGCCACATAATCGACGGCCGCGCCGCCACCGATCGGCAGATATTGCCGCTGGATCGCCAACCGCTTGCGCTCGTTTGTGTAGCGCGCGCCGACGGTAAGCTTAAGTTTAGGCGTCACCTTCCAGCTGAGTTCGCCGTAGCCGGCGATGCTCGTTGTCCGCGTCCGGGCGTTGGTCAATTCGTCGTCTAGACCGAAGAAGGGCAGGATGAAGCGGTCGGTCGCGCGCCCGCGATCGCGCAGAAAGAACAGGCCGGCGATCCATGACAGGGCCGAATCGCCTTCTTTCGAGATCAGGCGGATTTCCTGGGTCAGCTGGCGGGTGCGCTGGCGGGTATCGATATGCACGACCGGAAACGGCGTGCTGTCATAATCCTCTGTATAATGGATATTGGTGGAGCGATAGGCCGAGATCGACGACAGATTGGCGCCCCCCAGATCCCAGTTCACGGCCATCGAGCCGCCAAATATATTGCGGCGGATAAACGCATCGGTGAAATCATAGGAGCCTGAAAAGGGATCGGTGCTTTCTTCATACAGATCGAACAAGGTGCCGCCGACGACCTCCTTGAAGGTGCTCGACGGACGGTCGCGGGCAAGATCGAGGCTGAACGTGACATCGACCGTCTCGGTCGGCTCGATCCGTAGCTGGCCGCGGACGGCAAGGCTGTCCTCGTCGTTCAGGCGGGCGCCGGTTGCGGCGTCTCGGGTCCAGCCATCGCGTTGTTTGAAACTGCCTGACACTTTGCCAAAAACATTGTCCGCGATCGCGCCACCGAGCATGCCGCGCACCGACCGCTGATCGAAACGTCCATAACCGAGCTCGATCCCGGCACGGAAATCGGCGCTCGGCTGCATCGTTTCGATACGGATGGCACCGCCATTGGTGTTGCGACCGTAAAGCGTCCCCTGTGGGCCGCGCAGCACCTCGACCCGTTCCAGATCGAACAGGTCAAACAGCGCCGAAGAGGCGCGACCGACATACACATTGTCAAGATAGACCCCGACCGCGCCTTCCGATGTAATGCCATCGTCGTTCGAGCCGACGCCCCGGATGAAAACCTGCGGCGACAGTGTCGAATAGCTCGACAGATACAGTCCCGGCACGCTGGCTGAAAGTCCCGTCAGGTCGCTGACCCCTGCCTGCGTCAGCGATTCGCCTGATATGCTGGTGATGGCTACGGCAACCTTCTGAAGATTCTCGCGGCGGTATTGGGCGGTGACGATGATGTCATCGATACCGGACGGTGCCTCCGCCTGCTCGGCGACGTCGGATGTCGTCGGTGCTTCCTCGGCATGGGCTGCGCAGAGCGGCGCCCATAAAGCAGCGCTTGCGGTCATAACCGCCCGAACCTGCTTTGCCCCCGAAATGTTCTTCATGATCCTTCACCTCTCCGCCATGGTTTTGCTGTTGACAAATTATGTCAGATGACCAAATAATAGTCAATCACATCAGGATATCGCCTCGTTTGGCTATTTTTTGGGCTTTTCTCAGTTTCATAATTTTTTAAAAAGGTCATTAGACCAAATAGATTGAAGGTGAAGAATGACGCCAACCTCGTTTTTCTCGCGCCGCGGATTTCTCGGTGCAGGGGCGGCTACGGCGATCCTGGCAGGGGGCGGCTATGTCTGGCTTCGCGGCAGCGACGCCGACTATGCCCGCATGGCTGCCGGTGCTGCGCCGGTCGTGCTGTCGATCCGCGAATATGCCGTGCTGGATGCGCTAGCGGCGGCGATCATCCAGCCGCTGCATGGCGGGCCGGGTGTGGGCGCGGCGATGACCGCATTGCGGATCGATCGTGAGCTGTCATTTCACCACGAAACGAGCATGGTGGACGACATCAAGGCGTCGTTGGCGCTGCTTGAAAACATGTCCGTGATCGACGGCCTCGGCCCGCGCTTCACGGCGCTGGATGATGCCGACAAGCAGACCTTTCTGGCCAATTGCGTAAATGCCGGCCCTGGGCTGCGCCGCGCCGCGTACAACGGCATCCGATTCCTCGTCGTCTTCTTTTACTACACCGACGACCGGACTTGGCCGGGCATCGGCTATGCTGGCCCCATGATGGCAGAGAAGCTGTTCGAGGGCGGCAACCGGATCGCCAATTTGACTGGATCGACGGCACGGGCAGCGGAGGCGCCGACATCATGATTATCGAATATCAGCAAATCGATCGCGATCTGGCGGAAACCGCCGATGTCGTCGTTATCGGCTCGGGCGTCGGTGGCATGACTGTCGCGCAGCGTCTGGCCGAATCTGGATCGAAGGTCATCGTCCTGGAACGTGGCGGCTATTACACTGCCGCGCGCGGTGACCTTGACCAGCGCAGCGACAACATGCTCGCCCGCATCGACGGTCGTCGCGGCCTGGGAAGCACATCGACCGGCGAAGTGGCGCTCATGTATGGCAACTGCGTCGGCGGCGCGAGCGTCCATTACTGGGCCGACAGTTGGCGGCTGCCCAAAGACCGCGCCGATATGTACGTCGAAATGGGCGTCGAAGGCCATGAGCATGAGGTACTTGAGCCGATCTTCGAGCAGATCGAAAAGGATCTGAACGTTCATCGGGCGGGTCCGCAATACTACAACCGAATGAACCAGCTGTTCGACATTGGCGCGAAGAAGCTGGGCTGGCACGTCGAGGGCGTACCGCAGGCGCGCCGTGGCTGTGTGATGAGTGGCCATTGCTACCAAGGCTGCTCGTTTGACGCCAAGCAGACGGCTCTGGTCACCAGCGTCCCCGCCGCGGTCAAAGCCGGTGCGACGATTTATGCCGACTGCGAGGTAACCTCGATCACCCGCGACAGCAGCGGTCGCGCTGACGGTGTCGAAGCTCAGATCCTCGACCGCGCCACCGGCCGTCCCAACGGTCGCAAGCTCAAGGTCAAGGCCAAGATTGTTGTCCTCGCCGCCGGCGGCTTCGCGTCGGCAGTGATCTGGATGCGCTCGAAACTGCCCAACGGCAGCGGTCAGGTGGGCAAGAATCTTTACGTCAACCCCTGCCCATATCTCTATGCCATCTACGACGAACCGGTCACGCTGTGGGAAAATATCCCGACCGCCACCGGAACCGCCGATTTCCGCCTGCCGCGCTATGACGGCGATCGTTACATCGAGGGGGGCTATCTCCTCCACCCCAACCAGATCCAGGCCGAGTTTCTGGCCGCGACCATTCCCGGGTTCGGCAAGGACCATGCAAAGGCGATGGAACGGCTGACGCACATCGGCAGCGCGGTCTCTTGGGTCGATGATGAAATGCCCGGCGAGATCAAGGTCGATGACAAAGGTAATGCAACTTATGATTATCAGGTCCGCGGCGTCGATCTGCTCAAAACACGCGACGCGCTGAAAAAGCAGGCGGCGCTGCTGTTTGCTTCCGGCGCCCGCGAAGTGATTGTTCCGGATATCGTCGGAACCCGGCTGCGCGATCCGTCGCAGCTTGCGGTCTTTGACAGCCTCGACATGACCGGCGGCAACACCCTGTGGGGTGGTCCGCACCCCGCCGGATCGCTGCGCATGGGCAAGGATCCGGCGAAAAATGTCGTCGGATCCGATCATCAGGCGCACGAAGTGCCAGGATTGTACGTCGCTGATCCCAGCGCCTTTCCGCGGCCGCCGAGCGTCGATCCGTCGCTGACCATTATCGCCTGGTCTGTCGTCGCCGCCAACGCCATTCAAGCCCGGCTGGGATAGGGACCGCCATGACGATTGGCTATCGCATCGCGCAGCTTTTCGCCGCGCTTCAGGTCGCAAGCTACGCCGACACGGTGCGCAACATCGCACTCGGCGCGTTCGACAACATCGGCCTTGCTGCGCCGATGATCCGTATGGAGGCGGTGGGCAACGGTCTGTCCGCTATGGGGTGGGCCGTGGTGCTGATGTTGTCGGCTTCGGAACGCGGGACGGCCGCGGGTCGCGTCGCCTATGTGCTCGCGGGCATGATGTGGTTCGACGTGCTGACCACATGGCGGCTCGATATGCCGTTGCCGCCATATTTCCTTTGGTGGGGATCGGCTGTCGTCGCCTTGCAGCTGCTGGCGGGTTTCACGCTGGAACGGGCCAGTTCTGCAAAGGAGGCAATGACATGAACCGGCGTTGGCTTACCCTTGCATTTGCCGCGACCTTTGCGGCATCGGCGCTATCCTTGCATCTTGGCGATTTTGTCGACAGCGACTTGCCGGAAAAGGTGCATGTCGATCATTTGATCGCCAATGGCCTTGAGTCGCTGGGCTGGCTGGCGGTCTTCCTGCTTTATCAGGGCAAGCTGGCGCGGCTGGCTGGTCGGATCGGCCTTTTTCTGATCGGCATGTGGCTCTGGGACATGACGACGACCTTGCCGCTCGCGCTGCCAGTTCCGCCCTATCAGACCGTGTGGGGACCCGCATCGTTGCTGATCCAGCTCTACGTGATCGCACCATTGCTGCGCCGCGATCCGCCCGCAAAACTCTGAAGGAAAATCCGTGATAAAAGAAATAGATGGACGCACAAGCGTTCTCATCGCTGGCGGCTATGGCATCGTCGGCGCGCAAGTCGCCGAACTGCTCGCGTCGCGAAATCCCGAGCTGGAGATCATCATTGGCGGGCGCTCGGAAGCCGCTGCCGCCGCCGCCGCCGAAAGGATCGCCGGCGCGCGCGGGGTCAGGGTCGATATCGACGAGGTCGATCCGCTGGCGAAATTTGCGAAGCTGCCCGATGCGATCATCGCGGTGGCTAATGATGGCGACGACCGTCTGCTACGCGCCGCCGTGACGCGCGGTATCGCTTATGTCGACATTACGCGCTGGACCGAGCGTATGCAGGCATCGATCCTTCGCCTCGCGCCGATGCGGCCCACTGCACCCGTTCTGCTCTCGTCGGGTTGGATGGCGGGGGTCACCGCAACGGTAGCGGCGGCCAACGCGCGGAATTTTGCCCAAGTCAGTTCGATCGACATCGATATTTTATACGCCTTGAAGGACAAGGCCGGTCCCAACTCGCTCGATTATGTCGATCGGCTGCTGATTCCGTTCCCGGTGACGATCGACGGCAAGGTCGAAATGAAAAAGTCGATGTCGGAGCCCCGCGCTGTCCGGTTCTCGGGCGATCGCCTTTTCAATACCTATCGGTTTGACACGCCGGAACAATATACGCTGGTCCACGCAACTGGTGCCGCCAGCGTTTCGTCGCGCCTGTCCTATGACAATGCGTCGGCGATCAACTCCATGCGGTTTCTGATCAATTCGGGCATCTGGAAACTGCTCAGCCTTTCGACATTCGACAAGCTGCGACGCTCGATGCTGTACAACCCCGGCGAAGGCGACGCGCACGAAGTCGTCATTGAGACACACGGGACCGATCCAGCGGGCCGACCGATACGCACACGATCGACGATCCTCGACCCGCTTGGCCAAACGCACATGACCGCGGTTGGGGCCGTGACGGGATTGGAACGTGTCTTGGGGCTGCGCAAACGCCAGCGCGCGCCGATCGGCGTAAGCTTGCCGGAACATTGCTCGGATTTGGATGCGACACTGCGTGCTTTTGCTGAAATGGGGGTCGAAATTCGCTCTGAGCCCTGAACGCTTGTGGATGCTACTCCACCCTCGGCCTGTACCGCCCGAATCTCGTGGCGTGTCTCAGCGCTTAGGGTAAAGGCATCATGGATGCGGAAGGTCCAGATGGCGAAGGCGATAGCGGCGAGGAAGAGGTCGGCGCGTTCGTCGTATCTTGTCTGGATATGTCGCCAGTCCTTGAGCCTTGCGCACATGTTTGCGATGTGATGCCGCCAACGGTAGGTTGCCGGACCGTAGGTGGGCAGGTTACGCCGTTGGCACTGTGCGGGGATGCGGGTTCGCACAAGCAATTTAATTGGTCCTTATCCTAAGCTGCGCGTTTGTCGGGCCATCTCGATGTCCTTGAGGAGACACAAGGATAATCGGACGCTTGGCTGATGCCGGCCTGCAACTGGCAATTTTTCATAGAAACTGACCGTCGCATTGAACGAGTTATAGATCGTGTCGCCGCCCGCGGCGGGAGAATGGCTATTGCGAGAGCTTCGACGAATCGCTGCGTGATGAACTGCTCAACAGCGAAATCTTCTACTCGCTCGCCGAGGCCTCGATCCTGATCGAAGCTTGGCGGCGACTCTATAACACCGTCTGGCCGCACAGCTGGCTCGGATATCGACCCCCGGCGCCGGAGGCGGTTCCATCGCCAGTGCCGCCCTCCGATTGCGCTTCGCCCCATCTATGGCCAACACGGGCGATGGAGGCGTCAATGCACTGACAATCCAACCGGAATACTCCGTGGGGTCCGCATCTGACTGCGACCACCGCCATTTGCGAGACCTCAGCTTTCAACAGGAAGCCGGCGGGCGCGCCACACGGTCCATAGCGTGAAGACGCCCATCAAAGCCCAGACGATGTTGAGCCCCGCCGACGGGAGCGCGCCATTATAGCCTGAGTTGAGCACGAAACCGCTCGCGCCGATGACGTTCATCCACTGATAGAGATAGCTGCGCGGTTCGATCTTACCGAGCGAGAGCAGGACATAGCTGGCGAGGATCAGGATGGCAGCGAGCCAGCCGATAACCTCGATCGCGATCTCAACAACGCTCATATGCCGTCCCTTCGGGTGGCCTGCACCCCGGTCGGGGACAGGTGATTCAGCGCATCGTCTGTTCGAGCGCCTCGACTGCGTCCTTGGCTTCGGCAAGGCTGAATCCGGTGCGTTCGCGGACCAGCTTGATCGCGTCGATCTTGCGGTCCTGGCGGATCAGGGCGCGGATTTCCTCGTCGTCGATCCGCTCGTCGCCGACGCGCACCATCGGGCGAGGCGGCGGCGCGGCGAGGTCGCGGCCTGTCCGCCGCCCGCGCAAATAGCGGGCGAGGAGCAGGCCGAGAGCCAGGCCGAGGACGAGGATCAGCAGCTTGCCCATCCGCCGTCCCCTTGCTTACGCCGCCAGCTTGCGCAGGACGTAGTGCAGGATGCCGCCGTTCATATAATATTCGACCTCGTTCGCGGTATCGATGCGGCAGAGCGTATCGAAGCTGAAGGTCGAACCGTCGGGGCGGGTAACGTTGACGGTCACCGTCTGCCGCGGCTTGAGGTCGGCGACGCCGGTGATCGTAAACGTATCGTCACCGGTCAGCCCCAGCGTTTCGCGCGTGTCGCCGTCCTGGAACTGCAGCGGCAGCACGCCCATGCCGACGAGGTTCGAGCGGTGGATGCGCTCGAAACTCTCGACGATCACGGCGCGGACGCCGAGCAGGTTGGTGCCCTTCGCCGCCCAGTCGCGCGACGAGCCGGTGCCATATTCCTTGCCAGCGATGACCACCAGCGGGGTGCCGTCGGCCTTGTGGCGCATCGCGGCGTCGTAGATCGGCATGACTTCGGCGCCATAGCGCGACATGCCGCCTTCGATGCCGGGGACCATTTCGTTCTTGATGCGGATGTTGGCGAAGGTGCCGCGCATCATGACGTCGTGGTGGCCGCGGCGGGCGCCGTAGCTGTTGAAGTCGGCCTTGTTAACCTGATGTTCCATCAGCCATTTTCCGGCCGGCGAGTCCGCCTTGATGCTGCCCGCCGGAGAGATGTGGTCGGTCGTGATGCTGTCACCCAGGATCGCGAGCGGTTTCGCGTCGATGATGTCCGACACCGGCGCCGGGGTCATCGTCATCCCCTCGAAGTACGGCGGGTTGGCGACATAGGTCGAACCGGCGCGCCACTGATAGGTGTCCGAGCCTTCGACCTCGATCTTCTGCCAATGCTCGTCGCCGCGATAGACATGCTCGTAGCGCGCCTCGAACATGTCGCGGTCGATGCACGACGCGATGGTGTCGGCGACTTCCTGATTGGTCGGCCAGATGTCGGCGAGGAACACGTCCTTGCCTGATTGGTCCTGCCCGATCGGGGTGGTGGTGAAATCTTCGGTCACCGTGCCCTTGAGCGCATAGGCAACAACCAGCGGCGGCGAGGCGAGGAAGTTCGCGCGCACGTCGGGCGACACGCGGCCTTCGAAGTTGCGGTTGCCCGAAATCACCGACGCGGCAACGATGTCGTTGCCGTTGATCGCTTCCGAAATCGGCGCAGCGAGCGGCCCCGAATTGCCGATGCAAGTGGTGCAGCCATAGCCGACGAGGTTGAAGCCGATGGCGTCGAGATCGGCGGTCAGCCCCGCGCGATCGAAATAGTCGGTCACAACCTGCGATCCCGGCGCGAGCGAGGTCTTGACCCACGGCTTGGGCTTCAGGCCCAAGGCGTTCGCCTTGCGCGCGACCAGACCCGCGGCGACCATGACCCCGGGGTTCGAGGTGTTGGTGCAGCTGGTGATCGCGGCGATGACGACGTCGCCGTCGCCGATGTCATGATCCTTGCCCGCAACCGGAACGCGCTTGATGCCGTCGTGCTTGTACACCGACGCCAGATCGGCGTTGAACACATCGTCGACTTCGGTGAGGATGACCTTGTCCTGCGGACGCTTCGGCCCCGCCAGCGAGGGGACGACGGTGCCCATGTCGAGTTCGAGCGTGTCGGTGAACACCGGATCGACCATGTCGGCCGACAGCCACAGACCCTGCGCCTTGGCATAAGCTTCGACCAGCGCGACATTTTCGGCGCTGCGCCCGGTCAGGCGCATATAGTCGAGCGTCTTGTCGTCGATGCCAAAGAAGCCGCAGGTCGCGCCATATTCGGGCGCCATATTGGCGAGCGTCGCGCGGTCGGCGAGCGACAGCGAGGCAAGGCCGGGACCGAAATACTCGACGAAGCGCCCGACGACGCCCTTGGCGCGCAGCATCTGCGTCGCGGTGAGCACGAGGTCGGTCGCGGTTACGCCTTCCTTCAGCGCGCCGGTCAGCTTGAACCCGACGACTTCGGGGATCAGCATCGACACCGGCTGGCCCAGCATCGCGGCCTCGGCCTCGATCCCGCCGACGCCCCAGCCGAGCACGCCCAGCCCGTTGATCATCGTCGTGTGGCTGTCGGTGCCGACGCAGGTGTCGGGATAGGCGATGGTGGTGCCGTCGGCGTCCTGGCTCGACCACACCGCCTGCGCGATATGTTCCAGATTGACCTGGTGGCAGATGCCGGTGCCGGGGGGGACCGCCTTGAAATTGTCGAGGCTTTTCGATCCCCATTTCAGGAAGTCATAGCGTTCGCCGTTGCGATAATATTCGATTTCGACATTCTGTTCGAATGCCTTGGGATGGCCGAATTCGTCGACCATGACGCTGTGGTCGATGACGAGGTGGACGGGGACGAGCGGGTTGATCTTGGTCGTGTCGCCGCCGAGCTTCGCAATCGCATCGCGCATCGCGGCCAAGTCGACGACGCAGGGAACGCCGGTGAAATCCTGGAGCAGCACGCGCGCCGGACGATACTGGATCTCGCGGTTCGAATGCGGGTCTTTCTGCCAGTCGACCAGCGCCTGCACATCGTCGGTCGACACGGTGAAACCGCCATCTTCGAAGCGCAGCAGGTTTTCGAGCAGCACCTTCATCGAAAACGGGAGCCGCGAGACGTCGCCCAGCTTGGCCGCGGCCTTGTCGAGCGAATAGTACGCATATTCTTTGTTGCCGACGCTCAGCGTCGAGCGGGTGCCCAGCGTGTCATGTCCGGTGGTCGTCATCTTGCAGCAGTCCCCTGTTGGCGCGGCGGGGAATGACCATCCGCTGGCGTGGCGGGAGAGCGGGGCCAGCAGGAGTCGCGCGCGCGGTTTTTGTTGGGGACGCCTTACGCGGGGGGTGGGGAAATGCAAGGGGGTGGGGGGTTAATGCCCAGTTGCCTCGTCGGCCCCTGCTGCTCGTTGGACAACAAGAGTTGTACGCAATCGGAAAATCATCATACAGATTACTATAGCTCAAACTGTTGATAAAAATGTTAAAATGTCAGATGCGTACTCGATATATACTAAACGGTATGTCTTCTGATATCCAACGAGCAGCAGGCACCTGTGAAGGAACTGGGACCTAGCTTGGCGTTCTAGGCGCTAAGACTAACCAATAACATCAACAGAAACTGCAAAACCAGTTTCGTTAAGCCGCATGCAAGCTCCCGCCGATCGCGGTAACGAATCGTCTTGTTGACAAGTGCGTAATGAAACTATACCTGATTCGTTGAAGGGACAAATCATGAACGACTCAACCGGAGATTATTCCATCTCGATAAAGGGGCCTGGTCTCAGCTTCCAGCGAGAGTGTAGCTTCGAAGAAGCGTCGAGAGCAATTGCTGCATTGGCGGGTGGCGCTGCGAAGCCTGCTGCGGTCGACGTCCAGAAGGAGTCTAGGGCTGCATCCGTAGAACCAGTGTCCATACGTGAGCGCCTAGATGAGCTAGGTGGAAAAACCAAAGTTGAACAAATTCTGGTAATTTCCGAGTGGCTTATAAGTCAAAATGGTATGAAGTCGGTTACCAAGGATGACATTAAGAGTAGCTTTGTGGATGCGGCTGAGCCGCTCCCGTCGAATTTTCCAAGAGATTTTGCGAATGTTCTCAAAAGGGGTTGGCTCGCAACCGTTCACGGAGATCGAAACAGTTTTTATGTTACGCAGACAGGCCGCAAGGCGTTAACGACCAAATTTGAGTGAGGACGTGAAATGGCTTTAAAAGACCTTATCAGTTCCGCCGATTCAGTTCGAGAGAATGACATTGAAGAGATCGTCGCAGAGACTGTGCGTTTTGATACAAAGCGGAAGTCTCTGGTTCTAACGAGCGCGGGAACTCGGCTTTCGAACAAGGCCAAGGTCCTTACCCTTCTCGTTGCGAATGCGGGGTGGGTATATGTGGACCCAGATGTTTCGCCGATGATCCTTAAACCGAAGACTTTAGAGGATTTGACTGGCATCGCGGGCGGAACCCTGCGTCCAATGTTAATATCTCTCAAAAAGCAGCGGCTCGTCAGCGCAGATGGGGGCGCGTATCAAATTGTCGCTCCAAATCTTCCGGCAATTCGGGATGAAATTTTTGGGTAGATAGCCAAGGAGGTGTTCATGGAAACCCGCGTTCGCGTCTCCGTGAAGGGAAATGAGCTTAGCGTGGAGGGGGCCGATGTCTTCGTGAAGGAGATGTATCTGGATTTCATGGCAAGGATGGAGCTAGCGCTTGACCCACAAGCTTCAATCGCCCCCGACTTGGAGGAAAAGGCTTCCGCCCCTGCAAACAAAAAGGTGCCTCCTTCTTCAAAGACAAAGGCGTTGAAGGCACCTTCAGGCGGTAAGAGCAAGGAGCCCACATATAAGCCGAAGCAGATACATGGTCTGAATCTGACGGGTTTAAGTTCATATTATGAGAAATTTTCTCCTAAGAATAACTCCGAGAAAATTCTTATTTTTGGAAAGTTCTTTGAAGAGAATCTTGGCCAAGATAAGTTTAAGGCTGACGAGATTTATAGCTGTTTTCGCCTTCTAAAGCTAGAAATTCCTAAAGCTTTTTGGCAGGCCTTCATCGACACTCGATCAAAGCACCAATATATAAACTTTTCAGGGCATGAAGAAATATGGATCGCCGATATGGGCGAAAACTTCTTCAATCATAAACTCGCCAAAGCTGGTCACCAAGAGGCCCATGCATGAGCGCGTTCGAGGCGATCAACGTGCTTGGCGGCGTTCCAGCTAACTTGCGCGCTCCTTTGATCAAAGAATTCAACAAGATTCAGACTAATTTTCGCGAACACCGATGGGAGCCGACCGAGTTAGATGGAGGTCGCTTTGCTGAAATAGTCTATGTCATTGTGAAAGGGTACCTCGACAGCAAATTCCCGGCATTGATTTCTAAGCCCGACAACATGCTAGATGCATGTAAAAAATTGGAAGATTACGACAAAAACAAATTCCCAAGATCATTGAGGATTCAAGTGCCTCGGCTCTTAATCGCCCTGTATGAAATTCGTAATCAACGGAATATCGGCCATATCGGCGGAGATGTTGACCCGAATGAAATGGATTCTTCCGTTGTTGTTTCAATTTCGAAGTGGGTATTTGCCGAGCTTGTTCGAGTATTCCATAGTTTAACAGTTTAAGAAGCCCAAGCATGTGTTGCTGCTATAATTGAACCCGTTTATCCCCTACACGCATGTAGCTGGCAACCGGCCGCACTAAGCGTATAGTCCCCCTCTTGAACGAAGGGGGACAACCATGAAGCTACCGAAACGCCTACCCTACGAACTGGTGATCCTCGCCGGTCTGCTGCTGGGAAGCTGTAAGCCCGCATGGGAGAGCAAACTGGAATACGCCGACGTGAACGCGCGCAACGCCATCGCCCGTGTCGATGCTCTGGAGAGCCGCGTAGAGGAACTGGAGCGCAAGCTGCGAGAGTAGGATCAGCGGCGGAACAGGCTTTCAGGCAGGCCCGACTGGCGTATCATCGACTTGAGCGTTTTTGGCCGTATTTCGTCCGACCACCTATGAGCCGCGACATCCACGAGGCGGACTTCGCCGCCGACTAGTCCACGATAGCGCGCATGGCTTCCCTTGCCCTGACGGTGCAGAACGAAGCCGTGAGCTAAGAGAGCATCAAGAAACTGCTGGAATGTGCATTTTAGGCGCGGCATGGACTGGGAAACTAGCCCGACTGATTTGCGCGCGTCTATGTTTTAAATTTGCCCAGATTAGTCTCAAGGCAAAGCCAGCCGTGACATGCCAAGGAGCCACCCGCCCTAGCAGCTTGCGGCGCGTATCCTCATCTTCAGCCATGGCATCCTCAACATATGAGGCCACCGCCTGCTCAAGGCACTCTTGAACCTCATCAAAGGATTTGCCCTGAATTGAGATGTCAAGATCGACGCACAGGGCTTCCCAGCCCTTTTCATCGCCCTCAGCGAAACAAAGAAAATCTCTACCTGCCATTTGTCATTCACCAGATTTCCGGATGCAATCGCTAACCGGAATGCGTTGACAAAAAATGTAGGCGCCGCCGACGTCACGAATCAATGCCCAACTTTTCCGCCCCCTTTTTTTGGAGTCATCCATAAGGGGTCTATTGCATGTCACGCGGGAGCCGCGTATAGGAGTGTAATGAGTGACGCCATGAACGATCTGTTTGCGGGCCTGCCTTCTCCGGAAGATGTCGGCAAATGGGAAAGGGCGAGCGCCGAACTCGGCGAAAAAATTAAAGAGCTTTCAGATCGAAAGCTGCGCGTTGATGAGCTTATTGAGCGCGCGAAACTGATCTTCTCACCCGATCCTTCCCGCCAGGTAGAAACGATTTCGCCCTCTGTGGTTGATTCGGAGCCCCCGAAGTCAAGTGACGGCGCTCGAATGCCAAAGGGAATTTGGATGTCATCAATACTGGAGGTGGCTCGCGCTAAACCGGATGGGCTGTCCTACGAAGATGTTAGGAGCCAGCTTCCAGAGCGCCTTCAAAATCAGATTGTTAGAGGAAATAATAAGGCCTTCTATGGCTCAATGAGGCGTTTGGAGCGCGACGGGCTAGTTGTGCGATATAATGGCCACTTGTTCACCCCGGAGGGCTACGAGAGATTCAAAAAATCTCCCGAACATGGGAGTCTTACGGCTCAAGGGGGGGCTAAGCGTGGGTCGCCTATCGGAGACGCAATTAAGGCTTTCTTGGAAAAGAACGGACCATCTAAGGCGCTGCAAATTAAAGAACATCTTTGCCTTACGCCCGAATTTCGGAGCCCGTTGCTCCGGAATTCATCTGCTCTCTACAATGTCCTAAAACGGCTGTCCGATAGAAACGAGATCATCCACGACAAGGAAAATGCTCTTTTTTCCGTCGCGGACGAGAATGAGGCCCCGAACGACAAAGTCGCCGGGGCCTCAGAAGCCGGAGAAGTTGGCGCTTCTCCAAACGAGAACCGATCACTCTTTCGATTGATCGGCTGAACCTTTGCCTTGGAACGGCGCCGACCGGGGACGGTTCATTTCCCCGGAGAAAGGAGACCCTAGATGCTTACTACAGGACTGATCGCACTGGGGGTCGTAATGACCCTAACCGCGATCCTGTTAATATAACGTCTAAGGCCGGGGCGGGTCGCGATAGCGGCTCGCCCTGTCCCATATCTAGCAAATCCCCGGATTCTCGTCTATAGTGAAGTGTATGGACCGCATTTCCCTAGCGGACGCGCTTGCGTCCGGCGATTTAGAGCCCTTCATCAAGCAAGCGGAAGCGCAAGGCATAGGCCCCGCCGATCGCTCTGACTTTGAGACAATGGTGGGGCGCATCACAGCGCCCCAACCAGAAGATCAAACATCCCATTCACCCGCTCGCGGTTTGTCGCGCGGAAAGTGAACTCCGACAGATAGCGTTGCATATGCTTGCTGCTGATCTGGACGTGGGTCGAGCGGATCGACGCTTTGAACAGGCGCCAAAAGCCTTCCACGGTGTTGACGTGGAACGTCTCGCCAGTGCGATAGTCGTAGTGAGCATATTCCTTCGCGCCGTGCTTCACAGCGCCATGCGTGAAGCCGTCACCAGTGAGTAAGTTGTAGCTGTAGAGTTCGTCGGTCGAGACGACCGAGCCCGGCTCCACGTTGTCCAGAACGACGTTGCGGAGCGTGTCCTTTTTGACGTCGGGGATGACCACTGCCTTCATCGGGCCGTCGCGGCTGATAAGGCCCATCACGATCGTCTTGCCCGGTGCGCCCCGACCGCGCTTGCCACCCGAACGGCGACCGCCAACATAGGCTTCGTCCAGTTCGACGTGACCAGCCAGCAGCGCGTCAAACGATTGAGCCTTGGCGGTCAGGTCGCGGATTTGCTGCCCGATGCGATAGGCCGTCTTATACGTCACCCCAAGCTGGCGCTGGAGTTCTTTACCGCTGACACCGTGGCGCGTCGTGCAGAACAGGTACATTGCGTAGAACCAGCTAACCAGCGGGGTGCGCGTGTCGTGTAGGATCGTGTTGGCCGTCGGGTTCACGTGATAGCCGCACGACGCGCAAACGTAGGTGCGGCGCTTCGCCAGCTTGTGAAAGGTCGAGTCCACGACGCCGCACTTGGGGCAGTCGAAACGGGTGCCGCCGAAACGAACTTGCATGATGTGTTCAAGGCAGGCGTCATCGGTCGGGAAGCGAGCAAAGAACTCGCGAACGCTGAACTCGGGGCTGGCGGAGGGGCTCTTCTTGGTCATGCCATCTTAATGGCAGAATTCCATACATGCGTCAAGGGGATAAACGGGTAATTGAAAGGCAATTGCCAATCGTTTGGCTCGTTAATGGCAAAATCAGGGTTTTGGACAACAAGCTTGGTGCCATCGATAAGGCGCTAATTGTACTTTATTACACTAGAGCGCCCATTGCATCGAAAGATATCGTTTCTCATATTAAGTATTCCAACGCTTCAGTGTTTAGGAAGAAAGTCCTAAAGCCTGCCGATAGCGAGATGTTGCTGGAATTTGATGAGAAATCTGATTTGGTTCACATCTCGCCGCTGGGATCGGAGCGGGTAGAGAAGCTTCTGGCGCAGCGAACCTAGACCAGCGATTTTGGATTACGGTGACGGTTCACCTAATCCAAATCCGTGTGAACAGGCCTGCTCTCTCCTTAACCCCAATTCTCTGCCGGCCTGCACTGCCGCCAGCCTTGCACCCCCACCAAAGCAATGTCACCTTCCCGCTCCGATCGGCGAACAGGGGAGATGATTATGCGAACCATTCAGGCTGCCGCCGCGACAGCGATCCTGGGCCTTGCCCTTCTCGCCGCGCCCACCACCGCCCGTGACCCCGCCAACGTCCTGATGCCCGAAAATCCCGAGGCGCGGGCGTTTCAGGAGGCGGTGGGCTATGCGACCGCGGTGATCGCGGGCGACACCATCTATCTGTCGGGGGTGGTTGCGGGGCCGGCGGAGGGGGAGAGCGATCTGGCGCCCGGATATGAGCGCGCCTTTGCGCATATCGCCGCGACGCTGGCGCGCGCGGGGGCGAGCTGGGACGATGTGGTCGACATCACCACCTTTCACACCGACCTGGCCGCGCACATCGACGGCTTTGCCGCGGTCAAGAACCGCCATGTGAAGGCACCCTTTCCGGCGTGGACCGCGATCGGGGTGTCGCGATTGTACGAGCCGACGGCGGTGGTCGAGATCAAGGTCGTGGCGCGGGTGGTGAAGAAGTAGGGGTTGGGTTGGGGGCTCTCCGCCGTATCGTCACCCACGCTCTCCCTTTGAAACAATCGGTCGTTCCCCGGCGAAAGCCGGGGTCCAGGGCGTGTTCGACAGACGCGGGCGCTTTGGCGCTCTGGGCCCCGGCTTTCGCCGGGGAGCGGTTGTTGCAAGCGTGGATGGGGATGGCGTGGCGGGATGCGGCCCTCCTAATTCAGCGCGTCGTTGATCGTGTCGAAGGGCCGTTCTTTCCTTTGGCGTCGCAAGAAGAAGAACAGTGCTTCGACAAGCTCAGCACGAACGGATTTGGAGACGGTGCAGATTTAGCGGCATGATGCTCTAATTCAGCGCGTCGTTGATCGTGTTGAAGATGTTGGCAAGGCTGAGGCCGAGCATCTGGAAGGCGATGATGCTGGCGAGCGCGATCAGCGCGGCGATCAGGCCATATTCGATCGCGGTGGCGCCGCGCTGGTCGGTGCGCAGCTTGGTTCGCTGGTTGGGTCTGGTCATGCTTGTTCCCGCTGGTGTCTGGCGCGTTGGTCCCCGTCGCTGTGGCTAGGGCTTGCGGGCGAACAGGGTGTTTGCAGGTGCGGTTAACGGCGCGGCAGCGATGGGTGCGGTGCGTTTTGGCTTGACAAAATAACCAATTTGGTTCATATGGATCATCATTCTATCCAGAAATGATATGGGAGATTGGTGTGGGGCGGTTGGTGGAGCGGGGTTCGTGGGGGGCGGCCGGGGTTGCAGAGGGTGGTGCTGCGGCCCTCCCCGCTGCGACTAGCGAACAAGTTCGCAAGTCTCGCTACCCCTCCCGCAAGCGGGAGGGGGTCAAGGAACGGGGGGAGGGGGGCAAGAAGACCAATCCCTTCATGCCGGGGCTGCGGGTGCGGGAGGACGGGTTTACCGCGGCGCGGACGCGGGTGTTTCTGGCGGTGCTGGCGAAGACCGGGTGCGTCAGCGATGCGGCGCGGGTGGCGGGGGTCAGCCGGACGTCGGTCAACCGGTCGCGCAGCCTGTTCGCGCCGTTCGATGCGGCGTGCCGCGAGGCGCTGGCCAAGGCGCTGCGCGGGCTGGAGGCGGTCGCGTACCAGCGCGCGGTCGAGGGGCGCGAGACGGTGGTGATCCGCGGCGGGCGTGAGGTCGAGCGGCGGATCGCGCCGTCGGACGCGCTGCTGGCGCTGCTGATCAAGCGCGGCGAACTGAACGAGGACGCGGCGACCGAGGCGGCGGCGGAGGCGGCGCGGGTCGACGCCGCGACAGCGATCACGAGGGAGGAATATCTGGAGGGGTGGCGGTTCGATGTGGAGGGCACCAAATATTTCTATCCGGGCAGCGCGAAGCAGCGATTGCGGGACAAGCTCGATGCCATGCGCGCGGTGGTGCAGGCTGACAATTGGGCGCATCAGGCCGAGACGGGCGAATGTTTGCGCTGCGGCGAGCGGGCGAGCGGCGCGGGGCTTGACCGGCTGGCGGCGCGGCGCGCGAAGGAGCAGGCGGACGAGGCAGAATATGCGGGGGACGGGCCGCTGGAGGATTAGCGCGGCAGGATGACCTCGACGCGGCGGTTCTTTGCGCGGCCGGCCGGGTCGTCGGCGCCGGTGGCGGTCTCATTGGGGGCGATGGGGGCGGTTTCGCCTTTGCCCGACACGGCGAAGTCGCGCTGGCGCACGCCGATCTGCGCTCCGAACCAGTCGGCGACGGTGCGCGCGCGGGCTTCCGAGAGGCGCTGGTTATAAGCGTCGTCGCCCTTGGCATCGGTGTGACCGATGACCTGGATGCCGCCGGGCGGCGCCTTGCGGATCAGCGCCGCGGCCTTTTGCAGCTGCGCCTCGGCGGCGGGGGTCAGGTCGGCCTTGTCGAATTCGAACAGCGCGTCGGCGGCCAGATCGATGATCGTGCCCATGTCGGTGACGCGGATGTTCAGCCCGCTGATGTCGCCGGTCAGATTGCTGACCGTGCCGGTCATGCCGCCGGGGGGGTTGGCGGGGGCCGCGGCCGCGGTTGGCGCGGGGGCAGCGGGCGCCTCGCTCGCAGGCGGTGGCTCGCTGTCGGCGGCGGGTGCGCAGGCGGCGAGGGCCAGCGCCGACAGCGCAAGCGCGGGTCGGATCATCGGGTGACCGGGATGCCGTCGAACGGGCCGACTTCGGGCAGGTTGATCGACACCGTCGGGCTGGTGACCGGCGGGGCGGGGAATTTGACCCAGAAGATGCCGGGCTTGACCTCGCAATCGGTGCGCAGGAAATTGCCGCTGACGTTCGACGCCATCCAGTCGGCCTTGTCGTCCTTAAGCACGCCCAGGCGCTGCGACGTGCTGTCGTCGATGACGCTGATCTTTTCGACATTGAACGACTGGCTGTTGATTTTCTGGTCGCTCGAACAGCGCAGGGTGACGGTCAGGATGTCGCCGGTGACCGCAACCTTCAGCAGATCGACCTGCGCGCCGTCGGGGCCGGGCTGGCTCTGGATCGCGGCCTGCGCGGGCATGCGGGCGACGGGGGCGGGTTCGGGGGCGGCCATCGGCTCGCGCGTGACGCCGGTGTCCGAGGCGGTGGTGGTCGTGGCGGCGTCATCGGACGGCGGCGCGTCGCTGACGTTGCAGCCCGCCAGACCGATGCCGGCCGCAGCCATGAACGTAAGGTGCCGAATATCCATCGATATTGCCTCCATGCTGATCGTAGCAGGTTTACGCGCGGCCGGGCGTTGGGTTCCCGCAAGCACCGCCCCAGGCGACCGCGCTACGCGATGATACCGGCGTGGCGGGCCTTGTCGGCAAGTTCGCTGCGCGTCGCGGCGCCCATCGTGCGGAGCAGGTGCGAGACATGATTGCGCACGGTGAAATGCGACAGGTCCAGGCTGCGCGCGATCTGTTTGTTCGATTGCTTCTGCGCCAGCATCGTCAGCACTTCGACCTGGCGGTCGGTCAGCGCCGGCGGCGCCGCGGGTATCGCCTGAACCGAAGGCTGGTCGGATCGCAGGACGACAAATTCGCCCTTTTGCAGCGCGCGCAAGCCGGCCACCATGCGGTCGGGACGCACCGATTTGGCGATATAGCCGTCGGCGCCATACCCCATGACGCGATCGATCGTCGCATCGTCGTCGAACATCGAGACGACCGCGATCGACGAGCGCGGGAAGCGGTGGCGCAGCATGGGCAGCGTCTGGGCCGGGTCCATGCCAGGGAACAGCAGGTCGATGGTGAACAGCTGCGGCGCGCCTTCGCGTTCGGCGACGCCCAGCATCTCGTCGACGGTGCCGGCCTGGTGGATCGCCAGATGCGGAAAGGCGCTGCCGAGTAGTTGGCCCAGCCCGGCGCGGAAAATGGGATGATCGTCGGCGATGATGACGTTGTCGATCATGGCATGCGGCTTAGCGCCGCGGCGCAGAATGTCAGATGAATGGATATGGGCGTTCATGGGCTTGGCTCAGTATCGAAGAGTGTCGGGCCACAGGACGCGGTCGCAGCGTGCGATGGGGTCGGGCGTTTTGGCGGCGAGGGCGGTGCGCAGCGCGGAGAGCGCCGCGACCGCCTGGCGCAGCGCCGCGATGTCGAGCGTGCCGCGCGCGAGTTCCTGGTCACCGCCGAGGCGGTCGGACGGGCGGATCAGGGTCCAGCCGAGCGCGTCATAGCCCGTGGCATAAGCGAGCAGGTCGCCAAGTGGCAGCTCGCCGCGGCCGTTGGTCGGGTCGTGCGCGCCATAGGGAAAGATCTGGGTCGACAGCGCGGTGCTGCCGATGATGCCGTGCGGCTGGACCGGGAAGGGACGCTGGATGCGGAGCAGCGCGACATCGGGCAGCGCCGCGTCGATACCGACGCGCAATTTGACGTCGATTGCGCGATCGTCGACCGCGGGCTGGCGCGCGGGTTCCCAGATATAGGACAGTTCGAGTTCGAGCGGGCGCTGCGTCTTTTGCGGATCATACCCGGCCGCGGTCCAGCGCATGAAATCGCCGCCGTCGAACTTGCCGTCTTCGGTGAACAGGCGGGTGAGGGTGATGGTGCCGCCCGCGAGCTGTTGTTCGACGTCGCAGGTGTAGCGCCAGCTTTCGCGATAGGGCGGGTTGGCAACGGGCGGCTGGCCGGCGAGCGGCGGCAAGCGTGCTTCGGCGGCGCCGGGGGCGAGCAGGAGCAGCGGGAGGACGGCAAGGGCGAGCGGGCGACGCATATGTTTTTTTCCGGTTCGGGCAGAAGATGGCCAAACTATCGCACGGGCGGCGGCGCCGCCGTGATCGCGATCACAGCCGCGCCCGACGATCAGCGCGCCGGAGGTGCCGCGGGACGAGTCCAGCCTTTGCGGTATTTGTCGAACCAGGCGAGGATCGCTGCGGCCTTGGCGGCCGATTGCGACGGGCGCGCGGCGATGCCGCCGTGGCTGGCGCCGGGGATTTTGACGAGCGCGGTGGGGACGCCGCGCAGGCGGAGCGCGGTGTAATATTGTTCGGATTCGCTGACCGGGGTGCGGTAATCCTCGGCGCCGACGACGACCAGCGTCGGGGTTTCGACATTGCCGACGAGCGAGAGCGGCGACAGCGACCAGTAAAGTTCGGGCTTTTCCCATGGCATCGCGCCGAGCCAATAGGGGCCGAAAAAGGCAGGGCCGTCGGCGGTGAGCGCCTGCGTCGTCCAGTTGATCACGGGCTTCTGCGTCGCCGCAGCCTTGAAGCGGTTGGTTTTCCCGACGATCCAGCTGGTGAGCACGCCGCCGCCCGACCCGCCGGTGACGAACAGCGCGTCGGGATCGGCGATGCCGAGCGCGATGGCGCGGTCGACGATGCTGATCAGGTCGAAATAATCATTGCCGGGATAAGCCTTGTCGATTTCCTGCGCGAAGGCCTCACCATAGCTGGTCGAGCCGCGCGGGTTGGCCGAGAGGACGGCATAGCCGCCGGCGGCGTACAGCTGGTTGTCGGTCGAGAAATGCGGGCCATAGGCGGTGAAGGGGCCGCCGTGGATTTCAAGGATCAGCGGTACCTTTGTTCCCTCGACATAGCCGGGGGGCAGGGTCAGCCAGCCTTCGATCGGCTTGCCATCGTGGCTGGACGGCGTGGTGATCTTGCGAACTTCGCCGAGCGCTTTGACTTCGCGAAGCGAGCGGTTGAGGTCGGTCAGAATGCGCGCCGAACCGCCGCGCGCCAGTTGCACCTCGGCGGGGCGGGTCGCGGTGCCGCCGGTGAAGGCGATGGCGCCGCCGTCGGACACGGTGAAGCTGCCGCCGGTATAGGGGCGGTCCATGCCGTCACCCGACAATCCCTTGGCGACGTCGCGGACCGATCCGTCGAGGCCGATGCGTGCGATCTTGGTTTCGCCGTGGTCGTCATATTGCGCGTAAAGCGCGCGGCCGCCCTCGCCCCACTGGATCGCATCGACGCTGTAATCCCAATTTTCGGTGAGGTTGCGGCGCCCCGAGCCATCGCGATTCATCACATAGAGGTGGGTGTTTTCATAAGCGCGGCGGGCGTCGTCGAAACCGAGATATGCGATCTTGCCGCCGTCGGGCGAGACCAAAGGATTGGCGTCCGGGCCGTTGCGGTCGGTAAGCGCGGTGATGCGGCCGCTGGCGACGTCGAGCGCGTAGATCTCGCTTTCGAGCGGGTCGGTTTCCCAGTCGGGCTTGCGATTGGCGGCGAAATACAGCGTGCGGCCGTCGCGCGACCAGCTCAAAGGTCCATTGTCGTGATAGGGACCAAAGGTCAGCTGGCGCGGCGCGCCGCCGGTGGCGGGGACGAGAAAGATTTTTTCGAACCCCGGTTCGACATAGCCCTGTCCGTCGGCGCGGTAGGTGAGGAGGTCGCGCACTTCGAGCGGCTCGGCCCAAGTCGCGCCCTTCGGCTTGTTGGCGGGCGCGGCGCCGAGTTTGAGCCCCTCGTCCTTGACCAGCATCGTGTAGGCGATCGAACGGCCGTCGGGTGCCCAGGCGAGCGACGAGGGCGCAGTCGGCAGGCCGGTCAGCCGCACCGCCTCGCCGCCCTGCATCCAGCGCACCCACAGCTGCGCGCTGCCGCCCTCGGTCGAGGCATAGGCCAGGCGCTTGCCGTCGGGCGACCAGCGCGGGGCGAAAGCACCGCCCTGCCGTCCCGCCAGCGGGGTTTCTTCGCCGGTCGCGGTGTCGATCAGCCAGATGCTGCTGACCGCGCGATCGGTCATGATGTCGTTTGCTCGGCGGACATAGGCGATGTGGCGCCCGTCGGGGCTGATCTGCGGATCGGCGGCGATGGCGAGGTCGAACAGGTCGGCGCCGGTCAGGCGGCGTTCGGGGGCGGTGCGTGCGCTGCCGACCGCGGCGGCGGATGTGGCGGCGGGTGCGGGTTTGGGGGCGACCTCTTCCGGCGCGGGCGGCACGGGTGCGTCTTGCGCGACGCTGGGTTGCCCCGAAAACACGAGCAGGCTTGCGCCCAAAATTGCCAGTTTGCGCATGAAAAGCCGCCCCTTTTTGTCCAAGAGGCAGGTTTGTATCTTTCGCGGCGGCGCGTCAACCGGGGCTGTTTTGGCCTTGATGCGAAAGGGGGAGATTTCGATCCCGATCGTCGCGCGGGGTGCGGAAGGTCGAGGCGAGCACGGCGCCGATTGCGGCGGTGGTGACGACCATCAGCGCCACCGCCAGATTGATCCCGCCGACCGCGACCTCGCTGCCGTCGCTGTGGCGCATCGTGCCGCCGTAGAGCGGACTGAGCGCGTAGGCGACGAGGAAGCCCATCGATATGGCGAAGGCAATCAGCGCGGGAAGGCGCAGCTGGCGGCACCACCAGATCAGCCACAGGCAAAGTATCGCGAGCGAGCTGTTAGTGAGTAGCTGCCAAACCTCGTGCAGCCGGGCGTGGCCGGGCCAGTCGGGGTTGACGACGTGCATCGCCCCCAATTCGAGGATCGGGGTGAGCACGCCGAAAGGGATCAGGGCGAGCGAGAGGATGATACGGCGCATCGGGCAACTCCAATTGACACTGTCAATATACGCGCATTAAATTGACAATGTCAATCAAGATCGTTGCCCGTCGATCTCTCGCGCCGCCGTTGAGAGAATGTCGTCAAAGACGGCGGGATCGGGCGATGGCTGGAGCACGGAGCGATCGTGGTAGCCGATCCCTTTCGGCCGGTGCCCGGCCGCGCCAAAGATGGGCCCTGCCGTAACAATCAGCGCCGACCAGCATGGGTGACATCGAACTTGCGTCGCCCGATTGACAGCGTCAATACAGGGCCATGAAGAGAGGCCAACATCATGGCGCGCTGCGCGAGCTGCTGATCGATACGGCGCTGGGCCTGCTCGACCGCGAGGGGGTCGAGGCGGTGACGATCCGCGCCGTCGCGCGGGCATCGGGGGTGTCGCACGCCGCGCCGGCCAATCATTTCGTCGACCGCCGCGCCTTGCTGACCGCGCTGGCCGTCCAGTGCTTCACCGATCTGCGCGCCGGCGCGGCGGCGGCGCGCGATGCGGCATCGCAATCGCCGCGGGCGCGGATCACCGCCTTTGCCGATGCCTATTTCGCCTATGCGCTGGCGCACCCCAATCGCTATCGGATGATGTGGCGGATGGACATGCTCGATCCGCACGACGCCCGATTGACCGAGCTGGTCGACGGATTATATGCCGGTATCGAACAGGATGTGCTGGCGCTGCCCGGCGCGCCGGACGATGATGCGACGACGCTGTTGATCGCGCTGAGCAGCGCCGTCCATGGCTATGTCGCGATGCGGATCGACGGCAATTTCGTCGCTGCGGTGGATACCGCCAGTGGCAAGCCGCGGCATGTCGCGATCGTCGAACGGCTGCTCGGCCCCTAACCGGCGGCGATGTCGGCGGGCGGGTAATCCTCCGCGGTCGACGGGCAGGTGCCTTGTTTCATCACCGCGGGCTGGCCGGGGGTGAACCAGGACGACGACTGCAAGTCCGCGTCATAGTCGCCCGCGTCATAAATGCAGACCTCGGGCTTTGAACCGTCGGGGGCGATCACCACCGCCCAATTATAGCGGTCTTCGGCGCGCCATTCGCCGCCCCAGATCAGGATCCGTCCGCCCGCGACGCGGACGATCGGCACGCCGAGGCTGCGGTCGGCAAAGGCGATGCCAGCGCGCGTTTTGGCATCGGGGACCGCAGCAGCGATGGCCGCCTTGACCGCGGGGTGATCGAGGAAGCGGTGGCCGTTCACGACATCGAACGGATATTTGCCGACGTAGGGCGTCAGATCGACCGGGCCGCGGCGCGCTTCCTTGACGCTGATCGGGATGGAAGGGCTGATCTTGGGTTCGCTGGCGGCGGTTTTGGCGGGTTCAGCGTTCGGATTTTCGGCCTCTGCGCACGCGGACAGGGGAAGCAGCGTGGCGAGAGCAGCGGCGACGAACTTCATGGTATCTCCTGTCTATTCAAAGGTATGATCGTGGGCCGCGGCGGCGCGGCCAATGTGAACCGATTACCGCGCCAATGCCATGGCCGCGGTGACCCGGATCACAAATATGCGTCAGCCGCCGCTTGCGGCCAGACGGATCGATGCGGGGGTGACGGTGCGCACGCGATTGCGGCCGGTGCGCTTGGCTTCGTAAAGCGCCTGATCGGCCTCTTGCATCAGCGCCGACAGATTGGCGCCGGGGGTGCCAATGGTCAGACCGATGCTGGTGGTGGGGACAAGCGCGGCCGGGATGCGGTCGGCAGCGGCGGCGGCGAGCCCGGTGCGCACCGCTTCGGCAAACTGGCGCGCGGTTTCGATCCCGGCGCCGGGGACGAGGAGGGCAAATTCTTCGCCACCGATGCGCCCCGCGATCATTTCGGCGGGGGCGATGGCGCGGACATGCGCGCCAAACGCCGCGATGATCGCGTCGCCGACCGCGTGGCCATAAGTGTCGTTGACGCGCTTGAAATGATCGAGATCAGCGATCATCAGCGCCACCGGGCGGTCGTCGTCAATGCAACGGCGCAGCACCGACCCCGCCCGCGCCTCGAACCCGCGGCGGTTGAGCAGCCCCGACAATTTGTCGTCGTCGACCTGGCGGCGCAGTTCGCTGATCTGGTCGATCGCGACCGCGACCATCAGGCTGATCGCGGCAAGGATCGACACCATCGCCTGCGTAAACTGGACGGTGGTCCAGTATAATGACTGCTGGAAGCCGTCGTAGCTGTCGAAACCGCCGCCGAGCGCGAGCAGGACGATCGGGGGCGCGGTGAGGTTGATCACCGACAGCGCCGCGACCCAGAACAGCACGCGATCGATGACATAGGGTTTGTCGATCGGCCAAAGCGCGCGGACGATCATCGCCGCGATGATCGCGGCGCCGATGCTGATCGACAGGATACGGCCGCCGATGCTGGGCTGGCCAAGCAGGAACCACAAAAAGACCGCCGTTGCCGCCGCGCTGGTGACGGCCATCGACCGCCACGGGATCGGCAGGCCATAGCGACCAATGATCGCGGCGGCGAACAGGGCGCCGGTGGCGAGGAAGCCGATATTGGCGGGAATGCGGTGCAGATCATGGGGCAGGGCGGGACCGACATCGAGGATCAGGAAGGCGATCGTCGAGGCGGCGTAGGCGCCGGCGGCATAAGCGACATAAAGGTCGCGGCGGTTCAGCCACAGCAGGAAAAAGGCGGCCGCGAACAACAGGCCGATGCCCGGATTGAGCAACTGGATGAAAAACTGACCTGACAAATGACTGCCTCTCTGCCCCCCAAAAGGTAGCAGCGCTATGGATAACGAAATGTTACTTTTCTGTGTGTTAGATCACAGCAGCCTATAAAGCCACGAGCCGTCAGGCGGTTCCGCGCACGACTAGATGAACGGGGATGCGGGTGCCGCTGCGCGTGCGTTCGTCATCCTCCAGCGCCATCGCGACCAGCGCCTCGCCAGCAGCGTCGAGATCGGGTTCGAGCGTGGTGAGCGCGGGGTCGGCGAGGGTTCCGGCGCGGATACCGTCGAAGCCGATCAGCGCGACATCGTGCGGGACGCGGCGGCCCGCATCCTTCAGGCCTTGCAGGACGCCGAGCGCGAGCATGTCGCTGGCAGCGAAAATCGCGTCGGTGTCGGGGTGCGCTTCGAGCAGCGCCTGGACCGCGGCGACGCCCTGTGCGTGGCGGTCGGCGGCGGCGGGCGGTTCGGCGATGATCGCGGTGAGGCCATGCGCGGCGAGGGTCGCGGTGAACCCGTCGCGGCGTTCGTCGAACTGGCGCTGCGGCGATTGTTGCGGCCCGACAAAGGCAATGCGGCGGCGGCCGAGTTTGATGAAATGCTCGGCGGCGAGCTGGCCGCCCTCGTCATTTTCGCTGCGCATCCAGTGGAACGGGCTGCCCGGGCTGCCCCAGCAGACGAAGTCGAGGCCCGACGCTTGCGCCTGCGCAAAATAATCCCAGGCGGCGCGGTTGCTGGTGGTGCCGATGACAATCATCGCGTCGGCGAGCCCCGAGGCGACGAAGTCGGCGCGGAAATTGGCTTCGCTCTCCTGGAACGACACGAGCAGGTTGAACCCGCGCGCCGAGGTCGCGGCGGCGATGCTGCCGAGCAGCGCGAAGTAGAAGGGGTTGATCGCACTGCGATCCTCGCCGGGGCGGCAGATGGTGACGAGCGCGATCGTCTCGCTGCTTTTCAGGCGTAATGACGAGGCATGGCGATCGACGACATAGCCGAGTTCGCGCGCGGCGGCGGCGACACGGGCGCGGGTTTCGGCGTTGACGCCGGGGGAGTTGCGGAGCGCGCGCGAGACGGTCGATTGCGACACCCCGGCGCGTTCGGCAACGTCGAACGATGTCGGGCGCAGCATTTTTGCGGTCATGGCGGCCTCTCTCCCCTCGGCGCGTTCTCTCGCCGGGGGGGCGGGGGTTGTCAATCGGGTGTCACGGGCGGCGGCGTGGGTGCGTCAGCGGCCAGGGTCGCGGTCGGGCCAGCGAATGGTGATGGAGAGGCGGTGGTCGGCGGCGCTGCGCTGCCAGCTGCCCTTCAACTGCCGCTCAATCAGGGTGCGGATGAATTGGGTGCCAAAGCTTTCGCCCTCGATCCGCGGGGTTTCGGGCAGATTGCTTTCGGTCCAGCTGAGTTCGATGTCGCTGCCATTGCGGCGCCAGCCGACCGCGAGATCGCCGTGTCCCGCGAGCGCCCCATATTTGATGCTGTTGGTGACAAATTCATGGATGGCGAGCGACAATGCTTGCGCGCCTTCGTCGTCGAGGCGGACGTCAGGGCCAGTGACCGCGGCCATCTGTTCGGGCGAGCGCCCTGCGAGTTCGAGTTCGCGGCGGACGATCTGGCCCAGTTCGACCGAATCCACGGCGCCAGTGACCAGCATCTGCTTGGCGTCGGACAATGCGCGCATCCGGCCGTCGAATTTGGCCTCGAATTCCTCAAGGCTGGCCGATTCGCGCAGGGTGATGCGCGCGAGCGCGCCGATGCGCGCGAAGGCGTTTTTCATCCGGTGCGCCATTTCGCCGATCATCAGCTCGCGGTCCTCGGCATGGCGCGCCTTCTCTTCGGCCAGCGCCTGTGCGGCATCGATCCGCCGCCGCTGCACAAGATGGAGCTGGGTCGCGAGCAGCGCGACGGCGATGCCGAAGATCATGATCGCGAACGGACGCCCGAGCCGTTCGAGCAGACGGCCATAGGAAATCCGCATCGTCCATTGTCGGTCGGCGACATGCAATGTCTGTTCCTGTGCGTCCCAGCCCATCGTCCCTTTGCTGAAGACGAGCGGCGCCGAGGGGCCTTTGCCTGCGTAAATTTCGATGCCGTCGATGGTGTCTAGCTGGGCGCCGAGCACTGCTTTCATCATATCGTCGGTGCGGAAAGGTGCATAGACGAACGCCTCGATCGGGCGCGCGCCTCTGGCGGTTGCGATGGTATCGGGATTGGTGCCGGCCGGCGAGCGGGCATAGACGGGCAGGTAAATCAGAAATCCGGGCTGTTTGACCTTCGCGGCTTTTTCCTGGGCCAGATAGACGATGCCGCTCGCCGCCGGTTGGCCGGTCTGCCACGCGCGGCGCATCGCGGCGCGGCGGGTCGGATCGCTGTACATGTCGAAGCCGAGCGCGGCATTGCGGCGCGGCGTATAGGGTTCGACCAACACGACGGCGAAGCCTATCGGCTGGTCCGTGGTCGGCCAGACCTTGATGTCGCGGCCGTAATTTTCACGCAGTTTTGCCTCGAGCGCAGCGGGGGTGCCGGCGCGCATCGCGGCGGCGATGCCGACGCCCTCCATCCCCGGTGCCTGCACCTGCGGTTGCAGCGCGGCGAGATAGGCGCGAATGCCGGGGCCGCTGGCGGCGGCGTCGGACTGATAGAGCGCGCGCACCCCCTTGAGCACCGCGACATGATCGTGCAGCCGCATATTGACCTGCGCCGCAACGCGCGCGGCGCGGTCGGCCTCTTCCGATTGATTGTACAGAAAACTTGCAGTGGCGGCGGCAAGGGTTGCCAAGAGGATGACCAGCCCGACGAAACGGACCAGCAGCGCCAACAGCCGATCTGCCCATGAATTAGGGCGCATTCATTCTTCCTGCCTGTTGGCTGCCGCGGCAGCGCCCCCCTCGCAGTCCGGATGTTCCACGCGGCGCGCGCGTTGGCAAGATTATTTCGTGGCGCATTGGCAACGTTCGCAACGGGTTGCGAACCGCAACCTTTTGGCTAAGCTGGACACAATGCAATCGGGAGAGACGCAATGATCATTTATGGTTCGCTGGTGTCGCCATTTGTGCGCAAATTGCTGGCGTATCTGGGCGAAAAGGGAATTGAATTCGAGCTGAAGGGCGTCGGCATTGGCGATGCCGATCCCGGGTTCCGCGCCGCATCGCCGCTGGGCAAGATGCCTGCGATGGACGATGACGGCTTCACGCTGGCCGATTCGAGCGCGATCATCCATTATCTGGAAGCGAAATATCCCGAGCCTGCGCTGATCCCGACCGACGCGCAGGACCGCGGGCGGGTGATCTGGTGGGACGAGTTCGGCGACACGGTGCTGGCCGCGTGCGGCGGCAAGATGTTCTTCAATCGCATCGTCGCGCCGAAATTCCTGGGGCGCGAGGGCGATCTGGTGGCGGCGGCGCAAGCGGAGAGCGAAGAGCTGCCCAAGCTGCTCACCTATCTGGAAAGCGCGATTCCCGCGTCAGGCTATCTGGTCGGCGACCGGCTGACGCTCGCCGACCTGGCGGTGGCGTCGCCGCTGATGAACCTGCGCCACTGCGGCTGCGGGGTCGATGCAGCGGCTTATCCCAAGGCGGCGGCGTGGAGCGAGGCGATCCTGTCGCGGCCGAGCATCGCGCCGTGGATTGCCAAGGAAGAGCGGATGATGGCGAAGGTGCTGGCCCCGGCATCATAACGCGATCAGCCATCCGGCGAGCGCAGCGACGGCAATGATCGCGGGCGTGACCCACGCGCCCTTGACCCGCCAGACGATCGCGAGCGCCACGGCGAACAGCAGTATTGCGACCAGCGGGGCGGAGATGCGCGCCGCCGTTGCTTCGCCCAGCTGGACCAGCGTTGCCGCGATCACGCCGACGACGGCGGCGGCAACCCCGGCGAGCAGGCGGTGGAGCGCCGGGTTTTCGACCACCGCCTCCAGCCGTTCGAAGAAGATCAGCGAGAAAGCGAAGGCGGGCAGGAACATGCCCGCGGTGATCGCGAGCGCACCGCCAAGGCCGCCGACGACATAGCCGACGAAGGTCGCAAAGATGACGAGCGGCGCCGGCAGCACCCCGGCGAGCGCGATGCCGTCGAGGAAGGTCGCGTCGTCGACCCAGCCGCGCCCGACGGTATCGCTCCGCACATAGGGGATGGCGGTATAGGCGCCGCCAAAAGTCAGCAGCCCACCCTTCAGGCCCGCGATGAACAGCGCAAGCAGCGTGATCGGGGCGTCCGCAGCGCCCGCGACCAGCGCGCCGCCGGTGTCGGGACCGGCAAACTGCTGGGCGGCCACGGCGGCGGCAATCGCGCCGACAAGGACGGTGGTGGCAAGCAACGGGCGCTGGGCGGCGGCATAGACAAGCCCCCCCGCAGCGAGCGGGATCCAGAATGGCACCCCAACAAGCGTCGCGAGCAGGCTGGCGATCGCGATGACAGCAAGCAGGCGATCCTCGATGATGTGCTGGCCGATACGGACGACGGCGCGCAGAATGATTGCGAGCACCACGATCTGCACCCCAAGCAGGACGCCGGTCAGCCCCGCGTCGCCCGCGATCCAAGTGACATAGAGCCAGCCCGCAAGCAGCATCAGCAGGAGCCCGGGCAGCATGAAGCCGAGCCCCGCAAGCAGGCCGCCGATCCGGCCGCGCGCAATCATGCCAAGATGGACGCACAGCTCATGCGCTTCGGGGCCGGGCAGGACTTGCAGCACCGCGAGCAGGCGGTTGAAGCGCCCCGAATCGATCCAACGATCCTGATCGACCAACGTCTGCCGGACCATCGCAATCTGTGCCACGGGGCCGCCGAATGCCAAGGCGCCAAAGCGCAGGAATTTCAGAAATAGCGCCAGCAGGCTGAGCTGGGACGGGTCGGTCGGGGTCGGGTGAGGGGTCATATCAACGCTCCTTGCGCCGCAGTTGCGACGGGTGGAGCGGACTTGGACGGCGCCGAAATGTTCTTGGCCGTCTGAACGGGCGTCCGCGTCGGCCCGTTACCCCGCGTATCGACGAAGGTGCGCCGCGCTGTCAAGCCGGGTTGCTACAGCCAGCCGATGCTTTTGAAGCGCCAGAAGACCAGCCCCGAACCGCCGAAAATCAGGGTCAATGCAAAGGGATAGCCAAGCGCCCAGTCGAGTTCGGGCATGAAGTCAAAGTTCATGCCGTAAATGCCCGCAATCGCGGTGGGGACGGCCAGAATTGCGGCCCAGGCCGCGAGCTGGCGCGTGATGACGCCCTGGCGTTGCTGTTCGAGCATCCCGTTGGTTTCGATCACCGACGCCGCGACATCGCGGAGGCCAGTGAGGCGGAATTCAGCGCGCTGGACATGATCCCACACGTCGCGGAAAAACGGGCGCACCGCCGGGTCGATGCACGGCAGGTCATCCTCGCCCGCGAGGCGTCCGGCGACATCCTTCATCAATCCGGCGAGCCGTTGGAAGCGGATGACTTCGTGGCGCTGGGCATAAAGCTGACGGATCGCGGCGGCGTCGAGCGGGGTGTCCATGACGCTATCCTCGACCAGCAGCATCCGGTCCTCGATCGCGTCGATCAGCGGGAAATAGCCATCGACGATGAAATCGAGGATCGCATAGAGGACATAGTCGGGGCCATGTGCGAGCTTGGCGGGCAAGGTTTCGAGCCGCGCGCGCACCTCGCTGTGGGTGCGCGCCGAACCGTGGCGGACGGTGACGATGAAATGACGCCCGACAAAAATCGCCGTCTCGCCCGACTGAATCGTCCCGTCGCCCAGGTTGCCGGTGCTGGCGATGATGAACAGCTGGTCGCCATAGACTTCGACCTTGGGCAGCTGTTTCGCCTTGGTCGCATCCTCGACCGCGAGCGGATGGAGGCCAAAGCGTTTGGCGATGCCCTCCAGCTCACCGGGGGTCGGCTCGTACAGCCCGAGCCAGAAAAAATCGCCCTCGGCGCAATCGTCGGGCAGCTCCTCGTCGGGACCGATGTCGCGGACGAGTTTGCCGTCGTGATAAACGCGGGCGGCCATGATCGGCATCGGCGAGTTACTCCGTTGAACTGCCGTCCCTATAATCGGCGCGGCAGTGAAGGGGAAAGAGTTCGTTGCGCGACAGCGTAGCGATTTGGACGATAACCATTCGTGGCCCTGCGAAGGCAGGGGCCCATCACCTCCGCCATCGTTGGCCAGCGAGCGTGGCTTGACAGCTCGGCGCCGGGTGATGGGCCCCTGCCTTCGCAAGGGCGCGGCGGTGATGGTATCGAAGGCTAGTCGTCGCGGTTGGCGATGTTGGTGAAGGCGGCCCAGGCGGCCGGATGCGCCCAAGCGGCTTTCCAGCCCGCGATGGCGCTGCCGTCGGTGCGCTTGCCGCTGCGCACCGCGGCCATACCCTGTTGCAGCGCCTGCGCGCGTGACAACGCCGGGTTGGTGCGGCGCGCGAGCAAAGTTTCGACGGTGAGGACCGCGGTGGCATCGTCGGACACGCGCCAATGACTGGCGAGCAGCGCGTCGGCGCCGGCATAGAGGAAGCCGCGCGCGAGCGCCGACAGACTGTCGCCGCCGCCCGAATTTTCCGCCGACGCGGTGTTGCACGCCGACAGGATCACCCAGTCGGCCGACAGGGTCAGCCGCGCCGCTTCGGTTGCGGTGAGCAGCCCGTCGTCGCTGTCGGTGGGGGTGGTCGGCGGGGTGAGCACCAGCCCCGGCTCGGTAAAGCCCAGGCCCGGTTCAGGAAGCAGGCCGTGGGTGGCGATGGCGATGATGTCGCTGGTCGCCAGCGCCGGATCCTGCCGTAACGCAGCCTCGGTCGCCCGGCCGTCGATGGTGAGCTGGCCCGGCGCGACGCCGAACAATTTGGCCATCGCCGCCAGTTCGACCTTCGTCCCGGGCAGCGGCGCGAGGCGGCGCAGCGCGTCGGGATCGGCGAGCGGCGCCCCCGATTCCGACATGCCGCGAAACACGCCGATCCCGGCGCGCGAGCCGGTGTCGCCGCCGATCAGCACGGGGGCGCCATAACCGCTGAACCGCGTGTTGCGGCGCGCGGGCCGCGGGTCGCGCGCCAGGGTCAGCGCCGCGACCGCGGGCAGGCTGGTAAAGGCAAAGCGGTCGGACAGCCAACCAGCGCGGGCGAGCGTGTCGGGGTCGGCGATGTCGGCGCCCGCGGGCCGGGCGGTCGCCGACAGCATCGCGAGCGGCAGGTCGCCCAGCTTGCCCGAACTCGCGACATAGATGCGCTGGCTGTCCTTGAGCAGGGGTTCGATCGGTTCGATCAGGCTCTTGTACAGCGCGTTGGCAGTGTCGAGGTCGAAGCGGCGATGCCCTTCCAGTTCGAGCGCCGACATCGGCAGCGCGTCGAGTTCGGCCTTGCGCGCCGCCGAGCAGGTCGCGAAATCGACGTCGCAGCGCAGGTCGGAAATCTGTTTGAGGATGACTGCGATGTCCGTGCCCGGGCGGCTCCACCCGACCGAAGTGGGGGTGACGACGAACAGGTGCAGCGCGTTCGCCGCCTCGGTCATCAGCAGCAGCGCCTCGCCCGGACGCAGCGCCCGCTGTGCTTCGGCGATGCTGATCGGGCGCGGCGAGACGAGCTGGCGATAGGCGGGATATTTTTTGTCGATCAGCGCACTGACGCTGGCGAGTTCGGCCTGCACCGTGTCGAGTTCGCCGCGCAGCCGCGCCGCCTCGACCGGTTGGCGGGCGGCGAGGGCGCGCAGCAGGTTCTTGTCGATCAGATTGGCTTTGGCGGCGAGATCCTGTTCCTGGCGCACGGCTTCGGCCATTTGCGGCGTCTTGGCGGCGCCGCGCGCCGCGGTTTGCAGCACTGCACGGCCCGATGCCGAGGCGATCGCATCCTGTGCCGCGCGAAAGGCGCGGTCCTGAATCTCCGCCTGCTGTGTGGCATCCGGGGTGACATCCATCAGCCCGAAGGCGGCATTCATATAGGTGGTGAAAATGCCGCGGTCGGGCGCGGCTTGTTGCCGGTCGAGCGCCGCCAGCCCGACGGCGCCGCTGCCCGCGGCGCTTTGTTCGTTCAGTCGGCGCAGGATCGCGACCGCGCTCGCCGCCAGTGCCTCGGCTTCGGCGGCCTTGCCTTGGCGCAGCAGGGTCAGCGCCAGATTTTCATAAGCGCGGGCGGTGTCGATATGCGCATCCCCGACGCTCCGCCGCAGGATCGCAAGCGCTTGCCGGTAATAGGGTTCGGCGGCGCGGTCGCCCGGCCCGCTGCGGTCGCTGCGGACGAGCGCCGAACCGACATTGTTGTACGCGACCGCGGTCAATGGATGGTCTTCGCCCAGCAAGCGGCGCCGGATGGCGAGCGCTTTCCCGGTCATTTCCGCCTCTTCGGCGGGACGGCCGAGACCGCCCAATAGTGTGCCGAGGCTGAGATAGGCCCAGGCGGTTTCGGGGTTATCCTCACCGAATTTGGTCCGAAAAACGTCGAGCGCCTGGCGCATCAACGGTTCGGCGCGTTCGCCCTGACCGCCGTCGCGCAGATTATAGCCCAGGTTGATCAGCGTTGTGGCGTAGGACGGATGGTCGCGACCGGCGATCCCCGCCTGGATGTCGAGCGCGCGCCGATACATCGGCTCCGCCTCGGCATAACGGCCCTGCTGGTTCAAATTATGGGCGACATTGGCGTATAGCGTGGCGGTGCGCTCGCTGCTCTCGCCGAACGCGCGGCGCGTCGTGTCGAGCGCCTTGCGGATCAGCGGTTCGATCGCGGTGGGGGGCAATCCCTGATTGTCCATGTTGAGAGCGAGGTTGTTCGACGCTTCGGCGGTCAGCGGGTGCGCCTCGCCAAGCCGCTTGGTGCGGATCGCCAGCGCTTTGCGATAGGCAGCGTCGGCGTCGGCGAACCGCCCGGTCAGCCCATAGCTGTAGCCGAGGACGGTATAGCCCAGCGCGGCCTGGGTGCTGTCGTCGCCCTTTGTCGCGCGCCAGATGGTGAGCGCCCGATTCGCCGCGGTCTCGGCGTCGGCATAGCGCCCGAGTTCGGTAAAGTTCACCGCGCGGTTATAATGGTGCAGCGCGACGTCGGGGCCGTTCGGGCCGGTCAGCCCCTCGTCGATCGCCAGCGCCTTGTCGAGCATCGTCGCCGCCTCTTCGAAGCGTCCGAGGCTGCGCAGGGTGACGGCAAGATTGCCATATTGCGACGCGGTTTTGCGGTGCTGCTCGCCATGCAGCGCGATGTTGGCGGCAAGCGCCTGGCGGAACAGCGTCTCGGCGCCCTGCATATCGCCGAGTTCGACCAGCAGGCCGGCAAGGTTGCCGGTCGCCGCGATCGTCTTGGCATGTTGCAGGCCGAATTGGTCGGTTCGGGCATCGAGCAGCGCGCGGCGCAGCGGCAATGCCTCCGCGGGGCGACCCTGTTTGGCCAGATTGGTGGCGAGGAAGCCGGTGGCGGTCAGCGTCTCTTCATCCTTGCTCCCAAGCAGCCTGGTGTTGATCGCGAGCAGGCGGCGCCAATGGGTCTCCGCCGCCTTAAACTCGCTTTGCTCCTCCAAATTGCCGGCGAGCAGCCGATAGCCAAGGCTGGTGATCAGACCGTCGGCGCCGTATCGCTTGGTCGCCTCGTCAATCCAACGTCGATAAACCTCGCCTGCCTCGCGCAGCTTGCCGCCGCGTTCGAGGTCGATGCCGCGGTTCATCAGATCCATCATTTTTTGCTGGTCGGCGTCCAGCGGGCTGGCAGACGCCGGGCTGGCGGGCGCCGCGTCCTGCGCAAAGGCCAACGGTGCCGCGGTCCATAGCGGCGCGGCGAGCAGAAACGCGAAAAGGCGATGTCGACGGTCGGCCATGACGCTGCATATTCCCTGTTTTGACCCAAGATACCGATAAATTAGGATATTGTTAGCGGCGCGGGGATGGCCCGACGCCGCGGACGATGGCGGCTGCGTTCGATATGCTTAAGTTGCGGCGCTTTTCAGGGGTGTGATGGCCATCACTGGCGTGCAGGTTGGCGATGACCCGGTACATCGCGGCCCCTGCGGCGGGCTTTTTGGTGCGCGATGTGGGCCGAGGGACTAGAGGGAGCGAATGATACGGCGCCGCACCAAAATCTATTTCGATGGCGGGTGCCGCCCCAATCCCGGCGTCATGGAGATTGCCGTCGTGGTCGGCGGGGTCGCCGCGGTCGACCGCGACGTGGGAACGGGCAGCAGCCTGGATGCCGAATGGCTGGCGCTGATCGCGGCGCTGCGGCTGGCGCAGACGCATGGCCTGTCGGATTTTGTCCTGCTGGGCGATGCCGCGGCGGTGGTGGGTCAGGCGAATGGCACGATGACGGCGCGCGGGAATGCGGCGTCGCATCTGGCGGCCTTTCGATCGTTGGTCGGCGATGGTCCCGCCCCGCGCGTCAAGCACGTCAAGCGCGCCCAGAATTTGGCCGGCATCGCGCTGGCGCGCGGATGGCAGCGATAAAATTGCCGATTCGGTAACCGCCATGTACTAGTGCCGGTGGGGGGCATCCGCTATCCCCATGTCAAAACAGGAAAGACCGGTGCGTTGAAGCCGACCCATCCCTTGCCCGTGCACCACAGTTGGCCGCTGTACGAACGCGCGCGCTATTTCGCGCTGGGTCAATTGCACGGCACCGGTACGCTCGACGCGGTTGCCGATATGGCCGACCTGGCCTCGGAAAACCGCGCGTTGCATGGCCAGTCCGGCTGGTGGGAATGCGACCTGGCCGCGGGCAACCGCCTCAGCTGGTCGAGCGAGGTCTATGATATTTTCGGCCTGCCGCGCGGCGCCGCGGTGACGCGCGAAGAAAGCGTCGCGCTGTACGAAGAGGGGTCGCGCGCGGCGATGGAAAAATTGCGCGCTTATGCCATCAAGCATCGCCGCGGCTTTACCCTCGACGTGGAAATCAAGCCCGCTACCGCCGCGCCGCGCTGGATGCGCCTGATCGCCGCGCCGGTTTGTATCGACGACCGGATCGTCAAATTGCAGGGCCTGAAATTCATCGTTCCCGATCGCGATTAGCGGACCCTGCGCGCCATCGACGAATGGGCAGTCGGAACGACGAACCGTTGGGTTGGGGCGGCAAATGGCGCGTTTGGCTCGTCCGGCCCTAAGAAACCAACGGTCTGCGCCAGCAGCGTTGACGCGATTTAACCATCGTCACAAGCCGAAATCCACGGGTGTTGCGGGCGTGGTCGCGCGCGTCCCCGATTCTCCAATCCGCATCACCAGGGGCGTTCGGCGCATATGAAATTTTTTAATCGGTTCGGTTCAGCCGCGCATGACATGGCCATCGATCTGGGGACTGTGAACACCGTCGTCTATGTCCGCGACAAGGGCATCGTGCTGAACGAACCGTCGGTTGTCGCGCTGGAAACGCGTGATGGGGTGCGGCGGGTCAAGGTCGTCGGCAACGAGGCCAAGCTGATGATGGGCAAGACGCCGAGCAATATCCAGGCGATCCGCCCGCTGCGCGACGGGGTGATTGCCGACATCGATGTCGCCGAACAGATGATCAAACATTTCATCGACAAGGCGCTCGGCGGGCCGAGCCGCCTGCGCCAGCGCAGCAATGTCGTGATCTGTGTCCCGTCGGGATCGACGATGGTCGAACGCCGCGCGATCCGCGATGCGGCGTCGAACGCGGGCGCGGTTTCGGTGCAGCTGATCGAGGAATCGCTGGCGGCAGCGATCGGCGCCGGACTGGACGTCACCGCGCCGCTGGGCGCGATGGTCGTCGATATCGGCGGCGGCACGACCGAGGTCGCGATCCTGTCACTGGGCGGCATCGCGTACAGCAATTCGGTGCGGGTCGGCGGCGACAAGATGGACGACATGATCTCGTCCTACATCCGCCGCAAACATAATCTGATGATCGGCGAAATGACCGCCGAGCGCGTGAAACTGGCGATCGGCTGCGCGGTGGCGCCCGAGGGTGACGGCATGACGATCGCGGTCAAGGGCCGCGACCTGGTCAACGGTCGGCCCGCCGAGGTGCAGGTGACGGAGGCCGAAATCGCCGAAGCGCTGGCCGAACCCGTGGGGCAGATCGTCGCCGCCGTGCGCGCCGCGCTGGAACAGACGCCGCCCGAATTGTCGGCCGACATCATCGATGAAGGCATCACGCTGACCGGCGGCGGCGCGCTGCTGCGCCGGATGGACGTCGCGATCGCCGAGGCAACGGGATTGTCGGTGCGGGTGGCGGAGAATGCGCTGATCTGCGTCGCGATGGGCGCGGGGCAGGCGTTCGAGGACCGGTCGTATCACGGGGTGCTGATCGCGGCGTAAGGGGACATTGAGAGGGCGCAGCTGCCCTTCCCACTTCGTCATCCCGGCGGAGGCCGGGATCTCACCCTCTCCTATTTGCGCACCGGCGAGATCCCGGCTTTCGCCGGGATGACGATGATTTGAACGCTGGACTTTAGCTGCGATCGTAAGTGTCAATTGCCGCGAGGTGCCTCGCTTTCGCCGCGTCATCCAGAAATGACCCCGTGAAGCTGTTGCGCGCCAGCGTGACCAGCTCGATCTTTGACAGGTCGAGCGCATCGGCGACGGCTTGGTAGTTGGCGTTGACGTATCCCCCGAAATAGCTGGGGTCATCGCTGTTCACCGTGGCGATAAGCCCCGCACGCAGCATGTTTTTCAGCGGATGCGCCGCCATGTCGTCGACGACGCACAGCTTCAGGTTCGACAGCGGACAAACCGTCAGGGTTATTTCCTCGGCAGCGAGGCGTGCGACAAGCACCGGGTCTTCGAGGCTGCGGTTGCCATGGTCGATGCGGTCAACCCGGAGCAGGTCGAGCGCTTCGACCACATAGTCGGGCGGGCCTTCTTCACCGGCGTGCGCGACGATTTTCAGGCCGAGACTGCGGGCGCGGGTGAAGACGCGGGCGAATTTTGCCGGGGGGTGGCCGACTTCTGAGCTGTCGAGGCCGACGCCGTCGATGCGGCCCAGATACGGCAGCGCCTCGTCGAGCGTCGCTTCGGCCTCGGCTTCGCTGAGGTGGCGCAGGAAACACATGATCAGCTTCGACGTCATGCCATAGCGCGCCTGTGCATCGTCGAGCGCGCGGGTGATGCCGGTGACAACGGTTTCGAACGCGACGCCGCGCGCGGTATGCCCCTGCGGATCGAAGAAGATTTCGACGTGGCGCACCGCGTCGGCATGGGCGCGGGCGAGATAGGCGGCGGTGAGGTCGAAGAAATCCTGCTCGGTGATGAGCACGCCCATCCCCTGATAATAGATGTCGAGGAAATCCTGAAGGTTGGAGAAGGCGTAGGCGGCGCGGACCTCTTCGACATTGGCGAAGGGAATGGCGACGCCGTTGCGCTGCGCGAGCGCGAACATCAGTTCGGGCTCAAGCGAGCCTTCGATATGCAGGTGCAGTTCGGCCTTGGGGAGCGCCGCGATGAACGCGGCGCGCTCGGCGGCCGAGGCGAACCCTTCATGCATCGTTGGTGCCCTCTTCGCGCAGGATGATCGCCGCCTCGGGCTTGTGGCGGCGGATTTCCTCGGTCGTCAGCCCGTCGATTTCGTGCGGAAAGATCAGCCACTGGTCGGTTTCGTGGACGAAGAAATCGGGGCGCAGATCGGTGACGTTGCGCCCGGGTTTGAACCACACGGTCGCGATGCGGATGTCGCGCGGCATATTGTGGCGGCAGCGCGCCTTGAGTTCGGCGATGAAGGCGCGGATGCTGCGCCCGCTGTCGAACACATCGTCGATGATCAGCAGCCGGTCGTCGGGATCGAGCGTGTCGATCAGATAACCGAGTGCGAACACCTTCACCTCCGGATCCTGACGGTCGATGCCGTGATAGGAGGAGGTGCGGATCGCGATATGGTCGCAATGCTGGCCATGATAATCGAGCAATTCCTGCACCGCGATCCCGACCGGAGCCCCGCCGCGCCAGATGCCGACGAGGTGGGTGGGTTTGAACCCGCTGTCGATCACCTGCATCCCGAGCCGCAGCGAATCGGCGAGGAGGTCGTTGGCGCTGATGAAGATTTTGTCGGCGGTCATGGGGCAGGGGTAATCGCGTGGGGTGGCGTCCGCAAGGCGGGTTTATGGCGGCCCGGCCCCGTCTGCGACACCTTTCACGCCCAGCTCGGCGCGCAAAAAGGCGCTGATCTTTGCCCAGCTATCGGCGCGCGCCGCAGCATTGCCGGCCTCGGTGCCGCCCAGCTGTGCCCAGTTCCGGCGCGCCTTGGCGTCGGTAAAGGGCGCCCCCATCACGCCATGCCCGGCATCCTTGTACCGCAACACGATCGGCGCGGGCGCCGCCATTTTTTCGGCGCGCGCGACGATCTGGTCGGTCATCGGGCAGCTCGGCCACAGTTTTTCGGCCTCGCCGCAGATGAGCATCAGCTTGCCCTGAAATTTCTCGACCGGGATGATGGCGGCGGGATTGGCGTCCATTTGCTTGAGGCCGTTCACAAACACCGGCATCAGCCCGTCGGCGCCGGGCTGTCCTTTATAGGCAAGATGGGGGAGCGGCTCGCCTTTCTCGCTCCACGACGAGTTGAACGATCCGAACATATAATTTTCGCCCGACATGCCGTCCCACACGACGCTTGACGGCATCCCGAGCACCGCGGCGCGAACCCCCGGATAGCGCGTTGCGACGACCAGGCCCGCCTCGGCGCCCTTCGAATAGCCGATGATACCGATCCGCCCCGGATCGACCCCGGGCTGCTGCTTGAGCCAGTCGAGACCTTTGTAGAAATCTTCCAGCGGGATGTTCTTGAGCTTCGCCGATTTGCCGGGTGCGTTGTGATAGGCCAGTTGTAGCGTGCTGTAGCCCTGCGCTTGCAGCAACAGCGCCAGCGCGTGCATGTCCTTGCCCAGGCCGCCTTCGGACCCGCCCAGCAACAAGATCGCGGGAGACGGGGCGTTGCCCGCAGCGGGGAAGTAATTGGCGAAAATGCCGTTGTCGGCGACGCGCTGGCCGGTCGGTCCCGCATCGACGACCCGCGCCGCCTTCGGTGGCTGGACGATCATCCACGTCGCGCCGCCCGCGCCGACGACGACGAGCGCGCCGAGCAGCCCGAGAGTGATTTTCCATTTCCGTTTCATCGCCGCTCTCCCTCTTCAACTGTGTTGCTCGTATAGGGCAGCCATGCGATTGGCCACAAAAAAGGGGCCGCCTTCACGGCCCCTATTGCACTAGTGCGTTTTGATCAGCCTGCCAGCCGCGCCGCATATTCGCCGCGCAGGCGCACGAAATTGTCCCAGTGCGGCGTGGCTGCGGTGCCGCGGAGCTTTGCCTCCAGCACATCGACATGCGCATGCCAGCCGGCGCTGACGTTGAGCAGGACTGCGGGGTCGGTCACGCGGTGGTGGGTGATGGTCAGCAGCACCTCGTCGCCCTGTTCGCGCAGGGTGAAGGTCACCCCGCCGGTGCTGCCCCAACTGATCGCCAACCGGCGCGGCGCGTCGCATTCGAGCACTTCGCAGGTCATGCGATGTTCTTCGTCCATCCCGTCGGGGCGGGTGCCCGGCGGGTCGGTCAGCTCGTCGTTGCGCCACACCAGTTCGACCGCGGCGCCGACCTTTTCTTCCATCGCGCCCGCGGCGAGCCACTGGCGGCGCAGGTCGCTGTCGACAAGATAGGACCAGACGCGGTCGATCGGGCCGGGGAGCAAGCGTTCCAAGGTCAGCGTGGCGTCCTCGCTGACCACGCCATAATCGTTGGCGGTTGTCATGATAGTCATCGTCATTCTCCTTCTTTCCCGGGGAGGGGGGGCTTGGGCGGCGGCGCGGCGTTGTCGGCGCGCAGCAGCTGTTCGAGGGTGTCGAGGCGGTCGGTCCAGAAGCGGCGATAGACGCCGAGCCACTGGTCGGCGGACATCAACGGCGCCGGTTCGAGCGAGCAGATATGGGTGCGGCCGCGGACGTCGCGGCGGATCAGCCCCGCGCCTTCGAGCACCTTGATATGCTTCGACGCTGCGGCGAGCGACATCGCGAAAGGCTGGGCGAGCTCGCCGACCGTGCGTTCGCCGGTCGCAAGGTCGCCAAGCATCGCGCGCCGGGTGGCGTCGCCAAGGGCGTGGAAGATCGTGTCGAGGGTGTGCGAATCATGTTCAACCATGTGGTTGAATATGAGTATCGCGTCGAAATTGTCAACCACACGGTTGAATTTTTCGAATTATTGCGAATATCCCGCCGCCTTTGAGCGTTGCCGCCGATGCAAACTTCATTTGCCATTCATGGCGGAGATGGCACGGTGGCAGGGTGAAACGGATTGGTTCCTTGTTGCTGGCGATCGCCACCCTGACGGTTGTTCCCGCGACCCCCGCCCAAGCCGACGACGACGATCGCGGCGCCGGTTCACGAGTCAGCGAGGCGCAGGCGGTGCGCATCGCGCGCGGCTATGGCATGGTGCGGGTGACCGAGGTCGAACGCGACGATGGCGGCTGGGAAATCGAAGGCCGCGACCGGCGCGGCCGCGAGGTCAAGGTGACGATCAACCGGCTGGGCCGCGTGACCAAGGTCGAGCGCGGCGACGATGATTGATCGCGGTCAGAGCGCCAGTCCGGTCCACTTCCACCATAGGAAATAGGTCGCGACCATCAGCATCAGGTTGAGCGGCGCGAGCACGGCGCTGAGGCGGAGCAGGTCGGCGGGGCGGAAGCCGCCGCCGGGCGCGTCCTGAAACAGCAACAGCGCCTTGGAACAGGCGGGCAGCGTCAGGCAGTAATTCATGCCCACGGTGGCGATGAACAATACCGCCATCGGCTCGATACCCGCGCTTTGCGCCATCAGGATGAAGGGCGGGCCGAGCGCGGCGGTGCGCGCGACATGGCTGGTCAGGAACAGGTGCGACGCGGTGCTGATCAGCGCGATCGCGGCGATCACCGCGATTTCGGGCAGCGTCCCGGCGCGGCCGCCGTCGATCCCGACTAGCGTGAACAATTGATCGACCAGCCACCCCGCGGCCTGCGTGTTGATCAGCGCCTGTCCGAGCAGCATCGCGCCGCCGACGAACAGGATCAGGCTCCAGTTCACCGCCTTCATGCCCGCCTTGAAGCTCATCACGCCGATGCGCGGCGCGGTGAGCGCGATCATCGCCAGGATGGCGACGGTGGCGATCTCCAGCCCGTGCAGGTCGGTGGTGAACCACAGGCCAAAGGTTGCGGTGGCCACGACCATGACGCGCCATTCGGCGCCGGACAGCGCGGAGCGGTCGATCGTCGCATGGGCCGCGATCGGCGCGGCGCGCTGCTCGGCGGAGAGGAACAGGCGCAGGACGATCGCACAGGCCAGCGCGCTTGATGCCAGCGCGAAGGGCAGCCCCCACAGCGCCCAATTGGCGAAACCAAAGCGTTCGCCGAGCCGCTGGTCGAGCAGATCCTGTTGCAGCAGATGCGATCCCGCGCCGGTCAGCGCGGCGCTGGTGGCAACCAAGATGATGACCGGGATCAGCAAAGCAAAGGCGCGGCGGCGGGGGTCGGCGCCGTCGTCGGGGAGCAGGGCCAGCGCCGGCAGCGCCGCCGCGGCGCGGCCCGAGGTCGAGGGGATCAGAAAGGTCAGCGGGATCAGCGCCAGTGTCGTCAGCCAGAATAATTGCGCGGTTGTCCGCGCTTTCGCCGCGATGCCGCCGGTGATCCGCGCTGCCAGCCCGCTCGACTGGATCGCGGCGCCGATGACAAAGGCGCCCGCCATCAGCCAGATGATATTGTGCCCGAGCATCGCCATCAGCTCGCGCTGGTCGGCGGCTTGCAGCGGCACCAGCGCGACCGCGGCGGCGAAGGCGACCCAGGCAGCGTCGAGCCGCGTCGTCGTCCACAGGATCACCGCGATGCCGAACACAGCGAGCGCAGCGCGGGCCGGAGGCAGCAGGTCGGTCGGCAGGAACACCAAGGCCGCGAGCAGCACGAAGGCGACGCTGATCCCCGTCCAGCGCGCCGCCGCCATTTTCATGCGGCAGTCTTCACGCGCGCGGCATGGCGCGGCCCGCGAGGATCGCGCGCATGGCGTTTTCGGCGCCAAGCGCCAGCATGGTTTCGGCCTCGGCCATCGCCATTTCCATGGGGCCGGGGTGCATCGAAGTCGAGAAAAAGGCGTCGATGCCATGGTCGTAAACGATGCGGGCGCGATCATCGACGGCCCCTGCGAGCGCGATCACCGGCAGGCCGCGTTGCTTGGCGCGCCGCGCGACCTCGACCGGGATCTTGCCATTCGGAGTCTGGAGGTCGATGCCGCCCTCGGCCGTGAACACCAGGTCGGCGCGGTCGAGATGACCGTCGAGGTCGAAATAGGACAGCACGACGTCGTAGCGCGAGCGCAGTTCAGCGCCGAGAAACACCGACAGGCCGGTGCCCAGCCCGCCCGATGCGCCGCCGCCGGGCATGGCGCGCACGTCGATGCCAAAGCTGGCCTCGATCACTGCGGCGAGATTGTCGAGCGCCGCCGCCATCTGTTCGATCGTCGCGGGGTCGGCACCTTTTTGCGGGCCGAACACGCGCGCAACCCCGCGCGGGCCGCACAGCAGCGTGGTGATATTAAGCACCGCCTCGATCGCGACATCGGCGAGCCGCGGGTCGCGGCCGGTCATGTCGATGCTGGCCAGCTGCGCCAGCCCGCCGCATCCGGGCGGAATATCGACGCCATGCGCGTCGAGCAGGCGGATGCCAAGTGCCTGCGCCATGCCCGCGCCGCCGTCGTTGGTCCCCGAATCGCCGCAGCCGACCAGGATATGCGTCGCGCCTTCGTCAAGCGCGGCGCGGATGAGCTCGCCGACGCCGCGCGTGGTCGTGTGCATCGGATCGCGGCACTCGGCCGGCACCAGCCGCAACCCCGCCGCCTGCGCCATTTCGACCACCGCGGTGCGCGGGCCGTCTCCGCCGAGCAGGCCGAAGCAGGCAGTGACCGGGTCGCCGACCGGGCCGGTGACGGAGAGAGTGCGCGTCGTACCGCCCGTTGCCGACGCCATCGCGCGGGCAAAGCCTTCGCCACCATCGACCAGCGGCAGCGGGGTAACCAGCGCGTCGGGATCGGCGCGGCGGACCCCTGCCGCGATCGCAGCGGCGACGCGGTCCGCCTCCAGGCATTCCTTGTAGCCCGATGGCGCGACGAGGATTCGCAATCGCATATCGACACCTCGAACCAGGTTTGCAGACAGTTTGAATTGACACCGCGACAATGAATGGCGGCTGACAATGTTCCCCCGCTGATTCGGCCTTTCGCTGCGAAACGGAGCGGGCCATAAGCAAGGCCATGTTGACCGGCTTCCTTCTCTCGCTCGCCTTGACGGCTCAGACCGCTCCCGTCCCGCCATCGCCCTCGCCCTCGCCGCCGTCACCGGTGCCGGTCGATGCGGCGACGCCGGATACGCGGCCCTATGTTTCGCTCGTGACTGATCTGGGGACGATCGTCGTGCGGCTGGAAAACAAGCGCGCGCCGATCACCGCGGGCAATTTCCTGCGCTATGTCGATGCCAAGCGGATGGACGGTTTCAAATTTTATCGCTCGACCAAAAGCTGGGGACCGGCGAACCAGCTGATTCAGGCAGGCAATCGCGGCGATCCCCGGCGCAACTTCCCGCCGATCGCGCACGAGCCGACGAAGGCCAGCGGGCTCACCAACTGCAAGGGGGCGTTGTCGATGGCGCGGCTGACCCCCGGCGATGCGACAAGCGATTTTTTCCTGCTGTTGTCGGACATCAAGGGATTCGACAGCGACGCGGTGGGCGGTGACGGCGCGGGCTTTGCGGTGTTCGGCGAAATCGTCAGCGGCGCCGATGTGGCCGACCGCATCTTTAACGGCCCGATTTCGCCGACCGCGGGCGATGGCGTGATGAAGGGCCAGATGCTGGAACCGCAGGTCACGATCAAGACGGCGCGCCGCGTGCCAGCGCCCGCCGATGCACCGAAAGGGTGTGTGGTGAAGGCGCCGTAAAACAGCGGCGCACGTCCCCATCATTTATTTTGCGTTCATCGGCGCTGTGGCTATACCGCGCGCATGACTCACCGCACCCCTTCGCGCGCCGCCGTGCGCCTGCTCGCCGCCGCTCTTGTCGTTACGCCTTTGTTGGCGGCCTGTGCCGGCGGCGGGGTCAAGAAGGACACGCGCTATGTCGCGCGCGACGTCAACACGCTGTATCGCGCAGCGCAGGATCGGCTCGATCGCCGCCAATATGGCCTTGCCGCGGCGCTGTTTGACGAGGTCGAGCGGCAGCATCCCTACTCGCCTTGGGCACGCCGCGCGCAGCTGATGAGCAGCTTCAGCTATTATATGGACCGCGAATATACCCCGGCAATCGAGGCTGCGCAGCGCTTTCTGGCGATCCATCCGGGCAACAAGGATGCACCCTACGCCTATTATCTGATCGGGCTCAGCTATTATGAGCAGATTAGCGACGTCACCCGCGACCAGAAGATCACCCAGCAGGCGTCGAACGCGCTGGGCGAGGTGATCCGCCGCTATCCCGACAGCCGCTATGCGTCGGACGCGCGGCTCAAGATCGACCTGGTGCAGGACCATCTGGCGGGCAAGGAAATGGAAATCGGCCGTTTCTATCAGCGCAGCTCGAACTGGCTGGCGGCGTCGATCCGCTTCCGCGAAGTTGTCGACAAATATCAGACGACCAGCCACGCGCCCGAGGCGCTGTACCGTTTGACCGAATCCTACCTCGCGCTGGGCATTCCGGCGGAGGCGAAGAAGTCGGCGGCGGTGCTGGGCGCCAACTATCCGGGCAATGAATGGTATGAGCGCGCGTACAAGCTGATGCAGAAGAACGCGCCGTCGGCCTGAGCGTCAACCGTCGCCCCCGCGAATGCGGGGGCCGTTGTCGGTTTGTTCGACAATGCGGGATTAGACCTCTAGCGGCCCCCGCCTTCGCGGGGGCGACGTGCTAATACCGAATAGATCCGTGCTTTGTTCTGCGGTAAGGACGGCTCGTGCTAACCGCTTTATCCATCGCCAATATCGTTCTGATCGAACGGCTCGACCTCGATTTCGCGGCCGGGCTGGGTGTGCTGACGGGCGAGACCGGGGCGGGCAAGTCGATTTTGCTCGACGCGCTGGGGCTCGCGCTCGGTGCGCGCGCCGACAGCGCCCTGGTGCGGCAGGGGAGCAGTCAGGCGCAGGTGACCGCGAGTTTTGTCGCGCCCGCGGCGGGCACGCCGCTCGCGGCGCTGCTTGCGGACAATGAGATTGCGTTGGAGCCCGGCGAGCCGTTGCTGGTGCGTCGGACGCTCAAGGCCGATGGAGGCAGCCGCGCATTTCTGAATGATCAGCCCTGCTCGGCGGCGCTGCTGCGCGAAGTCGGGGCGCATCTGGTCGAGATCCACGGCCAGCACGACGATCGCGGACTGCTGGCGCCCGCAGGGCATCGTGCGCTGCTCGACAGCTTTGCGCGCGCGGACACCGGGGCGGTGGCGGCGGCCCATGCGGCGTGGCGCGCCGCCGAGGCAAAGCTGGCGGCGGCGCGCAGCGCGCTCGACGAAGCGACGCGCGACCGCGAATGGCTGGAGCATTGCGTTGCCGAATTGCAGGCGCTGAATCCTCAACCGGGCGAAGATGCCGAGCTTTCCGAAGCGCGCGCGGCGATGCAGAAGGGCGAACGGATCGCTGGCGATCTGGGCGCGATCATGGAAGCATTTGAGGGCAGCGACAGCGGCCCGGCGCAGCTGCGCGGCGCGGCGCGGCGGCTCGACCGGCTGGCGGGCGATCACCCGCTGCTCGCCGAGGCGCTGGCCGGGCTCGACCGCGCGATCATCGAGGCTGACGAGGCCGAAACGCGGCTGCGCGAGGCGGCGCGGGCGATGGAATATGACCCCGAGCGGCTCGACGCGGCCGAAATGCGGCTGTTCGAGCTGCGCGCGATGGCACGCAAACATGGAGTCCAGCCCGACGAGCTGACCGAGCTGACTGGCACGCTGGCGGCGCGGCTCGATGCAATCGAGGGCGGCAGCGCGGGGCTGGCGAAGTTGGAGGCCGCAGTCGCAGACACCGCCGCCGCTTATACCCATGCCGCAAGCGCATTGTCCGACCTGCGCACCAAGGCCGCGTCGCGGCTCGATGCGGCGGTGGCGGGCGAACTGGTGCCGCTGAAGCTCGACGCGGCGCGCTTCCAGACGTTGGTCGAGCGGCTGCCCGCCGATCGTTGGGGGCCGGAGGGGATCGATCGCGTCGAATATCTGATCTCGACCAACCCCGGCGCGCCGTTCGCGCCGCTGGCGAAAATCGCGTCGGGCGGCGAATTGTCGCGTTTCATCCTGGCGCTCAAGGTCGCGCTCGCCGAAGAGGGCGGCGCCGACACGATCATCTTCGACGAGATCGACCGCGGCGTCGGCGGCGCGGTGGCAAGCGCGATCGGCGAGCGGCTGGCAAGGCTGGCGGGCGCGGGCAAGCAATTGCTGGCGGTGACCCACAGCCCGCAGGTCGCGGCGAAGGGCGCGGCGCATTTCGTCATAGCCAAGTCGAGCGAAGGGGTCGTGACGCGGACCAGCGTCCATGCGCTCGACGAAGCGGGCCGGCGCGAAGAAATCGCGCGGATGCTGTCGGGCGCCGAAGTGACAGCGGAAGCGCGCGCGCAGGCTGAGAGGTTGTTGGAGGTGGCGCGATGACCGCCGGGCATGTCATCGACCGTCGCGGACATTTAAAAGCTATGCTGGCAATGGCCGGGTTGTTGTTGCCGGCAAGCGCGGTGCGGGCGTTGGAGGTCGGGATGGAAGAAGTCGAGCCGCAATATGGGCTGATCGGACAGATGGTCGCCAAGCCCGGCGAGCGCGCTGCGTTGGCGGCGGCATTGACCGAGGGGACTGGCCATATGCCGGGAAATTTCCTCTATCTGGTTGGCGAGGACGGCGCCAATCCCGACGCGCTATGGATCGTCGAATTATGGACCGACAAGGCGGCGCACGCCGCATCGCTGGCGCTGCCCGAGGTGCAGGCGGCCATCGCAAAGGGTCGCCCGCTGATTGCCGGATTTGGCACCCGCGCTGAATTCAAGCCGGCGGCAAGGACGCGTGCATGAACGACGTCGAAGCGCTCTCCGAGGCTCACGCGGCCAATGAGTTGATGCGGCTGGCGAAGGCGATCGCGCATCACAATCGGCTCTATCACGCCGACGACAGCCCTGAGATTAGCGACGCCGATTATGACGCGCTGGTGCGGCGCAACAATGCGCTGGAAGAAGCCTTCCCGCATCTGATCCGTCCCGACAGTCCGAACAGCCTGGTCGGCGCCGCGGTTGAGGCGTCGCCGCTGGCCAAGGTGACGCACGCGCAGCGGATGATGAGCCTCGACAATGCGTTTGCCGATGACGATGTCGCCGAGTTTGTTGCGCGGGTGCGGCGGTTTCTGAATCTGCCCGAGGATGTCCCGGTGGCGCTGACCGCCGAGGACAAGATCGACGGGCTGTCGTGCTCACTGCGTTATGAACGGGGCGTGCTGGTGCAGGCGGCGACGCGCGGCGACGGGAGTGTCGGCGAGGATGTCACGCCAAACGTCCGCACCATATCGGATATTCCGGAAAAGCTGGCCGGAAACGCGCCCGAAATTTTCGAAATCCGCGGCGAAATATACATGGCGAAGGTCGATTTTGCTGCACTCAATGCTGCGCAGCAAAAAGCCGAAGCAAAGGTGTTTGCGAACCCGCGTAACGCCGCCGCCGGATCGCTGCGGCAGAAGGATGCGAGCGTCACCGCGGTGCGGCCGCTGCGCTTTCTGGCGCATGGCTGGGGCGAGGTCAGCGACGTGCCTGCGGCGACGCAATATGAGATGATGCGGTTGATCGAAAGCTGGGGGTTGCCGGTGTCGCCGCTGCTCGGACGCTTCGACGGCATTGCCGATGTGCTCGCCCATTACCGCGCGATCGAGACGCGCCGCGCCGAGCTGCCTTATGATATCGACGGCGTCGTTTATAAGGTCGACCGGCTCGACTGGCAGGCGCGGTTGGGGTTTGTGGCAAGGGCGCCGCGCTGGGCCATCGCGCATAAATTCCCCGCCGAACGCGCGCAGACCACCCTCGAAGCCATCGACATTCAGGTTGGGCGCACCGGCAAGCTGACCCCGGTCGGGCGGCTGACGCCGGTGACCGTCGGTGGCGTCGTGGTGTCGAACGTCACGCTGCACAATCGCGACGAGATCGGGCGGCTGGGCGTGCGTCCCGGCGACCGGGTGGTGGTGCAGCGCGCGGGCGACGTGATTCCGCAGGTGGTCGAGAATCTGACCCGCGACGAGGATCGCGACCCCTATGTCTTTCCCGACCATTGTCCGGTGTGCGGCAGTGAAGCGGTCGCCGAGGAGGGCGAGGTTGATGTCCGCTGCACCGGCGGGCTGATCTGCGCCGCGCAAAAGTTTGAGCGGCTCCGCCATTTCGTCAGCCGCGGGGCGCTCGACATCGAGGGGTTGGGCGAAAAGAGTATTGCCGAGTTTCTGGAGCTCGGCTGGCTCGACAAGGGGCCGGCGGATATTTTCCGGCTGCATCGGCACCGCGACGAGCTGCTGGCGCGTGAAGGGTGGAAGGAAAAGTCGGTCGACAATCTGTTCGCCGCGATCGAGGCGAAGCGGCAGCCCGATGCGGCGCGGCTGCTGTTCGGGCTGGGTATTCGCCATATCGGTGCGGTGACGGCGCGCGATCTGCTCAAAGGCGTCGGCGACATTGCGCTGCTGCCCGCCAAGGCGGCCGAGATCAACGCCTATGCCGAGGCAAACCCGCGCGGCGAGGGCGAATCCGACGGCAAATATGCGGCGCGCAAGATGGAAGCGATCAAGGCGATCCTCGACGTTCGCGCCGACGGCATCGGCCCCGCGGTTGCTGAAGCGCTCGGTGACTTCTTCCACGAGCCGCACAATCGCGCGCTGTGGGACGATCTGCTGTCCGAAGTGTCGCCGCCGCCGTTTGTCGTCGAAACGCGCGCGAGCGAGGTGTCGGGGATGACGGTGGTGTTCACCGGCAAGCTGGAGACGATGAGCCGCGACGAGGCGAAGGCGCAGGCGGAAGCGCTGGGCGCCAAGGCGGCGGGATCGGTGAGCGCGAAGACCGACCTGGTGGTGGCGGGGCCGGGGGCGGGGTCGAAGCTGAAGCAGGCGGCGGCACTGGGGATCAGGGTGATTGATGAGGCCGAATGGGCGGCGATTGTGGCGGCGGCGGGCCCTCGGACAACCTTACCCTGACCCGCTACAAGGTTAACGGTCCAATGATGCGTAAGTGGGCGTCATGATCGGGCTGTATTAGTGTCGTGGGATGTGGAAAAGCTGCTCTTCTAATTCGCTTCCACGCAACGGTCGAGGTTGCTCGCGGAGAAACCGCATCCTGTCTCAGAACGAACTGGCCTCGCGCAGTAGCAGCCGCCCGGGGATTAGGTTGGACGCGTGTAGGATACAGAACACTCCGCCCATGCCGTCAAGTCCCCCGACGGGACTTGCCCAGCGGCAGGAGATGCCGATCTTTACGGCGGTCAAATTCGGTGTTGCGCGTAACTTCCGCGGATCGACCATGTCAAAGCTGTATTTTCCTGCAACGATCGGTCACCGAGACAGCCCGCCCGCGCCGACGATGACCGACAAGAAATGACTTGTCAGCGCCGACGCGCCTTTTCGGTAGGCGATTTCACCCCAATCATCCCAACGGTGCACCCGCTCGGCAAGCCAGGCGAAGAGGTCATCACGCGATTTGGCATCGGCGAAGGACTGCGACCACGCGATATTGCGCGTCGGCATCCGCGCGCCAACCTTAAGTCCGGTCAACGTCACCAGGTATCGACTTCCCAAATCTTCGCGCGCGAACAGATGGCGACGAAACCCAACCTGCTGCTCAAAGGTCATCAGCGCCCGCTCTCGTGCCTCGGCGTCGAGCCCCTTGTTCGCACTGACAGCCGCCACAACCGCCGACATTGGCAAGCGCTCGAATTCCGGCTCGCGCGTGGCCTGCAGCATCATGAGGACCGACCTGCCCAAAGATGTCAGTCCCCCGTCGAAGAAATTCCTCTCGTTCGATTTCCCGACCATTCCGATGCTGGCGAGCCAGCACTGATAGAAACGCCAGAACATCATGTCCCCGCCAAAAATGTCGTGCTGACGCTCTTCGCCGCACCACATCGATTTTATCGCGGTCATCACCCTCAGCATCAGTTCATGCTGTTCGGGCGCGAAGTGGACCGATGGGAAGCCAAGCTCGCCTACCCAGAATGCGTCCCTGACACTCGCCCAATTTCGCCCGGATGCATCCTCGTAGCCGCGCGGATTGGCTCGAAGCCACCATCCCCACGGAAGCTCGCCGGCGTGGCGATCAAAGTCGGTCACGGCCACCTCCGCGACGAGGATCGACGCCGAGCGGCGGCGGCGCGCCATCGCGCGCGGGCGCCGCGCCTCCTTCAGCGATTGCTCGCAGCTGAGCCGCGAGGGCAATCGTTTCCCTGACAACATAGGCATCATCGCGGTAGATCCGGGCAAGTTCCGACGACTTCGATCCGGAGGAATTCGGCCTATCGTTCGGACTAAGATCGTAGGCATGATCGCAACTGAAGCCGAACCACCACGCATGCGAATCTTCGACCCGGTGGTCAGTTGCGTGTTCTACCGGATGGTAGACCGCCGGTCGTAATGTCACGTGGCAGATGCGGCGCGCCTCGACGGCTAAACGACGCGCCGGACTTGGCCCTTCGTCGCACAGTCGTGAATAGGTCAAACCGCCATGCACCTCGATCCCGATGTCCGGCGGAACTGCGTCGGCATCCCAGCCCCAGAGAGGGTGATCCCGGGGAATGCCGACATATCCGCAGAGAAAGCCATCGTCCGTGTTACGCAACATGATGCAGTCATAGCCACTCACCTCGTCGCGCCAGCTGACCTTGTCCGCCTCTCCGAGCCACGCGCCCTTGCCACCAGGCCGCGCGGCCTGATCGTAGAATATTTCTTCTGCGGGAACGACGCATTCGCGGGTTGCATAGGCGCGGCCGGTGACGAGACCGACGCCGCCTTCTCGCGCGACATCGCCTCCAACGCCAATTAGTTTCGCCACAGCGAGTTCGGAATCGAAGATTGACAGCAGCGTGTCGTCCGTGGCGGGCACGACAGTAAGCGTGGCAGCCTTGCGTTTGACGGGCGCCTTATGCCTTCCGATCGGGACGAGCGCGGTGGACTTGGTGGACTTTTTTGCCATGCCTTTTCTCCAGTCTAATAAGGGTGCGCGCATAGTTTCTGGCTGAGCGTTCATGGCGGTCGGTTCGATGGCGCTGTTGGTGCGTAGCGCTGCCGCCACGTTATCCGCTCGATGATCGGTCCAAGAGCTCGGGGATTGGCCTCCATCGAGTAGACATGACTGGCGAGCCACCATTCCTCCTCGGCACGACGGGCGTCGGGCACTTCTCGCCACCAACATTTCGGATTGCTCGCAGCGTCCCAGCGGTAGCCCCGCAGTCGCAGCAGGTCCTTCACCTCGAAGGAGGCGCCGACCGCGCGGAATTGCCAGCTGGGCGCGCGGGCGGTGGCGAGCATCTGCGCGAGCGCAGTCGTGCCACCAGGCATATTCTGTCGTAGAATTTGGATCACCGCGTCGACATCGTCCACGGCGCGGTGCGCACCGTGGAAGTATCCGCTCTGCGCAAGAAGCCACCCCAGCGACCGTCCGTCGAAACCATTGGCGCGCCAGTCGATGTCGTTGCAGCTGCAGCACCACGCGAGCCCCGCAGCCTCCGGTAGCCGGCGTTCAACATGACGACGATCGAAGGCAGCATTGTGCGCGCAGATGAAGGTAGCGGATTTGAGAAGCCGCACCGCCGCCGTTTCGTCGATTGCCTTACCGGCTACGTTGGCGTCGGTGATGCCGGTCAGGCGCACGATGTCCTCTGGCAGATAACTTCCCGGATCCTCTAGCCACTGTCCGTCGTCAGAACATTTGGCGCAGATCGCGGCGTAAATTAGTGGAGAGCGGGCCTCGTCTGGGGATTGATATTAGGCGGCGAGCTTTCGGTGCTGCAAGCGCCGATATTGGATGGTCTGTCGTTTGATCCTTTCGC
>NZ_DASYHE010000058.1:0-13707 GCF_035998965.1 Sphingopyxis sp.
TCGGGGAAATAGCGATCGACGACCCACGGTCCGCGGACCTGGAGCGCACCCGCCTGCTCACCGTCCCAGGGGAGCGGCGTGCCATCGCCGTCGATAATGCGCAGTTCGATGCCAAATTGCATGCGACCCTGCTTCGTCAGCAGGAGATCGTTCGCGAAATCCTCGCCTTCGGCCATCAGGAGCGGGGAGGGCGTCGAAATCACGCCGAGAGGATTGGTTTCGGTCATGCCCCAGAGCTGGAGCACAGTGACACCATATTTGGCGCGGAATGTCTCGGCCATCGCCCGCGGGACGGCCGAGCCGCCAATCACGAGGCGCTTGAGATTGCCGACCCCCGTCCCCGTGGTGTCGAGATGAGCGAGGTACATGGTCCAGATCGTGGGCACACCGCCCGAAAAGGTGACGCCCTCTTCGTTGATCAGATCGGCGAGACTGGCACCGTCCATCCTGTCGCAAGGAAGCACTAGCTTGCAGCCGTTAATCGCTGCCGTGAACGGAAGTCCCCATGCCGTCGCATGATACATGGACGAGCAGGGCATGATGACATCAAAAGCGCTGAACCCGAAGGCACTGCTCAGACCGGCCGCCATCCCGTGGAGAACGATTGATCGGTGGCTGTATAGGACGCCCTTGGGGTCGCCCGTCGTCCCCGAAGTGTAGCAAAGAAATGCGGCTGCCTTTTCATCGAAGCTCGGCCAGGTGAGGGCCCCGTCCTGGCGTGCCAGCAACGCTTCATAGTTCAACGCGTCAGCAACATCTGGCGCGGTCGCTCCGCGATCCGCGAGAAGGACATAACGCTCGATACCTGGAAGGAGAGGGCGCAGCCGTGCGACGAGCTCGGCTAGATTGGGCTCGAAGAAGAGAATGCGGCTGCCTGCATGAGCGATAGTAAAGGCGATTTGCTCGTCGCTGAGACGCGGGTTGGCAGTGTGCAATACAGCGCCCATGCCCGGCGCCGCATAGAAGAGTTCGAGGTGGCGGTGCGTGTTCCAGGCGAGCGACGAGACGCGGTCGCCCGTTGCAATCCCGAGGACACCAAGGGCCTGCGCAGCCTGACGCGCACGCTGATCGCAGCGGTGCCAGTCATACCGCCAAACCGGCTCATCGACAGCCTTCGAGACGATCTCCCTCTCGCCGTGCGCGCGCGCGGCATATTCCAATATTCCGCTGATCAGCAGCGGCGCGTCCTGCATCAATCCCCGTAACATGCTGCATCCTTCTTCGCCCCACTGCGGCGTCGCGTGCAAGGTTCCGCCCCTCGGGTATGATTGCCGCGCGGGCTGTCAATAACCGTCATCATTTTGGTCCAGCGGCAAACTCCACGTGCCGCGTTTCCATTCGGCCAGCAATTCTCAATGATCATATTGCAGCGGCACGGCCTAGGTTCGATCGGCCCCGACATGTTTTCGGCCGCGTTTCAAATTAGTCACTCGCCGCTTTCAGCAACAGTGACAGGAACCGCCAATCGGACCAATCGCCTTTTTCCCCCGCCGCCAAAGCCGCCAGATCGAGTTTCGCCTGCCTAACGATTGTAAGCCGAAGCGACGGAATGATATAGAGGCGTTGATCGCCCGCGCCGGCGGCGACGACCATATCCGCCGGGAGTTCGTTGGCATGACTGGTGATATCGGTGGACCGGGTAACAATATCGACAGCCGGCGTGCTACGGGGCAACCACCAGGTGAGACCGTAGGCCGGATTGGCCTGGCTACCCTTGAACAGCTCGGCGAACGCCAGTTCATCGACAAGCGGCTTGCCGTCGAGCTTCCCACCGCCGCGGACGAACTCGCCGATCTTCGCCCACTCGGACGCTGCCAGCACGAGGCCCTGCGGCATGAGCGGTGCGCCATCGGGGCCGCTGCGCCAACTGCCTATGGTAACCCCAAGCGGAGTGAGAATGCGCCGCTCCACATAATGGCGAGCGTTGCCGTCTTGGCCCTTGGCAACGAGCTTGCGCCGCATGATCTCTCCAAAGATTTGCATCGGGGCGGGACCATATTGGAATTTGCTGCCCGGCGCCGCCGTGAGCGGTGCCTTCACCGAGTCCAGATACCCTTGGGCCCTGCCGACGGTCGATGCCTGGCCGCCCGTCATCGACAGCAATTGCCGAAGCGTGATCTGTTCCTTTTTGGGGTCGCCCCTCCATTCAGCGAGTGTCTCCGATGCCCGCTCGTCGAGGGTTAGAAGTCCATCCTGTGCGCCCGCCGCCGCCATCAGCCCGACAAGGCTCTTGGTGCCCGACCAGAGTTCCTGCGGCGTCGCGATGTCTGCCGATCGGCAGCGCACTTTGCCATCTTCAAGTATCAGCAGCGCAACGCCGGAATTAGCCTCAGAATAGGCGATCGCTTCGGCACAGCCGGGAAGAGGGGCGGGTTCGCCTGCCGCGGCTGGCTGTGCCGCAACCGCGGCTGCGAAAAAGAGGATGGTGCGCTTCAAGATCCGACTCCGATTTTCCGATGCTTGTCATTCTCCATATTATCGATAATAAATTCATTCGCAATCATCGATTGCTCGTGTGCGCTGCCCGATTAGGATGGCGCCGCGAGCAGGGAAAGCCGAACGGAGAGACATGGCCGCGACGAAGACCGACGACGACAGCGCGCCGACGCAGGACCGCGTGATCGCGCGCCTTTTGACCGACGACATCGTCGAATGGCGGATTCCGCCCGGATCGTGGCTGCGCGAGCGCGAAATCGCCGCGCGCTTCGGAGTGAGCCATGCGCCGGTGCGCGAGGCGTTCCGGCATCTCGCGCGGATCGGGCTTGTCAAGGTCGTGCCGTGGCGCGGCACCTATGTGATCGATATCGACGAGCATGCTGCGAACGAGGTCTATGAACTGTGGAAATCGCTGTTCGGCGTCGTTTGTCGCCTTGCGGCCGCCGAAATGACCGACCGCGACGGGCGCGAACTGATGCACCGGCTTGTCGAATATAAGGATGTCACCCAGCGCACCGACAATACGTTCGAGCATATCAAGGTCTCGAACCGCATCGGTCGCTTTATCGCCAAACGCAGCAATGCGCCGCTCGCGCTCGAGCTCCTCGATCGGGTCGCGCTGCTCGCGCGCTGGCAGCACAATGTCTATACTGACAGCTATATCGAGACGCATGGCAACGAGGCGGCGAAGCGATCGGCCATCCTCTACGACGCGCTTTGCCGCCATATCGTCGCGCGCGATGGCGATGCCGCCGATGCGGTGGCGCGCGATCTGATCGGGGTTACTCAGAATAGTTTTGGGCGCGCACTCGAGGAATATAAGGCCCGCCACGCAAAGCCTAAGCCCAGCCGCCGCCGCGCAAAAGTGACATGAGCCGTCTCCCGACCGACCGCCGCACCTTGCTTAAGGCGGGCCTCGCGGCGCCGATCGCATTGCAGGTTGACTCCGCTGCCGCTGTATCCCTGGATTTGACCATGTTCGGCCCCGGACGCCTCTTCGCCGACGTCCAAAGCTATGCCGAGGCCGGCAACAAGCAGTCGGGCGGCGCGGGCGATCGCTGGACCGCCGACTGGACAGCGAAGCGGCTGTTCAGTGCCGGATTCGAAGTGGATCGCCAGACGTTTGACGTGCCTTGGTTCGAGGCGTCGCATTGCGAACTTACGCTCGGCGACCACACGATACCGCTCGTCGCACAGCCGCTCGCCGTCGAAACCGGCGAGGCCGGTCTCGCTGCGCCGCTGCGCCTCGCAGAAATCCCTGAACGCCTCGACGGCGCGATCGCCGTCGTGCGCCTGCCTTTCCGCCGCTGGTCGAGCCTCGTAGATCGTGCAGTGCGCGAGCCGCTCGCCGATGCGCTTGCGCGCGGTGCGAACGGGGTCATTCTCATTACGACTGGGCCGACGGGCGAGGCCTTGCTCCTCAATGTCCCGGCCGGTCATCCTGTATCGGACAAGCCACTTGCCTTGCTCGCGCCGCGACTCGCCGCCCCGGTGATTGAAGCCGCGCGCCACGGTGCCGCGGCGAAATTAGCGCTTCGCGGGCGCGGTGGGATTCGGGCAGCGCAGAATATAATCGGGCGACGCGTTCGCTCCGGTCGCCCTTGGCTCGTCGTCTCTACGCCGCGTTCAGGCTGGACCGATTGCGCCGGCGAGCGGGGGCCGGGTATCGCGATGTGGCTCGCGCTTGCCGACTGGATGCCCCGAGCGTTTCCGCAACACAGCCTGCTCTTCCTGTGCAACAGCGGGCATGAATATGAGAATCTCGGTGCGAGCCATATCGCCGACAAGGTGGGTCCAGCCCCCGGCGAGACCGCTTTCTGGTTTCATCTCGGCGCCAATGCGGCAGCACGTGACTATCAGGAAATGCCGGGGCGCTTGCTGCCGCTGCCAAGCGCCGATCCCTATCGTTTTCTCATGACATCGCCCGAATTCGTGACGTGTGCGCGCGAGATATTCAAAGGCCAGCCGGGGTTGGAAATGGCCTATCCTTCGGCGGAAGGCACAGCGGGCGAACTCTCGGAAGTGATAAAGGCCGGCTACGTGCGTCATGCCGGCATCTTTGGCGCACACCGTCATCACCACGCTGTGACCGACGATTTATCGACGGTCACACCTGACCCCCTTGCCGCTACGGCGCGGGGCGTCCGCGACCTGCTGAGCGCCGTCGTCTCTTAGACCAGCGAACCACCTGCAAAGACATTGCGCTTTCCGGCTTGACTTGCCGACGGTTTTGCACAAAATTATCGATAATAATTGCGATAACAAGATGGGGAGAGTGACCATGGGACGCAGAGCGAACCTTCTTTTCTGCACGGCCGCGATTTGGGTAGCCGTCGCTCCGCCTGCTTTCGCTCAAGACGCACCGTCCGAAGCTCTTCCGGACGCGGCTGAAGCGGATGATGACGGCGCCATAGTCGTAACGGCGCGCCGCCGCGAAGAGCGGCTGGCCGATGTGCCGACCGCGGCGTCGGTCATCGATATCACGTCGCTCACCGATCGCGGCGGCGCCACGGGCAGCGGCGAACTCCTCGCCGATCAGCCAAGCGTTCGCTTCAACAATCTGAACTCGTCCGTCACGTCGGAGATCTCGATCCGCGCTTCGTCGACCGCGCGTGCCACCAATGGCGACCCGAGCGTCGGGCTCTATCGCAACGGTGCCTATATCGCCGGCGGTCCGGTGGGCGGTCGCAACTTCACGCGGCTCGACCTGCTCGACATCGGCCGCGTCGAGGTTCTGCGCGGGACGCAGGGCGCGCTGTACGGCCGCAACGCGGTCGGCGGCGCGATCAATATCATCTCGGCCGAGCCCGAATTCGATCTCTCGGGCTGGGCGAGCGCGCGCTATGGCTTCGAGAACAACAGCTTCCAGACGCAGGGCGCGATCAATGTCCCGCTCGCCGATGGCCTGGCGATCCGCATCAGCGGCGATCTCGTCGAGCAGGACAAGGGCTTCTTCTACAATCCCGACAACGACGTCTATTTCGACCAGCAGAAGGGCCACGGACTGCGCGGCCAGATCCGGCTGAAGCGCGGGCCGGTCGACGCGATCATCACGGCCGAGACCCAGCGGCTGACCACGCCGACGATCCATTACCAGATATCCATTCCCGCGGGCACGCCAGGCTTTCCCGGCGGTTATACGCAGGATCGCTTTCGCTACCCCTGGAACACCGCGCCGCGCGCCAGCCAGGACGTGGACGGCCTTCAGGCGCTCGTCCGCGTGGATCTGGGCGGTGCCGACCTGACGTCGACAACCTCCTTTCGCAAGCGCACGTCCGAATATGATCTCGACAATGACGCGATCAGCCCCGCCGAGCTGGCGCGTGCGCGCGCCGCGGGGCAGATCGGCGCTCTCACGCCGCTCGATGCCAGCACCGCGTCCTACGTCGTCGACACGACCGACAATTTTTCGCAGGATATTCATGTCAGCGGGGCGAGCGATCGCTTCACATGGCTGGTCGGCGCCGAAATGCTGTTGCTCGACAGCGATTTCTCGGTGGCGACGACGCGCACGCCGACGCTCGCCAATCCGTCGCCGGGCAATATCGCGCCCGCGCGGCTGCATTTCGAAAGCTATGCGGCCTATGGCTCGCTCGGTTTCGACATCACCGACAGCCTCAACCTGACCGGCGAACTGCGCTATACCCGCGACAGCCGGAGCATCTCGGCGCGGCTTTACGATTTGGGGACTGGCCTGCCCACCGGCGGGCCATCGCGGATCATCGACGACAGCATCAACGCCGACAATCTCTCCTACAATGCGACCCTCTCGTACAAGCTCACGTCGAACATCCTCGCCTATGGCAAGGTCGGCAGCAGCTATCGGGCCGGCGGGTTCAACACGCGCCTCTCCGATCCGCGCGCGCCGAGTCCTGTGCAGGTGCTGTTCGGCAACGAAAACAGCACGTCTTACGAAGTCGGCATCAAGGGCAGTCCGATCCGCCGCGGCTATTTCGCAATCGCGGGCTATTACACCGAGCTTGAAGACCTGATCGCGCAGGTCGACGATGGCTGCGCGCTCACCAATCCGGCGTGCCCGATCGCCGCGGTCGCCTATCTAACCAACGCAGGCGATGCGAAAAGCTGGGGTATCGAGGCCGAATATAGCCAGGGCTTCGATCTCGGCGAAGGCAATGGCCGCCTCGCCTTGAGTGGCTCGCGGCAAGAGGGCAAGGTCAAGAGCGGCCGCTATGACGGGCTGGACCTTGCGCAGGTTCCCGACTGGCTCGCCTCGGCCAACCTCAATCTGCGCTACCCGGTCACCAAGGATGTCGCGCTGACCAGCAATGTCCTGATCAGTGGTCAATGGGGCGGCAAACAGGAGCTGACAGCGACCTCGGTCGACCTCGATGATTATGTCCTCGTCAATCTTCGGGTCGGCGTCGACTTCGGCAAGATCAGCGTCAGCGCGTTCGCGAACAACGTCTTCGACAAGGTTTATTTCGTCGCGCAGGCGCCGACGATCAACCGGTACAGCCAGCCTCGCGTCGTCGGCGTCGAAGGACGCATTTCTTTCTAGGTCGCGCTCCCGTCCGCGGCCTCCAGCCGCTGGTCGGGAAGGGTAGGAGGGCGCAATGCGGCATTTGGTGATGGCAGCACTGTTCGGTGCCGCGATGCTGACCGGATCGGTGTCTGTCGCGGCGGCGGAGACGGCCCCCGCGGCGACAATCGCGCAGGGGCGCCTTGCGGGCGCGCGCACGGGGGACGTCGAGCGCTTCCTTGATATTCCTTTCGCCGCCGCACCGGTCGGCGCTCTTCGCTGGCGGGCGCCGCAGGCACCGCCGCGCTGGCGGGGCGTCCGCGATGCCGCAAAACTCGGCCCGGCTTGTCCGCAGACGGTGCGCCCCGCACTTGTCGCGGGCGGGGTAGCCGAGCATCAGTCTGAGGATTGCCTCCAGCTGAACATCTGGCGCCCGGCGGGGGCGCGAAAGCTGCCAGTGATGGTCTGGATCCATGGCGGCGCCCATGTGGTCGGTTCGGGCACCTTCCCGGTTTTCGACGGCACCGCCTTCGCGCGGCAAGGTGTGGTTTTGGTGACGATCAACTATCGGTTGGGCGCGCTCGGTTATTTCGCCCATCCCGCGCTCAGCGCGGCCAAGCCGCGCGGCGAGGCGCTCGCCAATTACGGCCTGATGGACCAATTGGCCGCCCTGCGGTGGGTGAAGAAAAATATCGCCGCATTTGGTGGCGATCCGCGCCAGATCACCTTGTTCGGCGAATCCGCCGGGGCGATCGGAGTGACGACGATCCTTGCCCAGCCCGAAGCCAAAGGCCTGTTCGCCAAGGCGATCGTTCAGTCGGGCGTTGGTCTCCTCGATCCGCGCCCGCTTGGCGAGCAAGAAGCGCTAGGCGCGGCGTTGGCAGCGCGCGCAGGTGCGCCGCCTTCAGCATCGCTCGACGCGCTTCGCGCGCTGCCCGCCGCCGCGCTCGTTGCCGCTGGCGAGGTCCGGACGCCGGGCGCGATGACCGGCCCCATCCTCGACGGCGACCTGGTACGCGAAGCGCCTTGGCGCGTCTTTGCGCGTAGCGAGCCGATCGACGTTCCGCTCCTCGTCGGCGCGAACAGCAACGAGGCGAGCGTCATCCTTGCCATGGGCGTGCCGCCATCCGCCGCGCTCGCCTATCTAGGGCGCGACCAGGCGGCGGGCCGGGCCGCCTATGGCATGGGGCTGGCCGATGATGAACTGGCGCGCCAGGTGTTGGGCGACGCCTGGTTCGTCGCCCCGGCGCGCTGGCTCGCGGCCCGGACGGCGGGAGGGGCGCCTTCGTATCTCTATCATTTCGACTATGTCGCAGCGGCGCGGCGCGACCGCGCCAAGGGCGCCGCGCACGGGTCTGAAATCCCCTATCTGTTCGGGACGCTCGACTATTTCGCGTCGGTCGCCGGCGCCGTCGGTGACGAGGATCGCCGCTTCGGCGAAGGCATCGCCGCCTGCTGGGTTGGCTTCGCCAAGACGGGCGTTCCTGGCTGCGCACTCGTTCGCGACTGGCCGCGTTACGATGCGGCAAGCGACCGTCTCGCAAAATTTGCGCCCGAGTCTGGCGTCGTCGCCGGCTTTCGCAAGGCGCAGCTCGACCATCTGCTCAATGTTCACTTCGGGAACGGCCAGCCCAGGCCCTAGCCCGTCCGGCCGCGCTAGGCCCTCCGTTTCGACGATGTGCAACGAAGCTGGGAGAGAGAAAATGGCTGGAAGAACGAAATGGATGTGGCTTGCCGCTGGTGCGGCGATGGCTGGGGCTGCGGCCTTTGCGGCGCAGGGCGGGTTCGGGGGCAACGGCGGCGGCGAGGCGCGTCCCATGGTGCAGCTTCCGCCTGCGGCGCCCGCTGCTAAAGCGTCGACGTCGGCGGCATCGGCGCCCGCGGCCGCCAGCCTTTCGGCCACCGTCGGCGGTTATACCTATGACTGGACCGCGTTACAGTCGGCAATCGACGCTGATACCGAGGTCGATAACGGCTATTTCATCGTCGGGAATGCTTCGGATCCCGACTATCTCTTCGCTTACGAGAAGGGCAGCTTTGGTATCGATCGGGTGACCCCGCTTGCGTCGGCCTCCAAATGGTTCGCCGGCGCGCTGGGGATGCGCATGGTGCAGGCTGGCATCGCGACGCTCGACGATCCGATGCGGCCGCCGCTTGCCTTCTGGACCACGATCGGAACGAAGAAGGATGTCCAACTCAAGCATGCGCTGTCGATGACGTCGGGCTTCAATGCGAGCCCGCTCGTTGGCGGCTGTCAGCTGCTTCCGGCCATGACGCTCTACAATTGCGCGAAGAGCATCCACGATTTGCGCTATGATATTTTGCGCCCGGGCAACGCGCCCGGCGCGCAATATAGCTATGGACCGCACGGCCTTCAGGTCGCCGCTGCCTATCTGGAGGCAAAGGATATAAGCATTGCGCCCGGCACGTCACCGGCACGCCAGCGCAATTTTCACGAACTGTTCGCGCAGCATGTGACGACCCCGCTCGGGATGACGAGCACGACCTGGTATGACCCTGCGGGAAGCGCTCCCACCAACCCGTGGGTCGCGGGCGGCGCCTATTCGACGCCGCGCGACTATGCGAAACTTCTGCGTGCCTTCCTTGGCGGCAGCTTTATTACCGATATGACAAGCTTCACCCAGCAACGTACCGCAGGCTTGCCGCGCGTTTTCGTGCCGGCGAGCGCGGGCAATTGGGAATATGCGCTCGGCTCCTTTGTCGAATGCGACACGCCTTCGGCCTGCGCGACGTCCAAGATCAATTCCTCACCGGGTGCCTATGGTTGGACCGGCTGGATCGATCGCGAGACCGGCTATTACGCTTTGATCGCCACCGAAATATCGAGCGGAGGCGACCGGAAAGGCGTCGAGCTCGAACAGGTCATGCAGGATCTGATCGAGGATGCGATCGCGAATCGCACCCCGGCGCCCTGACCTGACCCAGCAGTCTAGTCACGCAGCACAGGAGAACTTGATCTCCATGCGCTGCGTGGCTGGCCTGTCGGACTAGGCAAAGTCGACGGCTCAAAGGCGAGCGGCCAAACCCGCGTGTGACCGGCAGGGAGCCGATTTGACTGAATGGCCGATGCGCGGCCGTCCGGTCGTGGGTTCGGCCTAGGGACACGTCGCCAAAAAGCGTGTCGCTGCCGCCACTGCCTCGGCTCCGAAAGCTGCTGGGCATGCATCTGGCCGCGCAGATTGGCTCGCCTCGGGCGGTTATCAGGCGACGTAGGCCCCTCTACCACTCGCCACCAAGGTTCCGTCTGCGGCTAGGATCCGGGTAGCCGCGACGCTTATCTGCCGCCCTAATTTCACCGGGCTGCCGATCGCGCGAAGCGGCCCCAGCTTGGCCGGTCGGTGAAAATCCACATGGAGGTCCGCCGTCGCCCGCGCAGCACCCCCCATCGCGATGATCGTATAGAGGCCGGTCAGATCGATCAAAGCCGATACGATGCCACCATGCGCCGCGCCGACCGTCGGATTTGAGATGATTTCGTCTCGCCAAGGCATGGAGATCACCAACTCGTTGGCGCCGACCTCAGCGATGCTGAGCCCGAGCCAGCGGTGAAAAGGGGCCAGCGCCAATAGGTCACGTAATTCCTCAAGCCCCGGGACGGCGGGGGCATTCATGATTTCATTTCCGCTTCATGGATGCCGAGCAAAAACTCTAGGATCGATTGCCCGAAAGCGTCGTTCTCGTCCCCCACCACCATATGAGTCGCATTCGCAATGTCGCTATACGCCATATGAGGGACAAGGCCCTGGAAATGCTTGACGGCTTCCAGCGAGACGAGATCGCTTGACCCGCCGCGGATCAGATGCACCGGCAAGGTCAAGCAGGCAGCGGCCGCGCTGAGCTCGGTGCGGCCATGGTCGCTGGAAACGCCGCCGCCCTGCTGCGTCACTCTTTCGATGAAGGCGGGGTCCCAGTGCCAATAGAAGCGTTCATCGTCCTTGCGGCGCAGATAGTGTGCTAGCCCGGCCGAAGCCTTCCGGCTGGGGCGATGGGGCAGATAGTCGGCAATGACCTGTGCGGCCTCTTCCACCGACGCAAAACCATCGCGCGCATGCGCCGCCATGAAACCGACCACGCGGGCGACGCCGCTCGGTTCCATCTGAGGTGTGACGTCGACCAGCGTCAGCGATCCGAAACTTCCCGGTGCGCATTTTCCCTCGGCGATGATCCCGGCCAGGCCACCAAGAGACGCGCCAATCAGCGCCGGTTTGCTCGCCGTCGCCGCAGCGATCTCGACGAGATCGGCCGCAAAATCGGAGATATCATAGGCTCCGTCGCTGGCCCATGCACTCTCGCCGTGCCCGCGCATATCGACTGCGATGGTCCGGAAACCATGGCTCGCGAGCCGGTGGGCTACCGCCCTCCATGCCCTTCGGGTCTGTCCGCCGCCGTGCGCGAGGATTACCGGTAATCCGAGTTCCGGGCCATCAACCGACGCTGCGATTTCATGGCCCGCTTTCCCGGCAAGCGTGATCGACTGATCAATCATTCCACGATCATACTATATCATATCTTACAGTAAAGGGTTTTCAGAATATGATGTTGGCTCTACAGTCCATGACGATGGTTGAACCTCGCAATACAAGCGGCATCTCTCCCGCGAAAAGTCTTCTGACGGCCTCAGACGAGTTTGTCTTTCTCATCGAGGAAGTGCCCCGCAAACTGCGTCGGAAGTTTGATGCCTCAACGGCGCGCTTCGGATTGACGCGAACCCAGTGGCGCGCGCTCGTCTATATCTATCGGACCCCGGGCATGACCCAAACCGACCTCTCCAAATGCCTCGAACTGGAGCGTGCCAGCGTTGGCCATGTTGTCGACCAGCTGGAAAGAATGGTGCTCGCGGAACGGCGCGCTGCCAAGGGCGACCGGCGCGTCTGGGAACTTCATCTTTTGCCCCGAGCGATCGAAATCCTGCCTCAGCTGCGCGCCGAAGCCGACATGATCTACGCGCGACTGCTCCATATGATTTCCCCAACTGAGATACGCGCGATGCGCTCATTGCTGACGAAAATGTCCGGCAATCTCGAAAGCGGATCGGAAGACATGCCTCCTCGATAGGAGCCGTGGAAGATTTGAAATGGCCGACGCCATTCATCGTCAGCAAGCCGATATCCCCAACTGGCACCGCTCGCGTCTGAGGCGGCGCGCCGCGGCCGTTCTGCCCCCGCTGCATCAGGTTGCCAGCACTGACGGCTAACTAATTGCGAATATCGCGGCACGGAGCCCTACCTGCCTCCCGCCGTGTTGCAGAATAGTCCGATCGAGCCGGCAATCGTTCGGCGGTGAGCGCCCTCCCGCGAGGCGGGCCGCTCTTGGCTTCGCGTGCCAGCGCCAATTGACCGACGAGCTATTTCGTGCAACGAGTTGTCTACCAAGAAACGAACCTCTGCGTGGAGACCGACATGGCTCAACCCGAGCGCTTCATGTGAGGGCGGATTGCCGGTGCTGTCCGCCGTCAGCACCAATGGCACAGATTTGAGGTTGTGATTTAAGGAGGATTTGGGCTTCGTCGTAGTGACTAAGGAACGAGGATGAAGCCCAATCCTCCTTGAAAAAATCGGCGCCGAAGGCCCCTGCTGAGCGGCTGGTGAAGGACATACGGCGTGCGACGCGCCGGCACTTCTCTGCAGAGGACAAAATCAGGATCGTGCTGGAAGGCCTGCGCGGCGAGGACAGCATCGCCGAGCTGTGCTGCAAGGATGTCATCGCCCAGAGCTTGTATTACACGTGGTCGAAGGAGTTCATGGAGGCGGGCAAGCGGCGCTTGGCGGGCGACACCGCCCGTGCCGCGACCACCGGCGAGGTGCACGACCTGCGCCGCGAAGCCCGTGCCCTTAAGGAATGCGTGGCCAATCTGACGCTGGAAAACCGGTTGCTCAAAAAAAGCATGATCGCGGATAGGGCTGACGACGAATGAGGTAACCCGCATCCGAGAAGCTGGAGATCATTCGGATCGTCGAGCAGTCGCACCTGCCGGCCAAGCGCACGCTGGAGCAGTTGGGCATCCCGCGCCGGACCTTCTAACGCTGGTACGACCGCTACCTCGAGCGCGGGCCGGAGGCGCTGGAGGATCGGCCATCGGCCCCGAGGCGGGTGTGGAACCGCATCTGCGATGATATCCAGCAGCAGATCATCGACATGGCGTTGGATACAACCGACCTGTCACCCCGCGAGCTCGCGGTGCGCTTCACCGACGAGAAGCGCTACTTCGTGTCGGAAGCCACGGTTTACCGTATGTTGAAAGCCCATGACCTGATCGCCAGTCCGGCCTTCATCGTGATCAAGGCCGCCGACGGGTTCCACACCAAGACGACGCGGTCGAACGAGATGTGGCAGACCGACTTCACCTACTTCAAGATCATCGGCTGGGGCTTGGTGTACCTGTCGACCGTGCTCGACGACTTCTCCCGTTATGTCATCCTTTGGAAGCTGTGTACCACCATGCGGGCCGGGGATGTCACCGACACGCTGGAGCTGTCCCTCGAAGCTTCCGGATGCGCGTCGGCCAGGATGATCCACAAGCCGAAGCTGCCAATGGGCCCGGCCAGCATATTGCCCGCGCCCCTTAATTCGTCAGGGAAATGGGCGGCGAGGAATTGCCGCATTTCGGTGCGAAATGCGTCTTCGCTCGTCTAGGCCGTGTTGACAAAAGGGATTCCCAAATCCTCCTCCTTCTGATTCAAGACTGCTTTTTGAGGATCAGTCATGGGTCGCGGGGATTTGTCGGATGCGGAGTGGGACCTGATTGGGCCGCTGCTGCCGCCTGAACGTGG
>NZ_DASYHE010000055.1:0-61559 GCF_035998965.1 Sphingopyxis sp.
TTGCCTTGCCGGGGGCAACGCGCCTACGCAAGCGGCCCCAGCTTTTTATCGGTTCGGAGCATTTGTGGTCCAGAGTTTTACCCCCCGCCAGCGCAAGGTGCGCATCCTGGCGACGCTTGGTCCTGCGAGCGCGAATCCCGAAATGATCGCGGCGCTGCACCGCGCCGGCGCCGATGCCTTTCGCGTCAACATGAGCCATGGCGACCATGCCGGCCACGCCAAGGTGATCGCCGCGATCCGCGCGCTGGAGAAGGAGACCGGGCGTCCGACGACGATCCTCGTCGACTTGCAGGGACCAAAGCTGCGCGTCGGCACCTTTGCCGATGGGCCGGTCGAGCTGATTAAAGGCGCGCCCTTTGCGCTCGATGCGGACATCGCACCGGGCGATGCGACACGGGTTCACCTGCCGCACCCCGAATTGTTCGCAGCGCTGGAAGCGGGCACGCGGCTGTTGATCGACGACGGCAAGCTGGTCCTGCGCGTACAGGCGGTGTCGCCGACGCGGATCGACACGGTGGTTGAGGTCGGCGGCAAGATTTCGGATCGCAAGGGGGTCAATGTTCCCGACGTCGTCGTGCCGCTGGCGGCGCTGACCGAAAAGGACCGCAAGGATCTGACCTTCGCGCTCGAACAGCATGTCGACTGGATCGCGCTGTCGTTCGTCCAGCGGCCCGAGGATGTCGCCGAAGCGCGGACGCTGATCGGCGGCAAGGCAGCGTTGCTGGTGAAATTTGAAAAGCCATCCGGGGTGCAGCGGATCGAGGAAATCCTTGAGCTCGCCGATGCCGCGATGGTCGCGCGCGGCGACCTGGGGGTCGAATTGCCGCCCGAAGCGGTGCCGCCGCTGCAAAAACGGATCGTCGCGACCGCGCGGCGGATGGGCAAGCCCGTCGTCGTCGCGACCCAGATGCTCGAATCGATGATCGTCTCGCCCTCGCCGACGCGCGCCGAAGTGTCCGACGTCGCCACGGCGGTGTACGACGGGGCGGACGCCATCATGCTGTCGGCCGAGACCGCAGCGGGCGCGTGGCCGGTGGAAGCGGTCACGATGATGGATTCGATCGCGCGTTCGGTCGAAAGCGACCCGGACTATTTCCGCCGCCTGCACTTCACCGAGACGACACCCGACGCGACAACCGCCGACGCGCTGGCCGAAGCCGCGGGCGACATCACGCGCACGATCGACGCCGATGCGATCATCTGCTTCACCTTTTCGGGCTCGACCGCACGCCGCGTCGCGCGCGAGCGGGCGGGGGCGCCATTGCTGGTGCTGACGCCGAAAAAGGAAGCCGCGCGGCGCATGGGGCTGCTCTGGGGTGCCCATGCCGTATCGACCAAGGACATCGGCAGCTTTGAAGAGATGATCGCCAAGGGCAAGCGCATGGCGCTGCGCCACGGGATCGGCAAGGCCGGGTCGAAACTGGTGATGATGGCGGGGGTGCCGTTCGGCACGCCGGGATCGACCAACGTGCTGCATGTCGCGACGCTGACTGGCGACGAACTGCGCGGGTATAGCTGAGCACCTTCCGTCATCCCGGCGAAGGCCGGGATCTCACCCGCAGGAGATTACGCGATGGCGAGATCCCGGCCTTCGCCGGGATGACGATTGCAAGAGTGCAATCGCATTGTGATTCAGATCGGCACAATCCTTACCGCGCGATTCAGATAATTTTCGACCTGAGTCAGAACGGCACGACTAAAAATGGTAAACGGACTTTGCACCATTGACGGCGCACGGCATAGTTGGTGGGTGGAGAGCGTCGGACCCGCCTTAAACGGATTCCGCATCGCCTGTCAGGAGGTCCAAACCGCGTGTCCGCACCGTTCCGTTTCCCACGCTTTTTCGTCACCAGCCCCGCGCCTTGCCCCTATCTGGCGGGCAAGACCGAACGCAAGGTGTTCACCGAACTGAGCGGCAATACGGCGAACGAGTTGAACGACGCGCTGGGCCGCATCGGTTTTCGGCGCAGCCAGTCGGTGGCGTATCGCCCGAGCTGCGCCGATTGTTCGGCCTGCGTATCGGTGCGTGTCTGCGCCAGTGAATTTGTCCCCAGCAACTCGCAAAAACGCACCATCCGCCGCAACCGCGACCTGGTCGCCACCGCGTGCAAACCGTGGGCGACCGAAGAACAATATAGCTTGCTGCGCTCCTACCTCGGCGCGCGCCATCCCAATGGCGGCATGGCCGACATGGACGAGCAGGATTTTGCCGACATGGTCGAACAGACCCCGGTCGACAGCTACATGATCGAGTATCGCGAACCGACCACCGACGGCAGCAAGGGCCGCCTGGTCGGTTGTTGCCTGACCGACCGGCAGGGCGACGGATTGTCGATGATCTACAGCTTCTTCGACGCCGCGCATCCGCTGCGCGAAGGGCTCGGCACTTACATCATTGCCGATCATGTCCAGCGCGCGGCGCGCGCCGGCCTGCCCTATGTCTATCTGGGTTACTGGATCGAAGGGTCGGCGCGGATGGCGTACAAGGCGCGCTTCCGTCCGATCGAGCGGCTTGGTCCCGATGGCTGGTCGCGGTTCGAACCGGCTGCATCGACCGGCATCGCGGCGATGTTCGAACTCGCCTGAACGGCCTCCGCCGACGGCGGTGTACTAGTTGTGACCTGCGTCATAGGAGCAGCACGGCGGGCGGCATAAGCCTTCCCCATGCGCTGTTACCTGACATCCTATTGCATTGGCTTTTCACAGGATTTTGACAGGCCCGGGGTGAATGACCCGGGTCATGTGGACCGATGACCTGCGCCTGGCGACCCGATAAAGCTATGGCTGGAGAAGTTTATCTCCCGGTCTTACGATGGAAGATAAATAAATGAAATTGTTGCAAGAATTTTCGCGTTCGCGGAAACGGCAAAGGTCTTCCGCGTCGCTCGGTTCCCTTACTTTCGCGCTGTCCTTGGGGTTAACCGCGTTGGCCGTGCTCGCAAATACCGCGCAGGCCCAATCGGCCGGGCAACATGCCCGCGACATGAACGACATCGCCGCCACGCCGCCGCAGGGTGGTGACGAGGGATCCGCCGCCAAACCCTATGAGATGCCGTCCGCGACCCTGCCGCCTCGCCCCAAAAGGCCGGGCTTCGTGGCGGTGGCCTATCATGTCGACACGGGTTCCATTTGGGCGTCGGCCGCCCATAAAACGATCGATGCGGCCAAGAAGCGGGCTTTGGCGGGCTGCGACGCCGCAACCGGTGGCGGGTGCTATATCGCCGCCGCCGTGGGGGGCGGGGGTGACAAGACCGCCAGCCAAGTCTTTGTTTCGCAAGACGGCATGGGTCAGTTCTGGCTGAAGGAAGCGACCGGCAATGGCTTGCTCGCCAATCCCGATCCGGCAATGCGCGACTGTTTGAGCAAATCTTTTGGCTGCGACACGCTGAACGGGTTCGAGCCGGGTTCGATCTACCTCGACCTCGACCCCAATCTCGATCAGTCGGAGGATTATTTTCCGAAGGGCAAGCTGAACCAGAACCGCTGGGCGATGGTTGCCCGACCGGAGAACCCGACGGCGGCGTCGCACAAAAAAAGCTGGCTGATCAGCGGGAAGGAGAATTCGGCGGCGACGCGCAAAGCCATTCTCGATCGCTGCCGGGCCGATGCCGGGGTGCCATGCGCGATAACCGCTTACGCCCTGAACGGCGAAAAGATCGCGGAAGGCGGCGTGGTCAACACGAACGCCGTCCTGGTTCACTTTGTCGATGGCAGCGGGAAAAACCGCTGGACCACGGCCTTGTCGGCGGCGCCAAAGAAGAAACGGAAAAAGTCGCCACTCGGTGGTTTCCTGCCGACCTACCCCGATCCGGTCACCGTCAAGGAACGCGTCGGCCGGATATGCCCACCATCGACGTGCCGCGTCATCGCCACCTACGACGCCGCGACGCCGAGAATGCAGGTGATTGAGGATGTGAGCCGATGAGTGGCTGGTGCAACCGATCACGGACGCCCCGCGGTGCGGCTTTGTTTGTACAACCTTTCCATGGCTGTGAGGCATTGAGATGACACTTATCTTGGGAAAAGCTTTTGGACGGTATCCGCTGCGGGCGGCACCCATCGCGGGGTTTCTTGCTCTCTGTGCGCTTTCAAGCCCCGCGCAGGCCTGTTCCGATTTGCCCAATATCTGCGCGGCACAGGCGCAGCATCATCAGGCCATGAACGACATTGCAGCTACGCCCCCGCAGAACCAGAACGGCCCCTATGACGACGGCGGCCCGGCCGGCGAGCGGCCCCGCGATCCGATGGCGCAGGCGATGGCGGATATCTCAGGGATCGGCGAAGCATCATCGGCATTCAGCGGCGAGCTTCAACAGCGCATGAAAGACCCGAAGTTCAAGGCGGCCTATGATCGTTATCACAATGGCGGCTGGGATTTTTTTCAGGACAGCAACAATCCAAAGCCAGGCGAGTATTGCTCGGCCCTCTATACCAAGGGTGAAGCGATGGTCCGCATATCCGGTCCGGGTAGTGGCTATGACGGAGCGCTGCTGACATTTTCAGGGCCAAACATCACCGGATCGCCCGAAGTGAAGAAGCTGAAGGTGACGCTCGATCAAAGCGACGGCACCTCGCAGTCGGTCCAGGCCTTCAACTACCAGCTTCCCGGCGAAGCTTATGCCTCCATTGCCTTTGCCATGCCGACCATCGAGGCGGGATTGGCGGAAATGAAGGAGACTTTGGGCTTCGACGTACTCGTCAATGGCAAGTCGGTGTTGAAAATCGACTGGCACGACGGCCTTGCCGCGCGCAAGCAGCTGGAAAGCTGCCTCAGCAAACGCAAGGCGAGCTAAGACTATGAGAAACCTGTCTCGTGCACCGCATCTTGCCGCCGCGCTGTTGACGGCCGCCGCTTCCAGCTTCGTTCCATCGGCAGCTTTTGCGCAGGCATTGTTTTTTCATGTCGATGGCGAACCCGGCAACCGCCAGGCCTATTATTCGCAAACCCTGGTCATGGACCGCACCCCCGCGGACCAGTTGCTAGGTCCGACCGCGATCAAACAGCTCGACGTTACGGTCATCCATGAACACCCGGCAAAGCCTGAATGGACGATGCTCCGGGTGCATTTCGAATGCCCAAGCCTGATGGCGCTGGCCACCCGCAAAGCTGGCAGGCCGGATAAGCGAGGCACGGCAATCGCGGAAACCTCGTCGGTAAAGATGCGGATTGGCGAAGGCAGCTCGATTTTGCGGCGCCGCGATTTGCAGAATGAAGCGCTTCCGGCGGGATTATGGACGACGACCAGCGACCCCGCCATGCTCAAGGCGCGAAAACTCGCCTGCAACGGCCCCGATATCGAAAAGGCGATGTTTGCTTCGTATCAAAACCAGCGGTTCGATATGAACGCCTTCAACGCCAAGCTCCGCCCGTTCGGCTTTACCGAGAGCGTCATGGTCCTTGCCGAAACAACCGCAGCAGAACAGCTGGAGCTCAGCTGGACGCGGCTGTGGCGTGGCAGCAAGCGGCCCGACCCAAGCGGCCGGTTCGCCCAGGTGGCCACCGACGCCGACCGGGCGGCGGCCATGGCCAAAATGGCGGCCATCACCAAGGAAATCGACACGCTGGCGGCGCAGCTGCGCGGTCAATATGAACAGGGTACCAAGAGCCTGGCCGCCGGGTTCGAGTTCGATCAAGCGGCGGCAAAGCTGCGCGGCGATCGGAAGCCGCGCGGGATCGCCGCCCAGCTTCTGATGGTGTGGCAGGCAAGGCCCGAGGAGGATGTGGTGGCGAAGATGGGGCGGCCTCTCATCACCGATTCCGGCAATCTGCGCATCCTTTCCTACGGCCAGCAATATGACAATCGCGTTCTGGTCGGCAGCAACAGCGGCGCTACCTGGGTCGAAGGCACCTATATGGCGTGCGACGTGCAATTCGTGACCATTCCCGATCGCAACGGCGTCCGCCGCGTGGCCGATGTTCGGATCGACGTCGATAGCAACGCATCCGGATGGGGGGGCACCAACACCCGTGAAGCATGCGACGAATTGTTGCAGGCACCCGGGAATTGAAACTAGCCAGCCACTGGCATTATGTCGAGGATTGGGAATGACGCTTTTTCGGATGTCGACGACGCGTTTCCTCCTGCCGTGCCTGCTGGCAGTTGGTTATTGTTTGTTTCCAGATGCCGCGTGGGGCTGTCCGCCCGGAATGTTCCAAACCGGGTCGCGGGACTTTATCGCCTGCGCCCCGATCCCTGGCTATGACCAAGGCGGCGACAGTAGCGGCGATGAATCTTCTTCATCAAGAGTACCTACTATATACAGTACGCCGATCCAGCCCAGCTATATGGCGGCGGTGACGCATATCGATACGTCTTCCTTTTGGGTTTCGCGGGCGCACTGGACGGCGGATTCAGCCAATAAACGTGCGCTTGCGGCCTGCCACGCGGCAATGGGCAAGGGATGTGTCATCGCCGACACGGTTTATGGATATGGTCCTTTCGGTGTGATGATCGATGCGATGGGTCTGCGCTGGATCAAATCCGGTGCCGATGTTCCCAAAGGCACGCCTGAATCCATTCAGTACCAGGCGCTTGCACTGCAGTGCCTTAAAAGTTCGTTTGGCTGCGAATTCGAAGAGGTAATATATCAAGGCGCGTTACCGCTCGACGCTGCGCCCGGATCGGATTTCGTCACCGATATTTTTCCGCGTTATGGAGTGGAGCGACATCATTGGGCGTTGCTTGCCAGACCGGAAGGCACCGCGCCTGCGGCCTCGCAAAACAAGGCCTGGTTGATCAGTGGAAGCCAGAATTCGGCGGAGGCACGAAAATCGGTTCTCGATCGCTGCCGGGCGGACTCCGGCGTATCGTGCGCAATCGACGCTTATGTCGCGAACGGCGTGCTGGTTCGGTTCATCGATGCGAAAGGAAAAGCAGGCTGGACAAGCGCGGTGACGAAAAGGGTGGTTGAGCCGATCGGGAGCTACAGGAGGAAAAAGCCCAAGATCGACCCGGCGTCGGTTGCGGCCCGTGTAGAGCGGCAATGCTTGGTCAAGCCATGCAAAGTCATCGCTACCTATGATGCCGCAACGCCGCGGATGCAGGTCGTCGATGACGTTCGATAACGGACATCGTCTGATTTCGCTGCGCCTTGATCGCAATCGGTCGCCGAGTTCGGCAAACCCCGCACGGCGTATCGCGCAACGATTGTCCGCCGCTACCGGTTGACCTTTCGCCGCTTTCAAGGGCATAGCTTTACGTCCAGGACATATAGTCCGGGTCGCATCCGTTATGTATTCGCCGGGGGGCTGGCGAGAGGGGGGGTAGGATGCCCGTGCGCGTGTTCGTCAGCATCACGACCAGCGATTGCGATAGCGTCTTTCGCCGCAGCTTGGTGCGCGCATGAGCGAGCCCGTCAAGGTCGCGATCATCGGGTCGGGGCCGGCGGGGCTGAGCGCCGCGTCGCGCGCCGCGCAGCTGGGGCTCAGTCACATCCTGCTCGAAAAGACCGACCATCTGTCGGACACGATTTTCAAGTACCAAAAGGGCAAGCGCGTGCTGGCGACGCCCGAGCGGCTTGATCTCCGCTCCGACTGCCGTTTTGCCGAGGGCGCGCGCGAATATATCCTGGGCAACTGGGACGAGGATGCCGCGAACAACAAGGTGAATGTGGCGTATCACGCCGAGGTTGCCGAAGTGACCGGCGAAAAGGGATCGTTCGCGATCAAGACCGCGAAGGGCGATGTCTTTCACGCCGAAAATATCGTCCTCGCCATCGGGACGCAGGGCAATCCGAACCGGATGCGCTGCGGCGGCGCCGACCTGCCGCACATCATCTATCAGGTCGACGATCCCGAAGATTTCAAGGACAAGCATATCACCGTCGTCGGATCGGGCGACGCGGGGATCGAGAACGCGCTGGGGGTGGCCGAGGAGGCGCTGGAAAACACCGTCACCATCCTGAACCGTTCAAAGGATTTCGCGCGCGCCAAGGCGAAGAATGTCGCCGACATGATGGAGGCGGGCGAGAATGGCTTTATGTCGATCCGCACCGAAACCCAGCCGAAGCTCGTCGAACCCGGCTGGCTGACGCTCGAAACCCCCAATGGCGACGAGAAAATCCAGTGCGATGTGATCGTCGCGCGCCTGGGGTCGGTCGCGCCGCGCGGCTTTGTCGAATCGATGGGGATCGAGTTCACCGGCCCCGACCGCGAGGCGTTTCCGAAGCTGTCGCCGACGTTCGAGACGACGGTGCCCGGCCTCTATGTCATCGGCGCGCTGGCGGGTTATCCGCTGATCAAGCATTGCATGAACCAGGGCTATGACGTCGTCGAGTTTCTGAACGGCAACACGGGACTGACCCCCGCCGACGAGAAGGATCTGGCGGCGATTTTTGCCGACTTGCCGCAAAAGAAGTCGGTCAGCGAATGGTTGGAATATCTGCGATCGCGGGTCAGCATCTTTGCCGATGTGTCGCCGCTGCAGATGCGCGAGTTCATGCTCGATTCGAAGGTCGCTTTCTATCGCAAGGGCGAGGCGGTGTTCGAAAAGGGCGATCCGGGATCGTCGCTGTTCGCGATTGCCGACGGCCATGCGGTGGTCGAAGTCGGTCCCGATTTCACCGTGCCGATCGAACAGGGGTCGATCTTTGGCGAGGTCGGGCTAATTTCGGGCCGCAAGCGCGGCGCGACGATCCGCGCCGGCGAGGACAGCATCTTTGTCGAAGTGTCGCGCACCGCGGCGCTCAAGCTGATGGCGGCGGTGCCGGGCGCCAAGCGCGTGATCAACCGCATCTCGCTCGAACGCCAGCTACTCCAGATCTTCAAGGGCGGTTTGACGGTCGAGGATCTGGCGCCGGTGGTCGATACCGCCGAGGTCGAGCGCGTCCCCGCGGGCAAGGTCGTGCTGACCGAGGGCGAGCAAGGCGACGATGTCTATGTCATCCGGTCGGGGTCGATGGTGGTCGAGAAGGACATTGGCGGTAAGCCGATCTTCCTCCGCTATTTGCCGGCGGGGAGTTTCTTCGGCGAAATGGGGGTGCTGAGCGGGCAGCCGCGCAACGCCACGGTCAAGGCTGCCGTCGGCGCAGAACTGATCAAGTTGACCGGCGAGAGCTTCCGCAAGATGCTTGCCTCGCGCCCGCAAGTTCGCGCCGCGACCGAGGCCGCGGTCGCCGAGCGCGCGGCGATGAACGACTTCATCGAATCGCGCAAAGCCAGCTATTCGAGCGCGGTCGATCTTTATTCAGACACCGCGACCTTCATCATGACGGAGGGGCTGGGCGAGGCGACCGACGCGCTGCTGATCGACGAGAATTTGTGCGTCGGCTGCGACAATTGCGAAAAGGCCTGCGCAGACAGCCATGAAGGCCTGTCGCGGCTCGACCGCGAGGCGGGCAAGACCTTTGCCCATCTGCACGTGCCGACCAGCTGCCGCCACTGCGAGCATCCGCACTGCATGGCCGACTGTCCGCCGAACGTCATCCATCGCGGCCCCGACGGTGAAGTCTTCATGGAGCCGGGGTGCATCGGCTGCGGCAACTGTATGCGCAACTGCCCCTATGGCGTGATCCGCATGGAGGCGGCGCCGCCTGAAAAGCCTAGCCTGCTGCGCTGGTTGCTCACCGGTTTTGGTCCGGGACCGGGCGAACCGTCGCCAAAATGGACCAAGAAGCAATTGGGCGACGAAAAGCCCAAGAAAATCGCGGTCAAATGCGACATGTGCAAGGGAATCGCGGGTGGCCCGGCGTGCGTGCGGGCGTGTCCGACGGGTGCTGCGATCCGCGTCTCGCCCGAAGAATTCCTGTCGATCGCGCGGCTGGAAGAGGGGACCGACTGATGGCCTCGCTCTTTCAGCGGCGTCGCAACAGGGCGACCCAGACCGAGCGGGTGCGCGAGCGCAAGCATGAGGGGTTCCTGCGTTATGCGGGATTTCGCTGGGCGAAAATTTCGGGCGGGCTGTGCCTGCTGATCATCATCTCCTACGCGCTGGTCGATGTGACGCCGCGGCACAATGGCGGCAGTTGGTACGGCTATACGCTGGGGACGATCGGGGCGGGGCTGATCCTGTGGCTGACCGCGCTCGGTTATCGCAAGCGCAAGATGACGAACGATTACTGGTCGCTGAAAGCGTGGACGTCGGCGCATGTCTATCTGGGGCTCAGCCTGATCGTCATCGGCACCTGGCACACCGGGTTCCAGCTTGGCTGGAACGTCCACACGCTGGCGTGGGCCCTGATGATGCTGGTGATCCTGTCGGGGCTGTACGGCGTCATCGTCTATGCAACGCTGCCCGCGGCGCTGTCGAACAACCGCGACGAGATGACGCAGATGCAGATGCTGGAGGCGATCCGCGCCTTTGACCGCCAGCTGCACAGCGCCGCGCAGCCGCTGACCCCCGCCGACACCGCGCCGGTGCTGGCGGCGCTTGACGAAGATCCGTTCGCGGGGAGCATCGGCGCGCGGCTGAGCGGGCGTTATCCGAATTGCGCGACCGCGGCGGCGCTGCGCACGCTGGCGGCGTCGCACAGCAGCGATGCCGCGGCGCGCGAAAAGGTCGTCGGGCTGCTGAAGCAAAAGGTCGCGGCGCTGGCGCGGCTCCGCGCGCATCTGCGGCTGCGCGCACTGCTCGAAATATGGCTCTATGTGCATGTGCCGCTGACCTTTGCGCTGATCGCGGCGCTGTCGGCGCACATCATCAGCGTCTTTTTCTACTGGTGAGGCGGGGACGATGAGCTTCATCCTGCGCCGCATTTCGACGACCAAGACGGGCAAGCAGATTGTCCGCGATCAGCCGCTGCCGGGTGACACGATCACGCTGGGCCGCGACAGTTCGAACATCATCCACGTCGCCGACCTGGCGGTGAATCCGCATCATGCAACGATCAGCAGCGGCGACGGGCGTCATGTCCGCGTCGCCGCGAGCGAGGGGCTGGGATTCGACCTCAACGGACGCAGCGAGACCGTCGCCGATATCGACAGCGGTTCGGGCGGCGAGCTGCGTTTCGGCGGGCATCGGCTGACGATCGCGCGCGAGGATGACAAGATCATCCTGCTTGTCGAGCGCATCGACGAACTGTCGCAATCGTCGAAGGATGTCGACGAGGCCAAGGCGTTTTCGTTGCAAGGCGTGATGCTGGGCAAGCGGATGGGGGCGTGGGCGTTCGGGTTGCTGATGCTGCTCGCTTTTCTGGTCGGGCCGATCTGGGCCTGGTACAGCTATAAGAATGTCGATGAGCGTCCTGAAGGCTTCCATGCCGATAGCAGCTGGTCGTCGGGACCATTGTCGAGCGCGCACGCGAGCCTGAAGGACGATTGCCAGTCGTGCCATGTCGAACCGTTCGTTGCGGTCACCGACACGGCGTGCGTCAGCTGCCACACCGGCGAGCATAAGGCGATGAGCACCGCCCACGCCGGAGCGCCGACCGCGATGCTGCTTGCAGCGCGGGCGCCCGACGGCGGCTTCGACAAATTGCTGGCGAATGTCGGTGAGGTGTTCAACCGGCCGCAAGGGCGCTGCGTCGATTGTCACACCGAGCATGAAGGCGCCGGGCCGATGCCCGCGACGCCGCAGAAATTCTGCGCCGACTGCCACGACGGGATGCAGGGGCGGCTGAAGACGGCGGGGCATCCGACGATGCTGGGCGATGCCGCCGATTTCGGGACCGGCCACCCCGAGTTTCGCCCGCTCGTTCGGGCTGCGCCGGGTGCCAAGCTGGCGCGCGCCGCGCCCGGCAAAGGGACGGTCGATTATAACGGGCTGAAATTCCCGCACGATGTTCACCTGCAAGCGACCGGCGGGGTCGCACGGATGGCGGCGAGTTTCCGCGGCCGCTATGATTTCGGGCAAAAGCTGGAGTGCGAAAATTGCCACCGGGTCGAGGCCGACGGGGTGCGCGTGAAGCCGGTCGAGATGGAGCGCGACTGTGCGATGTGCCACAGCCTGGCGTTCGAGACCGTCGGCGGGACGACGCGCACGCTGCGTCATGGCGAACCCGATCAGGTCGTCGCCGATCTCACCGCTTATTACCGCTCGACCCCGCCCGCGCGGCCGTTGCAGCTTGGCGGGATGCAGCGACGGCGCCCCGGCGCCTATGCCGAGGGACAGGTGTACAGCATCTATTTCAACGAGGTGGCGGTGCGGCCGAGCCGGGCACAGGATGCGGTGCGCGCGGTGTTTTCAAAAGGCGGCGCCTGTTATGACTGCCATACGATCTTTGCTCCGCAAGCCGGGACCAACTGGCGCGTTGCGGCGGTGAACCAGACCGCGCGTTACCTGCAAAAGGGCTGGTTCGACCATGATGCGCACAGGGAAACCGACTGCGCCGATTGCCATACCGCCGCGCCTGCGTCGAAAACATCGGCCGATCTGCTGATCCCGGGCCTCCGCCAATGCCGCGATTGCCATGTCGGCGAGGGTGGGGCGCGGCTGGTCAAGGTCGAAACCGCGACCGAATCGTCCTGCGCGATGTGCCATGAATATCATTCGGACGGCGGCCAGCCGTGGGTTCCGAACCGTCAGCGGAAGGTAAATGCCGCGGCAATCACAAATAAACCCCTGCGTGATACCTATGGTGTGAGTGGGATCACAGGCATCGGTACGCGGGGTCTTTACAATGTGACGTGGCGCACACCGGCCTTGCATGGGGCAAGACGGGGCGGATAGGGTCAGGACCGGGGTCGCTAACCGGCGCAGCAGGGGACGGATGTGCTGATCGCGCAGATCACCGATATCCATTTGGGGTTCGATCCGGACAATCCGGCCGAATATAATCGCAAACGGCTCGACGAGGTGCTCGACGTGCTGATCGACGGGCCGAACCGCCCCGACCTGTTGCTCGCGACCGGGGACGTCACCGACCGCGGCGACGAGGACAGCTATCGCCGCCTCGCCAACGCCTTTTCACGCTGCCCCTTTCCGGTGTGGGTCAGCGTCGGCAATCATGATCTGCGCGACAATTTTCATGCGCGCTTTCCCGGGCTCGACGATGGCAACGGATTTGTCCAATATGCGATCGAGCTGCCCGAGCTCAGGCTGGTGACCATCGATACGCTGGAGGAAGGGCGCCATGGCGGCGCCTTTTGCGATGCGCGCGCGGCGTGGCTCGACGCCGAACTGGCGAAGGATCCGGCCAAGCCGACCTATATCGTGATGCACCACCCGCCGATCGAAAGCGGCATCGAGTGGATGAACACCCATCCCGACGAGCCGTGGGTGGCGACCTTTACCGACGTCGTGCGGCGGCACCCGCAGGTGCGCGGGCTGATCTGCGGCCACCTCCACCGCAGCGTGACGGTGGCGTGGGAGGGGCGCACGGTGGCGATCTGCTCGTCGACCGCGCCGCAAGTCTCGCTCGACCTCCGTCCGATCGATGAGAACCGTCCCGACGACCGCCCGATGATTGTGGCCGAAGACCCGGCCTATGCACTCCACCGCTGGAACGGGCGCGAGCTGGTCAGCTTTTACGACTTCGCCGGCGCGCACACAATGCTGGCGAAATATGATGCGAATTTGCAGCCGCTGGTGCGTGAGCTGAAGGCCGAACGGCCGGCGTAGAGCATCGTTCGTTAAACCCGCACGATCCCCAAATCCGTTTGTACTGAGCTTGTCGAAGCACCGTCATTCTTCTTTGCGGCGTCAAAAGAAAGAACGGCCCTTCGACAAGCTCAGGGCGAACGGATTATTTCAACCCACGGCGGGTCAATACCCCAGCGTTAAATCCACCCGCGGCTCGACCGCCTCGCCCTTGTGCCAGCGGTCCAGATTTTCCAGAAACCGCTGCGCCGACCGCACGAACATCTTGTCCTGCGCGCGGCCTGACAGGTGCATGGTGATATGGGCGTTGTCGAGACTCCATAGGGGGTCGTCGGCGGGCAGGGGTTCGGGGGTGGTGACGTCGAGGAAGGCCGACGCGATCTGCTGTTCGTTCAGTGCGGCGACCAGCGCGTCCTGATCGACGACGCTGCCGCGCGCGATGTTGATCAGCGTCGCGGTCGGCTTCATCGCAGCGAGTTCGCTGGCGCCGATCATGCCGTCGGTCTCGGGGGTCGCGGGAACCGCGAGGATGACCCAGTCGAAGTCGCCGAGCCGCGCGCGCCATTGGTCGGGGGTCAACGTGTTGGGTCCGGGGGAGCGACGCACCACGGTCACGTCGACCGCAAAGCCCTTCAGCCGCTCCTCAATCAGCTTACCGATCGCGCCATAGCCGAGCAGCAGCGCTTTCGACCCGAACAGTTCGACCTTGCCCGGCGAGTCCATCAACCATTCGCGGCGCTCCTGCGCGCGGACGACGTCGCGGTAGCCCTTGGCGACGGTCAGCATCCCCATCACGACATATTCGGCGATGGTGATCGCGTTGATCCCGGCGCCGTTGGTGACCACCGTACCGCGCTGGGCGAGCAGATCGAGCGGCATGCCGTCGACCCCGGCGTAGATCGAGTTCAGCCATTTGAGGCGGGTCGCGGCGGTGATCACCGCGGCCATGTCTTTCTTGTCATACATGTCGAACCAGCCGATTTCGGCGTCGGGCGCGAGCGCGAGCGCTTCGTCCTTCGACTGGAAAAAGCGCGGTTCGACCCAATCGGGCAGGCGGTTTTCGACGAGCGGGCGGATGAGTCCCGACAGGACGGTGATGGTTTTGGTCATTGCATTGTTCTCCCATTCCCGTTCGCATCGAGCGAAGTCGAGATGCCCATCGTCTAGTGCATTCCTTCCGGGTGTCTCGACTTCGCTCGACACGAACGGATTATCAGGTTCGTTTACGCCTCCAGCCGCCAGTCCCAGCCGAGCGGGTCGCCGTCCATCACCTCGACCCCCGCGGCGGTGAGTTCGTCGCGGAGTTTGTCGGAGGTGGCGAAGTCCTTGGCGGCGCGCGCTTCCTTGCGGCGGGTGAGGGCGGCTTCGATTTCTTCCTCGGTGATGGTAGCGGCTCTGGGGCGGATGCGGAGGTCGGTGCGCGTCAGCTTCACGAGATCGAGGCCGAATATCTGGTCCATTTCCTCCAGTAGGGACAACCGAACTGATCCGAGGTCGGATCGGCCGAGCATGACTTCCATGATCGCCAGAGCCGCGGGTGTACCTAAGTCGTTCGATATCTCGCGGTCAAATCCTTCTCGAATATCGTCGGGTACATTCCCATGCGGATTCTTGTCCGTGACTTGTCGGGCTGACGCGACGCCCATTACCAACCGCTTCAACCGCGTCAGCGCCGCGCCCAAACCTTCCCACGAAAACTCCAGCTCGCTGCGGTAATGCGCCTGCAGGCACATCAGGCGATAGGCGAGGGGGTGATAGCCTTTGTCGATCAGCAGTTGCAGGCGCAGGAATTCGCCCGCGCTCTTGCTCATCTTGCCGCTGCGTTCGATCAGGAAATTATTGTGCATCCAGATGCGCGCGCCGCTGGCGTCGGTGCAGCTGTGCGCCTGGTTCTGCGCGATCTCGTTCGGGTGGTGGATCTCGCGGTGGTCGATCCCGCCCGTGTGGATGTCGAACGGAAAGCCGAGCAGGGCTTCGGACATCACCGAACATTCCAGATGCCAGCCGGGGGCGCCGCGGCCCCAGGGCGAATCCCATTCCATCTGGCGCGTCTCGCCCGCGGGTGTCTTGCGCCAGATCGCGAAGTCGGCGGCGTGGCGCTTGCCTTCGACTTCTTCGATGCGGCCCTCGCCATCCTCGGTTTTCGCGCGCGCGAGGGCGCCGTAATCGGTCACCGTCGAGGTGTCGAAATAGAGGCCGCCGTCGAGCTCGTAGCAATGCTTGTCGGCAATCGCCTTCGCAAACTCGATCATTTGCGGGACGTAATCGGTCGCGATCGACCAGTGCGCGGGCTGGCGGATATTCAGCGCCTTGACGTCGGCCCAATAGGCCTCGGTATAATGGCGCGCGATGTCCCAGATCGACTGCGCCTTCTCCGCAGCCATCTTTTCCATCTTGTCCTCACCCGCATCGGCGTCGTCGGTCAGGTGGCCGACGTCGGTGATGTTGATGACGTGGGTGAGTTTGTAGCCCTTGAACGACAGGGTGCGGCCCAGCGTGTCGGCAAAGACATAGGCGCGCATGTTGCCGATGTGCGGATAATTATAGACCGTCGGGCCACAGCTATAGACGCGCGCCTCGCCGGGGTGGACGGGCCGGAATTCTTCCAGCTGGCGCGTCAGGCTGTTGAACAGCATCAGCGGCTGCGAGGCAGGGGCTTCGGTCATATCCGCGCCCATGCCCCGACCGGCCGGTCAGCGTCAACTGAAACGCTTGGTCGCCGTCACTCCGCCGCCGGACAAGTGCCCGCCGGATCGCATTCGTCGAGCGTCGGCGTCCACAGATCGTCGTTGCCCGCGCCGGTCACCGGATCGTCGAGCAACGGTTCGCCGCTAAGCGGATCAAGGTCACGCATCGTGATCAGCGGCACCGGCAGGCTCTGACCATTGCCATCCTCATCCTCGGCATCTGCGGCTTCTTCGATCACATCCTGTACCGGGAAGCTGTTTTCGAAATCGAACGTCACCGCCGAGCAGCTGGCGACATTGCCGATCAGGCATCCGTTGAAGGTCGACCGCGGATCAAAGCTGCCCGCCGTCGGCGTCGATCCGCCGATGGTGAGCAATGGCACCGTGTCGAGCCCGGTGACCTGGCCATCCGTGCTGATCTGAACGCCGTTGATGACAATCCGCGATGTGCCTTCGGTCAGGACGTCAAGCCCGCCCCCGCCAAAAGTCAGCCCGCGGCGATTGGCGAATTCGGTGCCGGTGCCGCTGTTTTGGACATAAAAGCCGCCAATGACTTCGGCGCGGATGCCGCGCGCGAACAGCGACCCTTCGTCCAGGAGCACACCGTCATTCTGCGCGAGCCGCGCTTCGATCGCGTCGGTTGTTGTCGCCGCGCCGACATCGTTGATGGCGGCGGTGGTGGCGACGATGATATCGTCGGACACCATGTTGAGCTGTCCGGCAGCGGCGGTGCCATTGACCAATCGTACCGTCCCCTGACCCAATATGACTTCCAGCGCGTCGTCCGCGAACAGGTTGAGCGCATTGGTGTCGGACAGGCCGGTCAGCTGGACATTGCCGATCACCCGCATCTTGCCGGGGGTGCGGATGGTCAGCGCGCCATTGGCGCCCAAGTTCGATCCAGCGGCGCCCCCGGCGATCGTGAAGCTATCGACGATGATGTCGGGCGGTGCGCTGCTGCCGACCGATGCACTGTTGGCGGCTTCGACTTCGGGCGCAAAGACTTCGATGTCGGTGCCGAACAGCCGGGTGAGTTCGCTGGCATCGAGGTGGAAACCATTGCGGGTGCCGGTGCCGCCGACGAATGTCTGGCTGAACACGTCGTTATTCTCGATCGACAGCCCCTCGGTACTGCCTGCCGTGCCGACGCGTGCGCCGCTGGCGATGATGATGTCGTTCGAGCGCAGCGCGATATTGCGCGCTGTCAGCACACCGTTGATCACGATGTCGCCTTCCGACGTGATGTCGGTGGCATCGGCGGCCAACGCTGAAATGACGATGTCATTGCCGTTTTCCGAGGTCAGCGTGGTCCGGCCCGCGACAACGCTCGACGTGATCGTCAGTGTACCCGACCCGTTGGTTACCACCGCATCGCCAACATCGGCATCGAGGACGGCAAAGACGATGTTGCCCCCGGTGCGCAGGTTGATGCTGTTGCCGGTCGCGGTCACCGGACCGGTCGAGATCAGGCCGTCCGACGTTACAGCGCCGTTGCTTGCATTAAGCAATGTCGCGCCGCCCGCCTGAATGTTGGTGGAATTGACGCCGCTTGCGCCGGTGAGCGTTAGCTGGCCGGTACCGGTGGTCTGGGCGCGGGTAATGTCCACGATGCTGCCGGTCAGGGTCAGGTCGCCCCCCGCGCGGACGCGGCCGCCGACGATGTCGCCTGACGTCGTAATCGACAGGTTGTTTCCGGCGCTCACCGTTTCGATGATCGTACCGCCAGGGGTGGCCAGCGATTCGAGATTCGCGCTTGACGCGGTGATCGTAACATCACGCCCGGCGGCGATTGGGCCGGTGGCGTTCATCGTGCCGGTCGATGTCACCAGGACATCGGTGAAGGCATTCAGCGCTGCAAGGGTGGTGTCGCCGCCCTGCGTCCGGATGTTGCTGCTGCCCCCCGTGGCGCCGAGGCCAAATGTGGTCGCGCCGTTGATCGCGATCGCGCCCGTTGTTGCGGCAAAAATGTCATCGCCCGCCGACAGGGCCGACGCACCGATCGAACCACCCGCCGTCAGCCGGACGTCGGATCCGTCGGTCGCCGAGATCCCCTCGCCCGAATTGATGGTAAAGCCGCTGCCCGGCACGAAGCTCAGAAACGCAGTGTCGGCCCCGGCGCCCGTGGCGTTGACGCCATTTGCGGTGAGATCGCCGCCTGCGCGGACGTCGACATCGTCGCCGGCCGTTATGCCGCTGAGCGATGCGGTCGTGCCTGCCAGGACCAGCATATCCTCGCCCGCATTGCCGCCCGCGATCGTCGCTGACCCACCGGCGCTGACGCCGAACATGCGCGCCGCGGCGCTGTTCGCCAGTACGACATTCCCCGCGGCCTCCGCAAACAGGTTGCCCCGGGCGGTCACGCCGTTGGCATCGACATAGCCGCCGTTCGCGGTCGCCGAGACGTCGATATTGGCGTTGGAATTCAGCCGGACGTCGCCGCCCGCCACATAGCTGCCGGTCAGGTTGCCATCGGCAAAGATCGAGATCGTTCCAGCGACGTCGGCCTGATTGACCGCAACCGCGCCGCCCAGGCCAAAGGCAAAGAAGGATGCGTCGCCGGTCACGGCACCGGTCAGTCCGACGCTGTCGCCAATCAGATTGATGTCGCCGCCAGCCGCAATTGTGGCGCCGGTTATGGCGTTCGTGGCCAACAGATCGACGGTGCTTCCAGCGTCAATCGCGGCAAAGCTGATGCTGCTACCTTCGATCCGTGTCGCAAGGCCCGATGCCAGCGTGCCGGTCGTAGCCACGGCGCCCGAAGCGGTCAGCGTCAGATTGTCGAACGCGTCAATGCCGCCGCCGGTGATCGTCCCTGCCGATGCGGTCAGTGCGATGTTCGATTGGTTGGGCGGCGAAGAATTGATCTGGAAGAAACTGGGGCCGGACGGGCTGAACGGGCCGTAGATCAGCGTCCGGTTGTCGGGGCCGGTACCGGTCGTTGCAACGCCGTTGGCGACAATTCCCCCCGGCGCCGTGACCGTCAAGTCGTCGCCCGCCGTAATGTTGGTGAGCGCCGCGGTGGTGCCCGCCAGAACCAGCGCATCTTCGCCGGCATTGACGCCGTTGACCGACGCCGCACCGCCCGCGCGCACCGCGAACATACCGGTGGCGCTGTTGTTGGTCAGGACGACGTCGCCACCCGCATCGATGAACACGCTGGCGGCGATCGGGGTGCCGCTGCTCGAACTTTCAAAGCCCGTTGCGTTCGCCGATGCGCTGATATTCGCGCCCGAGGTGAGCTGGATACTGCCCACCGCATTATAGGTGCCGGTGATGTCGCCGGTGGCAAAGATCGAGATATTGTCCTCGACATTGGCCAGTGCGATGGCAACCGGGCCAGCGCTGCCGTTGGCGAACAGCGATCCGCCCGCCGACAATGTGCCGTTTATGGCGATCAGGCTGGCATTGAGGTTGATGTTGCCGCCCGCATCGATCGACCCGCCACTAATGCCCTGTGCCCCGACGGCGTTGCCGGTCGCGGTCAGCGACACCGAAGCCCCGGCATCGATATTGTTGAACAGGATCGACTGGCCATTGACCTGAACGAAGCCGCCCGCGGTCGAATTGCCCAGGTCGACCGCGCCGGGCGAGGTGATGAGGATATCGCCGCCGGTGATGATCGAATTCAGCCCGGTGCGGAAACTGGCGCCACTGGCGGTGAAATCATTGACCGCTTCGGCATGTTCAACCGAAACGGCCCCCGCGGCGGTGATGACGATGTCATTGCCCGAATCGAGCGCATCGACCTGGATCGGTCCCGCCGTGACCGACAGCGTCAAATCGCCACCGGCGCCCAGCAGGCTGCCTGGGGTACCGAAAATTCCCTGTGGTGCAGTGATGGTAAAGTCACCGGTAGCGCCTATCGTCGCCGCAGTGCCGCTTCGCGCATCATGGCGCACGTCAAAGCGTTCGCCCGCTTCGATCAACAGGTTGCCGCCAACGCTGAAACGGCCACTGCTGCGCGCATGGGCGCCCACTGCGCTTCCCGTCTCCAGCGTCGCGTCGCCGGTCGTGGAAATGGCGCCGCCATCGACGGCAACAAAAATGCCGGTCAAGGCTTCTTCGATGTTGCCACCGGTCGGCGCGGCTTCGCCGAGCGCGCTGGCTGCGAGCGTCGTAAAGGCAATGCTGCTCGATGCATTCTCATCAGTGCGCAATTCGATGCGTCCTGCCAGATCGCCATCGGCGTCAATGATCGTATTGCCGAGCGCGATCAGCCCGCCGCTGGCCGATTCCAGCACGGCACGCCCGCCAGTGCTGGCGATGGCCGATGCGCCCGCCACGCCGTTTGTGGCGCCGCCGAATCCGGTCCCCCCACCCCCGCTGGACCCCGTCACGCCCTGTACCGTGATCGTCACCGCCTGCGTCGTCGTGATGGTGCCGCCGTCGGCGATCAAGCGGACAACGCCGCCGCTCCCCGCGCCCGCATCGCCGCCATCACCCGACTGGCGACCAGCGCCGAAATGGTTGGCACCCTGGCCGCCAATCCCGCCAAAGCCATTGCTCCCCAGCGTCTGGGGGCCGCTGCTTCCCGGAGTCAGGCTGATCACGCCGCCGTCGGTCGCGAACAGTTCGACGATTCCACCGGTGCCATTGCCGCCGTCGCCACCGTCCGGCGCGGCGGTGATCGAGGCAAAGGGAGCCAGTCCGCCCGCGCCGCCATTGCCGCCGCGTCCGGCGGTTGCAAAGACGATACCGCGGGCTTCAAACCGTCCGCCGGTGCCCTCGGCGACGGCGCTGGCCGTTCCGCCAACCGCGCTGCCGCCATTGCCGCCGTTGCCGTCGCGCCCCGCTGCGCCATTGCCGCCGGTGGCACTGGCATCAAGGTTCATAAAGAACAGGCCGGCATTGAAGCCGCTGACGATCATCTGCGCCAGTCCGCCCCCGGCGTCGCCGCCGTTGCCACCGACATTGTGCAACCCGCCTGCGCCGCCCTGACCGCGGGCGGCCACCTGAACCGACCCGGCGTCGATAGCGGTGGCAAGGGCCAGCGTTGCGACGCCTCCCTGACCGGTGCCGCCCGTTCCGCCGACACCAACGCCGGTGCTGCTGCCCGAACTGCTGGAAAAGAATGAGCTGCCGCCCTGACCGCCGATGCCAGCGGCATCGACAATCAGGCTGCCGGTGTCGAGCGTCCCGCTCGCCACGTTGACGGCGGCGCTGCCGCCGTTCCCCGTGCCACCATCGCCCGGGGTGCCGGGGACGCCGCTGAAAGAAAAGATATTGTTGAAGGCGCCCCCTTCGCCGCCCTGGCCGGACGCGTAGGCGGCAACCAGGCTCGCCTGGACGGTGGCGCCATCGATATTGATCGCCGCCTGGCCGCCAGCGCCGACCCCGCCGACGCCACCCGGAATGATGTTGGTCGGCTCTCCGTCGTTGCCGGCCAATCCCTGGCCGCCTGTCCCGGAGGCCGAGGCGATGAGGTCGGCCACGTCGATCGTGCCGCCGAGCAGGTCGATGGTGGCGGTTCCCCCGATGCCCAGACCGCCCGTTCCAAGTCCGTCGCCGCCGAAGCCGTCGGCACTAACGGTAATGTCGCTCGCCGTGAACGTACCTCCGGTCAGGACGAGCGATGCAGACCCGGCCCGGCCGCTGCCGCCGGTTGAGCCTTGGGTGGAGACGTCGCCACCGATGGCGTTGGCGGCGATCGTCACCAGGCCGCCAACCTGCGCAGCTCCCCCGCTGATCGCCAGACCTGCGTTGCCACCCTCGCTGTCGCCCGTGACGCCATCGACGATACCGCCAGCTTCGATTACGAGATCGCCGAGCACGCCAAAGGCGCCGCCCGTGACATTAACCGCCGCGGTGCCGGGTCCGGCAGCATTGCCCCCCGACCGGACGATCATATCGCCCGTTGCGGAAACCGCGCGTCCGGCGTTGACGTTGATTGTCGCTCCGGCGTCACCGATGAACAGCGCATTGCCCTGGACAGTTATCCGGCCAAGCTGTGGCGGAGGGGCAGATGTGAGTGGGCCGGACGGGATTGTGCTCAACGGCTGGCCCAGGAAAGCGCCACTGGCGCGCGCCGTCGTGTCGCTGCGGAAAATCGTATCGTTGACGGTGATGTTCGCCGCCGCGTTGCCCACCGGGCTTCCGTCAATCTGGCCATTGACGACATTATAGCCGGCCGACAGCACGACAGCACCATCGGGGTCGGTCTGCGCCGTCACCGCGTCATCATAGCCCACCTGGCCCGACACCAGCATCGTCACCGCGTCATTTTTGGGAATGGCGACCATGTAGATGCGGCTCTGATCGATATCGCCCTGCTGGTGGGCCGGGCCGGTGGTCGTGCCGCTGTGGGTGATGACGTTGCCGCCTTCGGCGCCAACCAGCACATTGATGTCGAACAACCCGTTGTTGATGCGAATATCGGCCTGTTCGGCAGCGACATAGGCCGCAGAGCCATCGACGCGGACGGCGCCCGCCTGCACAATTCGCGGCGCGACCAGCGCGACATAGCTGCTGCCGGGATCAAACGGGTTGTCGGCGTTGATTGCTGCGCCGGCCGCGACCGTCACGTTCGACGTCCCTCCCGCAGCGCCGCGGAAACGGATTTCGCCCGAGGGACCGAGCAGGCCACCGGTGGTCAGGACATCGTTTGCCGTCAGCACCAGGCTGCCGACGTTGATGACCCCGGTTGCTCCGATCAGGATCCCTCCGGCATTGTAGAACCAGATGTTGCCGCCGCGGCCGCCGGAAGTGGCAAAGTCGATGCCGTTGACGGTGCCGTTGATCGCAATCTGATCGGCGATCGGCAGGCCCGCGCCCGACACGAAGCGGTTGAGCACGATATATTGGCCGGTCCCGGTGAAGGTGAGCGTATTGCCGCTGGGCAGAAAATCGATGATGCCGCCGACCGGCGCGTTCGACGGCGTCCAGTCGATGATCGTCTGCGCGCCGGTGGTGTTGACCGTCGTCGGGTTTACCCCGGTGCCGGTCGTCGTGCCGCCGGGCAGCGCGGTAATAGTGCCAGACCCCGCGACCTGTGCCATCGCTGGCCCGCCATGAGCGAGCGCGGCAAGGCCCGCCATGATGGCGCAGCTTTCAAGGAGGCGCCGCTTGCCCAGACGGGTCGGTGCGATATTGGCCGTGGCACGCATGTCAGTCGTCCTCGATGAATTCGTCATGGGTCAGCGCGCCTTCACGCCAAATTGGGTCGTCAGTGACACCAGCAAACGCGGGTCCGGCTTTTGTGCAAGGAAACCGCCGCGGTTAAGCGGCACCGCCATCGTCACGTCGAGCCGTGCGACATCGCCATAAGCAACGCGCACACCGCCCCCCGCCGAAAAAAGCTTCTGCGGATTGAGGCCGTTGAACGCGGCATCCTTGTTCCACACCCAGGCGGCGTCGAAAAAGGCAAAGGGCTGAAAAGCTAACGCCTTGGTATTGGCGGGGACGAACGAGCCGTAACGCGCTTCGAGCGCGACGCCGACGCCGCTGTCGCCGATGATCGTACCGGGATCGAATCCACGCCCGACCGTGAAGTTGCCGCCCGAAAATTCTTCATAGGCGAGCAGCGGATCGCTCGCCCATTGCGCGCGCGGCGCCGCGGACAGCGTGAATAATTTGTGCGGGCGCCATTCGGCGAGCGCATTGGCGCGCAGCAGGAACGCGTCGGGCTTGCCCTCGACGCGGGTCAGCGGCACCGCGCCGGGCAGGAAACAGGTGGCGCCGCCGGGGCCGCAGTCATCACTGGCGCCCAAGAAATTGACCCCCTGCCGCGCTTCCAGCGAGGTCGATAGCGCCCAGCGCGGTTCGCTGGGGCTGAAGCCGCTGCGGCCGGCGACCGAGGCAGGGTCGATCCAGCTCGCATCGGCGCGCAGGTTGAACACGCGCAAGCGATCGCGGTTGATCGGCACCCCGCCGAGGCCGATGTCCTGATCGATCAGGTCGAGCCCGCCGCCGATGGTGAACCGCCGCGCCTGCGTCAGCGTGACCGGATAGGATGCAAACAGGCTGGCGATCTGCGTTTCTGACTTGATCGGGAACGCCGCGATGTCGGGCCGGGTCCAGGCATAGGTATAGCTGGCGCCAAAGCGCAGCCCTTCGCCGCCGACGCGAAATTCATGCGCCAGCTGGACGACCTGCTGCTCGTCGAAATCGGGGGTCGAATAGAAGCTGGCGGTGGTGAGGTCGCCCATGCCGGTCAGTCCGGCAAAGCGGACCCGCGCTACCCCGCCCCAGCGCCCTACGTCGCGCGAGCCGAAATTCTGCGCGTTGAAATCGAACAGCACCGGGGTGCGCGCCACGGTGACTTCGCCGACGACTTCGCCTGGCGCGCTGCCGGGGCGCAGTGTCAGCCGCGCGTCCATCCCCGGAATATCGCGTGCCAGGAGCAGATAGCGTTCGGCATCGACGATGTTGAACACGGGCTGGTCGTCGAGGCGCGAGAGATAGCGTTGCAGCAGCCGTTCGTTGGCACCGGCATCGCCGCGGACCTCGATCCGGGTCATGCGCGCGGCGAGAATGTCGAGCCGGACGATGCCGTCGTCGATCGTCTGCGGCGGGACGCGGACTGCGGCGAGATAGCCTTTGGAGCGCAGCATCGTCGCCGCGCGATCGCGGATGTCGCAGACAACCGAAATTGGCAGATCCTGCCCGACCTTGTCCGACCAGCTTGGCGCCAGCATCGCCGAATCAATGCCGTCGACACTGGAAAATTCGACGCCCCGCAGCGCGATACGGACATTGGCGAATTCGGGATTGGCGAGCGGGCAGGGCGCGCGTTCGATGCTGTCGTCGGCGGATACGACCTGTTCATTGGGCGGGGTCAGCGGCGCCAGCGTCGGTTGCTGAATTTCCTCGCGCGTCGGGATTTGCGGCGTCGCCTGCGCCAGCGCGGCGGTGGGCAAGACGAAGGCGATCAATCCTGCCGAACAGCCCAATGTCCGGCGCAGTGCAGCCCGTTTCGGCCGCACGCGCGCGATATGTCCCAAATCCCCCGTAATCATCACCACCCCTTGAGCACGAACGCGACCGCGAAAGCGCGGTGCCTAAATTTCTATGGCTCTGCCGGAAACCGGCAGCGCGAATTGTTCGACCCAAGGAAAGATTCTGCCGCTAGATCAGCAGATTTTCTTTTATTCGTTATCAGATGGCTCGACCGGGTTCAATGCCCGCCCGAATCCGTTCATCTCAACCTGTTTCGGCATCCGACATGGCATCGACCAGGCGATTGAGCTGCGGCGTGCAGCCCTTGGCCATCAGCATATTGACCGATCCTTCGGCGGTGTCGGGGGCATTTTCCAGCGCTGCGAAGCGCACGTTAACCGGTGCGGTCAGGCCGCCGCCGGACAGCCGGTAATCGACCCCATATTGCACGGGCAGCACGTCGGTCGGCCATTTGCGGAAATTGGCGCCATCGACGATTGCGACGGTCGTCTTTTTGCCGGCGCTTTCGATTTCCAGCGCGGTGTCGCCTTCCATGTTCGGGCGCCACAGCATCAAGGTCGCAGGATCGACAACGCAAAAGGTGCCGCCTTCGCGATAATCGAGCAGCCACAGATTGGGGGCGCGCGATTCGACCGGTACGGGATCGTTCGGACCACGCGAAAACCCACCGCGGGAGCGCATCGTCGGCCCCTTGGCCAGCATCCGCGTGACCGTGCCGCTCATCGACTGGCTGGTCTGGATCGTCGCATTGGCGCCGAACGTACCGGGACCGGACAGGGTGCGCGTCTTGCCCGCCTGCATCAGCACCACCTTGTCGCCTGACACCAGGGTCAGTTTGTCAGTGGATTTCAGCTTGGCGCCGGTCGGATATTTGGCCGCCGACGGCCCGGTCGAGCGGACGACCATCGATTGCGCTGCGGCGGTGCCGACGACGGCGATCGCCACGACGGCTGCGGCGGCGGCAAGGCTCAAGCGGCGCTTCGGCAGATCAGGAAAGGACATAGCTTTCTCCTTCTTCGGTATTGTTCAGGCGTTCTATCAGGAACTTGATGGCTGCATCCTGACTAAATTCGGTCGCCGCCGCTGTGGCGGCCATCACATAGGCTTTTTTGTCGCCCGCGCTGTGCGCAGCAACCAGCGCGGCGATGCGGGCGCGCTGTTCGATCGACAGGTCGGGGCGCGACGTCAGGACATCGACCGGCTGCGCGCGGCCGCGCAGCGTGACGCGCCCCATCGGGATCAGATCGTCGCGATCGGCGCGCGCCGCCGCCTCGGCCGAGATGAGCACGCCAGTCTTGAGCGCCTTATTGGCCGCCTCCAGCCGCGAGGCGGTGTTCATGGCGTCGCCGAGCGCGGTATATTGGATCCGCCCTTCGCCGCCAAAATTGCCGACGATCGCGTCACCGACGTGCAGCCCGACGCGCGTCATGCCGAGCGGCGGGACGCCTTCGGCCATGTCGATGCGAAACTTCTCACCCGCTTCATACATGGCGAGCGCGGCGGCTGCGGCCTTTGGCCCGTCATCGGGGCGGCTGAGCGGCGCGCCCCAAAAGGCAACAACGGCATCGCCGACAAATTTGTCGATCGTCCCGCCATGGTCGAGGACGATGTCGGAGAGGCGATCAAGATATTCGTTGAGCAGCCGCGCGACGGTCTCCGGCGTCACTGCATGACTGAGCTTGGTGAAGCCTTCGAGGTCGGTGAAGACGCAAAAGATATTGCGGCGTTCGCCGTGGAGCGACAGCTGGTCGGGATCGCGCATGATCTGCGCGGCGACGTCGGCGGGCAGATATTTGCCGAGCGCCGACTGGGCAAAGGCGCGCTGGCGCGACCCGACGGTGCGCGCCGCAGTGCCGACCGCGGCATAGCCGAACAGCCAACCGATCGCCCAGCCAAAGGTCGGCAGCGTGGTGGTATCGACCCCGCGACCGTGGAGCCAGAAGGGGAAGGCGATGAAGAACGCCATCTGTCCCAGAAAAGCGAGCGCCACCCAGCGCGCGCGCAGGTCGATCAGGCTGGTTAGCCCGCCCGCCAGCACGATCAGGACGGCGAGGATCCACAGCACCGGCGTTGCAAGCGGCCGCGACCACGCCTTGTCGAGCTGCTGCGCCAGCATATGCGCGTGCACCTCCAGCCCGATCATCGTTTCATGCTGGCCGGTGATCGGATCGGTGAAGCGGCTCAATGGCGTGTTGAACTGGTCGTTGTCGATGATGTCGCCGCCGATCAGGACGTAACGGTCCTTCACCAGCTCGGAAAAGCCCGCGCGCATGTCGGCGTCCATCGGCATCGCAAAGGTGTCGATCGGGATATTGGCAAAAACCGGTTCTTCCTGTCCCTTTGCGGCGCGTGCGGGGACTAGGAACCGGATATTGCCGCGAAATGTTGCGTGCGCCGGATCGACCGGCGCCATTGCGTTGGACATCAGCGGCGGCAGATTCTTGGGTCGACCGGGCCATTTGCGGATCACGCTGTCGTCGTCGGTCTGGAACAGCACGCTGGTCGGCTTGGTTTTGGCGGTCGCAACGTCGGCGATGAAGGCTTCGAGAAATTTCTGCTGTTCGTAAAAGATCGTGTTCGGATTGCTCGCCTGCTCGGCATAGGCGAGCCAGGTCGGGGTCGTCATCGCGCGCAACTGCGTTTTCAGCACCTCGTCGTCGGGGCGCGGCGAATCGAACGCGATATCGATGCCGATCGCTTTGGCGCCCATCTGGTCGATATTGCCCAGCGCGTTGGCGAGCAGGGTGCGGTCGAGCGGCGATCGTATGCCGGTGTTGAACAGGGTTTCGTCGTTATAGGTGACCAGGACGATGCGTTTGTCCTGTTCGACATGCGGCGCCATCAAGGTCGCGCGGGCGTCGTACAGCGCGCGTTCGGCGGCATCGATGAGCGGCATCTGCCAACTGAAGCGGGCGATCAGGATCGCGATGATCAGGAACAGGATCGTCGCCGCCAACCGCGACGGGCCAAGCTGCATGACCAGGCGGCGCACCCGCTTGCCCAGCGGGACCACGGCCCGCTGGCTATCCGACGCGGCCGGATCGGCCCCGGGTGTTGCGGTTTTGGTCAGGGTCATCGACTCAGCGGGCGGCGCGGCCTGCTACCTCCCCGATTGGCGCGGCAGCGGTCGCGCTGCCGCCGTGCAGCAGTGGCTGGCCGCCGTCGCCGATGATCGCGAACCCCGCCCAATAATAGGGGTGCGACGTCTGCTTGTCGTCCATCAGGCGCATCTGCGTTCCCCACATCGCGTCGGCGACGCTGGTCCCCTGATTGACCCCGAACAGGCCGCCGATCAGGCGCTTGGTCGCGTCAAAATCATCGGGTGCGGGCCAATGGCTGGCGATCACCGACCGGCCGCCGGCGCCGATGAAGCTGCGCACCAGCCCGTCGAGGGCATTGCCGCCGCCCGAAAGGCCCGCTTCGCGGGTTGCGGCGACCGATGCCGCGCCCGCCGTGTCGCAGGCCGACAGGATGACCAGATCGGCGTTGATCTTGAGGTCGAAGATTTCCTGAAAGGTCAACAGCCCGTCCGAATCATCGCCCCCGAACGAAGTAACCAGCGCCGGGCGCGCCGGGCAGGCGGGGCGCGGCGCGGTGACGAGGCCGTGGGTCGCGAAATGGATGATGCGATAGTCGTCAAGATCGGTACGGCTTTTCACCGCGGTGTCGGTAAAAGCACCGCCGGTAAGCAGGGTTGCGGCATCGCGGCCCATGGCGTTGCTGGCCGTCACCAGTTCGTCGGCCGAGATCGGGCGCGCCCATTGCGACACGTCCCATTGGCAATCGCTGTCAACGGCGGCGCCCGCCGCGCCGCGGCTGCCGAGCGAGGGCAGGGTGGTGCCGTTGATCGGCAGATTCTCGCCGAGCCCGAAATACTGATTGGCCGCCTTTGACGGGGCCGCCTGCCGCGCATTTCGGAACGCGAGCGTCGAGACCGCGGTGCTGGGGCGCGTCGTGCGCCCGAGCCACGCCATTTGGCGCATGTCGAACGGATCGGCGTTGGGGTCGATCAACCGCTGTTCATAGGCGGCCAGTCCGGTGTCTGCGGTAATCAACAGGTTGATCGGCAGCCGCAACATGCCGCCATCGGGTTCAAAGATCAGATGCGCCACCGTGGGCAGCTTGGCCGCGACGGGCGCGAACAACTGGCCATACAGCTTGTACGCAGTGGCGGCGTCGAAGGGGTAGGTGACGCGGCGGCCATTTTCGACGATCGAGATCGTCGAGCGGATCGTATCGACCGCGGTGTCGAGCGCCGCGGCGCTGATGTCCGATTTCCACAGCTGCGCGCCAGTCGGCTCGATCAGCATGGCATAGACCGAATCGCCGACGACCAGCATCTTGAGATAGGCTTCGCCGGTGCGCAGCACCTGTTGCAGCTCCGGCAGGTCGAGCTTGCCCGGGGCGACGACGCGATATTGCGGAAAGGCGCCCAGCGCGACGATCGTTTCGGCCTGCTGGAACGACAGATTGTCGAGCTGGGTCTTCAGATCGGCACGTAGCGCATTGATTTCGGGCGAAACCGGCAATTGCGCCAGCCGCGCATCCTCGATCCGGGCGCGCTCGATATCGCGATTCAGCGTGGTCGCCTGTCGGAACAGCCGCGCGCCATCGTCGCTGCCGCTCGACAATTCGCGCGCCAGCACCGCTTGCGTGTCTGCAACACCGGGGCGAACCTGCAACTGGCTGGCGACGAAGAAATCGCTGACCGCGGTGGGATCGGTCGCGGCGCGGCTGGCGAGCAGGCGGTAATAGGGCGCCATCATGTTCGCCATGCCGGTGGTCGAGCGCTGCGACCCGGCGAGCGCGGTGACGACCTCGCGGTAGATCGCCAGCGCCTTGTCGTCCTGACCATGGCGGGTCAGGAAGGCGGCGTAACGCGCGCGCGCCGAGGCGAGCGCGTTGGTTTCGGGATATTCAACCGCAAGCGCGCTCACTGACTCGAGGAACCGCGCATCGGCGGCGGCGATGTCGCCCAGTGCCTCTTCGGCGAGCGCGAGTTCGCCCAGCATCTGCGACCGCAGGCGGATGATCGAGGTCACGCGGCCTTCGCGTACCGCGAGCGCGTCGGACAGGCCTTTGATCTGCGCCGCCTTGGCCGCCGCACCATTGCCGCGCAGCCGCTCGACGGTGCCGAGCAGATGAACCGCCTGCGCGTCGATGATCTGCGCGCGTTCGAGCGGGGTCAGCCGTTCGCGATCCGATCCTTGCTGGACGGCGCGCGCGGTGCTGCCGCTGTTGACCCCGGCGACGATCGTCGGGGTGAGGGTGACGCTGGCGCCTTCGACGGTGATGGCGTTGGTCAGCGGGGCAATCGGTTGCTGCAACAACTCGGCCGCGCCGTCGTAATCCCGCTGGTTCAAGGCGTTTATGGCGCGGAAGTTGCGGCGCAGGCGCAACTGCACGGGGTCGCTGGTCGGCACCGCCTCGGTTTCGGCGAACAGCCGCTCGGCCTCGCCAAACTCGCCAAGGTTGGAACGTTGCAGCGCGCGGTTCAGCGTGAATTCGGTGGGATCGATGTCGGCGGCCGCTTGATCGCCCTGCGTGCGGCGCGACAGGGATTCGAAGAATTCGGCGGCTTCGGCATAATCGCCGCTGTGGTTGCGGCGATATCCCTCGGCCAGGGCCTTGTCGACGTCGATGGCGCCGGCCAGGGTGCGGGCGAAACCATCGTTCGCCCCCACCGATGTGGTGGCGACCTTGATAACACCCGGGACGACCTTGCGCTGCCGGATCGATTCGAGCGCGAGGTTCAGCGCGTCGCTGTAGGCAGCGAAGCCCTCGACGGTATAGGCCGTGTTGCCGTCACTTTCGATCCGCGTCTGCCAAACGACGCTGCTGTCCTTGACCGTGCAAATTCCGTCGGCGGCGCAGATGACGGTGTCGGCGCGGCCGCGCTCGATGCGCGCTTTCGCCGCGTCGTGGCCGGCGCGGAGCATACGGACATATCCGACCGGCTGGCTGGCGTCGCGGCACAGGATCACCCAGGCGCGGTCGAACATGCCGTCGATCACGCGGTCGCGCACAGTCGCCTGCACCGCGCACAGCGAACCGCCCTGATCGCCGATCGAAAAACTGTCGCGCAGCGTCGGGTCGGTACTTTGCGCCTGCGCCGATCCGGGCGCTGCAAACACGAGCGCTGCCAGTACCGGCAGGCAAAACGGACGTCGAACGGTCATCACCAATCCCCCAAACACAAGGCGAGAGGCGCCCTGCCGACGCATTGGCGGCAAGGCGCAGTCTTCATTGCTGCGGTACGACCCATTCCCTTGGCATGAACCCTAACCCCTTCGCGGATAAAAGGGAAGTGATCAGCGGCACAGCTTGCTTGCGCCCGTCGGGCGCGCCACCTATCTGCAAGGCGACAGTTTCAAACCCGTGAGGACATTATGAGCGGATTCGACGATCGTGAACGCGCCTTCGAGGCGCAATTTGCCCGTGATCAGGATGTGCAGTTCCGCATCACTGCGCGGCGCAACCGGCTGGTCGGCGAATGGGCCGCCGCGCGCATGGGACTGACCCCCGAAGAAACCGACGCTTATGCCAAGGCGGTGGTGCAAGCCGATTTCGAGGAAGCGGGCGACGAGGACGTGATCCGCAAACTGGCGGGCGATCTGACCGCCGCAAATGTGGAGATCAGCGACGCCGAAATCCGCGCCGCGCTGAACGACAAGGCGGTCGAGGCCCGGCGACAGTTTATGGACAGTCAGGGCTGATCCGATGGGGATGCGCGCCGATGATTTGCGGGCGATGATCGCCGCGGCCTTTCCCGATGCCGAGGTCGCGATCACCGATCTGGCGGGCGATAACGACCATTATGCCGCGCATGTGATCAGCGAATCCTTTCGCGGCATGACGCGGGTGGCGCAGCACAAGGCGGTCTATGCGGCGCTTGGCGGACGCATGGGCGGCGAACTTCATGCCTTGCAATTGACCACCGCCGTTCCTTCATAGGAGCCAGCATCTAATTTCTGGCGCAAGGCGCCACCGGAGACGATTATGACCGAACCCACGCATGACCGCATCGCCAAGCTGGTCGCCGACAATCCCGTGCTGCTGTTCATGAAGGGCACGCCGCTGTTCCCGCAATGCGGCTTTTCGTCGCGCGCGATTGCGATGCTCGACCGATTGGGCGTCGAATATGAGACCGTCGACGTGCTGCAGGACATGGAAGTCCGGCAGGGCATCAAGGAATTTTCCGACTGGCCGACGATTCCCCAGCTGTATGTGAAGGGCGAGTTTGTTGGCGGCAGCGACATCATGATGGAAATGTGGGAAGCGGGCGAGCTGCATACGCTGATGACCGGGATTCCGGCGCGGGCGGAATAAGCCGAGCGCAAATGTAACAAGCCCGCCGGAGCGTGCGTTCCGGCGGGCTTTTGTTTGTCTGTTGTGGGGGAGTGGACATCGCTGGCGGCGGCGTCCCCTTTACATTATGCCGTAAGCCATGATCTGGAACATCGTTGATCGAAGAAAGCGGGTTTATCGCTGGAAAGCTGTGAACGCGATTATCGAAGCCTTAGAACACGACAATAGTTGTTCTGATGCAGACCAAGCGCCTGAAACCGATGTATCGATTGTCGTAGATTACGAGCAATTGGAGGGCGTATCGGTCCAGCAAGCCGTAGCTTGGGCTAGCCAACAGAAATGTCCCGTCACGCTTTATCTTTACGACGAGGGGTCAGGGACGACGAGCGAAGAGCATTTCGAAGCGGTCGGCAATCGCATTTAACGATTCCGTCCGCAATTTGTCGTTTTCAGCCTTCGGCCTGTGCCGAAAATGAAAGGTAAAGCTTCCGGGGGGCGGGGCCTTTCGGCCGCTCCGCCCCCCGTCTGCATCGGGGGCAAGTGGGGATTTCCCGGTGGGGGCAGGGGGCATCAGGGACCAGACCGATGCCCCCCACCGCTCCATTTGAGCGGAACACTCGGGAACATCTGAACCTATTCAATCGCCGTGCCAATTTGGCGTAGCGAAGGATATGGGCGGGACACGGTGGTTAGCGATTCCTTACCGCCGTCAGAGCTTGTCAAAAATTCCGACACATTGGCGATCCACCTGTCTCGTTGGGGCGTTCAGCTTCGTTCATCGACCATTCAGCCCATTGACTACATTTGTAGTCGCATCGCAGTTAGGCGGTGCCAATGGGAGGGGTTCTGATGGCAGAAAGAGCAAGCGAGTCGGAGATGCAGGTGCTGTCGGCCCTATGGGACGATGCCCCGCAGACCGCGGCCGACCTGACCACCCGCATCGGCAAGGCCAATGGCTGGACGCAGGCGACGGTCAAGACGTTGCTGGCGCGGCTGGTCCAGAAAGGCGCGGTACACGCCGAGGCCGACGGCCGCCGCTATCTCTATAGCCCCGCGATCGAACGCGCCGATGCCGTTGGCGAGGAATCGCAGCGGTTTGTCGATCGCCTGTTCGGCGGCCGCGTCAGCCCGCTGATCGCGCATCTCGCCGATCGCGAGGCGCTGACCGACACCGACATCGCCGAAATCGAAGCGCTGCTCCGGAAGCTCAAGTCATGAGCGCCGCGACATGGATGCAGGTGTGGGGCGACACCATGCTCTCGACCGCGCTACTCGTGCTGGCGGTGCTGCTGATCCGCAAGCCCTTTGCGCGCCATTTCGGGCCGCGGCTGGCGTATAGCCTGTGGCTGATCCCGGCGTTGCGACTGGTGTTGCCGCCGCTGCCCTTCGCCGATCCGGTTCCTGCGCCCGATAGCGCCGACGTCATGCTGGTCGCGGTCGATGCGCCGATGATGGTTCCGGCCGCCCCCACCTGGTCGTTCGCCGATGCCGTGCCTTATGTCTTTGTCCTTTGGGCGATGGGCATGGCGGCGGTGCTCGCGATGGCGCTGCTGTCGCATCGCCGCTTTCGCGCCGAGGTTCTCGACGAAGCGGTCGAGTTGGAGCCGATCGGGACGATCCGGCTGGTGATGAGCGATGCCGTCGATGGTCCGGTCGCCTTTGGTCTGTGGCACCGCATCGTCGCGGTGCCGCAGGATTTCTTTGCCCGCTATGCCGCTGACGAGCGCGCGCTGGCCGTCGATCACGAGCTGGCGCACCACCGGCATGGCGATTTGTGGGCCAATGCCGCGGCGCTCGTGCTGTTGGCGTCGCAATGGTTCAACCCCTTTGCCTGGCGCGCGATCCGCGCCTTTCGCTTCGATCAGGAGGCAGCGTGCGATGCGCGCGTGCTGACGATGGCCGACGCGGACATGCGCGGCGAGCGGACGGCGCGCTATGCAACCGCGATCGCCAAGGCTGCGGTGGGATCGCGGCTGTCGCTCGCCGCGCCGATGGCGGTTCACGACAATTTGCAGGAGAGGCTGACGATGTTGATGCGGAGGGATATTTCGAAACAGCGCGGGCTGGCGGGCCGGTTGCTGATCGGCGGGGCAACGCTGGCGGTACTGGCGGCGACCGCGACGCTGGTACCGGCGGGGGTGAAGACGGCGACCGCGCAGACGGTCGATATGGCCGAACCGCCCGCGCCGGCGCTGCCGCCCGAGGCGCCGCTGCCCGCCGATGCGCCCGCCGCCCCGGATGCGCCCAGCGTCATGGTCTTCACCGACCATAGCAAGGACGTCACCACCGACAAGGACGGCAAGAAGCGCGAAGTGCATCGCATCGTCATCCGCCGTGACAACGCCGACGCGGGCAAGGCGCCGACGGTGATGTTTGCGCCCGCCGACGGCAAGGACAAGCTGCGCCGCATTGATGTCCGCATGCCGGGCAGCCTGTCGCGCGACGATGTGCTCGCAACGTTGAAGGAACAGGGGGTCACCGGCCAGCAGGCCGAAGCGATCGCCGACAAGCTGGAAGCGAAGCGCAAGGCACGGATGCGGACGGTGCTGGCGCCGATGCCGCCGATGCCGCCCATGCCGCCGATGCCGAATGGCGCCTGGTCGTCCATGCATGGCCAGACGATGGTGCTCGGCAAGTGCGGCGACAGCAAAAAAGCGGCGCCGATCGTCAACCGTGACGAGACCGATGGCAACAAGCGCACCCGCGTCCATATGTTCGCCTGCAACGACAGCGCCGAAGGCAAGGCGGCGCGATTGTCGGCGCTGAAAAAAGCGCGCGAAGCCTTTGTCGAGGGTGAACGCGCCCGCGGCCTGTCCGACGACATGCGCGCCAAGGTCGCCGCCGACCTGGAACGGGCGATCGCCGATATCGAGAAATCGGACCACTAGGTCCGAGCAGCTTCGGCGCCAGCCTTTGCTCCCCGGTGGGGCTGGCGGCAGGGGCGGGGAAGGGAGCGGGCGACCGCTCCCTTTTTCGTGTGGGTGAGCGGCGGATGGTGCCAATCCTCCCCGGCACGGGGAGGGGGACCACCCGAAGGGTGGTGGAGGGGCATAGGATGTTTATGCTGCGCTAGATTGAGGAGCCCATTTCTCCGCATGTTGCCGTCGACCGCCGTGTCAACGGCAAGGCAAACCGCCTGTGCCCCTCCACCAGCTTCGCTGGTCCCCCTCCCCCGTTGGGGGAGGATCGCTTAGGTACGCAACCGGCCATTATCGCCAAATGATCGCCGCCACCCCTTTCGTTCGGGCGCCCGCAGTGCCACATGACACCCATGAGCGAAGACAAGCCCTGGCCCGACAGCATCCGCGCCGGCGATTGCGAGCAGCATGAGCCGCTGGTCCGCCGCGTCCTGGCGCCGAACCCGTCGCCCTATACCTTTACCGGCACCCAGACCTGGATTGTCGGTGCGGGCAGCGATGTTGCAGTGATCGATCCGGGGCCGACCGGCAGCGGTTTCAGCGTGGGCGACCCTGCCGACGCCAACGGCGTCGGGCATGTCGATGCGATTCTGCGCGCGGTTGGTGATGCACGTGTCGCCGCAATCCTGTGCACCCATACCCACCGCGACCACAGCCCCGCCGCGGCGCCGCTGAAAGCCGCGACGGGCGCTCCGATCATCGGCTGCGCGCCGCTGGCGCTGCGCGACGACGGCCCGCGCGCCGATTCGGCGTTCGATCCCGATTATGCGCCCGACCGCGTGCTGACCGACGGCGAGCGCATAGCGGGCGACGGGTGGACGATCGAAGCGGTCGCGACCCCGGGGCACACATCGAACCATCTCTGCTTTGCGCTGGTCGAGAGCGGCGCGCTGTTTACTGGCGACCATGTCATGGCCTGGTCGACCAGTGTCGTCAGCCCGCCTGACGGCGACATGGCGGCTTATATGGCCAGCCTGTCGAAGCTGTATGAGCGCGAGGATCGCGTCTATTATCCCGCGCACGGCCCCGCGGTCACCAAGCCGCGGCAATTGGTTCGCGGCATGTTGGGCCACCGCAAACAGCGCGAGCGACAGATTTTGCGCGAGCTGGAAAAGGGCACCCGGGTCATCCCCGCCATGGTCGCGCATATGTACAAAGGGCTAGACCCGCGGCTGACCGGCGCCGCCGGTCGCTCGGTGCTCGCACATCTGTTCGACTTGCGCGCCCGCGGCGTGGTGCGCGAGCGCGATGACGAATGGGAACTGGCCTGACATGATCTTGACGATCCTGCTTGCCGCGGCGCAGCCCGCCGCCGACGCCGCGCCTGCGTCAACTCCGCATATTGTGGAGCTGGTCGCGAAAGAGGACGGCGCGCATTGCCTGCCCGACGGGCAAATATGTTTCGCGCTGCCTGGTGAGGCTGACGCGGAGGGGCTGCCAGCCAATTTGGTCATATCCTTTCCCGGCTCAGGCGACGCTGAAAAGACCGTGCTGCCGCTTCCCGTCATCGCGGGCGAGCCGCAGACATTGCGGCTATGGCCACAGGCGGTTTGGGTGCGCAGCGGCGATGAAGCCGATGGCCAACCAGGGCTGGAGATGCTGGTCGGGGTGATTGGTGAACAGCGCGCGATGTATTCGGGCGGCGGCGGCACGGGCAGTCGGCTGCACCTGCTACGCTTTGGCATGGCGCCGCACGCGATAGCACTGAGCGGCGAAGTGCTCGATGTGGTTTGGAACAGCTCGCTGATGATCCGCGCCTGTTTTTCGGAGCAGGATGCGAAGGACAGGCTCGACGCCTGTCACGACGAATATGAGTATAAGGCGGTGCTGAAACCGGGCCCCAACGACGGCGGCGAATTGCCGTCACTCACCTATCGCAGCTTTGCCACCGCCTATCCGCAGACGTCGCGTCGGGGTGAGGACAATAGCGGCCAGAAGCTCAAGATCGGCGACCTTGCCCATTGGAAGGATGCCGAATGCAGCTACGAACGCGTGCTGCGCCACAATCCTGCGACGGGTCGTTATGAAATGGATCGCCCCGCGCCCGATTGTTCGAGCTATACAACCCCATGACCACGAATCCCTCCTCGTCCGCCCCGCGCCTTCTTTCGCGCCTGATCCTGCTCGCTGCTGCCGCAATGCTGTTGCTCGCCGTCTGGTGGGCGGTGTCGGCGTGGCGCGACTGGCAAAAGGGCTATGATCCCGAAACCGTCGTCGCCGCGAGCTTGCAGGGTTTGCAGGAACAGAATGTCCTCGTGCCGTTCACCGCGCGCTATGTCGCGGTGGTGACCTCCACGCAGAGCCGGATGGGGTTGAGCGCGAAGAAGACGCTGATCATGCCCGGAACGGTGCGGTATGAGGTCGATCTGGGCAAGCTCAAGCAGTCCGATCTCGAATGGGATGCCGCCACCAATGCCTTGACCGTCACCCTGCCGCCGCTGCGCCTGGCCGGGCCTGAAATCGACCTCAATGCGATCAGCGAGTTTCGCGATGGCACGATCCTGTTGACCTTGACCGACGCCGAAGCCTCGCTCGACGCCGCCAACCAGAAGGCAGCGCAGGACGAGCTGATCAAGCAGGCAAAGGGGGCGACCCCGATGCGGCTGGCGCAGGGTGCAGCGCGCAACGCCGTCGAACAAAGCTTTGCCATGCCGCTCAAGGCTGCGGGGATCGATGCGAAGGTGACCGCGCGCTTTGCCAACACGCCTGAAAGCTGAATCGCCGAATTGCTCCCAGGGGTGGCCGCGTGTAGGAGGGGCGCAATCTCCTGCATGACAAGGACGAACGATGACTGCTCCCATCCGCGAGAATCTCTCGGGCCTCGACCTCCGCGCTGAAATCGAGCGCCTCCGCAAAGACCGCAACGCGGTGATCCTGGCGCATTATTACCAAAAGCCCGAGATTCAGGATCTGGCCGATTTCGTCGGCGATTCGCTCGAGCTGTCGCGCAAGGCGGCGGACACCGACGCGGACGTCATCGCGTTCTGCGGTGTGAAGTTCATGGCCGAGACCGCGAAGATACTGAGCCCGGAAAAGATCGTCATCCTGCCCGACATGGATGCCGGGTGCAGCCTAGAGGACAGCTGTCCGCCGGAACAGTTCAAACGTTTCCGCGAAAAGCACCCCGACCATATCGCGCTGACCTACATCAACTGCTCGGCCGCGGTGAAGGCATTGAGCGACATCATTGTCACCTCGTCGAGCGCCGAGACGATCATCAGCCAGATTCCCGAAAACCAGCCGATCATCTTTGGCCCCGACCGCCACCTTGGCGGTTATCTCAACCGCAAGTTTGGCCGCGAGATGCTGCTGTGGCCGGGCGTGTGCATCGTCCACGAGGCGTTCAGCGAAACCGAGCTGATCAAGCTTAAGGCACAGCACCCCGGCGCGCCGGTCGCGGCGCACCCCGAATGTCCGCCGCACATCGTCGACCATGCCGATTATGTCGGGTCGACCAGCGGCATCCTGCAATTCGCCAAGAGCTTTCCGGGCGACACGCTGATTGTCGCGACCGAGCCGCACATCATCCACCAGATGGAACTGGCGATCCCCGAAAAGACCTTCATCGGGGCGCCGGGCGCCGACGGCAACTGCAACTGCAACATCTGCCCGTACATGGCGCTCAACACGATGGAAAAGCTCTACCTCGCGCTGCGCGACCTGAAACCGCAGATCGAGATGGAAGAAGGCTTGCGACTGGCGGCGCGCAAGAGCCTCGACCGCATGCTGGAAATGGCATCGGGGACGATCGGGAAGGGTGATTTGGGACGGGCGTGACCCAGAAGGTGAGTCGGATTTCCGACTAGCCACCCCGAGTCGGGCAACGCCCCGTCCTCGCTAGCTGCAAATCGGGCTCCGAAAATGCTGCACCATTGTTACAAAAATGCTGCACCGAATCCGCATGTTGCTAATGCCGGACTTATCCACAGCGACTGACGCTTGGGCAGGGCAGTTGGGCGTTTTTCGGTTGGCGCCCGGAACGCTTCATGTCAGCTTCAAATCATCGGACGACAGAGACGAAAGACCGCCGGGACATCAAGGGTAGTTGCAAGACTAGCCAGAAGAGAACGGATCGGACTTACGAGGAAATCGACCGATAGCCTGGTCACGGAACGTAGCGATTCCCACGAGTTGATGCGAACCCGATCGGGTACAGGAAATGCAGTCCATCGCTTGGACAGCGACCGCTTCGGCGGACGCAGGAAGAGATGATGAAGGGCTTTCCAGGTGCGGCCGGCCCCCGAAAGGGGGCCGACCAAACCGTCGCCGGATTGTTCCGGCATGTGCCGCAACGCATCGTTTTGCGGGCTGCTGATCGCAAGAGAAGCAGACCGGGATGACGTGAGGCGGCGGATGTGGAGCAGGACCGGATAGTGGGGGTTGGCAGCGATGTCGGCCCCCATTTCGTTTGGGCGCCGCGCGCCCCGTGGCCAACCCGCGCCACAACGGTTTTCGACATTTATTTTCGCCCATGTGACGATCGTCACATCGCCGTCAAACGCGGCTGCTTATAGCCGTGATTGCGACCCGGAGCAGTTCTTCGATCTGGAACTGATCCCACTTTCCCGGCCGTGCTCTTTGGGGCCGGCCGGGAACCTTTCGCTTCCTCTCCGCATTATGTCGGCATCGTTGAAACGATGTCTGGGCGCGACCGGACGTTTTATTTCAGCCGGGTATCTGCGTTTGCCCGGCGGTTCAGGAAGGGAAAAATCATGGGCTTGATCATCACTTTGATCGTTGGCGGTATCATCGGCTGGCTGGCGAGCATCGTCATGCGCACCGACGCGCAGCAGGGGATCATATTGAATGTCGTCGTCGGCATTGTCGGGGCGTTTCTCGGCAACTTCCTCGGCAGCTTTTTCGGCATGGGCGCCAGCCTCGATACCTTCAGCCCGATCGGTCTGTTGTGGGCGTTCATCGGTGCGGTGGTGCTGCTTGGTATCATCAACCTGATCCGCCGCGGCAGCGTACGTTAAAAACAGCGAATGGCGGCGGTGCCAATGGCACCGCTGCCATTCTGCTAGGCGTTCTGGAATATCTGGGTTACCAATGCTCTGCCCGCCTCGGCGGGCACCATCTCTGATCGTAGGGGGTCAATATCATGGATTTCATTATCGCAATCATCATGGGCGGCGTCATCGGCTGGCTGGCCAGCATCGTGATGCGCACCGATGCGCAGCAGGGCATTTTCCTGAACATCATCGTCGGCTGTATCGGATCGATCCTGGGCCGTTTTCTGTTCGGTCAGTTCCTCGGTGGCGGTCACCTGCGCGGTAACGCCTTTGACCCGATGACCCTGCTGACCGCCTTTATCGGCGCGGTCGTGCTGCTCGCTATCGTCAATCTGGTACGGCGCGGTCGCGTTCGCTGACGCGCTAGATAACCGGCAGCGGTCCCTCGGGGCCGACCGGATCAAAGGGTGGCTCGCCGTCAGGCGCGCCGCCCTTTTTCATGGCTGCAACCACTGGAAATCGCGATCATATCCGCTTATGACCCGCGCCCCGGGGCGCAGGCAGAGAGGCAAAGATTGGCCTCTTGCATATGGTGATTTAATTGGGTAACACACCTCATGCGGGATTTCGGTCCTGTCGTGCGGGCCTGAGGGGGCGGAGCGCTGTCGTGCTCGCTGCATCGGATGCCGCTGGAGGCAGGGAGGAATAGGCGTGAATTACGAGCGGAAAGTGGATGTGATGGACAGCCTCGCGGGTTCGACCCATAGCTATTATGACGAGGCAGACAGCCGCCGCAAGCGGACGCGGCTGATCATCGCATTGGTGCTGATCGCACTGGCACTGGCAGCGGCGTGGTACGCGTTCAGTTCGAGCAAAGACGGCGCCGCGGGCGCTGGCGGTGTAGCGAGCGGCGAAGGTGCGGCGGCGGTGCCCAGCATCACCGTGATGATCCCCGGCCGCCAGTCGGTCCAGGCGACGATCTCGACCAACGGCACGATCGCCGCCCGCCGCGAAATGCCGGTTGGCGTCGCTGGCGAAGGCGGGCAGGTCGTTCGCGTGCTGGTCGAGCCCGGCCAATGGGTCGGTGCCGGGCAGCCGCTCGCGATCATCGATCGCGCGGTTCAGACTCAGCAGGCCGCCAGCCTTGCCGCCTCGATCCGCGTTGCGCAGGCCGATGCCGATCTGGCGCAGGCCGAACTGACCCGCGCCGATGCGCTGGTCGCCCGCGGCTTTATTTCGAAAGCGGACATGGACCGCAAGCGCGCAACCCGTGATGCTGCCAATGCGCGCGTCCGCGTGGCACAGGCGCAATATGCCGAGGCGCAGGCGCGCAACGGCCGCCTCAATATCGTCGCTCCCGCGGCGGGGCTGGTGCTGACGCGGCAGGTCGAAACGGGTCAGATCGTCAGCGCCGGCAGCGGCGTCTTGTTTCGCATGGCGCGCGGCGGCGAGATGGAATTGATGGCGCAGATGGCCGAAGCCGATCTGCAACGCGTCCGGGTCGGCACCCGCGCCACGATCACCCCGGTCGGCAGCAATCTGAATATCGACGGACAAGTGTGGCAGGTTTCGCCGGTGATCGATCCCAACACGCGCCAAGGCATGGTCCGCATCGCGGTGCCATATAGCGCGGCGCTTCGCCCCGGTGGCTTTGCCGACGCGCGGCTGGTGTCGGGTACCGAAGAGGCGCCATTGCTCCCCGAAAGCGCGGTGCAAAGCGGCGCCGAAGGCAATTATGTGCTACTCGTCGATAACAAGAACACCATCCAGCGCCGCGCGGTCAAGGTTGGCACCGTTACCGATAGCGGCGTGTCCATCGCGTCGGGCCTGACCGGCACCGAACGGGTGGTCGTGCTGGCCGGTGCGTTTCTGAATGTCGGCGACAAGGTGAAGCCGGTGGTTCAGAAATCGTCGCAATAATCCTCCCCGATCGCGTGCGCGCAAAAGGCGTTTGAATCATGAGCTTTCGCAACATTTCCGCCTGGTGCATCCGCAATCCGGTGCCGCCGATCGTCATGTTCGTGCTGTTACTGTTGGCGGGGATCGTCAGTTTCAACCGGATGGACGTCAACGATCAGCCTGACGTCGAATTTCCCGCGGTGCAGGTGATCGTCTCGCAGCCGGGCGCGGCGCCGTCGGAGCTGGAAACACAGGTCACCCAGCGCGTCGAGGCCGCGATCCGCGGCGTCAGTGGCGTTGACGAGATGTCATCTTATGTGGGGGAAGGGAACAGCCGCACATTCGTCCAGTTTGCGATTGGTACCCCGATCGACCGCGCTTACAACGACGTCAATCAGGCCGTTCAGCAGATCCGCAGCGACCTGCCCGATGGCATATTGGAGCCGCAGGTCGTGCGCGTCGATATTGCCGGCGGCCCGATCACCTATTTTGCCGTCGAGGCATCGGACATGACGCTGGAACAGCTGTCATGGTATGTCGATAACAGCGTCGCAAAAGAGCTGCTGTCGATCCCGGGGATGAGTCAGGTGCGCCGTTCGGGCGGCGTCGATCGCGAGATCCGCGTCATCCTCGATCCCGCGCGCATGCAAAGCTATGGCCTGACCGCCAGTCAGGTGAACCAGCAGCTGCGCCAGACCAATGTCAACGCCGCGGGCGGTCGCACCGAAATCGCCGGGTCCGAACAGGCCGTGCGCGTGCTCGGCAACGCAGCCAATGCGTTCGAACTGGGCGACACGCGCCTGTCGATCGGCAATGGCCGCACCGTGCGCCTGTCCGACGTCGCGAAGGTCACCGATGGCTATGCCGAACAGCGCAACCTGGCGAAGATCAAGGGCCGCCAGGTGCTCAGCTTTTCGATCGAAAAGGCCAAGGGCGCATCGGACGTGTCGGTCCATGACGAGACGATGAAGAAGCTTGAGGAGATCAAGAAGGCCAATCCCAAGGTCGATTTCAAAATCCTGTTCACCCGCACCGAATATACCAAGGAACAATATCGCAGCTCGATGCTCGCGATGGGCGAGGGCGCCGTGCTGGCGGTTTTCGTCGTGTTCCTGTTCCTGCGCGACTGGCGCGCGACCTTAATATCCGCGCTCGCGATCCCGTTGTCGGCGATTCCGACCTTTTGGTTCATGGACCTGATGGGCTTTTCGCTGAACAGCCTGTCGTTGCTCGCGCTCAGCCTGGTTGCGGGGGTGCTCGTCGACGATGCGATCGTCGAGATCGAAAATATCGTCCGGCACATGCGCATGGGCAAGACTGCCTATCAGGCGTCGATCGACGCCGCCGACGAGATCGGTCTGGCGGTCGTCGCGACAACGATGTCGATCGTCGCCGTGTTCCTGCCGGTGGCGCTGATGCCCGGCATTTCGGGGCAGTTCTTTGTCCAGTTCGGGATGACGGTCGTCTTTGCCGTTCTCGTCAGTCTGGCCGTCGCGCGCATGATCACCCCGATGATTGCCGCCTATTTCCTGTCGGCGCAGGGCGAACAGGAACATGCGGCGGGGCCGTGGGTCGATCGCTATGAGCGGCTGCTGGCGTGGACGCTCGACAGCCGGAAGCAGCAGGCGAAGAAGGCGGGCTATGAAGTCGTTTCGACGCGGTTGATGTACTTCATTGTTCCGTTCATTTTGGCTGCAGCTGCGCTCATCTTTATGATCTTCGGCTATTTTCAGCCGGTTCCGGCTGGGCAGGATGGTCCGAACCCGGCGGTCCATTTCCTTATTCTGACGCCACTTGCCGCGATCACCGCGTTTCTCGTGACAAGTTTGGTTCTCGTTATTTTCGGTGCGCTGGTCGTCTGGACCAACCGCGAAGAGCCGACTGCGATCCTGAAGGCCTATGCTTGGGCTGGCTTCGGCGTCGCGGTAATATGCGCGCTGCTTTGGCTGATCGGAATGCTGGCATCGACGGAAGCCGTTTTGAAGGCTTGGGCGACCGTTATGATACCCGCCGCTGCGTTGGGCGTGCTGGCGTGGCTTTTTGGGCGGCTATTCGGCGCGCATAATTGGCGCTTCAGTCTCTGGGCCCACTTTATGGCCCAGCGCGCCCATGCGCGCCTGCACGACCATCGCGTGTGGATCGTCGGTATCGGGCTGTTCGCTTTCCTGTCCAGCATCGGCCTGTTCATGGTGCTGCCGCAACAGTTCCAGCCGACGACGAACAGCGATTACAGCCAGGTGCGCTACGAATTGCCGCCGGGCTCGACGCTGGCGCAAAGCGAGAATATCGTGCGGCAGATTGGGGATATCCTCGACAACAGCCCCGAGGTTCAAACCGCATTTTACGACGTCAATGTCGGCGGCGGCAATGGTTTCATCACGCTCAAGAAAGAGCGCGAGATCAGCAGCGTCGATTGGGAACGCAACCTGCAACCGAAACTGGCGGCGATCCCCGACGCGCGGGTGTCGTTCCAAAGCCAATCGGGCGGCTTTTCGGGCCGCGACATCACGATGGTCATCGGTGGCGACGATCCGGTCGCGCTGGAAAAGCATGCGCGCACCATCGTCACCCAGATGGGCGGGGTAAAGGAATTGCGCGCGCCGCGCATCGAAGGCGACATTCCGCGTCCCGAAATCATCGTCAATCCGCGCATGGACCTCGCCGCCGAACTTGGCGTGACCACCGCGGCGCTCAGCCAGACGATCCGCATCGCGACCTTGGGCGATATCGATCAGAATGCGGCGAAATTCTCGCTGTCCGACCGTCAGATCCCGATCCGGGTGCTGCTCTCTGAAGATTCGCGTCGTAGTCTGGCGACGATCGAAAATCTGCCGGTGCCGACCTCGCGCGGCGGCACCGTCCCGCTGAAGTCGGTGGCCGAGATCGGGTTCGGCGCCGGGCCGACCGAATTGCGCCGCTATAACCAAACGCGGCGCATCGTGATCGGTGCCGACTTGGCCCCGGGGCTGGTCACCGGCGAAGCGCAGAAAAAGATCGACGCACTGCCCGCGGTCAAGAATATGCCGCAGGGTATCCGCAGGGTGGTGCAGGGCGATGCCAAGTGGCAGGCCGAACTGATCAACAACTTCATCATCGCAGTGGTGTCGGGGTTGCTTCTCGTCTTTGCGACGCTGGTCCTGCTCTATCGCCGCTTCCTGTCGCCGCTGGTCAATATGTCGTCGCTGCTGCTCGCGCCGCTTGGCGGCCTGCTCGGCCTAGCGATTGCCGGAATGGAAATTTCGATGCCGGTCTATATCGGCTTGCTCATGCTGCTTGGCATCGTGGCCAAAAACTCGATCCTGCTTGTCGATTTTGCAATCGAGGAAATGGACCATGGCGTCGGCAAGATGGAGGCTTTGCTCGATGCCGGGCGCAAGCGTGCGCAGCCGATCGTCATGACCACGGTCGCCATGGTCGCGGGCATGGTGCCCACCGCATTGTCGCTGTCGGGCGACGGCGCGTGGCGCGCCCCGATGGGCGTTGTCGTGATCGGCGGCCTGATCCTGTCGACGTTGCTGACGCTGCTGATTGTTCCGGCTGGCTTCAGTCTGGCCGACAGTATCGAAAAGCGGCTCGGCCGCTTCTTCTCGCGCAATCTGCTCACCTATGAGGAGGGCGACGACACCAAACCACATGGTGTGCCTGCGCCGCAGCCGGCCGAGTGATCGGGCGCGGCCGAATGTGCTGCGTTGGTTGCAACTTTTGCGGCGCTTCGCCATTTTAGGCGGATGATGGACAAAATTTCGACCCCGGATGAAACCGGAAGCGCCCACCCCCTGCGGGTGGGCGTTGCCGTTCCGACCGGCGGTTTGAACATCCGTGTCGTCGCCACCGGTATGCTGGTGGCGATGGCGCTGGTGTTCGTCACCGCCAAATTTTATCAGGATGTCCATCCCGCGGTGGGCTTTGTCCGCGCCTTTGCCGAGGCGGCGATGGTGGGCGGGCTGGCCGACTGGTTCGCGGTCACCGCGCTGTTCCGCCACCCGATGGGGTTGCCGATCCCACACACCGCGATCGTGCCGCGCAACAAGAACCGTATCGGCGACACGCTGGCGCGCTTCCTGCTCACTAATTTCCTGTTGCCGCGCCTGATCGCCCGCAAGATGCAGACGCTGGATGTCGCGGGCGCGGTGGGGGCGTTTTTGTCGCAGCCGGCAGAAGGCGGCGGACGGCTGAAGCTTGGCGCCTCGCGGATTATCGCCGATGCGCTGGGCGCGCTGGATCAACAGCGCCTTGGCGGGATGGTCAAATCGGCGATTGCCGATCGCCTGCGCGAGCTGGATGTCGCTCCGCTACTGGGGCAGGCGTTGCAGGCCGCGCTGGCCGAAGGACGGCACCAGCCGTTGCTGGATGCGATGGTCAAATGGGGGTCGAAGACGCTCGAACTCAACGAGCATCTGATCCACCAGATGGTGCACGATAATTCGAACGCCATTGTGCGTTTCACTGGGCTGGACGAAAGCATTTCCAAGCGCATCGTCGCCGGGCTGTCGAAGCTGCTCAGTGAAATGGCGGTCGACGAAACCCACCCGCTGCGCATCCGCGTCGAGGAAGGGCTGGCCAAGATGGCGCTCGACCTGCAACATGATGCCGCGGTGCAGGCCAAGGTCGCCAACGTCCGCGACGAGTTGCTCGAAAACAAGGCAGTCAAGCGCTGGCTTGACGGCTTGTGGGAACAGGGCCGCGGCGCGCTACTCAAGGCGGCGCGGAATCCCGACACCATGCTGGCGGGCCGGATCGGCGAGCTGGTGACGCAATTTGGCGCGATGCTGGGCGAGGATGCCCATATCAAGCGCACGCTCAACCGCTACGCGCGCCGCGCCGTCGTCGGCATGGTCGACAGCTATGGCGAAACCGCGCTGAAACTGGTGTCCGACACGATCCGCGGCTGGGATGCCAAGACGATCTCTGACCGGCTGGAAAGCGCGGTGGGCGACGACCTGCAATATATCCGGATCAACGGGACGCTGGTTGGTGGCTTGGTCGGCGTGTTGATCCACACGGTGGATGTGTTGATTTAGAAAGCCCGACAAACCAGTCGATCATTGTTAGTTTAGCTAGCTTATAGTAGCCAAGCTCGGGGGAGTGGCTTGCTATGGTAAACTTCACGCTGTCGTATGTCGGAGCACTAGCCGACAATAACGTGCTTGATATGTATGATGCATCTAGAGCACTGGCCGGATTTCAACGGTCATTAGCATTAACGACGCACCTCATCCTAAACGGTGAGATTATTACGCAGGCACCGGCGCTAAAAGGCGCGAGTATTATATCTTCGACGCCGGAGCCCGGCAGTTGGAAGGTTACCGCGGTTGTCATTGCAGGCTTGTGGACGGTTTCTACTGCCTCAAAAGATACCGTTCCGGGGCATCTGCTATTCTCGGCCTATGATTATGTTGTCAGGTCAACTCTCGGATTTCCGGTCGACTTCGATGAGACGCTAATGGCATCGCAGGACAAGCATTTAGAGAAAAATAGAATAACTGCGGAAAAAATGGATAGTCTGATTGAGAAAACTGAGTCCAGCGTCGCCGATATGCACCGCCCGTTTGTCGCTTCAAAATCAGCTACATCTGCAAGCATTGTCGGATCAGACGACTACGGGAAGAAGGAGCCGATCGGGCCTGAACTATCTATTCTGACGTATGATTATATCGCGACGAGCAAGCTTGAGGACGGCGTTTTTGAGTTGGATGGAATAGTTTCATCGTTCAATCTCAACACCTTTAAGGGTCGAGTTTTTAGCCTAGAAGATCAGCGCCCCATCCCATTTGAGATTTCTGCAGACCGCAGAGAGGGGCGAATGATACTGGATTTAGCCAATAGTCTTCGGGAGAACGCTTCTAAATCTGGACGCGACGCCGGTCTGGTCCGGCTGCGAGTTAGAAAATACGTATCGGCCAACGGCAGACTAAAATCGCTTATCGTTTTTGGAGTGGATCCAATTTGACGCTGAATGAGAAAGCCAACCCCTCGCGATACGTTGGATATCGCGGCGTCCAGCCCAGCAACCGTTTCGCCTTGCCGTTCGCTACCCGCCGGTTCTCGGCATAGAAGGCGCGCGCCGCTGGCGACAGCCCAGCGTCGTCGAGCGTTTGCAGCGGTGGCAGCGGCGCGCCCAGCATCGCACAGCCCCATTCGACCAGCCTGTTCTGGTGGCAAGGTTCGTCGTCGGCGAGGTTATAGACCCCCGCCGGTCCCCTGAAGGATGCGATTACGCCGCCCGCGATGTCATCGACATGGACGCGGCTGAAGACCTGATCGGGCAGGTCGATCCGATGCGCGCGGCCTTCGCTGATGCGGTCGAGGATCGAGCGGCCGGGGCCGTAAATGCCAGGGAGGCGGAAGACCGCGACATCGCCGCGCAGCGCTTGCCACGCCGCGTCTGCGGCATTGCGGTCGGCGCGGCGCCCCTTGATCGGCGCGCTTTCGTCGACCCACGCGCCGCCCGCGTCGCCATAGACGCCGGTCGAGGACAGGTAACCAACCCAGGTTGCGGGCGCGAGCGCGAGTGCATCACCATAGCGCGCCAGCACCGGGTCAGTGCCAGCGACCGGCGGCACCGATGACAATATATGCGTCGCCGACCGCAAAACTGCGAGCACGGCGCCCTCGTCACCAAACGCAAGGCTGCCCTCGCGCCCGTCCTGTGTCGTTCCGACCACATCCCATCCGCGCGCGCGCAGGCGGGCCGCAAGGTGGGTCGCGGCATAGCCCAGCCCGAAAATCAGCATCTGTCCCATCGTCCGCCTTATTGCGCGCCCCGCGCCGCAAGCCTAGGATAATAGACTATCCTTTTTTCCGTTTGTGCTGAGCTTGTCCAAGCACCGTCCTTCCTTCGGCGCCGCAGAAGAAAAGAACGGCCCTTCGACAAGCTCAGGGCGAACGGTGTTTGTCCAAGGCCAGATAATCCGCATGACCGACGCCTCTTCCACCCCCGCCATCCCCGTCACCATCCACCGCGGCGATTATCGCCCGCCCGACTGGCAGGTGCCCGACGTCGCGCTCGATTTCGCCCTGGCTGTCGAAGCGACGCGCGTCGCCGCGGCATTGTCGGTCGTGCGCCAGGCCGATGCGCCGAAGCCGCTGGTCCTGCGCGGCGACGGGCTGACCCCAGCGGCGGTGCGCGTCGATGGCGAGGTGTGGAACGACTGGCGCATGGACGGCAGCGACCTGATCGTCGATCTGGGTGAACGCACCGCGGCGACGGTCGAGATCGACACGCTGATCCACCCCGCATCGAACACCCAGCTGATGGGGCTCTATGCCTCGAACGGCATGCTGTGCACCCAATGCGAGGCCGAGGGTTTCCGGCGCATCACCTTTCACCCCGACCGTCCCGATGTGCTGAGCCGTTACAAGGTGCGGATGGAGGGCGACAAGGCGGCGTTCCCGATCCTGCTGTCGAACGGCAATTGCATCGCCAAGGGGGAGGGCGCGGGCGGCAATCATTGGGCGCTGTGGGAAGATCCCTGGCCGAAGCCGAGCTATCTGTTCGCGCTGGTCGCGGGCGATCTGGTGGTCAACCGCGACAGCTTCACGACGATGTCGGGGCGCGAGGTGGAGCTGGGCATCTGGGTGCGCGACGGCGACCTCGATCGCACCGGCCACGCGATGCAGGCGCTGAAGGACAGCATGGCGTGGGACGAGCGCGTCTATGGCCGCGAATATGACCTCGACCTGTTCAACATCGTTGCGGTTAGCGATTTCAACATGGGCGCGATGGAGAACAAAGGGCTCAACGTCTTCAACACCCGCTACATCCTCGCCGATCCCGACACCGCGACCGATGTCGATTATGACGGGGTTGAGGGCGTCGTCGCACACGAGTATTTCCACAATTGGTCGGGCAACCGCGTCACATGCCGCGACTGGTTCCAGCTGTCGCTGAAAGAGGGCTTTACCGTCTATCGCGACCAATGTTTTTCGGCCGACATGGGATCGCCCGCCGTCAAGCGGATCGAGGACGTTCGCCTGCTCCGCGCGGCGCAATTCCCTGAGGATGCCGGGCCGCTCGCGCACCCGATCCGCCCCGACAGCTTTCAGGAAATATCGAACTTCTACACCGCGACCATCTATAACAAGGGCGCCGAGATCATCCGCATGATGGCGACGATGGTCGGGGCGGAACGGTTCCGCAAAGGCACCGACCTGTACTTCGATCGCCACGACGGCGAGGCCGCGACGTGCGAGGATTTTGTCCGCGCGATCGAGGACGGTGCGGGCATCGACCTGACCCAATTCCGCCTGTGGTATAGCCAGGCGGGGACGCCGCGGGTCACCGCCCGGATCGATACCGATGCGGCGACGGGCGAAAGCACGCTGCACCTCGCCCAGACCGTCCCCGCGACTCCGGGCCAGCCCGACAAGCAGCCGATGGTCATCCCGCTGCGGATCAAGGCGTTCGACCGCGACGGTGCCGCCGCTGCGGCGGAGCAATTGGTGCTGCTCGACAGTGCCGATATGGCGGTGCCGCTGGGCGCTGGGGACAGCCGTCCGATGCTGTCGAACAACCGCGGCTTTTCGGCGCCAGTCATCGTGGATTTCGCGCGCGACGATGGCGAACTCGCATGGCTTGCCGCGCACGACGACGATCCGTTTGCGCGCTACGAAGCTTTGCAGCAGCTGATGCTCGACACGCTGGTTGCCGCGGTGTCGGGTGGGGCGCGGGGCCAACAGGCGGTGATCGATGCAATCGGCCAGACGCTGGCGGGCGCGGCGAGCGATCCGGCATTCGTCGCCGAGGCGGTGCTGCTGCCCAGCGAAGCCTTTATCGGCGATCAGATGGTGACGGTCGACCCCGACGCGATCCGCCGCGAACGGCTGGCGTTGCAGGCCGCGATCGGCACCGCGCTGGAACAGGATTGGCGCACGATCCTGTCCGGCAAGGCACCGCCCGCGACCGACCTGTCGCGCAAGGCCAAGGGCGGCCGCCGCCTGCGCGGTGTCGCGCTCGCCTATCTGGCGGCGACGGCGATGGACAATGTGCCTGCGCTCGCGTTCCGGATTTTCTCCGACGCCGACGGGATGACCGAACGGCAGGCGGCGCTGGCGACGCTGGCGCATGGCGACAGCGACGAGCGCGTCGCGGCGCTCGACATCTTTTACCAGCGCTATCGCGACAATCCGCTGGTGCTCGACAAATGGTTCCAGGTGCAGGCGTGGTCGCTGCGCGCTGATACCGTCGATGCGGTGAAGGAGCTGGCGCAGCACCCCGACTTCACCTTGGCGAACCCCAACCGCGTCCGCTCGCTCTATGGCGCGCTGTCGGGCAATCAGGCGGCGTTTCATCAGGCCGATGGCGCCGGATACCGGCTGATCGCCGATCTGGTCATCGCACTCGACCCGAAAAACCCGCAAACATCGGCGCGGATGATTCCCCCGCTCGGCCGCTGGAAACGCTTCGACGACGCGCGCGCCGCGATGATGCGTGCCGAGCTGGAGCGGATATTGGCGCAGCCGGGGCTGTCGCGCGATGTCACTGAGCAGGCGAGCAAGAGCTTGTTGGGGTGAAGGCGTTGTGACTGTTTTGGGGTGGGAAGCTGACGTTTGCTAGAGCGCCGTCTCTTTGGCCTTGGCCTTCGCTTTCCTCTGCATAAACGCGAATGGGGCAGCGATCAAAAGCGCACCGATTGCTGAGGCAATAATCCGCGGACCGTTCGGTAAAAATCCAAGGACGGCCAGATGTAGCGCCGGTAGTGCGAACAGATAAGTCAGCAGCGCATACGCCTTCGCGCGCCAAAGCAAGGCGAGGCCTATGAAATATGAGGCGAACGCTAATCCGCCCGCTGCGAGAGCGATGAAACTCATGACCCCATCATAGCCGAAAGTAATATGTCCACAATTGGTCGCTAGCTGCCATTGAGCGCCTTGCAGCCTACCCCCCCAGCCACCCCGTAACCTCACCCGCCACCTTGTTCGCGGCGCGCGTCAGCGCTTCGCCGACCAGCTTGGCCTCGACCTCGCCGCCGATCGCCTCGCGCGCTTCGAAACGGCGCTGGCTGACCGTCTTGCCGCCCGCCGACACCAGCATCGCCTGATAGACGACGACCGCTTCGCCCGTCCGCGCATCGACGCCGAATTCCATCAGCTGCCCCGCGAGCTGTTCGCCCGGCGCGGTCAGATACTGCCCCTCGTCGAGCACGACGCGCGAGGTGCTGGCGGAGACGGTTTCGGACACCAGCCGCTGGAACAGGCGCTGCGGCGCTTCGACCCATTGCGCGTCCTTGACGTAAGTGACGCTGCTATTGTCCTGCTGCACCGGAATGCGTGTCGTGCGCAGTTTCTGCGGCGCGGTGGGGATCAGGATCGTCAGCGTCGAGGCGTCGGCGGCGGTGCGCGCTGCGCCCGCTGATGGTGCAGCGGCGGCGTCGAGCGTCAGCAGGAAGGGAGGCGTCTTGCCGCCCAGACCGACGCACGCCGACAGCGAGACGGCGGCGACAGCGACGAGCAGCGGGGTGCGGAGATGGCGGATCATGATCGTCCTCATTTCTTGTAATCGGGCAGCTTGCTGCCGCCCAGCACGGCGCCCGCGCCTTGCTGGTCGAGCTTGTCGGTCAGGCTGGACAGCGAGGCCGACGTGCGGCGCAGGTCGCGGATCAGCGCATTGGCTTCGGGGATCGTCGTCTGGCTGAAGGTTTGCAGGCCGGGCCGCGCATCGGCGATCGCGCCTTCCAGCGTCTTCATCGATTCGTTCGCCGAGGCCAAAGTATCGCGCAGGTTTCGCATCGCGGGATCGACGTTGCGGTCGATCGTCCCCTGCGTTGCAGCGGCCAGATTGCCGATCTGTTCGGCGGCAACCCCGGTCTGCTGGATCGCAATGCGCGTGTCGGCGAGCGCGCGTTCGATGGCGGGGCCGTTGCGCGCGAGGATCGCGGTCGAGGCTTCGACATTGTTCAAGATGCCGCGCATACTCGCCTGATTTTCGTCGTCGGCCAGCTCGGCCAATCGTTCGGTGAGGGTGGACAGGCGCTGGAGCAATTGCGGCGCGGTGTTGAGCAGTTCGCCCAGCCCGCCGACGCGGGTCGGGATGACCGGCTTGCCCGCCGGTCCCTTGTCGGTAATCGGCGGCGCGCCCTTGACGGCGCCGTTGAGCGAAATCTGCGAGACGCCGGTAAAGCCGACGCCCTCGATCGCCGCAGTCGTGCCTTGCAGCACCGGGACGCCTTCGTTGACTTCGATCCGCACCCGGACAAATTGGGGATCTTCTGGCCACAGCGCAATTTCGCGGACCTGCCCGGACGGGACGCCGGAGAATTGCACCGCCGACCCCTTGTTCAGCCCATCCACCGATTGCTTGAAGAACACATCATATTCGCGCTTCTCGCCGCCGGTATCATTGGCCAGCCACACGATGAAAAAGGCAAGCGCCGCCGTAAAGATCAGGACAAAAGCGCCGACGAGGACGTTGTTTGAGCGAGTTTCCATCAGCTGTTCCTATCGCCGCTTCGCGGTTTGGTTCCCGCTTGCCGCAGCGCGGCCTCGCGGTCCGTTGAAATAATCCTGTATCCACGGATGCTCGGTGGCAAGCAGTTCCGGGATGGTGCCGACCGCGATCACCTTCTTTTCGGCGAGCACCGCAACGCGGTCGCAGGTGGCGTAGAGCGAGTCGAGATCATGGGTGATCAGGAAAACGGTGAGCCCCATGGTGTCGGCCAGCTCACGGATCAGCTCGTCGAACTTGGCGGCGCCGATCGGGTCGAGCCCCGCGGTTGGCTCGTCGAGGAACAGCAGCGCGGGATCGAGCGCCAAGCTGCGCGCCAAGCCCGCGCGCTTGACCATGCCGCCCGACAGCTCGGCAGGATATTTCGGCCCCGCATCGGGGGGCAGCCCAACCATCGCGACCTTGTAGGCGGCGATTTCGTCGAGCAATTTCTGGTCGGTGCGTGGATAAAATTCGCGCAGCGGAACCTGGATATTTTCTGCAACGCTCAGCGTCGAGAACAAGGCTCCGCCTTGGAACATCACGCCCCAGCGGCGGCGGAGATCGCGCGATTCTTCTTCGTCGGAGATGGTGTCGAGCGTCTTGCCATACACCTCGATCTCGCCCGACGTCGGGGTCTGCAAGCCGATGATCGAACGCATGAGCACCGATTTGCCGGTGCCCGAACCGCCGACGACGCCGAGGATCTCGCCCGACCGCACGTCGAGGTCGAGATGGTCGTGAATGATGGTGTCGCCGAATTGATTGACGAGGCCGCGGATGCAGATCGCATGCTCAAACTCTTCGGGCCGCACGGCGTCGGCGGCGGCGAGCTCTTCGGCAACCTGTTCGTCGATTGCGTCGCTCATCAATTCCATCCGATCGACGAGAAGAAGACGGCAAACATCGCGTCGAGCACGATGACGAGGAAGATCGCCGCGACGACGGCCGAGGTGGTGCGTTTGCCCACTTCCTCGGCATTCTGGCGCACCTGCATGCCTTCGTAACAGCCGGTCACGCCGATCAATATGCCGAACACCGGCGCCTTGATCAGCATCGCCCAGAAATCGGTCATCGGGATAATGTCGCGCAGGAGCTGGACATAGGTGACGGGCGGAATGTCGAGCCCGATCCAGCAGAACACCCCGCCGCCGATGATCGCGCAAATGCTGGCATAAAAGCCGAGCAGCGGCATCAGGATCGTCGCGGCGGCAACGCGCGGCAGCACGATCGCCTCCATCGGCGACACGCCGATCGTGCGCATCGCGTCGATTTCCTCGGTCAGCTTCATCGTGCCGATCTGCGCCGCGAAGGCCGATCCCGAACGACCCGCGACCATGATCGCGGTCATCAGCAGGCCCAGCTCGCGAATCGAGGCGCGGCCGACCAGGTTGACGGTGAATACTTCGAGGCCGAACTGGCGCAGCTGCACCGCGCCCTGCTGCGCGACGACAATCCCGATCAGGAAGGTCATCAGGCCGATGATCGGCAGCGCATCGAGGCCGACGGTCTGGAAACGGGTGACAATCGCATGCCAACGCAGCCGCCGCCGCGCGCGCAGCTGGGTACCCAGCGCCATGATCATGGCGCCGAAGAAACCGATGATGCCAAGCAGCTCGTTCCACACCCCGACGCTGGCGGTGCCGACCTGTTCGAGCATGCGGGTCAGCGGTGGGCGGCGATCGCGGTGGACACGATATTCGCTCTTGTCGCTGGCCAGCGCATCGAGCAGCCGCTGCGCTTCGGGGCTGGCGCCGGTGACCTTCGCGCCATGTTCCTTGACGGTGCGGGTCACGATCCAGGCGCCGACGGTATCGATCCGTTCGAGCGCCGACAGGTCGAGCGTGGCGATCGGGCCGAGCGCGTCGAGTCGGGTCGGCAAATCGCCGAGCCGGGCCAGCGTCAGCCGACCGGTGAAGCGGATATCGGTGCCACCCGCACCCTCGCTCTGTTCGAAATCCGCTCTGGCCACCATCGTGCGGAGGACATTGTCTTATTTGCCCGACCACGGCAAGTTAATCCCGCCCCCTTGGCCCGGGCGCGGCGCGCTTCTATGATCGGGGGATGGAAACGCCGCCAATCGCCCCGCCGCCCGACTATGCGCACCGCGTGGCGATGTATGACATGGACCGGACGATAACCCGATCAGGGACTTACAGCGGGTTTTTGATGCATGTTGCGCGGCGGCGGCAGCAATGGCGGCTGCTGCTGTTGCCGCTCGTCGGGCTGGCGGGCGCCGCCTATGCGCTCAAGCTGATCGACCGCTCGCGGCTGAAGGCGATCAACCTGCGGCTGCTGGTCGGCCAGCGTTTTGCCCGCGCCGAAATCGCGCCGCTGGCCGAAAGCTATGCCGATAAAGTGGTGGCGCGCGGACTGCACCCCGCCGCGCTCGAACAGATCGCCGCCGACCGCAAAGCGGGTTACCGGCTGGTGCTGGCCACGGCGTCGTTCCATCTGTATGTCGACGCGATCGCGAAGCGGCTGGGCATCGACGATGTGCTGGCGACGCGGCTCGATGAACCGGACGGTGCCGACCATATCCATGCGCGCCTGTCGGGCGACAATTGTTATGGTTACGCGAAGTTCGCGCGAATTGACGGCTGGATGGCGGCGAACGCGATCACCCGCGATGCCGCGCATATCCGCGCCTATTCGGACCATGTGTCGGATCATCCGATGCTGCGCTTTGCGGATGAAGCGGTCGCGACGACGCCGTCGCGGGGGTTGAAGAAACTGGCGCCGCAGATGGGGTGGTCGGTTGTGGATTGGCGGGCGCGCAGGTAGCGATCCCCTCCCGCTTGCGGGAGGGGCAGCGAGACTTACGAACTTGTTCGTTAGTCGCAGCGGGGTGGGCATTCGCGACGTCGGAAGCTCGCTACGCTCGCTCCCACCCCCAGCCCCTCCCGCTTGCGGGAGGGGGGCAATTAAACCGCGTCCAGCGCTTGCGCGAAATCGGCGATCAAATCATCCGCATCCTCGATCCCGATCGAAATGCGGACCAGATTATCGGTGATCCCCATCAACGCCTTGCGCGCGTCGGGGACCGACAGGTGCGTCATCGCCGCGGGGTGGCTGGCCAGCGTTTCGGTGCCGCCCAAGCTGACCGCGAGCTTGGCGATCTTGAGCGCGTCGAGGAAGCGGAAGCTCTCCGCTTCGCCGCCCTTGATGAACAACGAGAAGGTCGATCCTGCACCGGTGCAGTGGCGGTCGAAAATGTCCTTCTGCGATCCTTCGGGCAGGAAGCCGAGATAGCCGAGCCCATCGACCTTGGGATGATCGCGCAGGAAAGCGCAGACCTTTTCGGCATTTTCTCCGGCGCGGCTCATGCGCAGTTCGACGGTTTCCATCGAGCGCAGCAGCATCCACGCGGTATGCGGGTCGCAGATCGTGCCGATGGTGTTGCGCATCATGCGGATTGGGCCGAGCCAATGTTTTGCGCCCAGCACGCCGCCTGCGACCAGATCGCTGTGGCCGCCCGCATATTTGGTCAGGCTGTAAAGCACGATGTCGGCGCCATGCGCCAGCGGCTTCGACCACAGCGGGCCAAGGAATGTGTTGTCGATGGCAATCGGCGGCCGTGCACCCTTTGCGAAAGCCGCATCGGTCGCGGCGCGCATCGCCTGCACATCGACCAGCGCATTGGTCGGGTTGGCGGGGCTTTCCAGATAGACCATCGCGACCTTGCCGCCCTGATCGGCGGCCATCTTCTTCGCGCGGATCAGGATCGCGTCCATCTCTTCGCGCGACGCTTCGGCGGGGAAATCGACGTAGGTTGCGCCGAACCGCGACAGGATGCGCGCGATCAGCGTTTCGGTCGCCGCATAGAGCGGCCCCGAATGGACGATGACGTCGTTCATGCTGACATGGGCGAGGAGCAGGGTGGCGATCGCCGACATGCCCGACGAGAACACGAGGGCATCCTCGGCCTTTTCCCAGACACCCAGCCGTGCCTCAAGTATCTCCTGATTCGGGCCGTTGAAGCGCGAATAGACCAGGCCGTCGGCGCCGCCGGGACGCTTGCCGGTGATCCCCTCGAAATGATGCTTGCCGGCCGCGGCGCTTTCGAAGGCGAAGGTCGAGGTCAGGAAGATCGGCGGCTTGAGCGAGCCTTCGGACAGCATCGGGTCATAGCCGTAACCCATCATCAGCGTCGCGGGTGACAGCTCGCGGCCACCGATTTCGGTGACGTCCTGCTTGGGCTTGCGGCGCGGGGTGGTGCCGGTGAGGTCGCTGTTGTCGATTGGGGGCATGAAGATTTCCTTGGGGTCAGATTAGTTTCCGTTGCAACTAGCGTCCTTTGCCCCGCGCGTCACCCCAGCATGGCGACTGCCCAGATCACTCCGATCAGCAGCGGCACCCCGATGATGTCGAGCGCCAGCCCCGCCTTCAGCATCCGCGGCAGCGCGATATGATCGGTCGCCCACGCCAGCGCGTTGGGTCCGGTTCCCGATGGCAGCATGAAGCCCCAGCTTGCCGCCATCGCGACGGGCAGCGCGAGCAGGATCGGATCGACCCCGGTGGCGGCGATCAGCGCCGCGAGTACCGGCATGATGCCGCTGGCGGTCGCTACATTGCTGGCAAATTCGGTGATCAGGATGGTGAGCGCGACGATGATCGCGGCGAGTGCGATCGTCGGGATGCTGCCGAGCGGGGCGAGGACGGCGCCGAGCCACGCGGCCAGCCCGCTCGCGGTGATCGCCGCCGCGAGCGCCAAGCCGCCGCCGAACATCATGATGACGCCCCATGGCGCGCGATCGGCCTCTTTCCAGACGAGCAGCGGACGTCCAGTCCCGTCGGGCAGGACGAATAGCAGCAGGCTGCCTGCGATGGCGATGGTGCCGTCGGTCAATGCCCCTTTGGGCAGCAGGGGTTCGAGCCACGGCTGCGCCACCCAGGCGAGGAACACGAGCAGAAAGACGGGGACGACCCGGCGTTCGGCCGTCGTCCAGATCGCCTGCTTGCCAAGCGCGGCGGCAGCGCCCGGACCATCGAACGCATGGGCCGACAACCGCTGCACCCGCGCGATGATGAAAAGCGCCGCAGGGGTGGCGAGCAGCACGACGGGGACGCCGTAGAGCATCCAGTCGAGGAACGAGATGCGCAGCCCCAGCGCCTTTTCGATCAGCCCGGCGGCGATCGCGTTGGTCGGGCTGCCGACCAGCGTGCCGAGCCCGCCGATCGATGCCGCAAAGGCGATGCCCATCATCACCGCACCGGCAAAGCCCTCGGTCTCGCCGTCGCGAATGCCACCCGCGCGGACGACCGCCAGCGCGATGGGGACCATGATCAGGGCGGTCGAGGTGTTTGAAATGAACATGCTGAGCAGCGCGGTGGCCGCCATGAATGCAAAGAGCAGTCCGGTCGCGGTCGGCGCGGCGCGTTTGAGCAAGGCGAGCGCGAGGCGTCGGTGCAGGCCGACGCGCTCGATGGCGAGCGCCAGAAAGGCGCCGCCCAGGATCAGGAACAGGATCGGCGAATAATATTCCTTGGCGATCGCATTGGCGTCCATCACCCCGAAGGCGGGCACGAGCAGGAACGGGAACAGCGCGGTGACGGTCAGCGGCAGCGCCTCGGTCATCCACCAGATTGCCATCAGCACCGTCATCGCCGCGACGTGCCAGGCGGTGGTTTCCATGCCCGCAGGGGCAGGGAGGGCAAGCATGACGATGAAGGTCAGCAGGCCGCCGATCAATCCAAACAGGCGCGTGCGTGTCATCCGTCCCCCAAGCGTGTCAGTTCAGGCCGATCACCGACAATTGGCGGCCATAGGAATTTTCCCCTTTGTGGCACGTGCGGCGATAGCTGAAATAATCCTCTGCCTCGGCATAGGTGTCCTGCCCGCCGATGGCAATTCGCGCGACCCCCGCCACGGCGAGCCGCGCCGCGACATAGGCGGCGATGTCGAACATCGCGTGACCGGGCTTGGCCGCGGCAAAAAAGCGTTCGTTGGTGGGGTCGTCGGTAGTGAAGCGCTGCACAAATCCATCGTCGACCTCGTAGGATGCCCGCGCGATGCACGGGCCGATCGCGGCGGCAATGTTGGCGCGGTTGGCGCCAAGGCTTTCCATCGCCGCGAGCGTGGCGTCGGTGACCCCGGCCAGCGCGCCCTTCCAGCCCGCATGGGCGGCGCCGATCACGCCCGCTTCGTGGTCGGCGAACAGCACCGGCACGCAATCCGCGGTCAGGATGCCGAGGATGATACCCGGGGTGCGCGTCGCGAGCGCGTCGGCTTCGGGCCGTGCGGCCAGGTCGGTCGTGTCATCGACGACGACGCAGCGATTGCCGTGGACCTGATAGACGCCGGTGAGTGCCGCTCCGGGCATCACGGCATCAGCCACCCGCCGCCGGTTTTCGGCAATCAGCGCCGGATCGTCACCCGAGCCAAGACCGCAATTGAGCGACGCGAGCTCGCCGGTCGATACGCCGCCGCGGCGGCCGAAAAATCCGTGCGGAATGTCGGCGAGCGGAGCCGCGGTGACGAACGGCGCGGTCACAGGTCGAGCCTGTAGAAGCGGTCTTCGTCGATATGGTTGCCGACGCGAAATTCGTTGCGGCCAACGTCATGGAAACCGTAGCGGCGGTAAAAGGCCTGGGCGCGCGGATTTTCGGTAAAGACCGACAGGTACAGGATCGACGCGCGCTGCCGCGCCCAGGCGATGCCCCAATCCATCAACGCCGCGGCAACGCCGGTGCCTTTGGCGGCTTCGGCGACATAGAGCTGGTGGAGTTCGACGGCATCGTCCGTTGGCTGGTCCGCGGGCAGGTCGAAATCGACCGGTCCCATCTTGATATAGCCAAGGATCGCGCCGGCGGCGTCACGGACCAGCCGGATATCATGGTCGTCGCTCGCGATCTGCGCGCGGACCCGCTCGGGTGGATTCCAGGTCGCGAGAAAGGCGGCAAGATCGGCCGGGTCGTAGATATGACCGAAGGTGCGGGTGAAGGAGTCGGTGGCGAAAGTCGCGATCGCCTCCGCATCGTCCGGGGTCGCGAGATGAACGGTCGTCAAGCATTGTCTCCTGTAAATCCGGCCGGGATGGGCCAGCCCGGAGCGGAGATGGCCATGACCTTGAACAATTCGCCCATGGCGTCCGTGGCAACAAGCCGGTCGCGCTGGCTTCGCAGTTCGATGACGCGGTCGGCCGCCGCCGCCGCGAGCGATTGCAGCCGCGCATCGATACCCAGACGCTGCAACCAGTCGCCCTGGGTCGCAAGCGGGCTGACCGCGGTTCCGGCGTTCCGCGCCGCGACGGCGAGGGCGGTGAAATCGACATGGGTGGTCAGATCGACCTCGCCCGGATCGGCGAAGGGGTCGGCGAAGCGATGCGCCTTCACCGCTTGCAGCGTGTCGCCCGCCGCCGGGCCGCTATAGCCATAATCGATCACCAGCATCGCTCCGCCTTGCCGCGCGAGGCGAAAGGCGCAGCGCTGCATGATCGCCGCCGACACGGGCGCGGTTTCGACGATGCTGCCTTCGTCGGCGTTGCGTAGCGCGGCGGGGACCAGGTCGTCGGCAGGCGCGTCCCCCGGCACCGGGACCAGTCGCGCGCCCTGCCGCTCGACCATCCGCTCGCGCCAGCCATCCCTGGTGCGGATATATTGATGCACCGGCAGGGCATCGAAAAACTCATTGGCGACAATGATCGCCGTGCCGTCATCGGGGACATCGTCGATGACGTCATGGTGGATGGCGGCGGGAACGCGGGCCAGTTGGGCCGCGCGCAAAGTGGGGCTGGTCTCAACAAAGTGAATGTTCTGGGGCACGCATTGGAAACGCGCCATCGCCCGAAGCGCATCGGCGGCCAAGGTGCCACGCCCCGGGCCAAGCTCGACATAGCGAAAGGCCGGGCTCCCCGCGCGCACCCACAGGTCGGCGATCCACACGCCGATCATCTCGCCGAACATCTGGCTGATTTCGGGCGCGGTGGTGAAATCGCCCGCGGCGCCCAGCGGGTCGCGCGTCGCATAATAATGGCCGTTCGCGGCGGCCATATAGTCGGCCA
>NZ_DASYHE010000015.1:0-106659 GCF_035998965.1 Sphingopyxis sp.
CCTGTCCGAAGGCAAGGCGCAGCGCGCGTCGGACATCGATGTCGTGTGGATCTATGGCTATGGCTGGCCGGTCTATCGCGGCGGCCCGATGTTCTGGGCCGGGCTGGAAGGCACCGACAAGATCGTCGCGGCGCTGGAAAAGCACGGATTCGAGATCGCGCCGTTGCTCAAGGAAAAGGCCGAGGCGAAGTCGGGCTTCTAAATCCTATGTGCCCTCCCCTTCAGGGGAGGGCTGCGAGACTTGCCAGCTTGCTGGCTTAGTCGCAGCGGGTGGGGTCCATCGGCCTTGCGCAAGACCGATGGACCCCACCCCAACCCCTCCCCTTAAGGGGAGGGGCTTCTGCTGTCCCACCGCGGGGCAGGCGGCCTTTGCTTTGGTCTGCGGCCGCCGCGGGTGGACGCAAATAGTTGCGATTCAGGGTTAAAGCGCTGGTCACACCTGCCGTTACGGCAGAGCATGATTGCCATGTGGTTTCTCGCCCTGTTGCTGCTCACCGGCAGCGTTCCGGTCACCGCTCCGGTGGCGGCACCGCCCGCGAGCGCGGTTGGCGTGGCGCGGGCGCGCATCCTGGCGCCTGCCGAGGTGCGGCGGGTCGACGGCCGGATCGAGGTGCGGACGGGCGACCGCCACGCGCCGACGCAGGTGCATCGGGGCGAGCGCAAGGATGGCGGCGAGACGGCGGATTTTTACTAGAACGGACTCAAACTTCCGTTCGTGTCGAGCGAAGTCGAGACACGCCAAAACAGCGCCAGACGCATCTCGACTTCGCTCGATGCGAACGGCGTTGGGTGCAATGCGTCAGCCCTGCAACGTCCGGATAATCGCCGAAAAGTCGCGGCCATCCTGATCTGCCGCAACAAACGCCTCATACAATTCGCGCGCCTTCGCGCCCATCGGGACATCGGCGTCAACGCTGACCGCTGCCTCCATCGCCAGCCGCAGATCCTTGAGCATCAGCGCCGCGGCGAACCCGCCCTTGTAATCATTGTCGGCGGGCGTCGTCGGGCCGACGCCGGGGAGCGGTGCGTAGCTGGTCAGCGACCAGCATTGCCCCGACGACACGCTGGCGATGTCGAAGAATTTCTGCGGGTCGAGCCCGAGCTTGAGCGCCAGCGCGAGCGTTTCGCACGTCGCGACCATCGAGGCGCCGAGCAGCATGTTGTTGCAGATTTTCGCCGCCTGCCCCGCCCCCGCGTCACCGGCGTGGATCACCGCCTTGCCCATCTGCGCCAGGATCGGCTGCGCGCGGGCAAAGCCTTCGTCGGTGCCGCCGACCATGAAGGTCAGCGTCCCGGCGTTGGCGGCGGCGATGCCGCCCGACACTGGCGCATCGACCGCCACAAGGCCATTGGCAGTCGCGGCTTCGATGTTCGAGCGCGCGGTGGCGACGTCGATCGTCGAGCAATCTAGGAGCAAGGTTCCGGGTGCAGCATTCGGAAAGACGTCGCTTTCATAGACCGACGCGACATGCTTGCCCGCGGGGAGCATCGTCACCACTGCCTCGGCGCCGGTGACGGCCTCAGCCGCCGACGCAGCGCGCATGCAACCGGCCTCGGCCGCGCGCGCGAGCGCCTCTTCGCTAAGGTCGAAAGCACGCACCTCATGCCCCGCCTTCGCGAGATTTGCGGCCATGCCGCCGCCCATGTTGCCGAGTCCGATAAATGCAATTCTCATGTCACCGCCCCTTCCACACGCCTTCGCGTTTCTCGATAAACGCCGCCATGCCTTCGGCCTTGTCCTCGGTCGCAGCCAAAATCTGGAACAGGCGGCGTTCGTAGATCAGTCCTTGGTCGAGCGTGGTTTCGAACGCGGCGTTGACCATATCCTTGTTCACCATCGCGGCCATCGGCGGCATTGCGGCGATGACAGTCGCGGTCTTTACCGCTTCTTCGACCAGCGTCTCATGCGGAACCACACGCGCGACGAGGCCCGAGCGTTCGGCCTCGGCGGCGTCCATCATCCGGCCGGTCAGGCACATTTCCATCGCCTTCGCCTTGCCGATCGCGCGGGTCAGCCGTTGCGACCCGCCCATGCCCGGCGCAACGCCGAGCTTGATTTCGGGCTGGCCGAATTTCGCCTTGTCCGACGCGATGATAAAATCGGCCATCATCGCGAGTTCGCAGCCACCGCCGAGCGAGAAGCCGTTGACCGCGGCGATCCACGGCTTGCGGACCTTCTTCACGAAATCGCTCGTCCATTTCGAGAAGAAGTCTTCGAGGTAGAAATCGGAGGCGGGCTTGTCGGCCATTTCCTTGATGTCGGCGCCCGCGGCGAACGCCTTGTCGCCCGAGCCGGTGAGCACGGCGCAGCGTTGGCCGGGGTCGGCTTCGAAGGCCGCGAAGGCGGCGATCAGGTCGCCCAGCACCTGTGAATTGAGCGCATTCAGCGCCTGCGGGCGGTTGAGCGTCACCAAGGTGACGGCGCCGCGCTGTTCGACGAGGAGGGTTTCGTAGGTCATTCCAATGATCTCCTGAAAATCGTCATGCCGGACTTGATCCGGCATCCATTCCGACGGGGCCGAATGGACCCCGGATCAAGTCCGGGGTGACGAAGCTAATTGAGCGGCGTCCATTTCTCATCATCGGGCAAGGGCGCAAAGATGGCGTCGATCCAGTCCTCGGTCACCGCTTCGGGTTTGGCCGGATCCCATTTCGGGCTGTTGTCCTTGTCGATGATCAGCGCGCGCACGCCTTCTATGAAGTCGTGCATCTGCACGACGCGGCTGCCGATCGCATATTCCTGTGTCATCTGCGCCGCGAAGTCGTGCATCTCGCCGCCTTCCTTCAGCAGACGCAGCGCGACCTTGCACGTCTGTGGCGATTTGCTGTGCAGGACGCCAAGTTCCTTCGTCGCCCATTCGCCGCCGTCGGCTTCGAGCGCGGCGAGGATCTCCTCATAGGTGTCGCTCGCGAACAGCCGGTTGATCTTGTCGATATGCTGGGTGATCGCGGCAGGCGGCGCGGTGACCGACAGCTCACCCAGGATCCCGCCGATGCGGTCGGGATGTGCGGCGATACGCGCCTTTGCGTCATCCAGCTTTTCGGACGGCAGATAATGGGTCGCGAGGCCGAGCGCCAAAGATTCGGCGCCGTCGAGCCGCGCGCCCGTGAGCGCGAGGAACACCCCGACGCGGCCTTCGAGCCGCGGCAGGTACCAGCCGCCGCCGACATCGGGGAACAGGCCAATCCCGGTTTCGGGCATCGCGAAGCGCGTATGTTCGGTCGCGACGCGATATTTCGCCGGCTGCGAAATCCCGACCCCGCCGCCCATGGTGATGCCGTCCATGAAGGCGACAATGGGCTTGGGATAGGTGAAGAGCAGGTGATTGAGGCGATATTCGGTGTGGAAGAATTGACGCGCTTCCTTGCCGTCCTTCGCGCCGCTATCCGCGAGCATGCGAATGTCGCCACCCGCGCAGAAACCACGGCCTTCGCTATGGTCGATGATCACCGCTTCGATGGCGTCGTCGTCGCGCCATTTCAGCAGCGCGTCGATCATCGCCTGACACATTGCCAGGTTGAGCGCGTGGATCGCCTTGGGGCGGTTGAGCGACAGGCGGCCGGAGCGGCCTTCGGTCGAAATGAGAACGTCTTCGGTCATCGCCGATCCTCCCCGGAACGGGGAGGGGGACCACCGAAGGTGGTGGAGGGGTACCCTCGCCCAAACACTGCGTATCGGGGCGCGTGCCCTTCCACCAAGCTTTGCATGGTCCCCCTCCCCCCTTGGGGGAGGATCGGCATCGTCATCATCATTGGCGCAGCAAGTCCCTTCCGACGATCATCCGCATCACCTGGTTGGTCCCCTCGAGGATCGAATGGACGCGCAGGTCGCGCCAGAAGCGCTCGATCGGATAATCCTTCAAATAGCCATAGCCGCCGAACAATTGCAGCGCGTCATTGACGATCTTGCTGCCGCTATCGGTCGCGAGCCGCTTGGCCATCGCCGAAAAGCGCGACTTGTCGGGGGCGTTGGCGGTGACTTTCGCAGCCGCCATGTAAAGCAGCGCGCGCGCCGCCTCCAGATCGGTCGCCATGTCGGCGAGCATGAACTGGGTGTTCTGGAAATCGGCGATCGGCTGCCCGAACTGCTGGCGGTCCTTGGTGTAGGCGACCGCTTCGTCGAGGCAGCGCTGCGCGCCGCCGAGCGAGCAGGCGCCGATATTGAGGCGGCCACCATCGAGCCCCGCCATCGCGAAGCGGAAGCCGTCGCCCTCGGCGCCGACCAGATTCTCGACCGGCACGCGGCAGTCCTCGAAGATTACCTGCGCGGTGGGCGACGCGTTCCAGCCGAGCTTTTTCTCCGGCGCGCCAAAGCTCAGTCCCGGTGTGTCCTTTTCGACGACGAGGCAGCTGATGCCTTTCGACTTTTCCTCGCCGGTGCGGACCATGCAGACATAGATGTCGTTGATCCCGGCGCCCGAGATGAACTGCTTGGTGCCGTTGAGCACATAATGGTCGCCGTCTTTCCGGGCGGTCGTCTTGAGCGCCGCGGCGTCCGACCCCGAACCCGGTTCGGTCAGGCAATAGCTCGCGATCTTTTCCATGCTGACGAGGTCGGGCAGGAAGCGGTCCTTGATCGCCGCGCCGCCGAAGCGGTCGATCATCCACGCCGCCATATTGTGGATCGAGATATAGGCACTGGTCGCGGGGCAGCCATAGGCCATCGCCTCCATGATCAGCGCCGCCTCCATCCGGCCCAGACCGATGCCGCCCGATTCCTCGGCGACATAAATCGCGCCGAAACCCAGCTCGCCCGCCGCCTTCCACACATCGACGGGATAATGGCATTTCTCATCCCACTCCGCCGCGAACGGCGTGATGCGGTCGGCGGTGAATTTGCGCGCCATGTCCTGAATGGCGAGCTGGTCGTCGGTAAGCTGGAACTGGTCGGTCATGGTCGTTTCTCGATAATGGCTTCGGCTTCGATTTCGACTTTCCATTCGGGCCGGATCAGCGCCGGCACCACCAGCATCGTCGATGCCGGACGGACGTTTTTGAATGCCGCACCATGCGCCAGTCCGACAAGATCGGCGTCGGCAGCGTCGGTGATATACATGCGGGTGCGCACGACATCGGCGAAGCTGCCGCCGAGCGCTGCGAGCGCTTCGCCGATGATCGCGATGCAGCGCGCCGCCTGCGCGCCTGCGTCGCCGGGGGTCGAGGTGCCGTCAGGCTCGATCGGTGCGCAGCCCGCGACATCGATGCGGTTGCCAACGCGAACCGCGCGGCTGTAGCCGTAGATCGGTTCGAAGGGAGACGCCGAGCTGTGATTGCGACGACTGGAATCAGCCACAGGTGACCTGCGTGATCTTGTAGGCGTCGTCGTACATGACGTTCACCCGGTCCTGACGATAATCCATCGTCATCGCCGAGCGCGGCGGCCCCCAGCGCAGCGTGCGCGCACCGGTCGCCTTGACGATTGCGCCGCCGAGGTCGGGCGTTGCCGTCTGGCCGATATAGCTTTGTGCCGCGTCAGCCTTGCACGTCATTTCGGTGGGCGGCGTCGGGGTCGATTCGGGCGGCCGTTCCTGGGTGCAAGCGGCGAGTGGCAGCGCGGCGGCCATGGCAAGCAAGCGAATGTCCATCATGAGTCTCTCCCTTTCAAAACCATCAGGTGCAGCGCGTATAGCGCATCGGACCGGCGGCGGCACCCTCGCCCTGATCGCGGCGAACGAGCGTTTTGCCGCCATCGGCGAGGTCGAGCTGCATCCGGCGATCCCAAGTCGCGCCTTCGCCGCTGAATTTATAGTCGGCGTCGATGCGGCCCGGTTCGCTGGTGCGAACGCGCGTCAGTTCGCCGTGCGATTCGTAGAAGCGCAGGTTGGTCGCGTCGATCGTCAGCGCGGTGAGGTCGGTGCCCTTCTTCGCGGCGCAATCGGCGGGTTTCAGCGCCCAGCGGCCGCGAATCGCGGCCGGGATCGTTTGACCGTCGCCCGCGGTCTTAGGTTCGACCTTTGCCAGAGTTTCGTCCGCACCATCGGGCAGGTCAGCGTCGATCGCCGGTTCTACCGTCTTGGCGGGGGCAGGCGGCTCGGCTTTTTGCATCGGCGAGATCGCGGCGCTGTCTTCGGGCTGCGACTTGTCCTCGCTGCCGCTGCACGCGGCGAGCATCAACAGAACGGCAGGCATCGTCCATCGCATCATCGCCTCTCTCCTTTGCGAAGGGAAATGCGCGATGGCCGAGCCGGGTTTCATGCGTTCGCCCCGTCAACCCATTGTCGGGATGACGAACGCGTTGCCCCCGTCAGGCGAACCGTCGGGCCAGCGCTGGGTGATTGTCTTGACCTTGGTCCAGAATTTCACACCCTCCATGCCGTGCTGGTTGGTGTCGCCGAAAGCCGAGCGCTTCCAGCCGCCAAAGCTGTGATAGGCAACGGGTACCGGGATCGGCACGTTGATGCCGACCATGCCGACGTTGACGCGCGCGGCGAATTCGCGCGCGGCGTGGCCGTTGCGGGTGAAGATGGCGACGCCGTTGCCATACTGGTGCTTCGACGGGAGAGCGAGCGCCTCCTCAAAATTGGCGGCGCGGACGATCTGCAACACCGGCCCGAAAATCTCTTCCTTGTAGCTTTCCATGTCGGTGGTGACATGGTCGAACAGGGTCGGGCCGATGAAGAAGCCCTTTTCGTGGCCTTGGAGACTGAAGCCGCGGCCGTCGACGACGAGTTCGGCGCCTTCATCGGCGCATTTCTGGATCCAGCCTTCGATCTTTTCCTTGTGCGCCTGCGTCACCACGGGCCCGTAATGCGCCTCGGCATCGGTCGATACGCCGACGCGCAGCGCCGCAATCGCGGGGATCAGCTTTTCACGCAGGCGATTGGCGGTGTCCTCGCCAACCGGGACGACGACCGGCAGCGCCATGCAGCGCTCACCCGCCGAGCCGAATGCCGCGCCGGTCAAATCATTGACGACCTGGTCGAGATCGGCGTCGGGCATGACGATACCGTGGTTCTTCGCGCCGCCCATCGCCTGCACGCGCTTGCCGTTGGCAACGCCGCGATTGTAAACATAATGCGCAATGTCCGACGAGCCGACGAAGCTGACCGCGCCGATGTCGGGATGGTCGAGGATCGCGTCGACCATTTCCTTGTCGCCGTGCACGACCTGGCAGATGCCCTCGGGCAGTCCGGCTTCGATGAACAGCTCGGCGAGGCGCACCGGGACCGACGGATCGCGTTCGCTCGGCTTGATGATGAAGGCGTTGCCGGTCGCGATCGCGACGCCCGACATCCACAGCGGGATCATCGCAGGAAAGTTGAACGGGGTGATGCCGGCGCCGATGCCGATCGGCTGGCGCATCGAATAGACGTCGATGCCAGGACCGGCGCCCTGGGTATATTCGCCCTTGAGCACATGCGGGATGCCGCAGCAGAATTCGATGACCTCCAGCCCGCGCTGAATGTCGCCCTTCGAATCGGCGATCACCTTGCCATGTTCGCTCGACAGCATGTGCGCGAGGCTGTCCATATTGGCTTCGACGAGGCGCTTGAACTCGAACATCACGCGCGCGCGGCGCTGCGGGTTGGTCGCGGCCCAGGCGGGCTGCGCGTTTTTCGCAGCGGCAACGGCGCGTTCGAGCAGTGCGGCGTCACCGAGCGCGACCTGTGCCTGCACACTGCCATTATTGGGGTCGAACACGTCGCCCTGACGGACGCTGCCGCCGGCTCCGCCGACGATATGGTGATCAATCTGTCGCATGGTCGAGTCTCCCGTTTCTGGTTGCCGTTGCAACAGACGATGTACGCGCGATTTGCAAGGGATAGACTTGCAGCAGTAACCTGCATATTCGCAGGTCATGGATTGGGATAACCTGCAAATTTTCCTGACGGTAGCCCGCCAAGGGACGGTGGCCCGCGCCGCGCAGGCGCTGCAACTGGACGCCACGACGGTCAGCCGCCGGGTGCGCGCACTGGAAGGCGCGTTGCAACAGACATTGTTCGAACGCGCGCCCAGCGGTTTCATTCCGACGGCAGCCGGGCGCGCGCTGGTCCCGCATGCCGAGGCGATGGCGGCGGCGGCGGCGCGCATCCATATGGCCGACAGCGGCGCGGGATTGTCGGGACAGTTGCGGGTCAGCGTGTCTGAGGGTTTCGGGGGCAGCTTCATCGCGCCGCGCCTCGCGCGGTTCACGGCCGCGCACCCCGAACTCGAAATCGACCTCGTCGCCTCGTCGGGCTTTCTCAATCCGTCGCGGCGCGAAGCCGATATGGCGGTGCTGCTGGCGCGGCCGCGCAAAGGCCCGCTGATCACGCGCAAACTGTCGGATTACAGCCTCGGTCTTTATGCCCCCGCCGAGCGGCGCGACTGGCAGGATGCGGCAACGGCCCTGCCGCTGTCGCGCGCCGACATTCCCGTGATCGGTTATATGCCCGACATCCTTTATGCGCCCGAACTCGACTATCTGGGTGAGATCGAACCGGGGCTGCGCGCGACGATCCGGTCATCGAGCATTTTGGCGCAGCGGCGGATGATTGCGGGCGGCGCGGGGGTCGGCGTGCTGCCCTGCTTCCTTGCAGCGGGCGATCCGGCACTGGTGCGGGTGCGGCCCGATCAGATGATCGGGCGCAGTTTCTGGCTGGCACTGCACCGCGACGTCGCGCCGCAACCGCGCATCCGCGCCTTTATCGACTGGCTCGACGCGGAAGTCCGGGACAGCCGGGCGTTGCTGTCGCAAAGATAAGCGAGAGTAGCCAGCGAGAGAAAATTTGTCGTAATTTGTCGCAAATCCTGCATTGCGCTTGCCAGCGACAAATCAATCGGTTGAATAGGCGCGATTCCTCCCCCGCCGTGCGGCGCGCCGATACGAGAATAACCATTATGCCGAAGAAGAGCTCGCTGTTGCTGGCCGGAGCCTTATGCGCCGCAACCTTGTCGCTGGGCGCCTGTTCGGGTCAGGACGACGAGCGCAAGGGCGGCCGCGGCGCCCCGCAGGTTGGCTTTGTTGTTGTGAAGGTCGAACCGGTGCCGGTTACGACGTCGCTTGGCGGGCGCACTGTCGCGTTCGAGACCAGCGAAGTCCGGCCGCAGGTCAACGGCCTGATCCGCCGCCGCCTGTTCACCGAAGGCGGATTCGTGCGCGCCGGACAGCCGCTCTATCAGATCGATGCCAGCCTCTATCAGGCCGCGGCCGATCAGGCCGCCGCCAATCTTGCCAGCGCCCGCGCCAGCGCGCAGGCGGCGGACGAGCGCGTCCGCCGCTTCGCCCCGCTCGCCAAGATGCAGGCGATCGCCGAACAGGATTATACCGACGCGCTGGCCGAGGCCCGCGTTGCGCGGGCCGCCGTCGCACAAAATGCCGCCGCGCTCGAAACCGCGCGCATCACCCTGCGCTATGCGACGATCACGGCGCCGATCAGCGGGCGTATCGGCCGCAGCCTTGCCACCCCCGGCGCGCTGGTCAGCGCGAGCCAGGCGACGCCACTGACCACGATCCAGCGCATCGACCCGATTTATGTCGATATGCAGCAATCGAGCGCCGAACTGACGACACTGCGCCAAGCGATCGCCAATGGCGGCGTGTCGCAAGGCAGCGCCGCGGTGCGGCTGCGGCTTGAGGACGGCAGTGCTTATGGCTTGACCGGTTCGGTCGAATTTTCCGAAATGACGGTGAACGAGGCGACCGGCACGGTGACCTTGCGCGCGCGTTTCCCCAATCCGGGCGGCCTGTTGCTGCCTGGCATGTTTGTAACCGCAACATTTGAGCAAGCGATCGATCCGACCGCAATCCTGGTACCGCAACCCGCCGTCCAGCGCGATTTCGACGGATCGGCCTTTGTCTATCTGGCAGGCAAGGACAATAAGGCGATCCGCCGCAAGATCGCCACATCGCGCACCGTCGGTGGCAGCTGGATCGTCACCGAGGGCCTGCGCGCCGGCGACCGCGTCATCACGCAGGGGGTCGGCAATCTGCGCGACGGCGCCGACATTCGGCCGGTCCCGGCCAGCAGTCCGCAGCGGGTGGGGGCTCCCCCGGCGGGCCAGACAGCAGAAAAGAGTAAATAGCCCCTCATGTCCCGTATCTTCATCGACCGGCCGATCTTTGCCTGGGTACTGGCGATCGTCGTCATGCTGGCGGGCTTTGGCGCGCTGCGCGCGCTGCCGATCGAACAATATCCCGACATCGCGCCGGTCCAGGTCAATATCCGCGCCAGCTATCCCGGCGCCTCAGCCGAAACGATCGAGAACAGCGTCACCCAGATATTGGAGCAGCAGCTGACCGGGATCGACGGGCTGCTCTATTTCAGTTCGAGTTCCAGCTCGCGCGGACAGGCAAGCATCACGGCCATCTTCGACAAGGGCACCGACCCCGACATTGCCCAGGTGCAGGTCCAGAACAAGATCGAATCGGCAGTGTCGCGCCTGCCGCAACAGGTGCAGCAACAGGGGGTGCGGGTCAGCAAATCCAATGCGGACACGCTGTTGATCGTCAGCGTTTATGACAAGACGCGCACCCGCAACAATTATGACGTGTCCGATTATCTGACCACCAACATCCAGGATCCGCTGTCGCGGGTCGAGGGGGTTGGCGACGTCAACATCTTTGGCTCACCGCACGCGATGCGGATCTGGCTGAACCCGCAGCGACTGGCCGCGGTGTCGCTGATGCCCGGCGACGTGATCTCGGCGATCACCGCCCAGAATAGCGAGGTTGCCGCGGGCGAGGTCGGCGGTCTGCCGTCGCCGCAAGGCCAGCTGTTGACGGCTACGGTGACCGCCCAGTCGCGACTGCAAACGCCGGAGGAGTTCCAGAACATCGTTCTGAAGACGCTGCCCGACGGGTCGGCGGTTCGCATTCGCGACGTCGCGCGGGTCGAAATCGGGGCAGAAAATTACAGCTCGGTCGGGCGCCTGAACCGCCAACCAAGCTCGGGCATGGCCATCTCGCTGTCACCGGGAGCCGACGCACTGGCGACAGTGGAACGCGTCAAGGCGCGGATGACCGAGCTGGCGCAGAACATGCCCGACGGGCTCGACTATGCCTATATCAACGACACGACGACCTTCATCAAGCTGTCGGTCAGCGAAGTGCAGAAAGCGCTGTTCGAAGCGATCCTGCTGGTCATCATCGTCATGTTCGTTTTTCTGCAAAGCTGGCGCGCAACGCTGATCCCCGCAATTGCCGTGCCGGTCGTGCTGCTCGGCACCTTTGCCATCTTCTATCTTGCGGGGTTCAGCATCAACACATTGACGTTGTTCGGCCTGGTCCTGGCGATCGGGCTGCTCGTCGATGACGCGATCGTCGTCGTCGAAAATGTCGAGCGATTGATGGAAGAAAATCCCGGCATGAGCGCCCGCGAGGCGACCGTTCAGTCGATGAAAGAGCTTCAGGTCGCGTTGATCGCCATTGGCCTGGTGCTGTCGGCGGTCTTTTTGCCCATGGCTTTCTTCGGCGGATCGACCGGCGTCATTTATCGCCAGTTTTCCATCACCGTTGTCTCGGCAATGGTATTGTCGGTGTTCGTCGCGCTGATTCTCAGCCCGGCATTGACATCGACCCTGCTCAAACCGCGCGATCACGGCGATACGCGGCCCGGACGGTTCCCGCGCGTCGATGCCGCGCTGACGCGTGCCAAGACCTGGTTCAATACCAGCTTCGAGCGCACGACCGACCGCTATGTCGGCAGCGTCGAGCGTGTGGTCGAGCGCAAATGGCGCTTTCTGGGCCTCTATCTGATCATCCTGGTCCTGCTGGCGTTTCTGTTCCTGCGTCTGCCCAGCGGCTTCCTGCCCGGTGAGGATCAGGGCCGGGTGCAGATCCAGTTCCGCCTGCCTGCGGGCGCGACGCAGGAACGCACGCTGGAGGTCCGCGATGCGATCGAGGATCATCTGCTCAGCGCCGAAAAGGCGAATATCGAATCGCTGTTCCTCAACGCCGGCGGCGGCGGGGGCGGCGCGTCGGGACAGAACACCGGACAAGGTTTCGTCAACCTGGCCCATTGGGACGACCGGCCCGGCAAGGAAAATAGCGCCGACGCCATCGCCGAGCGCACCCGTCAGGCCTTTGCCGGTCTGCGTGACGCGCAGGTGTTTGCACTGGTCCCCGGCGCGGTGCGGGGGCTGGGTGATACGTCGGGCTTTACGATGCAATTCCAGAACCGTAGCGGCATGACGCGCGAAGAATTTGCCGCGGCGCGTGATCGCCTGATCGCCGCCGCCAATGCCAATCCCAAGCTCACCTCGGTGCGGCTGAGCGACCTGCCCGACTTGGCAACGCTGAAAATCGACGTCGATACCCAGCGGCTCACTGCTTACGGGCTGACCAACGCCGATGTGAACAACACACTATCGACCGCGTGGGGCGGCCGCTACGTCAATGATTTCATCGACGAAGGGCGCGTCAAGCGCGTCTATGTCCAGGGCGATGCGCCCTATCGGTCGAAGCCTGAAGACCTCAGCCAATGGTATGTGCGCTCGGCCGATGGCGAGATGTCCCCTTTTTCCGCCTTTTCGCAGATCAGCTGGTCGACCACGCCCAGCACGACCTCGCGCTTTCAAAGCGTTCCTGCCTTCGAAATCTCGGGCCAGCCGACCGCTGGTACCAGCTCGGGCGAAGCGATGGACGAGATTGCGGCGCTCGCGGCGGAAATTCCGGGCACCAGTGTCGCCTGGTCGGGCGCATCGTATCAGGAACGGCTCTCGTCGGGGCAGGCGCCCTTGCTCTATGCCCTATCGCTGCTGGTGGTCTTTCTGTGCCTCGCGGCGCTTTACGAAAGCTGGTCGATCCCGGTTGCCGTGCTGCTGGTCATTCCGCTCGGATTGGTCGGTGCGGTCTTTGCCGTCACGCTGCGCGGACTCGAAAACGACGTCTATCTCCAGATCGGGCTGCTGACGACAATGGGACTGGCGGCCAAAAATGCGATTTTGATGATCGAATTTGCCGAGCAGGAAGAGCGCAAGGGCAAACGTGTCATTGAAGCCGCGATCACCGCGGCACGCATCCGCCTGCGCCCGATTTTGATGACCAGTTTTGCCTTCATCTTCGGCGTGCTGCCGCTGGCACTGGCGTCGGGGGCCGGCGCGAACAGTCGCATCGCGATCGGCACATCGGTGATCGGCGGCATGTTGACCGCAACGCTGCTCGCGATCTTCTTCATTCCGTTATTCTTTGTCCTCGTCCGCCGCGGGGTGCGCGACGGGATCGCGGCGGTTCGCAGGCGCTATGGCAAGGGCAAGACTGACGGCGCCGCCGGGGTTCCGGCATGATCGGCATCCGCGCCCTGCTGCTGGCCAGCACATTCGCGCTCGCGGGCTGTTCGCTGGCGCCCAAGACGGTGCTACCGGACCCGCCGGTGCCGCAAAGCTGGCCGGTCGGCGACGCTTATCTGCTGCAAAGCGAGGCGGCGCTGCCGATCCTGTCGTACCAAAGCGTCTTTACCGACCCGCGGTTGCAGACACTGACCGAGCAGGCGCTGACCAACAACCGCGACCTGCGCGTCGCTTACGCCAATGTCGCCGCGGCGCGCGCGCAGGCGCGTGTCACCCGCGCCGGACAATTCCCCGAAATCGGGATCAGCGGCGGCGCCGGCTATTCGGATGGCAGCAGCAGCAGCGGAAGCGGAAGCAGCACGGGCGGCGGAGGCGGCAGGGGTGACTTCTCGCTGCGCGGCGGGGTCACCGCGTTCGAACTCGACCTGTTCGGCAAGCTGGCCAATGCGACGGAGGCCGACCGTAACCGCGCGCTGGCGACCGAGGCCGCGTCGCGCACCGTGCGCCTCGCGCTGATCGCCAATCTGGCCGAAGCCTGGGCGACCTATGGCGCCGACCGCGACCTCTTGAAAATCGCCGAGGACACCGCGGCGAATGCGCGCGAAAGCGTGCGGCTGACCAAAGCGCGGCTCGACGGCGGCGTCGCGCCGCGCACCGACCTGCGCCAGGCCGAACAGATACTCGCGACCGCCGAGGATGCGATCGCGCAGCAAAGGACGGCGCTGGCGCAGGATGAGAATCTAATCCGCCTGCTCGTCGGCGGCGATGTCGATCGTGCGCTGCTTCCCACCGGGCTGGCCGACGTGACGCCTGCGATCGCCTCGCTTCCGGCGGGAGTGAACTCGCAAATCCTGCTCCGCCGTCCCGATGTGATCGAAGCCGAATATGGCCTGCGCGCCGCCAACGCCGACATCGGGGTTGCGCGCGCGCAGCTGTTCCCGTCGATCTCGCTGACCGGATTGCTCGGCTTTGCCAGCAACGCGCTGTCCAGCCTGTTCGACAGCGGATCGTTCAACTGGTCGGCGGGCGGCGACGTCACCGCGCCGATCTTTGACGCCGGCGGTCGCCGCGCCGGGGTGGCGGTGAGCGAGGCGCAGCGCGACGCCGCGCTGGCGGGCTATGAAGGCGCGATCCAGACGGCGTTTCGCGAGGTCGCCGACGCGCTCGCGGTGCAAGGCACGATCGCCGAACGGGCGCGCGCCGCCGCCGCGAACACCGCCGCCGCCGCCGACACCGCAACACTCACCGATGCGCGGTACAAGGGCGGCATCGACAACTTCCTTGCCAGCCTCGACGCGCAGCGCAGCCTCTATGCAGCGCGGCGCAGCGAAATCGCGATCCAACTGCTGCTTGTGCAGACCCGCATCGCGCTGTTCCGCGCGCTGGGCGGCGACAGCGGCGCGGGGGCGGCGCCTCCCAACTCCTAGCAACCCTCGTCACCCCGGACTCGATCCGGGGTCCATGACGACGACGCTGCATGGATGCCGGATCAAGTCCGGCATGACGAGACTTTGGAAAATCCGACTCTTTCTTGACAATCCCCTTCGCTCGCGCGCTAATAGAACAAATCAGGAACATATATGCGCGAGTCGTCTCAACCTCTCGCCGGGCTGCGCCAGCGCATCGCCCGGCTGGCCGCCACGGGTGGCCCCGAAAGCCGCCCGGCCGAGGGCTGGCTGGCGTCGGGACATGGCGCGTTCGATGCGGCCATCGGCGGCGGGTTGATGGTCGGTCGCACGCATGAGTTTTTTGCCGCCGACGCGCTCGATGGCGCCAGCGCCGCCGCATTCGCGGCGCTGCTCGCGCTGCGCACCCCGGGCCAGGCACCACTGCTGTGGCTGCGCACCGTCGATGCCGGACGCCGCACCGGACACATCTATGCCCCCGGCATCGCCGAACTCGGCGGCGATCCCGATCGGTTGCTGTTGATCGAGACCCCCGATCCCAAAATGCTGCTCGCTTGCGCCAATGATGCCGTGCGCTGCGCGGGATCGGCGGCGGTAATCGTCGAAAGCTGGGGCAAATTCCCGCTGCTCGATCTCACCGCGGGACGCCGCCTGACGCTCGGCGCGCGCGATGCGGGGACGACGCTGCTGATGCTGCGGTTGAATGCCGCGCCGACCCCGAGCGTCGCCGAAACGCGCTGGAGCATCGTCGCCGCACCGTCGCGCGAACTCGAAGCCGACGCCCCCGGCGCACCCGCCTTCGACCTCGAACTGCTGCGCTGGCGCGGCGGCCCTGCCGGAACGCGCTGGCGACTCGATTGGGATAAAGATGAGCAAGTTTTCCGGGACGCGGCGCTATCTGGCGCTGTTCTTCCCCTGGCTGCCCGCCGAACGGTTCAACCGCTCGGCGCCGAAGCCGCCTGACCTTCCCCTCGTCTTTGCCGAGAAGCAGCGCGGCGCGCTGCGCCTCGCCAGCATCGATGTGCGCGCGCAGGCACTTGGGCTTCGGGTCGGCATGCCGCTCGCCGACGCGCGGGCGCAGGTGCCCGATCTGGCCATCGTGCCGCACGACCCTGTGCTCGACCAGAACTGGCTCGACCGACTGGCGCAGGGCTGCGCGCGCTACACCCCGCTCGTTGCGCTCGATTCGCCCGACGGGCTGATCCTCGACATCACCGGCTGCACCCATTTGTTCGAGGGCGAGGCGGGGTTGATCGACGACATCGACCGGCGGCTGAACCGGCTCGGGATGACGCTGCGCCATGCGCTTGGCCCCACTGCCGACGCCGCCCGCGCGCTGGCGCGCTACCAGACGCGCCCCGCCCCCGACGAAGCCAGCGCGATCCGCCGCCTGCCCGTCGCCGCGCTCGAACTCGACGCCGAGGCGGGGACCGCGCTCGTCCGCGCCGGGCTCAAGACGATCGGCGACCTCGCGGCGCGGCCGATGGCGAATATCGCCGCGCGTTTTGGCGCCAACACCGCGACCGCGCTGCGCCGCCTGCTCGGCGACGCGCCGAGTCCGCTCGATCCGCGCATTGCTCCGCCGCCGGTCGCCACCGAACGCCGCTTCGCCGAACCCGTGGCCAATATGCCCCATGCGACCCAGATTCTGACCGAACTGGTCGATGAAGCGATCGGCGAGCTGGCCGAGCGCGGCAAAGGCGGGCGCCATTTCCGTGCCACCTTTTTTCGCAGCGACGGTCTGGCGCGCAGCATCGCGGTCGAGACCGGCCATCCCACGCGGGACAGCACCCTCGTCATGCGCCTGTTCGCCGAACGGATGGATACTTTGCGCGATCCGCTCGACCCGGGTTTCGGGTTTGACATGATGCGCCTCGCGGTGCCGCGGCTCGAAGCGCTGACCGCGACGCAGCTCAAGCTCGAAGGCGGGGAAGTGCGCGCCGCGGCGATGACCGAACTGGTCGACCGGCTGGCGACGCGGATCGGCCGCGGCAGCGTGCGCAAATTCATTGCCGCCGATACCCACATCCCCGAACAGGCACAGCTCGCTTTGCCCGCGATCGATGCCGCGCCGCCCACGCCTTGGCCCGCCCCCGAACCCGGCGAGCCGCCGCTCCGCCCCTTCTATCTCTTCGATCCGCCGCAGGTCATCGAAGTGATCGCCGAAGTGCCCGACGGCCCGCCGCACCGCTTTCGCTGGCGCCGGGCGACCCACGCGATCCGCCGTTACGAGGGGCCGGAACGGATCGCGAGCGAATGGTGGCGGCGCAAGGACAATGCTGGCCTCACCCGCGACTATTACCGCGTCGAGGACGAGCGCGGCCGCCGCTACTGGCTGTTTCGCCACGGGCTGTACGACGAAAAGCCCGATCCGCGCTGGTACATCCACGGGCTGTTCGCATGAGGGAGGCGCCCACCCCCGAGCCCGTTTTCGCCGAACTGGTCGCCGCGACCAACTACAGCTTCCTTCGCGGCGCCTCACACCCCGCCGAAATGGTGGCAGAGGCGATCAATCTGGGCATGACCGGCATCGGCATCGCCGACCGCAACAGCGTGGCGGGGGTGGTGCGGGCGCTGGTCGGGCTGCGAAAGTTAGGCGAAAAAGCCGCTGAAGGAGGGATGGAGCTTCCGCCCTTTAAACTCGTGGTCGGCGCCCGACTGGTTTTCGACGATGGCACCCCCGACATCATCGCCTATCCGATCACGCGCCACGGCTGGGGCCGCCTGACGCGCATGCTCACCATCGGCAATCGTCGCACCACAAAAGGCGATTGCGTGATGAAATTCAAAAATTTGCTGATCCATTGCGAGGATATGTTGTTGATCGCGATGGCGACGGAGAAAGACGAAGTCGTCCTGCGCCGCCTCGCCCAAGCCGCACCCGGCGCCTTATGGCTCGGGATCACCATGCCCAGGGGTGGCAGCGATCGCCGCCGTCTCGCCCGATTGCACGCCTTGGCCGACCGTGTCGGCATTCCTTTGCTCGCCACCAACGACGCGCTGTATGCGACGCGCGAACAGCGCCCCCTTCACGATGTCGTCACCTGCATTCGCGAAGGCACGACCATCAACGATGCCGGTCGCCGCCTGCATGCCAATGGCGAACGGCATCTGAAATCCCCGCAAGAAATGCAGCGCCTGTTCCGTCATGCCCCGGAAGCGATCGCGCAAAGCATAGCGATCCTCGATCGCATCGCCTTTTCGCTCGAACAACTCGCCTATGAATATCCGCACGAGCCGGTCCCTGCAGGATGGAATCCGCAACGCTGGCTGGAACATCTGGTGATGGACGCGGCGGCAAAACATCACCCCGATGGATTGCCCAAACGCTGGCAGGACGCCCTAGACGAAGAACTGTCGCTCATCCGCAAATGCAATTTTGCCTGCTATTTTCTGACCGTTCACGACATCGTCAATTTTGCTCGGACCCAAAAACCTCCGATCCTGTGCCAAGGGCGCGGTTCTGCCGCCAATTCGCTCGTCTGTTATTTGCTCGAAATCACTTCGATCGATCCGATCGCCAACAACCTCCTCTTTACCCGCTTTCTCTCCGAAGAACGCCGCGAGCCCCCCGATATCGACGTCGATTTCGAACATGAGCGGCGCGAGGAGGTGATGCAATATATCTATCGCCGCTACACCCGGCGGCGCGCGGGGATCGCCGCCACGGTGATTCATTATCGCCCGCGCAGCACGGTGCGCGAGGTCGGCAAGGCGCTGGGGTTCAGCGAGGATGTCACCGCGCGCCTCGCCGACACCAGCTGGGGCAGTTGGGGTAGCGAGATGCCCGACGAACGCTTTGCCGAAGCGGGGCTCGATATCGAACAGACCGACGTTGCCCGATTGAAATGGATCGTCGAACAGCTCCTGACCTTCCCGCGCCATCTGTCGCAGCATGTCGGCGGCTATGTCCTGACCGAAGACCGGCTCGACGAAATGGTGCCGATCCACAACGCCGCGATGGCAGACCGCACCTTCATCGAATGGGACAAGGACGACATCGATGCACTGAAATTGATGAAAGTCGATATACTCGCGCTCGGGATGCTGACCTGCATCCGCAAATGTTTCGACCTGATGCGGTTGCACGATTTGAGTGACCACAATCTCAAGAGCGTGCCACCCGAAGATCCGGTCGTATACGACATGCTGTGCAAGGGCGACAGCATCGGTGTGTTCCAGGTGGAAAGCCGGGCGCAGATCAACATGCTGCCGCGGCTCCGGCCGAAGGAATTTTATGACCTTGTCATCCAGGTCGCGATCGTCCGACCGGGACCGATTGAGGGCGATATGGTCCACCCTTATTTGAAGCGCCGTAATGGCGAGGAACCGGTCGATTATCCGTCACCCGCCCCGCCGCACGACCCCGACGAGCTTAACCATCTTCTTCACAGAACATTTGGCGTGCCGCTGTTTCAGGAACAGGCGATGAAACTGGCGATCGTCGCAGCCGAATTTACCCCCGACGAAGCCAATGGCCTGCGGCGGGCGATGGCGACCTTTCGCAACGTCGGCACCATCGATCAATTCGGAGCGAAAATGATCGATGGCATGATTCGCCGTGGGTATGAACGCGACTTCGCCGAACGCTGTTACAACCAGATCAAGGGTTTCGGCAGCTATGGCTTCCCCGAAAGCCATGCCCAATCCTTTGCCAAGCTCGTCTATGTCTCGTCCTGGCTGAAATGCCATCACCCTGCCGTCTTCACCTGCGGCCTGCTCAATTCGCAGCCGATGGGCTTTTACGCTCCCGCGCAGCTGGTGCGCGATGCGCAGGAACATGGGGTCGAGGTGCGCGCGGTCGATGTCAACGCCAGCGGGTGGGACAACAGCCTTGAGCGCCGGGATGACGGCAGCCTCGCGCTGCGGCTCGGCTTTCGGCAGGTCGATGGGTTCCGCGAAGCGTGGGCGGCGCAGATCGTCGATGCCCGGACATCGCCCTTTGCCAGCATCGAAGAACTCGCTCGCCGCGCCGGCCTGCCCTCGCGCGCGCTGCGCCTGCTGGCCGAAGCCGATGCCTGCCGGTCGATGGGGCTCGACCGCCGTCCCGCGCTGTGGGATGCGCGGCGGGTGCGGCAGGGGGTGTTGCCGCTGTTCGGCGCCGCCGAAGCCGACGAACTGGGCGCCGAAGCCGACGCACAGTTGCCCCCGACCCCGCTCGTCGAAAATGTGCTGACCGATTACCAGACGACGCGGCTGTCGCTGAAAGGGCATCCGATGGCGTTTCTGCGCGATGATTTCGCACGCGAGGGGGTGCTGAGCGCGGCGCAGGTGATAGCGGCAAAGAACGGGTCGATCGTCCGCACCGCGGGCGTCGTGCTGATCCGCCAGCGCCCTGGCAAGGGCAATGCGATCTTCATCACGCTTGAGGATGAGGGCGGGGTGGTGAATATCCTGCTGTGGGCGCGCCATTTCGAGCGCTATCGCCGCGCCGTCATGGCGTCGCGGCTGATGCTGGCCGAGGGCGAAGTGCAGCGGAGCAAGGAGGGGGTGATCCACCTGATGGCGACGCGGATTGTCGATCGAACGGCGATGCTCGACACCTTGGGCGACGGGCGCAAAGTACGGCCCGAGCTGTGCCGCGCCGACGAGGTCGCGCATCCGCAGCTGCCGCGGGGCTATGCGGCAAAACACGGTCATCCGCGCGACGTTCGCATCCTGCCCAGGTCGCGGGATTTTCATTGATGGTGGGAGGCTGACGTCGGCGAACGGCACCAGCCCGCTCCCTGTTCGGCTATGCCGAACGGCAAAAAAGTTGATGCCCCGGCTGTGGGGGCCGGGGCATCGGATCAGGCTATCTAAGGGACCAACCGAATATAGCCTGAAAGTCGTTCGCGGGGATTAGCCGCGGAGCAGGTTCATCACGCCCTGCTGGCTCTGGTTCGCCTGGGCGAGCATCGCGGTCGATGCCTGCGACAGGATCGAAGCGGCAGCCAGCTTCGTCGATTCCGCCGAGAAGTCGGCGTCTTCGATGCGCGACTTCGATGCCGACAGATTCGTGACAGTCGACGTCAAATTGTCGACAGCCGATTCGAGGCGGTTCTGCTGGGCACCGAGGTTGGCGCGCTGCGTGGCAACCGTCTGGATCGCCGTGTCGAGCAGGCCGAGCGCCGTGCCGGCGCCAGCCGCGGTCGACAGATCGACCGCGCCGACCGCAAGACCGGTGGCAGTAAGGTCGCCGATCGCGATGTTGACCGTCTGGCCCGAAGCGGTGCCGGTCTGGATGTCGATGCTGGCGCCGCCCGACAGCAGGTTGGTGCCGTTGAAGGTCGTGCGGGTGGCGATATCGCCGATCTGCGACAGCAGCGCGGTGACTTCGGTCTGGATCGCGGTGCGGTCGGTCGCGCTGTTGGTGCCGTTGGCCGACTGAACTGCCAGTTCACGCATACGAACGAGGATGTTCGAAATGCCGCCCATCGCGCCTTCGGCGGTCTGCGCGAGCGAAATGCCGTCGTTGGCGTTACGAACGGCCTGCGTCAGGCCGCGGACGCTGGCGTCCATGCGGGTGGCGATGGCGAGGCCGGCGGCGTCGTCCTTGGCGCTGTTGATGCGCTTGCCGCTCGACAGACGTTCCATCGCCTGCGACTGGGCGCGTTCGGCAACACGCGAGTTATTCTGGGCGCGAAGCGCGCTCACATTGGTGTTGATGACAGTCATTGTTGTTCCTTTCCGGCCTCGATGGCCATTCCCGTGATGTGAGGGCTCGAGGAGCGGTCACGGAAAGCAGTAACGGCGGGCGGCGGCGGCGCTTAAGGGCGCGCCGTCAAAAAAATGCCGAAGCTTGTCCACGGCGACTGGCCTGACAATTCAAGCAATTGAAAAAACTGAGCTAATCCTTTTGGCATGGCCTTTGCATTGTTCTTTCCGTGCGGCGCACCGCTGCGCACAGGACGGATGGAAAGCAATGAGCACGATTGACCCGAGCCGGCTGCTGCAGATGCGCAGTTCGATCCTCAATCAGAACCAGGCGCTGCAACGCGCCGCCGGTCGCGGCGGCATTGGCGGCATCGAGGGCGGCGTCGAGGGCGCTGGCGGAACCCCCGATTTCGGCGCGGCAATCAACAACGCGCTGCAACAGGTCAACGCCCAGCAGTCCAAGGCGAGCGAGATCACCGAAGCCTATGAGCGCGGCGACACCCACGACATCGTCAGCGTGATGATCGAGCGGCAGAAGGCCTCGCTCGGCTTTGAAACCACGTTGCAGGTCCGCAACAAGCTGCTGTCCGCGTATCGCGACATCATGAACATGCCGGTTTAAGCCATGGCCGACACCCAGATCCTCACCCCCGTTGACGACGGCCACACCAACCGCCTGCCCGCCCCCGCGTTCGGCAACCGCTTCGCCCCGCTCACTGGTTTCGTCCGCCAGCCCGCAGTGCAGCGCGCGCTGCCCGCGATCGCCATGACGTCGGCGATCGGCATTGCCGCGCTCGCTTACTTCACGATGAACGCGGCGCCGCAGGCGCAGCTGTTCGCCGGGCTCGACGACATGGACAAAGCCGCGGTCGCCGAGGCGCTCCAGACGCAGGGCATCGCGCACAGCATCGACGCGAGCACCGGCGCGCTGACCGTCGATGCCGACAAATTGCATCAGGCGCGCATCGCGCTCGCCGGACAAGGCCTGCCCAAGGCGGCGCCGAGCGGCGACAGCCTGATCGCGGCGCTGCCGATGGGGTCGAGCCGCGCGATCGAAGGCGAAGCGCTGCGTTCGGCGCGCGAAGCCGACCTGTCGCGCACGATCGAAACAATCGATGCGGTCAAAAGCGCGCGCGTCCATGTCGCCGCCGCCGAACCCAGCCTGTTCGTCCGCGACGACAAGCCCTCCACCGCGTCGGTAATGCTGACGCTGCAGAACGGCCGCTCGCTCAGCGACGGTCAGGTGCAGGCGATTCGCTTCCTCGTCGCTTCGTCGGTCCCTGGGATGAACGCCGATCAGGTGTCGGTAATCGACCAGCGCGGTGCGCTGCTGTCCGACACCGCGTCGGGTAGCGACATGAAAGCGTTTCAGCTGCAGGTGCAGGTCGAAGACCGTTTCCGCCGTGCGCTCGATACCTTGCTCAGCCCGATGCTTGGCGCGGGCAATTATAGCGTCGAGGTCCACGCCGACGTCGATATGTCCGAAAGCCAGGCGACGCGCGAAAGCTTTCCCGAAAACGACCGCGCAATGACCAGCGAACAGGTCACCCGCACGGTCAGCGGCTCTGGCACTCCGCCCGCCGTCGGCATCCCCGGTGCGCTGTCGAACCAGCCGCCGCAGGCGACGACGGTCACCGCGAACGCACCGACCCCGACGCCGACCGCTGCCCCCACCCCCGGCACCGAAAGCAACGAAAACGCCGCGCGCGCCTTTGAAGTCGGCCGCGAGATTTCAGTAACGCACTCGCCGCAGGGCAAACTGCGCCGCGTCTCGGTCGCCGTCGCGCTCAATCAGGGCAAGAAGGCGCTGACCCAGGCCGACATGACCAAGATCGACAGCCTGGTCAAAGGCGCGATCGGGTTCGACGCGACGCGCGGCGATCAGGTCGCGATCAGCCAGCGTCCTTTCGTGCAGGTCGAAGCCGCGGAACCGGCCTTTTACGATCAGGCGTGGTTCCTGCCGCTCGTCAAGCAGGTCGGTGCGATCCTTGCCGCGCTGCTCGCCTTTCTGTTCATCGGTCGTCCGCTGATCCGCGCCGCCAAGGCGCGCGCCGCCGAGCGCGCCGAACGCCATGCCGCGCTGGAGGAAACACTGCTCGCCGCGACCGACGGACGCCCCGCGCTCGCCGGCCCCGCCGCGGGCCGCGAAATCACCCTCGAAATGATCGAACAGGCGCCAAGCTATGAAACGCGCGCCAATCTGGTCCGCGCCTTTGTCCGTCAGGATTCGGCGCGCGCCGCGCTCGTCGTCCGCCAGCTGATGCAGGAGGGCGCCCGTGCCTGACGCCGCCGAGATGATGGACGCGCCGACAAAACCCGCCATCGAAGGATCGGCCGCCGCCGCGATCCTGCTGATGCTGCTCGACGAAAATGAAGCCGCGACGATCCTGAAACATCTCGCCCCCGACGAAGTGCGCCAGCTGGCCAAAGCGATGTTCGACACCGCCAATGCCAGCGAGCAGCAGATCGGGCAGGCGCTCGATCGCTTCGTCGTGCGCAGCCGCGACGTCAGCGCGCTCGCCATCGGCGCCGACGTCCGCATCCGCACCGTGATGAACCAGGCGGTGGGCAATGTCCGCGCCGACAATATCCTGGCCGCCGTCGCGCCGCAGCGCAGCGCCGCGTCGCTCGAAATCCTGCGCTGGATGGACGTCGAGGCGATCAGCGGCCTGCTGGCGCAGGAACATCCGCAGGTCGGCGCGCTGATCCTGTCGGTGCTCGTCCCCGACGTCGCCGCGCGCGCGATCGAAACGCTCGACGAAATTTTGCAGGCCGACCTGGTGCTGCGCGCCGCGATGCTGACCTCGGTCCCCGCCGCGGCGATCGAAGATCTGGAATCGGTGCTCGCCAGCGCGAATGTCGATGGCCAGCGCGTCGCCAAACAGGCGATCGGCGGCCCGAGCGATGTCGCCAAGATCATGAAGAAGATGCCGAAATCGCTGAGCGAACGCACGATCCGCGCCCTCAAGAAAACCGACAAGGCGCTGGCACAGGCGATTGAGGAAGAAATGTTCATCTTCGAAAATCTCCGCGATCTCGACAAGAAGAGCCTCAGCGCAGTGCTGCGTTCGGTCGATGCCGCGCAGCTTGCGGTCGCGCTCAAGGGTGCCGACGAGGACATGGTCGAGCTGTGCCTTGCCACCATGTCGCAGCGCGCGGCGGAAACGATCCGCGACGAAATGGCCGAAATGACAATGGTCAAGCGCGCCGACGTCGATGACGCGCAAAAGAGCGTGATGACGATCGTCCGCCAGATGACGGCATCAGGCGAAATTATCATCGCGGGCGGGGGCGACGATTATGTCTGATCGCGCCGCCGAAACCGGCTTTGCCCCCGTTACCCTCGCCGAAGCGATGGCACGCAGCAGCGGCTTTCGCCCGCTGGCCTTTGGCGGTGGTGCCCGCGCGCCGCAAGCCGCCGACGGCAGCGCCGCCGAACTCGACCTCGACGACCCCTTTGCCCGCGGCCTGGCCGAAGGGCAGCGCGTCGCCGAAGCCGCCTATGTCGCCGAGCGCCACCAACTGCTCGCGCTGCTCGCCAATGCCGAAGCCTTGCAGGACGAACCGAGCGAAGAACTGGCGCAGCTGATCGCACGCACCGTCGAACGGCTGGTGCATCAGATTGTCGCCGACGCCCCGATCGACGCCGCCTGGCTTCAGGCGCAGGCCGAAACCGCCGCAGCGCTGGTCGCCGACGCCGACAAGGCGCGCACCCTGTGGGTTCACCCCGACGATGCCGCGCTGCTGAGCGATTGTCCGTTGCCGCTGGCGCTCGCCAGCGACCCAGGGATGATGCGCGGCACCGTCCGCATCGAAACATCGACCGGTTGGATCGAACATGGCCGCGCCGTCTATCTCGACGAACTGCGCGTTGCCTTGGGCGAAGGGGCCGCGTCATGACGCGCCGTCTCGCCCTCTCCGCACAGCAACTGCTCGACCCGATCGACCTGACCAATGCCAGCCCGCGCCGCATCGGCACGCTCGTGTCGCACGAAGGCATCATGCTCGAAGTGTCGGGGTTCCCGCAGCCGCTGGGCAGCAATGTCCGCATCAAGTCGGCGAACAACGACTATGTCTATGGCGAGGTTGTCGGCTTTCGCGGCCAGAGCAGCCTCGTCCTCCCCTTCGACACCAATATGCCGCTCGTCACCGGCGCGCCGGTCGAACCGCATGGCGCGAGCAGCATGGTCGCGTGCGGTAAGGCGCTGCTCGGCCGCATCATCGACGCGCAGGGCAACCCGCTCGACGGCCGCCCCCCGGTCCAATCGCAATTTCAGTGGCCGCTCGCCGGGCGCAAGGTCAATCCGCTGCGCCGCGGCCGCGTCACCCGGCCGCTCAATATGGGCGTGCGCGCGATCAACGCCCTGCTCACCGTCGGCGAAGGCCAGCGCGTCGCGATCATCGCCGGATCGGGCGTCGGCAAATCGGTGTTGATGGGCCAGATGATCGCCGGGACCGAATGCGACGTCATCGTCGTCGGGCTGATCGGCGAACGCAGCCGCGAAGTCAGCGACTTTGTCGAAACCAAGCTGCCCCCCGAAGTCCGCAAGAAGGCGGTCGTCGTCGCGGTTCCCGCCGACCATCCGCCGCTGCTCCGCCTGCGTGCCGCGATGCGCGCCACCGCGATCGCCGAAGCGTTCCGCGCCGACGGCAAGAAAGTGCTGCTGCTGATCGACAGCCTGACCCGCGTCGCGCATGCGCAGCGCGAGATCGGGCTGACATTGGGCGAGCCGCCGACGATGAAGGGTTATCCGCCGTCGGTGTTCGCGCTGATCCCCTCGCTGTGCGAACGTGCCGGGATCGACCGCGAAACCGGCGGATCGATCACCGCGCTCTACACCGTGCTCGCCGATGGCGGCGACATCGACGACCCCGTCGTCGACAGCGCCCGGGCGATTGTCGACGGCCATATCATCCTGTCGCGCCAGCTGGCCGAACAGGGCGTCTATCCGGCGATCGACGTCGCCCGGTCGCTGTCGCGCACGATGGTCGATTCGGTCGATCCCGAACATGCCGCCGCCGCCGCGCGCTTTCGCCAGCTGTGGTCCGCCTATGAAGAGAACCGCGATCTGATGCTGATGGGCGCTTATGTCGCCGGCAGCGATCCGGTGCTCGACACCGCCATCGCCTGCCACGCCGACCAGCTCGCCTTTGTGACCCAGCCCGCCATGGCGCAGGTCGATTACGATATTTCCCGCCAGACCCTGATTGAAGGATATTCCGCATGACCGCCCGTACCGCACGCCGCAAACGTATCATCCGCGTGCGCACCGTCGAACATCAGATGGCCGAGGCCAATCTGGCGCGGGCTAATGGCGAACTCGCCAGCCTGGTCGAACTTGCCCGCCGCCTCGAAACGCTGCGCGTCGATCTGGCGATGGCCAAGGGCGCGGTCGCCGGCGGCGCGCTCAACACGATCGGCGAGCTCGCAATGCGGCTCGACATCGCGCAGGAAAATCTGACCGCGCCGCTGGTGAATGCCAGCGCGCGCCGCGACCAGGCCGGGGTGCTCGCGCAAAGCGCGATGGCCAAGGAAGAGTCCGCCGTGCGCCTGTACGAACGCAGCCGTAAATCGGCCGAAGCCGAGGCCGAACGCCGCCGTGACGCCAACCGCCCGCACCGCGCGCGCGGCGGCATGCGCCTGCGCCTGATCGAAGGCGGCGCGGCATGATGGGCGCCTCCCTCCCCAATCCGCCGGCATCGGCACCCGCGGGCTTTGCCGCCTTCCTTAGCACGATCGGCCAGACGCCGACCGGCAGCGGCGAAGACGGGGGTTTTGAGCAGTTGCTCGCGGCCATTCCGGCGATCGATGTCGCTGCGCCCAAGACCGCGCCGGTCACGCCGGTTGCCGTCGTGACGCCAACCGCCGTCGCGGCTACGACCGTTGTCGCCCCCCCGGCTGCTACGAGCGACGTGGCCGCCATGGATGTCACCGTCGAAGCGCCGGTTGCGAACGCCACGAACGCCGCGCCTAAGGCCGACCCCGATACGGTCGCTGCATCGGCAGCAAAATTGCTGATCGAATTGAACGGCAGCGCCGCCAAGCCCGAAACGAAATCGCTCAAAGCGGTCGAAACCGAGGTCAAGACCGACGGCACAGCAGCCGCTGAAAACGATACGACAGCCACCAAATCCGCTGAAACGGTCGCGGTGTCCGAAACCCCCGCTACGACGACAACCCCGGCCCCCGCAACCGCGCTGCCCATCGCCGCATCCCCTGTCGCAGCGGCAGTGGTTGCGGCGGTCGTGGGCAAGCCCGTCAAGGCTGGCGACACCACCACGGCTTCGACCAGCGACGCACCGCCAACCGCTGAGGTCGTCGCCACCGCGCCGACCGCCGACAAACCGCGCAACGCCGAAACCAAACCCGCTGTACCCGAGATCGAAACGGTGATCGCCGCGCCCGCGGCAGGCAAGCCGCGCGCCGTGCCGCAGCCTGACCTTGTATTCACGGGTGCCGAGCCTGTCGCCGCCAAGCCCGCCGACGCGGCGCCGTCGATGACGATCCAGTTCGCCCAGCCGATGACGGCGGGCGCCGCGATGCTGGCGGGTACCGCCGCGCCGGTCACGATGGCCGAACGCGTGCTCGACCTGACCAGCGATGGCGCGTGGATCGACCAGCTGGCGCACGACATTGCCGCGACCAAATCGGACAGCGGCGACATCAGCTTTCGCCTGATGCCGCGCCACCTTGGCCGTCTCGACGTCGCGATGGTGATGGGCGACGCGGGCGTCTCACTGAAACTCGACACACAGCATGAAGCCACCGCGACGATCGTCGCCGCGGCGCAGGGCCGCCTGGTCGAAGACCTGCGCCAGCAGGGCGTCCGCGTCTCCGCCAGCGAAGTCACCTGCACCCCCGGCGACACCAGCCGCCAGATGCAGGGCCAGTCGCAGGGTCAGGGCCGCGGCGGCGCGCAGGACGTCAGCCACCTGATCGAAACCGTGACCGAGCGCGTCAAGGCGCGCGACGCAGAAGAGGCCGCCGATCGCCGCGGCCGCTTCGCCTGAGCATAAGGGATATGACGATGACCAAGGATAAAACCGACGCCGCGCCCAAACCGAAGGGCAAGCTCAAGAAGCTGCTGTTCATCGGTGTCGGCGCGCTCGTCCTGATCGGTGCGGGCGCTGGTGCGGGCATCTATTTCGGTGCGCTGTCGGCGCATGAGGCCAAGCCAGAGGATCATTTTCCCAAGCTGGTCGTGCGCAGCAGCGGCGACGAAGAAGCGCCCGCCGCCGAAGGCGACGACAAGGAAGCCGCGCCCAAGGTCGGCACCGTCGCGGTGCCCAACGACAAGTTCAAGGTCGACCCGCGCAAATATGAAGTCACGTACTTCCAGATCCCCGATGCCTTCACCACCAACCTCGCCGACGGGTCGGGCTTTTTGCAGGCCGGTATCAGCCTTTCGACCTTTTATGACGGCAAGGTTATCAATAATATCAAACGCCAGGCGGTGCCGATCCGCTCGGTCGTGCTTATGGTCCTGTCCGAACAGGATCCGGCGCTGCTCTCGACATCGCAGGGGAAACAACGGCTGCAGCGGCAATTGACCGCGGCAATCAACGATGTGCTGCGCGAGAAGGAAGGCTTTGGTGGTATCGACAATGTCTATTTCACGAGCCTGGTGATCCAGTGAGCGTGCGCGAAAAATCCGTCAAAGCCGTGAAGCCGCCCGCCGCGCCGACGACCGACGCGGTTGACGCCAAGGCGTCATTGCTGCTGCGCAAGGCGGCGGACAGCTATGCCTTTCCGGCGCTCGACAGCGTCGCGGTGCAGTTCGGCCGCAGCCTGCGCGACCTGATCCGCGCGCTCGGCGTGCCGTCGATCCAGGTCGAGCGCGGCGAGGCGGAAACGATCAGCTTTGCCGACTGGACCGCGGCGACCGCCCCGGCGATCTTCTGGCGCTATCATGCGCCGCCGCTCAAGGGGCCGGTGCTGCTCGCGGCGCCGCGGCCGTTGCTGCTCCAGCTTGTCGACATTTTCTATGGCGGCAAGGGCGGGCTGGCTGCCGAGCGCGAAGAGCTGACCGACGCCGAAGACCGCTTTGCGGCACGGCTCGGGCGCGACATGGGGCTGCAACTCGCCGCCGCATGGGGCGACAAGCTGACGCTGGAACCCGAGCTCGACTGCGTCACCTGCGACCCCGCCAAACTCGCCGCGGTGCGCGCCGACGACGAATTGTTCGTCCAGCGCTTCATCCTGCGCGGCGCGCCGTTCGAGGGGCGGACGATCGCCTGCGCCTATCCGCTCGCCGCGCTGCGCGGCATCGCGGGCGCCGAGCCCGCGGCCGAAATGCCCGGCGCCGCCAATCCGGTGTGGGCGAGCGCGCTCAACAAGGCGCTGCGCGACGTGCGACTGCCCGTCCGTTCGGTGCTCGCGCGCCCCGAAATCAGCCTGATCAAGCTGCTCGCGCTGGAGGTCGGCGACATCATTCCGCTCGGCATGCCGCGCCATGTGCCGGTGACCGTCGCGGGCCGCAGCTTTGCGGTCGGCAGCATCGGCGAGGCCAATGGCAACGCCGCCATCATGATCGAACATATCGAAAAAGGACCGAACCATGACTGATCTCAGCGACGCGCCGACGGCGCCCCGCGCCGACCGCCGCGACAACAAGACGATCGCCGCAGCGCCCAATTTCGACCTGCTCGCCGGCGTCTCGCTGCGCGTGTCGGTCGAGGTCGGATCGACCTCGATGACCCTCGCCGAACTGCTTGCGATCGACGAGGGCAGCGTGATCGAACTCGACCGCGCCGCAACCGACCTGCTCGACATCTACGCCAACGGCACGTTGATCGCGAAGGGCGAGATCGTCAGCGTCGATGGCCGTTACGGCATTCAGGTCGCCGAAGTCGTCGCCCCGGCGCGCGGCCTCGAAGGTTTCGAGCGGAGAGCCTGATGTTCGAATATATCCTCCGCCTGCTCATCCTGCTGCCGCTGATCGGCGGCATGGCGTGGGGCAGCCTGTGGCTGTGGAAGCGCGTCCAGATGGGCGTGCCGCTCGTCGGCGGCGGTACCAAGACACGCGCGGTCGAAATGGTCGACGTGCTGCCGCTCGGTCCGGGATCGAAGCTCGCGGTGGTCGAATTTGCCGGGCAGCGGATCCTCGTCGCAGTCTCGCGCAACGGCATCACCCGCATTGCCGATGACGCGCAGGGGGATTTCCATGTCGACTGAGGCAACACCATCTCCTCGCACCGTTCGTGCTAAGCCTGTCGAAGCACCGTTCTTTTCTTTGACGCCGCCGGAAGAAAGAACAGCCCTTCGACAAGCTCAGGGCAAACGGAATTTGTTTGACGCGCGTTGGCTGCGCGGTGCCGCAGTCATCGGCGGCCTCGCGCTGCTGATCGCCGCGCCCGTCGCTTATGCCCAGACCGCCGACGGCCTCAGCCGCGCGGTGAACGACATCGGCGGCGATGGCCGACCGCTCAGCCTGTCCCTTCAGATCCTGGTCCTGATGAGCCTGCTGACGGTGCTACCGTCGCTGCTGCTGATGATGACCAGCTTCACCCGCATCATCATCGTGCTGTCGATCCTGCGCCACGCGCTGGGGCTGCAACAGACCCCGCCGAATCAGGTGCTCGTCGGTTTGAGCCTGTTCCTTTCGCTGTTCGTGATGCAGCCGGTGATCAGCGAAGTGAACCGCGTCGCGATCGAGCCCTATGGTCAGGAACAGATCGACATCGGCGAAGCGGTGTCGCGCTCCGGCGTCGCACTGCATGGCTTCATGATGTCACAAACGCGCAAATCGGACCTCATGATGTTCGCCAAGATCGCCAAGGCGCCGACCTATGCCAGCCCCAAGGACGTGCCCTTTTCGATCCTGCTCCCCGCCTTTGTCACCAGCGAGCTCAAGACCGCATTCCAGATCGGCTTTCTGATCTTCCTGCCCTTCCTCGTCATCGACCTGATCGTTGCGTCGGCGCTGATGTCGCTCGGCATGATGATGCTCTCTCCGACAATCATCTCGATGCCATTCAAGCTGCTGCTCTTCGTGCTCGTCGATGGCTGGGCGCTGACGATGGGGTCGCTCGCCGCCTCGTTCGGGACTTAGGCAGGGGCCTGACATGGAAACCGACTATTTCATCGGCATGGCGCAGCAGTCGTTGTGGATCCTCGCCCTCGCCTCGGCACCGCTGCTCCTCCCCGTGCTCGTCATCGGCGTGCTGCTCGGAATGGTGCAGGCGGCGACGTCGATCAACGAACAGACGCTGACCTTTGTCCCGAAGCTGATCGTCGCGGCGATATGCCTTGCGATCTTTGGCGGTAGCATTTTGGTGCTGCTCACCGATTTCACCCGCGATATCTTCGCGCAGATCCCCAACCTCGTCCGTTAAACCGGCCGTGGACCCAGCCGACATCCCGAATATCGAGGCGATGCTCCAGCTGTGGATGCTGGGGATGATCCGCCCCGGCGCTGCGTTCATCGCCGCGCCGGTGTTCGGTGCAACCAGCGTGCCGGTCCAGCTGCGGCTGGTGATCGCGCTCGCGGTCGGGGTGCCCGCGGTCGCTGCGTCGGGCATGGCGCTGCCCCCCGAAGGCATTGTGTCGGTCCCCGGACTGCTGCTGGTCATCGGCGAAGTCGTGATCGGGCTCGGCATCGGCTTCGTCCTGCAAATGGGGCTTGCCGCCGCGCTGCTGGCGGGTGAGGCGATCAGTAACGCGATGGGGCTGGGCTTTGCGTCGATGGTCGATCCAATCAGCGGCGCATCAAGCTCGGCGATCGGCCAGTTCCTGTCGATGCTGGCAACCGCGCTGTTCCTGGCCGCCGACGGCCATCTGGTGCTGATCGGGATCATCGTCGACAGCTATGCTGCGCTGCCCCCCGGTAACGCCTTGCCCTCGTTCGACGCGATCGGCGGCATATTGCGGTTCGGCAGCCTGATGTTCGCCGCGGCGCTGACGATCGCGATGCCGGTCGGCTTTGTCCTCATCCTCGTCCAGATCATCATGGGCGTCATCGGCCGCTCGGCGCCTGCGCTCAACCTGTTCGCGGTCGGCATTCCGGCGACCCTGCTCGCCGGGATTATCCTGCTCGGCGTTGCCACCCCCGCAATGGCCGAGGCGATCATGCGCATCCTGTCCGACGCGCTCGACGCCGCGCGGATGTTCGCGGGGCTCTGACGCGATGGCGAGCAAACCCGAGCAGGACCAGAAAACCGAACAGCCGACCCCCAAGAAGCTGGCAGACTCGGCGCGCGAAGGCGATGTGCTGATGTCGCGCGAGCTGGCGACCGCGCTGATGATGCTCGCCGCCGCCGGTTGGATCGTCGCCGCGGGCGGCTGGTTCGTGCAATCGGCCGGCGACCTGCTGCGCCGCGGGCTCACCCTGACCGCCAATGATGTCGCCGATTTTGCCCCCGCCGAGGCGCTGATGCGCAACGGCACCGAAATCCTGCTGCCGCTCGCCAGCCTGTTTGCGCTCGCGCTCGGCGCCGCGGTCGCGGGGCCGGCGCTGCTCGGTTCCTTCGGCTGGCGCGGCAAGGCGCTGCATTTCAAGGGCAACCGGATGAACCCGCTGACCGGGCTCAAGCGCATGTTCGGACTGCAAGGCGCAACCGAACTCGGCAAGGCGCTTGCGAAAGTGTTGCTGCTCGGCACCATCGGTTACTGGCTGGTCGCCCGAAATTTGCCCGCGATCATGACGATGGCATCGACCGACCTGCTCGCCGCGATCGGGCTGGCCGGGCAGGCGATCGGCCATGCGATGCTGGTGCTCGCCGGCGGGCTGGTGATTATCGCGCTGATCGACGTCCCGGTGCAATGGCTGCAGCGCAACAAGCGGCTGATGATGAGCAAACAGGAAATCAAGGAAGAGATGCGCCAGTCCGACGGCGCCCCCGAACTTAAACAGGCGCAGCGACAGCGCGCGCACGACATTTTGAGCGGATCGGCGCGCAAGGCGGTCTCCGACGCCACTGTCGTGCTTACCAACCCGACCCATTTCTCGGTCGCGCTGCGTTATCGCCCCGGGGTCGATGCGGCGCCGGTCGTCGTTGCGCGCGGGCGCGGTGACGTTGCGCTATCGATCCGCGAGCTGGCGCGCGGCGCCAATGTCCCGCTGCTCGAATATCCGCAGCTGACCCGCGCGATCTATTTCACCGCGCGCGCCGGGCGCGTCATTCCCGAGGAATTGTTCGTCGCCGTGGCGACGGTGCTGGCCTTTGTCTTCCAACTCGAACGCATGGTCGCCGAGGGTGCCGCGCCGCCGGTCGTCGATATTCCGCCGACGCACCGTTTCGACCCCGAAGGGCGCCGTCAGGCTTAAATTCGTCCGCGCGCCGCCGTTAACAGGTGCGAAGGATATTTTGCCATGGCCACCACCTCCATCATCAACAGCCTGGGTTTCGGGTCGGGCATCGACACCAAACAGCTGGTCACCGACCTGGCCGCGGCATCGCGCGAACCCAAGGTCGCGCGCATCAATACGCTGACCCAGCAGAACCAGACGCGGATCAGCGCGCTGGCGCAGGCGCGCTCCGACCTGGAAGGTTTTGCCGATTCGCTGGGCCAGATGATCAGCGACGGCACGCTGCGTAGCACCCCGACGGTATCCGACGACAGCGTGCTGAGCGCCACCGCGCGCGCCGGACTGCACGCCGACAGCTTTGCCGCGACCGTCGTCGTCAGCCAGCTGGCGCGCGCGCAAAGCACCTATTCTGCTGTCGTTACCGATCGCACCGCGGCGATCGGCACCGGGACGATGACGCTGACCGTCGGCGGGGTCGCCAAGACGATCACCATCGATGGCACCAACAACAGCCTGGACGGGCTGGCCAGCGCGATCAATTCGAGCGGTGGCGGTGTCACCGCATCGATCATTGCCGATCAGGGCGGCCATCGCCTGATCCTGAAAGGTCCGTCGGGCGCCGCCAACGCCTTCACCCTGGCTGCCGACGCGGGCGCCGATCCGGGTCTCTCCGCCTTTGCCTATGGCGCGGGCGGCGGCATGACGCTGGGCCAGAGCGCCGCCAACGCCGACTTCACCATCGACGGCGTCGCGTTCAGCCGCGCGTCGAATACCATCGACGACGTCATCCCCGGGATTTCGCTGACCCTGAAGAAAGCGGCTCCCGGCCAGCCGGTCGATATCGGCGCCAGCCGTCCGCTCGAAATCATCAAACAGACCGTCGGCGATTTCGTTTCGGTCTATAACCAGCTGAAAAAGAGCCTGTCGTCGGCCGCCGGCCAGTCGGGCTCGACGACGTCGCTGCGCGAACTGGAACGCGAATTATCAGGTCTGATCGGCACCGTCATTTCCAGCCATCCGACGATCAACAAGCTGACCGACATCGGCGTATCGACGACCAAGGACGGCCTCTTGGCGCTGGACGAAACCAAGCTTGCGCAGGTTCTGGCATCCGACGCCGGGGCGGTCGAGGCGCTGTTCAACCCGCGCCGCGACGGCGGGCGTACCGAAGCAAGCGATCCCGGCATCGCCTTTGTCCTCGACAGCATCCGCGACCGCGCGATCGCCACCGACGGGGTGATCGACCGCGTGACCAAGTCGCTCAACAGCCGCAAGGAAACGCTCGCCGACCAGCTGGAAAGCATCGAGACGCGCGAGGACGCCTATCGTGCCCGGCTCGAGAAACAATATGGCTCGCTCGACGCCAAGCTTGCGGCGTTCAAGGCGACGCAATCCTATCTCGAACAACAGATCAAGCTCTGGTCCAACCAGGGTAACGATTAGGGACATCGACCGTGACCGCTACCGCCTCGACCGTCCGGGCGACCGGACTTTACCGCCGCTTGCAGCATGAAAGCCGCGCCGCCGCCGCCGATCCGATCGAGCTGGTGACGATGCTCTATGACGAGCTGGAAACCGCGATCGGCGTGCTCGGGTCGATGGTGCGGCAGGGCCAGCGCATTTCGGCAACCGAACCCGCGCACCGTGCGCGCGCGATCCTGATCGGCCTCGACGCCGGTCTCGACCGCGATGCCGGCGGCGACGTCGCCGCGGCATTGTCGCGCGTCTATCGCAGCATGCGCCGCAAGCTCGACGAATCGGTGGCGCAGAATGATGGCGAGGCGCTCGCCGACCTGCTCGACGGGGTGCTGACGGTCAGCGCCGCCTGGCGCCAGCTGCGCTGAACCCGGCCTAATCCATGTCCCTAAAACAGGATCGGCCCGCACCCCGGGGTAGGGGTGCGGGCCGATGCCGTTTCAATGATTCCCGCTGGGTACCCGGCCGCCCTGGGTGGGGACGGGCGGCCGGGTGGTCAGGGGGCGGACCAGAGCCCCCTTTTTTCAGCGGGTGCTGAAACTTATGTCGCGGGCGCCGGTCAGGCGGCCTGCTGCTGAACCCCATATTTGCGCATCTTTTCGATCAAGGTCGTGCGCTTGAGCGTCAGCAGGCGCGCGGCTTCGGAAATGATGCCGTCGGCCAGGTCGAGCGCGACGTGGATTTGTTCGAGTTCGATCGTTTCGATCTCGCGCTTGAGGTCGATCGGGCGGCCCGGTGCCGGTGCCTTGGTGTGGGGCATCGCCGGGGCGGGTTCATCCGCGCTGGCCTGCACCGCGGCAAGGCTGCCGGGGACAGCCTGCCGCGGCCGGGGCGCTGCGGTGGGGTTCAGAAGAATGGTGACATCGTCGGCGCCGAGCGTTTCACCGCCGTGCAACACGCTGGCGCGTTCGACAAAATTCCTGAGTTCGCGGACATTGCCCGGCCAGCGATGCTGCATCAGCAGCGCCAGCGCGTCGCCGTCGAAGCGGCATTTCGCCTCACCCGGCATCTTGCGCTGGAAGTGGCGGATGAGGGCGGGAATATCCTCGACGCGGCTGGCGAGGCTGGGGACCTGCAACACAACCACGCCGAGCCGGAAGAACAGGTCTTCGCGGAATTTGCCATCGGCGATCGCGGCGCCGAGATCCTGGTGGGTGGCCGAAATGACGCGGACGTCAATGGCCTTCACTTCGCTGCTGCCGACCCGGACGATCGTCCGTTCTTCGAGCACGCGGAGCAGTTTGACCTGCATGTCGAAGCGCATGTCGCCGATTTCGTCGAGGAAGAGCGTGCCGCCCTCGCTCGCTTCGAAATGGCCGATGCGGCGGGCGTGGGCGCCGGTGAAGCTGCCCTTTTCATGCCCGAACAGTTCGGATTCGATCAGGTCGCCGGGGATGGCGCCGCAGTTGATCGCCGAAAAGGCCTTGCCGGCGCGGACGCCTTCGTCGTGGATGGCGCGGGCGACAAGTTCCTTGCCCGAGCCCGAGGGACCGCAGAGCATGACCGAAGCGTTCGAGCGCGCCACGCGGCGGATCATGTCGCGCAGCTGCGCGGCGGCCGCGCTGCTGCCGATGATCAGCGCCTCAAGCGCTGCATTGTTGTTCTGCCCCACGGTCATTTTGGTCTCCACCGCGCCCCCCAAATCCGGCGCCTTTTCGATGGACCCAGAGATTGACGAAAGTGGTAAACAAAAGATTATCCATGTGGTCATAACCCCTTCAAAACAAAGGGTTATTGCCAGATTGGATGTAATAGCGGCGCAATTGCGTCGTTAACGATCCAATATACTGCCAAACTGGCACTAATTGTCGGACGCGGTACGCCAGCCGAGCGTGATCGAGATGCGGCGGTTGCGCGGATCGAATCGGTCGGCGGGGACATAGGGCTCGCGATCGGCGACGCCCTCGATGCGCTGAAAGCGCGTTTTGTCGATGCCGCGATACTCCAGAAAGTGCCGCGTGACCTCGGCGCGGTCGACCGACAGGCGCCAGTTGTTAGTCCCCGACTTGGCCGACCAAGGCGCGGCATCGGTGTGGCCGCGCACCATCACCTGGTTGGGCATTTCGGCGACCGGACCGGCAATCTCGCTGAACAGCCGCACACCGGCGGGGGTCAGCTGGCTGGTCCCGATGGCGAACATCGAAAAATCGGCATCGTCGATCACGTCGATCCGCAGACCTTCCACCGTCTCGGTGAAGCGCAGGTTGCGCGCGAAGCGCCTAAGCTCGCCCTTGGCCTGCACCCGTTCGGTCAGCGCCTTAGCGACACGCTGGAACTTCAGCCGCTCGCGTTCACGCCCCGACGCCTCTTTCGGTCCACCCTTCGCATCGCGCGGGATTGTCATCGATTTTGTCCCGGTCTGGCCCGGACCATGCGGATATTTATCGACGGCAACGAGCGAGTCGCCGCCGAAAAATCCGTTCGACCCGGCCGTATCCTGTTTCGACTGGACAATCGTCGGCGCGAAATAGTCGGCGAGCGCCTTGCGCTGCTTTTCGGTCGTCGCGCCGAGCAGCCACATCAGCAGGAAGAACGCCATCATCGCGGTGACGAAGTCAGCATAGGCGACCTTCCACGCGCCGCCATGATGGCCGGCGTGCGGTGCCTCGATGATCTTCTTGACGATGATCGGACGCGGCGGGGTATTCGGGCGCGCGGCCATTAGCGGCCTCGCATCCCGTCAAAGACTTCGGCGAAGCTCGGCTGGTTCGAATGTTCGACCCCCGATCGCGCGGCTTCGATCACCAGCGGCTGCGGATGGCCGTGGAGCGAGGCGATGATCAGCTGTTTCACCGTATGATAGATGGCGCCGTCGCTTTCGATCACGGTGCGCGCGCGCGTCGCGAATGGGCCGACAAGGCCATAGGCGAGGAGCACGCCAAGGAAGGTGCCGACGAGCGCGGACCCGATCATGCCGCCCAGGATCGCGGGCGGCTGGTCGATCGACCCCATCGTCTTCACCACGCCAAGCACCGCGGCGACGATGCCGAGCGCGGGCAGCGCGTCGGCGAGATTCTGCAAGCCGTCCGCGGGTTTGATCGCGTGGTGGTGATGGTTCTTGAGCGCGGCGTCCATGACGTCCTCGACCGCATGCGGATCCAGCGTTCCCGACGACACGACGACGAGGCGCAGCGTGTCGCAGATCAGGTGGACCAGCGTCTTGTCCTTGAGCAGCTTGGGATATTGCTGGAACAATGTCGAATTGTCTGGATCCTCGATATGCGGTTCGACCGCCACCGGGCCTTCGGTCCGCATCATCTTCATCAGCGTCGAGACGAGGAGGATGCAGTCGAGATAATCCTGCTTCTTATATTGCGGTCCCTTGAACACCTTGGCGAGACCGCCGCCGAGCGCCTTCAGGTCGGCGCCCGAATTGCCGATGATCAGCGATCCGATTGCGGCGCCGCCGATGATCAGCATCTCGTGCGGCAGCGCGTGCATGACCGGGCCGAGATTGCCGCCGGTCAGCGCAAAGCCCCCGAACACCAGCAGCAGCAGAACAACGATGCCGATTACGGGAAACATGCGGGGTCAACTCCATCCGGGCCGAAAGCCCCAAATTCAAAATGCGTCTTCATGCTTAACGGCAGCAGCGCCACCAGATTGAGCCGATCAGTTCAAAATATCGAACAAGGTCTGCCGGTTGATCTTGGCAAAGGCCGCCTGTGCGGCGCCAAGCGTCAGATCCTGCGCATTGAGTTCGGCAATCGCGACCGACAGGTCGGTATCCTCGACCGACGAGCGCTCGTCCTTCAGCGTGATGCTGCGCGCGGCGAGACCGTCGCCGATGCGTTCGAGCCGCCCCGCCGACAGGCCGAGCGCGGCATGGCGGTCGGCGACATGGCCGATCGCGGTGTTGAGCGCGGTCAGCGCAGCGCCCATTGCCGGCTTGTTCCCCGCGGCGACCGCGGTGGCGGCATCGCGGATGCCGGTCGACAGGCTGTTGCCGGCGATGACAAACACGTCGGCGGCGGCGGGAACCGGCGCAAAGCTGATGTCACCATCGAAGCGCATCACGCGCGCGGTGCCGCTCGCGAACACCGGCTCGCCGTTCGAATCGCGCGCCGCGGCCAGGCTGTCGATTTCGTCGGCGATCGTGCCAAGTTCGGCGGCGATCGTCGCGCGATCGGCGGCGCTGGTCGTGTCATTCGCCGCGGCAACCGTCAGTTCGCGCGCGCGCGTCATCAAATTGCTAACCGATTTCAGCGCCGCGTCGGCCTGCGACACCAGCGCCGTCGCGGTGTTGATATTGCTGTTCCAAGCGGTGATACTCGCCTGCGACGTGCCGATCGTGGCGATCCGCCGCGCCGATACCGGATCGTCGGACATGCGTTGCAACCGCTTACCGCTCGAAATCTGGATCTGCGTCCGCTCGATCTGGTCGGCCAGTTTCTGCTGGCGCGCGATTTCGCGCGTCATGCGATTGCCCACGGCGTTAATCATCGTCGTCGCCTTCCTAGATCGAGCTCAAGAGCGTTTGCATGGTTTCGCGCGCAACCTGGATCGTGCGCGCCGCGGCCTGATAGGCTTGCTGGAAGCGCAGCAGTTCGGCAGCTTCCTTGTCGAGATCGACCTCGCTCACCCCGTCGCGCGCTGCGGCGGCGGCGTCGGCGCGGGTCATCGCGGCGGCGTCCTGCGCGCGCGCTGCTGCGGTCGTCTGCGCCTGCGTCGCGAGATGTCCCGACCAGCGCGCTTCGGGATCACCCGCGCCGCGCAAGGTGCCGAGCGCGAGCATATTGCCGTTGCTGCCCGATGCGCTGGCGGCGGCCACCTGTTCGGGGGTCAGCGCGCTCGCAGTCATCGTTGCGGCGCTGGTTCCGGTAAACAGCGGCGCGCCCGGATTGCCATTGGCGTCGGTGCCCGCCTGATGCGCCGCGTTGAGCTGCGCCGCGAAGGATGTCGCCATCGTATCGAGTCCGGCGCGCTGGTCGGCGACATGGTTCGCTGCTTCGGCTTGCCCGGCCAGCGAACCTGTTGTTACCGTCAGCGGCGAACCGCCAACGCTGTACGACAGGCGGCCGTCGGGCGCCGCGGTCACCGCGATCGGGTTGACCGCGCCGCCGCCGACGAGCAGGTCGCCCGACCCGGCGGCGCGCAAGGTCACCGACCCGTTGTTTTCGAAGGTCGCGCTGACCCCGGCCTGCGACGATAATCGGTCGAGCAGCCGGTCGCGTTCGTCCATCAGGCTCGCCTGGTTGGTCGATCCCGCCCGTGCCTTGCGCAAGCCGATGTTAATTTGTTCGAGCGCGTTCAGGTTTGCGTTGAAATCTTCGACCGTGCTCGCCGCCGCGCCTTCGATCCCGTCCGACATCTTGTCGAGCTGGCCCGCCGCGGTGCGAAAACCCGAAGCAATGTCGTCAGCTGATTGGAGGAACTGGCTGCGCAGCGTCTTGTTCGCGGGATCGGCGGTCAATTGGTCGGCGGTGGTGAATAATTTGGTCAGCCCGGTCTTGATGCCGTTGCTCTCGTCGCTCAGCGCGCCTTCGACCTTGCCCAGCCAGCCGAGCTTGGTTGCCGCGCGCTCCGAATCGCCCGATGAGAGTCGCGAATCCTCGATCAGCCAGGCATCGACCGAGCGGCTGACCCCGCGGATCTCGACACCCGCCGGATTGACATTGCCACGGTAAAAGATCGAATCGCTGCCGCTGACGGGCTCCATCATCTCCAGCCGCCGCCGCGCGTAACCCGGGGTCTGCGCGTTGGCGATATTGTCGCCGATCGTCGACAGCGCGCGCGAATAGGCCTTGAGCCCGCTGTAGCCGATGCCGAGAAGATCGCTCATTGTATGCCTCCAGCCGCGGCGCCGAGCTGGCCGCGGAACTGGCGCTCGACCATGTCGGCGATGCCGAACCGGCGCATCGCGGCGATCGAGTCGGCGGTGCGCGCGTCGGCCATTTCGCGGAAATTGTCGGTCGCGCTCGATCCCATCATGTCATCGCCGAGCTTGGCCTGGCGCATCGACGCGAGCAGCTGGCGCAGGATCACCGCCTCAAACTGTTCGGCGGCTTTGCGCAGCCCGCCATCACCGCCCCCGCCGCCAAGCGTCGGAGTGGCCGAAGCCGGCACGAACGGCCGCGCTGCGGGCGTCGAAGAAATAGGCGTCGTCATATGATCACCAATTCTGCTGTGAGGGCACCCGCCTGGCTGAGTGCCTCGAGGATTGCGACCAGATCGCCGGGCGAGACGCCCAGGCGGTTGATCGAATCGACGAGTTCGGAGAGCGAGGCGTTGGGTTTCATCAAAAAGGCGGGGCGCACCTCCTCGGCGACGTCGATCTCGCTCGACGGCTCGATCGCGGTCTCGCCGCGGCTGAACGGCGCGGGCTGGACGACCGTCGGCGATTCCTTGATCGACACGGTCAGCTTGCCATGGCTGACCGCGGCGGTGCCGACGCGGACCGCGCCGTTGATCACCACGGTGCCGGTGCGCGCATTGACGATCACCTTGGCCGAGGGTTCGGAGCGCTGGACGCCCAAATTTTCGATTTGCGACATCAGCCGCATCCGGTCGTCGCCATTGCCCGCGGCGCGGATCGCGATGCTGGCGCCGTCGATCATCGACGCGCTGCCCGGGATCGCCGCGTTGATCGCGTCGGCGACGCGCTTGGCATTGGTGGCGTCGAATTGGTGGAGGTTGAAGGTCAGCCACTCGCTGGAGGCAAAGCCGGTATCGACGGCGCGTTCGACCGTCGCGCCATTGGCGATGCGGCCGCTGGACGGGACATTGACCGTCACTTTCGATCCGTCGGCGGCATCGACGCCGAGCCCGCCGATAACGAGATTGCCCTGCACCATCGCGTAAATCTGACCGTCGGCGCCATAGAGCGGCGCCAGCACAAGGGTGCCGCCGCGCAGGCTTTTGGCTTTGCCGATCGCCGACACGGTCACGTCGAGGCGCTGACCCGGCTTGGCAAAAGGCGGCAGTTCGGCGGTGATCATCACCGCAGCGGCATTCTTCAGCGCCGGATTGACCCCCGGCGGCAAGGTCAGGCCAAAGCGCGAGATCGCGCCCTTCATGCCCAGCGTCGAATAGTCGAGGCTGTCGTCGCCCGTCCCCGCCAACCCGACAACGATGCCGTAGCCGGTGAGCTGGTTGGCGCGCAGCCCCTGAAACTGACCCATATCCTTGATGCGCTGCGCCTGCGCCGGTGCCGCAAAGGTCAGGCTGGCGATCAGGAGCGCGATCAGGGCAAGCAGGGTGGGACGCTGGAACACTTTATGATCCTTTTCAGAACGGGCTGATGATCGAGAAGAAACGCTGCAACCAGCCTTGCTTGCTGGCGCGCGCGATCTCGCCCTTGCCGACGTAACGGATGTTGGCGTCGGCGACGCGGGTCGACAGGATGCGGTTGTCGGGGCTGATATCCATCGCGCGGACGATCCCTGAAATCTGGACGCGTTCGTCGCCGCGATTAAGCGTCAGCAGCTTTTCGCCGCGCACCAGCATCGTGCCGTTCGGATAGACCGCAGCGATCGTCACGCTGACCTCACCCGATAAGGCGTTCGATTGCGACGCATCGCCCTTGCCCTTGAATGCCTGGCCACCACCCATCGCGATATCGCTGGGGTTGAACAGCGACAGCGGCCCGGTGGCGGGCGGCGTCAGGCCGATATTTCCGTCGCGCTGCGTTCCGGCCGCATTGCTTTTGGTCGCCGCGGTGCGCTCGACGAGCTGGATGGTCAGGATGTCGCCGACCTGTCCGGCGCGGCCGCCCGACGTCAGCGGCACATAGCTGCCCTGAAAGATCGAGCCATTGCCGGGCAGCGGCGCCGGGGGCACCGGCGTCGCCGCAGCAAAAGCGTCTGGCGGCAATTTGTCCTTCGCCGCCGCGCCGAACGGCACGAGCGCGAGGGCAAAGGCCACGCCGATCGACAGATTAGAGCGTCTGCGCGGCATTTTTCATCATTTCGTCGGTGGCCTGGATCATCTTCGAATTGACTTCATAGGCGCGCTGCGTCTCGATCATGTCGACGAGTTCCTCGACGACATTGACGTTCGATCCTTCGAGCATCCCGCCGCGCAAGCTGCCGCGGCCTTCCAGCCCGGCGGCGCCAACCTGCGGCGCGCCCGAGGCGGCGGTTTCGACGAGCATATTGTCGCCAATCGCCTGGAGGCCTGCCGGATTGGCAAAGCGCGCAAGCTCGATCCGGCCGAGTTCGGTCAGCGTCCCGTCGGCGCCAGTCGCCGACACGGTGCCGTCGGCGCCGATCGATACATTGGTTGCATCCTCGGGAATCTGGATCGCGGGGGTCAGCGGTTTGCCGTCCGAGGTCACGATCGTGCCGTCGGGCGAGCGGCCGAAATTGCCCGCACGGGTATAGCCGGTGCGCCCGTCGGGCATTTCGACCTGGAAATAGCCGGCGCCGTCGATCGCCATGTCGAGCGCGTTGCCGGTGGTGGCGAACGTCCCCTGCGTATCGATGCGCGACGTGCCGCCCAGCGACACGCCGGTGCCGAGATTGAGCCCGGTCGCATAACGGTTTTCGGCCGACGACGGCGCACCCGGCGCGGTCATCATCTGATAGCTCAGCGTTTCAAAGCTGGCGCGGTCGCGCTTGAAGCCCGTGGTGTTCACGTTGGCGAGGTTGTTGGCGATCACCTGCATCCGGAAGCCTTGGGCATCCAGACCGGTTCGCGCGACGTGCAAGGCACCGAAGCTCATTATTCTATCTCCTTAACGGGGAAGCTGCATCAGATTGGCGGTCGCGTTGTCCATGTCGCGCGCGTCGCTGACCAGCTTGAGCTGGGTGTCCCAGCTGCGGCTCGCCTCGATCATGTCGACCAGCGCCGTGGTGGCAGCGACGTTCGATCCTTCGATCGAGCGGGTGATCAGCCGCGCTTCGGGATCGTCGGGCAAAATGCCCTCGCCCTTGACGCGAAACAGGCCGTCGAGACCCTTGGCGATGTCCGAACCCGTCGGGGTGGCGAGGCGGATCCGGTCGACTTCCTGCGGATTTTCGGCATCGCCGCCTGCGGGGACGATCCATACCCGGCCCTCGACGTCGATCGTGACCGCGTCGGCGGGCGGGATCGTCACCGGACCCTGACCGCCCTGGACAGGGTGGCCGTCTCCGGTGGTCAAAAGCCCGCTCGGCGACACCTGAAGGTCGCCGCGCCGCGTATAGGCCTCGCTGCCGTCCTTCGCCTGTACCACGAGCAGGGCATCGCCCTGCACCGCGATGTCGAGATCGCGCCCGGTCGCGGTGACGGTGCCGGCGCGCATGTCGGCGCCGAGCACTTCCTCCGACGACATGGCGCGCGCATCGTGCCCGCTGCCGTTCAGCCACAGCGCCTGCGCCTCGGCCATGTCGGCGCGAAACCCGGGGGTCTGGGCATTCGCCAGATTGTTGGCGATCGCCGTCTGCCGGGCCTGACTGCCCCGCATCGCGGTAAGGCTGGTGTAGATGAGGCGGTCCATTGGGAAGCTCCCGGCAGTCGGTCAGTCGCGCTGGATCAGCGCATGTTGATGATGGTTTGCGACAGCTGCGACGCGCCCTCGATCGCCTTGGCATTTGCCTGGAAATTGCGCTGGGCGCCGATCAGCATCACCAGTTCTTCGGTGATATCGACGTTCGAGCGTTCGAGCGCGCCCGAGCGGATCGCGCCCATCGGGCCGTTGGTCGCGGCGTCGATGGTCGGCGGGCCGCTTTCGCCCGACGACTGCCAATGCGCGTCGCCGACGGGACGGAGCCCCTCCATTGCGGGGAAGGTCGCCATCGCCACCTTGCCGAGCGTCTGCGCTTCGCCATTGGCGAAGGTCGCGGTGACGAGGCCGTCGAGGCCGATCGAGACATTGACGAGCTGCGCGGTGGGATCGCTCGGTGCGCCCGGCGGCAGGACAAAATCGAACGCCCCGGCCAGCGTGTTGTTGGTGACATTGCCGTTCGCATCGACGGGCAGCAGTTGCAGCTTCTGCCCCGTTGAATCGATCACGTTACGATCGGGGGTCGCGGTGAAGGCGCCGTTGCGGGTGTAGGTCACCTGTTCGCGCGGCGGATCGCCTTTGACGACAAACATGCCCTCTCCGACGATCGCCATGTCGAGCGTCTTTTCGCTCGATTCATACGACCCTTGGGTGAACTGCTGGGTGATGCCGTTGAGGCGCTGGCCCTGGCCCGCGATCATCTTTGTCGACTGGGTCGGCGACGAGGCGAAGATGTCGCCGAACTGCGCCTTGCTGCGCTTGAACCCGATCGATCCGGCATTGGCGATGTTGTTCGAGATGACCGACATGTCGGTCTGGGCGCCCTTGAGGCCCGAAAGCGAGGTATAGAATGACATGGCTTATCCTTCCTTAGGTGGTGGGGGCAGGCGCCGGAGTGGCGGCCTTGATGTCTTTGAGCAGCTGGGTCTGCGCCGTGAGCTGTTCGGAAATCTTCTGCAGCGTCGTGTTGGTTTCGCTGATCCCGGCGAGGCTGGAAAATTGCGCCATCTGGGCAACCATCTGCTGGTTATCGACCGGGTTGAACGGATCCTGCTGCGACAGCTGCGCGGTCATCAGGCGCAGGAAATCGCTCTGCCCCATCTGCTGCCCGGCGCCCTTGGGCTGAAGCACGACATTGTTGGCGTTGGTGACGTTGTTGACGGCCATGTTATTGTCCCATCCTGAGGGTTTCGTTGATCAGGCCCTTGGCGGTTTCGAGGACCTGGACGTTGTTCTGATACTGGCGCGCAGTCTCGACCATCTCGACCATCTCCGCGGCGCTATCGACCGCGGCCTGCCAGACGTTGCCGTCCTTGTCGGCGAGCGGGTTCGACGGATCGTGGCGTTTCGACGGCGCCATTTTCGACGTCGTCACCTGATCGACCTGCACCGTCGCGCGGCCATGATCGTCCATCACGGTGCGGAAGACGGGTTTGAGCGAGCGAAAGGCTTCGGCCTCGCTGCCCGCGATCGTCCCGGCATTGGCGAGGTTCGATGCGGTGGTGTTGAGCCGGACGAGCTGCGCCGACATCGCACGGCCGCTGATGTCAAAGACCGAGAAGTTGCTGGCCATCGTCATTCGCCCTTGATCGCGCGGGTCAGCGTGTTGACGCGGCCGCTGAGGAACGAGAGGCTGGACCGGTAAGCGAGCGCGTTTTCGGCAAAGGCGGTCTGCTCGGTGGCCATTTCGACGGTGTTGCCGTCGAGCGACGCTTGGACCGGGACGCGATAGGCAATGGCGCCCTGCATGGCATCGGCGGTTGAGCCGCCCCGCTGAGCGAGATCGAGCGCTTTGGAAAAGTCGAGGTCGCGTGCCTTGTACCCCGGCGTCGCGGCATTGGCGATGTTCGACGCGAGCATCATCATGCGCTGGCTGCGCAGCTGGAGCGCCGTCGCGTGCAGGCCAAACAGTTTCTCGGATGCCATCATCAAATTCCTTTCACCGGGGTCCGGGCCGGATTGCGACACGGACGCGCGGAAAACACAAAGAACGATGCAATCGCCGTGCCAAACACGTTTTTCCGTTTATTTTTCGTTGCTTAGTACGAGTGGTCCATGGCTCGCCGCCGCGCTCGTCAAAAAACCGACAACGCCGCGCGGCGCGGACGCCAATCGCGCGGCAATCCGCGACTGGCACGCTTCCTGCAAAATGGCGGATGACCATTTTGGACCGAAGGAGATGGATCGTGTCCCAGCAGATCACTGCCCGCCTGGCGCTCGGCCTCGCCGCCTTTACCGCCGCCGCCAATCCCGCTGTGGCCCAGCAGGCCAATGAAGATTGGCAGACGATCGACGCGCTGACCGCCATGGTCGCCAGCGCCCTGGGCCGCACCGCTACCCCGGTCGATCGCCGCATCAAGCTGGCGCGCTGCCCCGAACAGGCATCGGTCGCCCCAATCGACGCCAACACGCTGGCAGTGCGCTGCGCCTCGCTCGGCTGGCGCCTGCGCGTGCCGATGACGATGCCAGCGGGCGCTGCCCCCGTAACCGCCGGCTACAGCCGCCCCGCGGCCAGCGCCCCGGTGATCCGCCGCGGCGACAATGTACGCGTCACCATCGACACCGAAAGCTTTTCGGTCAGCTATACCGCCGTCGCGACCGAAGATGGCAGGGTCGGCGAGACGATCGGCCTGCGCGGCAGCGACGCCAAATCACCGCTGAGCGCCACGGTGATCGGCCCCGGGCGCGCGCGGCTCAGCGACTGATTTACCCCACCTTACCCTGCCCACTGGCCCGGTGACTGTCGGCTTTCCGACGTCACCGGGCCTTTCTTTTGTCTTTTTTGCGGCAAGCTGACTTAATCGCCCCAATCTGCGTCCGTTAAAGCCTTCGTGAACCGCGCCGTCACTTTTCTGACGGCACGGGATGGAGGCCTTTATGTCAGGTGACAGCAGCAAGATCGGACCCGTCGGCGGCATTGCCCGCACGACCCCGCTGCGCAGCGCCACCAGCGAAACCGCCGCTCAACCGGCCCGGGCGGCGACGCAATTGCAAGCGGCCCCAGACAACCTGCCCGCCGCAAGGCTGATCCGCCTTGCAGGCAGCCTCGCGACCCAGGCACCCCCGGTCGATGTCGCACGCGTCGCATCGCTGCGCACCGCGATCGCAAACGGCAGCTATGGCGTCCATCCCGCGATCATTGCCAGCGCGATGATCGATTTCCACACCGGTGGGGTCGAATGATGCTCGAAGACGTCCAATCGCGGCTCGATACGCTGGTCGGTGCGCTCGACGGCCACGACGCCGGGGCGATCATTGCCGCCACCGAAGAGCTGGCGACCGCGGTCATCCTGTTTCGCGGCGCGGGCATCCCGCGCGGCAGCGAACAGCGCGCCGAACTGCTGATCGGCAAGACGCTGCGCCAGCTCGAAGCCGCGGCGATCCGCGTCAATGTCCTGAAGGACTGGACGCGTCAGCGGATTGACAGGAACCATGACATCCGTGGCACCCATCACCGCGGAGCCGCGTTAAGCTACTGATTGCCCAAGAGGTTTCTGCCGTTAACCGTAAATGGCACGATGATTGCTTTTGGTTTGCCGAGACAGCCCTGCTGCATCAGCGGAACCAGATTATGAATGCGATCAACAATCCTCAAACCGCGCGCCGCGTCGCCGCACCCGTCATGGATGCGATGCAGAACGCGTCGGCGCGAACCGGCGTCGATTTCGACTATCTGGTCGATGTCGCCCGCGTCGAGAGCGGCTATAATCCGACCGCCAAGGCATCGACCTCGTCGGCGCGCGGGCTGTACCAATTCACCAAGCAGACCTGGCTGGCGACGCTCGACCGCCACGGCGCCAACCATGGCATGGCTTGGGCAGCCGATGCGATCGGCCGCGATCCATCGGGGCGGCTGACCGTCACCGACCCGGCGCTGCGCCAACAGATTTTCGACCTGCGCGACGATCCCGCTGCGGCGTCAACGATGGCCGCGGCGCTGACCGGCGACAATCGCGACTATCTGGAAAGCCGGATCGGCCGCAGCGCCGAACCCGTAGACCTGTATCTCGCGCATTTCCTGGGCAGCGGCGGCGCCGCCAAATTCCTGACCGCGCTCGACGCCAATCCCGACCAGCCCGGAGCGCCGATGATGCCCGAGGCGGCGGCGGCCAACCGATCGGTCTTTTACGCCCCCGACGGCAGTATGCGCAGCCTGGCCGAGATCCGCGACCGCTTTCGCGTCAAGCTCGAAAACGGCGGCAAGATCGAAAATATGAAACCCTTCGCCCCCGCTGGCTGGCACGCTTCGGCGAGCAGTTCGAGCGGCCTGGCGGGCGGCGGGGGACGTCCCCCGCTGCAGATGATGGAAATCCAGCCGATGCCGCGCAAACTTTCGATGGGCTTTGCCGCCGATGCTTATCGGCGGCTCGCTTCGATGACGGGCGGCGAGGCATGACCGGCGGCCTGAATCTCGGTAACATCGGCCGGATGGCAGGCGCTTCGGCGCTCCCCGTCGGGATGCTGATCCTCGTCGGGCTGATGGTCATTCCGGTCACGCCGCTGATCCTCGACATCAGCTTTGTTGCCAATATCATGATCAGTCTTGCGATCCTGATGGTCGCGCTGTCGGCGGCCAAGCCGCTCGACTTTTCGTCTTTTCCAACCGTCTTGCTGCTCGCCACGCTGTTCCGCCTTGCGCTGAACGTCGCCTCGACCCGCGTCGTGCTGGTCCACGGACATGAAGGTACGGCGGCGGCGGGCCATGTCATCGAGGCCTTTGGCGAAGTGATGATCGGCGGCGATTATGTCGTCGGCCTGTTCGTCTTTTTCGTCCTGATGATCATCAACATGGTGGTGATCACCAAGGGCGCCGGGCGCGTGTCCGAAGTGTCGGCGCGCTTCACCCTCGACGCCCTGCCGGGCAAGCAGATGGCGATCGACGCCGATCTCAACGCCGGGCTGCTCAGCCCCGAAGAGGCCAAGGCGCGCCGCGTCGAAGTCGCGACCGAGGCCGATTTCTACGGCTCGATGGACGGCGCCTCGAAATTTGTGAAGGGCGATGCGATCGCCGGGCTGCTGATCCTGTTCGTCAACATTGTCGGCGGCCTGATCCTTGGCATCTTCAGCCACGGCCTCAGCTTTTCCGAAGCGGGCAGCACCTATGTCACACTCGCGATCGGCGACGCGCTGGTGGCGCAGATCCCCGCGCTGCTGCTGTCGATCGCTGCCGCGGCCATCGTCACCCGCGTCGCATCGCCGTTCAACCTGAGCGGTCAGATCAGCAGCCAGTTTGCGGCGCCGCCAGTCTGGATGGCGGTCGGCGGTATCCTGTTCATCCTGGGGATGGTCCCGGCGATGCCGCAGCTGCTCGTATTGCCCGCCGCCGCGCTGTCTTTTGCGATCGGCTGGCAGTTGCGCCGCACCGCGACCGCAATCGCCGATGCCCCCGAACCCGCTGCGCCTGCGCCCGACCCGTCGCTGATCGAATGGGCCGACGTCAGCGACGCCAGCGCCTGCCAGCTCGAAATCGGCTACGCGCTGGTCAGCCTGGTCGACGACCGCAAGGGTGCGCCGCTGATGACGCGGATCACCGGCATCCGCCGCCAATTGTCGAAAGAACTCGGCTTCGTCGTGCCGCCGGTGAAGGTCAGCGACGATCTGTCGCTGCCCGGCAACGTCTATCGCATCTCGGTCGCCGGGGTGATCGTCGGCGAGGACGAGGTGTTCCCCAATGAGATGCTGGCGCTCGATTCGGGCGACCTGGTCACCAAGGTGATCGGGCGGCCGTGCAAGGATCCGACCTTCGGCCTCGATGCGCTGTGGATACCCAAGGCGACGCAGAATGACGCGATCGCCGCGGGCTATACCGTCGTCGATCCGGCAACTGTCGTCGCCACCCACCTCAACAACAGCATCGTCGGCGCCGCGGCCGACCTGTTCGGGATCGACGATGCGCAGTCGCTGATCGACAATCTCAAGATCCATTATCCGCAGCTTGCGCAGAACCTCAGCCCGCAGGGCTATCCGTTGCCGCGCGTCGCCAGCCTGTGCAAGTCGCTGCTGGTCGAGCGCGTGCCGCTGCGCGATTTCCGCAAGATTGCCGAGGCGATGGTCGCGACCGCGGCGCAGCAGTTGGGCGAAGTCGACCTGGTCGAGGCGGTGCGCCAGCGCATCGGCGCACTGATCGTCCAGACAATCGTGCCGAGCCGGATGCCGCTGCCCGTCGTTACCTTCAGCCCCGAGATCGAAGTGCTGCTCAACCAGTCGGTGCGCGCCAATCCGGGGGCCGAATGGCCGTTCGAACATGGCATGGCGATGAAGATCATCGAACAGGTCGGACAGGCGGTCGAACCGCTGCTGCTCCAGACGCGCAGCTTTGCGCTGGTCGCCTCGCCGATCTGCCGTTCGGCGCTGTCGCGCTTGATCCGCGCCACATTCCCCGACGTCGCCGTGATTTCCTACCTCGAGATCCCGGCCAGCAAGCAGACCGAAATCGTTGCGACGATCGGCGCCGACGTACCGCGGCTTGCGACCGGGTCGGACGCCAACAGGGAGGACCAAGCGCATGAGAATTGAGCCCGCCGAGCAATTCGCCGCAGCGACGCCCCGCGCCCCGCGCGCGCGCGGTTACGGCGAAAGCGTCGAGGCGCTGGTCGATGAATATGCGCCGCTGGTCCGCAAGATCGCGTGGCAGGTATTTTCGCGGGTGTCGCGGACGAGCGAACTCGACGATCTGATCCAGACCGGGCTGATCGCGCTGATCGAAGCGAGCCAGAATTATGAAGAGCGCGGCTTTGCCTTTGCCACCTATGCGACGACGCGCATCCGCGGCGCGATGATCGACCAGCTGCGCCGCGAGGCCGATGTCGGTCGTTCGGCGATGGTCGCGACGAAACGCATCCAAGCGACGCGCGCGGCGCTGGAGCAACAGTTGATGCGCGCCCCCGCGGCGACCGAGATGGCAGCGGCGCTGGGTCTGTCAGCCGATGATTATTTCGCACTCGAACGCAGTGCGACGCATGGCCGATCGACCTCGCTCGACGAACTCACCGACATCGGCGCCTTCCTGCTCCCTGACGAGGGCATCGGCGCCGGGGATCAATGCGAACAGGCCGATCTGATGGGCGCGCTGCGCCAATGCGTCGGTTGTCTGTCGGATCGCGAGCAGATGGTGTTGCAGCTCTATTTCTTTGAGGAGCTCAATCTGCACGAGATCGGCCTGACCCTGGATGTCAGCGCAGCGCGGATCTGTCAGATCAAGCGTGAGGCGATGGCCAAGGTTGATCGCATGATGCGCCAGATGACCGAATGAGACGGGCCGAAAAAGTGACCGGGTGCGGTGTGCGACCCGTTCGGCATCGCACCCGGTCGAGGGAGGTCAGGCGGCAAGCGTCTGGTTGTTCTGCCCGACCACGCCGATCTTTTCGAAATAGGTTGCCATGCGATCGGTGCCGTCGGCTGTCAGTTGGACGATCGTGCGCCGCCGGTCGCGTTCGTCGATCGACCGCTGCGCCAGCCCGAGCCGTTCGAGAGCGCTGATCATCCGCAGCCCCGACGACAGCGGCACCCCGGCCCCCGTCGCCAGATCGCTGGCGCTGAGCGCACGGCCCTGGCTTTCGGCGAGCATCAGGTCGAGCATCATATCCCAGATCGGCCCCGCGAGTTCGGCGCTGCCAAAATGATTGCGGCGGATGCGCCGGATCTGGATGCTGAGCGACAGCTGGTTCAGCAGCGCCGCTTGCGGCGCCCCCTCGCTGGCCCCGTTGCGCGAGTGCGCGGGCGCCGACAATCCGCCGCCGCCGCGTCCGGCCAGCAGCTCGTGTATCGCGTCGATCCGCGATTTTAATTCGGCGACTTCTTGGCTCGAAAACTGCTGCATCCGCGAAAAACCTTTTGGGATGCCACAAGGATCAGGTTGGAACGTCGCGATTCCGGCTGGACGAACCCGCTGCATAAATGATCAGCAGCAGGATCGGATAGGATATATAAACCGACAGGAGCGAATAGGGTCGCGCCAATATCTCTGCGAACATGAACTTCTGGATGTGACCAAAAATGGCGATTAATTGCCATCCGGTGATCCAGTAAGGCCAGAAACTCTGCGTCTTCAGGGCGATAAACCAGAAGCTGAGCAGAACCAGCACGTCGATCACAAAGATATTCAGTTCAATATCGGTCCAGGTCGGAAACGGTGTCACAACGCTGGTGAGAACCGAAGCGATCAAGGCGGTATAGGCCGCCCACCGCTCGAACGGGCCGCCGCGTCTGATCGCGACGGCCACGGTGATGAGCAGTACCAGATAGTAGATCGCCACGGACCACATTGTGGCTGTTAACCCTTCCTGATGATTAAACGGCCTGCGCGAACGGGACCGCAGCGATGTCGGCACCCGCCTGATCGTTGCTGCCCTGATCGATCAGCTGTGCTTTGGCAGGCTTCACCCCGGCGCCGAACATGCGCGTTCCCAGACCAACTTCCTTTTGGGTCACGGTCAGCGCCAGGTGCGCGTCGGTGAGCAGCTGGCGGACTTCGCCGGCCGCTGCGAGCGCGTTGGCGACTTTGGACATCGCGGTCTGACCGACGATCGCCGACATATTCGTGTCGCGGCGCGCCGTGGGCAGGGTGGCGGCCAGCTGGGCGATACGGATCATCGCTTCGTCGATGGCGTCTTCGGCTTGGTGCAGATCGGCTGCGATTTTTTTGGCCGCCGAAACTCGTTCATTCAGCATGTTCTTTTTCCTTGAAAAAGAATGCCACCGGTTTCCCCCCCGTAGCATTCGGCTCGAACGTCAGGTCATCACCCGACCAAGTCCGACAAGGATCGAATAGAGCGCGGAGAAAGCCAAAATGGTCGCAAACGCAATCAAGATTGGCCAGATAATCCTTTCCATCAACCCATGCCGGTTGGCCGGCTGGGACGCGGTCGGAAACGGCAAACCGATGTCGAAAAGTCGCCGAAGCGAACTACGCCCCGTTCCGGCATCGGGGGCCGCGGGGGCGTCGGCTAGGTCGATCAATTGATATGTCAAAGGCTGATAAGGGGTAACATGATCGAAGACACCGTTAACTGCCAGGATGTGGGCGGCCTCTATCCGATTGGATGCATTGAGTTTTTTTAATGCCCGTCGAACCCGTTCGTCCACCGTATGCGGCGAAACATGCATCAACCGCGCAATTTGTTTGGAATTTTTGTGCTCATAAACGTGTCGCAACGTTTCAATCTGCGCGACAGACAACAGGCTGATGTAATTGTCGGGATCGCCGTGCACGGGATTTGAATAGAGCATCATGATTCGAAATCAAGTTTAGTGGCGGCGACACGCGGCCACGCTTTGCATGGCCAAAACGGAATCCAACCCCCCAAAAATGCTCGCTTCGCGGCGATTGCCGCCTTTCGCATTAACCCTGTTATGGGGCAAATTATTTTTTGGGCCGGATAAAAATATGACGTCCGAGCAAGCCGCCGATCAATTGCGCCGCTCGATCAAGCCGCGGGCGATCACCCGCGCCTGAATCTCTGCTGCACCTTCAAATATGTTGAGGATGCGCGCATCGCACAGGATGCGGCTGATCTCATATTCCAGCGCATAGCCGTTGCCGCCGTGGATTTGCAAACTGGCATCGGCGTTCGACCAGGCCGCACGCGCGGCGAGCAGTTTTGCCATCCCCGCCTCGATGTCGCAGCGCTTGCCGCTATCCTTGGCGCGCGCCGCGGCATGGCTCAGCTCGCGCGCGGTGATGAAATCGACCAGGCTCATCGCCAGCTTGTCGGCGACGCGCGGGAAATGGACGATCGGCTGGCCAAATTGCTTGCGGCTGAGCGCATAATCCAGTCCTAGCTCAAGTGCCCGCCGCGCCACCCCCACGGCGCGCGCTGCGGTCTGGATCCGCGCGCCCTCGAACGTGCGCATCAATTGCTTGAAGCCTTGTCCCTCTTCGCCGCCGAGCAGCGCGTCGGCGGGCGCCGCCATCGCGTCGAATTGCAGCGCATATTCGCGCATCCCGCGATAGCCGAGGACTTCGATCTCGCTGCCCGTCATGCCGTTGGCTGGAAACGGGTCGCTTTCCGTTCCGCGCGGCTTGGGAACGAGCAGTATCGACAGGCCGGCGTAACCCTTGGCATCGGGCAAAGTTCGCGCCAGCAGCGTCATCAGGTCCGACCGCGCGGCGTGGGTGATCCAGGTCTTCGCGCCGTCGATGATCCACGCTCCGTCCGCATCCCGCCGCGCGCGCGTCTGGAGCGAGCCGAGGTCCGATCCGACATCGGGTTCGGTAAACACCGCGGTCGGCAGCACCTCGCCGCTCGCGATCCGCGGCAGCCAGTGGGCTTTCTGCGCGTCGGTGCCGCCCATCGCGATCAGCTCGCCCGCGATCTCCGACCGCGTGCCGAGCGACCCGGCGCCGATCCAGCCGCGCGACAGTTCTTCGGTGACGATGCACATCACCAGCTTCGACAGGCCCAGTCCGCCGAACGCCTCGGGGATGCAGACGCCGAAGGTGCCGAGATCGGCCATCGCCTTTACCGTGGCGTCGGGAATCAGGGCATTGGCGAGGTGCCAGCCATGCGCGTGCGGTATAATCTCGGCGTCGGTGAAGCGCCGAAACTGGTCGCGAATCGCGTCGAGGTCAGCGTCGTGCAGCGTCTCGCTGGGCCAGTGGCCACCCGCGAGCGCCGCGGCAACATCGGCGCGCAGCGCGGCATGATCGGCGTCGAGCAGGTCGGCGCACGCCTCGGCGAGCGCCCGCGCCGCCGCGCCGGTGCCCAGGTCGGCGGGTCGGAACATCTCGTTCTGCCCCATCGGCAAGCCGCCGACGAGCTGGCCGATCCCCTCGGCAAAGGCGAGCGTCGCGACCTTGGCATCGAGCGGGTTCGCACCCTGCCCGGTCTCGATCCAGCCCTGTACCGCTTCGAGTGCCGCCACCGTCGTCGCCACCCACGCAAAGCCATGCGCGGCGCGCTGCTCGTGATCGACCGGTCGCTGCGTCAGTCGGTCAGCGAGCGCCGTTTCGGCGGCCACGCGATAGGCCTCGGCGGCCCCGAGCGCAGAACGAAGATCGGCCATGCTCAGGCGGCGCGCTCGAAGATCGCGGCGATGCCCTGCCCGCCGCCGATGCACATCGTCTCCAGCCCGTAGCGCCCGTCGCGGCGCACCAGCTCCCGCGTCAAATTCGCCAAAATCCGTCCGCCAGTCGCGCCGATCGGGTGGCCGAGCGAAATGCCCGAGCCGTTGACGTTGAGCGTGTCGAGGCGGCTGTCGTCCGCCGCCCAGCCCCAGCCCTTCAGGCACGCGAGCACCTGCGGCGCGAACGCTTCGTTCAATTCGACCAGGTCGATGTCACCCCAGCCGAGGCCGGTGCGCGCAAACAACCGTTCAACCGCCGGGACCGGGCCGATGCCCATCCGGCTGGGGTCGCAGCCGGCCGCCGCCCAGCTGTGGAACCAGGCAATCGGTTCGAGCCCCAGCTCCTCAAGCTTGTCCTCGGCCACAACCAGGCACGCCGCCGCGGCATCATTCTGCTGGCTGGCGTTGCCCGCGGTCACCACCGCGCCCGCAATAGTCTTCGCCTCGATCGCGCGCAGGGCGCCGAGCGATTCGAGCGTAGCGTCGGCGCGATAGCCTTCGTCATGGGCAAAGATCACCGGATCCCCCTTGCGCTGCGGCACCGCGACCGGGACCAGCTCGTCGTCGAACAGTCCCTTGGCCCATGCCGCCGCGGCGCGCTGATGGCTCTGCACCGCATAGGCATCGGCCGCCTCGCGCGTGATGCCATAATCTTTCGCCAGATTTTCGGCGGTCTCGATCATCCCGCTGATCACCCCGAAGCGCTCGATCGGCTGCGACATCAAGCGCCCGCGCGTCAGCCGGTCGTGGAGCGTCAGATTGCCGGCGCGCACGCCCTTGCGGACATCGATGCTGTAATGTTCGACGTTCGACATCGATTCGACGCCGCCCGCGACGACGACGTCCGACATCCCGGTCTGGACCATCATCGCGGCGTTGGCGATCGCCTGCAGTCCCGACCCGCAGCGGCGATCGAGCTGATAGCCCGGCACTTCGAGTGGCAATCCCGCGGCGAGCCAGGACCAGTGGCCGATGCTCGGCGCCTCGCCATTGCCATAACCTTGCGAAAACACGACATCGTCGACGCGCGCCGGGTCGATCTTTGTTCGCTCGACCAGCGCCTTGAGCACCACCGCGCCGAGCTGCCCGGCATCGAGGCTGGCAAGCGCGCCGCCGAATTTGCCGACGGCGGTACGGATTGGGGCAACGATGGCGGCGCGGCGCAGGGTCATGTCATTCTCCAACTTTGCTTGTCACATCAATTAGGCTCGCTGCTCCCCCGCGAAGGCGGGGGTCCATCATCCGATCGGTGCGGCCGTCGCGATCAGTCGCTGAGTGACGAGAGGGCCGGTGATGGGCCCCCGCCTTCGCGGGGGAACAGAAAAGAATTGGGAGCATCTTACACCACCCCAACGATACCGGCATCGATCAGTCGGGCAATCTCGCCCGACGGCAGCGACAGACGGTCCGCCAGAATTTCTTCGCTATGTTCGCCGTTGCGCGGGGCGGGGCGCGGCGGCTGGCGCGGGTCCTGCGGCAAGGTCGCAAAGGCGCCCGCGGCGGGATAGGCAAAGCCGCTGGGGTTGTCGGTCTGCCGGAAGATCGGGTTGTCGGCGACAAGCGCCGCATCCTGCACCGCGTCCAGCATCGTGCGATAGGGCGAGTGGACGATCCCGCCCGCGTCGAACGCGGCGGCGAGATCGGCATGGCTGCGGCTGGCGATGGCCGCCTCGAACAGCGGATAGAGCGCGTCGCGGTGGGTGAAGCGCAGCCCGTCGTCCTTCGCAAAGGACACGCCGCGCGCTGCCTCGACCGCAGCGATCGCTTCGCCGAGATCGAGCGCCGCGACCAGATTGGCCCATTGCCGCGGCGTCACGACAACGATCATCGTCCGCTGACCGTCGGCGGTGACAAAATCGCGCCCGAACAGGCCATAGACCGCATTGCCCAGCCGCGGGCGATTGGCGCCGCCGTACAGCACCTCGGCGACCCCGCCGAGATTGGCGACGGTACCGATCGCGACGTCGGACAGCGGAACCCGCACCTCGCCGCCCGCGCCCGTCGCGGTGCGCCGATGAATCGCGGCAAGCAGCGCAAAGGCGGCATAAGCGCCGCTGAGCAGATCCCATGCGGGCAGGACATGGTTGACGGGCTCGGGGCCGGTGCCGGTGAGCAGCGGATAACCGACGCTGTTGTTGACCGTATAGTCGAGCGCGGGCGAGCCGTCGGCCCAGCCCATGATGCGGACGGTGATCAGGTCGGCGCGTTCCGCGGCGAGCACCTCATGCGACAAGAAGCCGCCGACCGGAAAATTGGTGATGAACTGGCCCGTCGCGCGCACCAGCGCCTGCAACAGTTCGCGCCCCTCGGGCCGACTTAAATCAAGCGCGACCGACTTTTTGGCGCGGTTGAGATTTTCCCAGTAGAGCGAGTCATTGCCCGCAGTCACCGGCCAGCGGCGGAAATCGGGGCCGCCGCCGATCTGGTCGACGCGGATCACTTCTGCCCCCATTTGCGCGCAATAGAGCCCGGCGGTGGGCGAGGCGACGAAGGACGAGGCTTCGATCACTGACAGGCCGGTCAGCAGGTCGTACATCTGATGCTGATCCCCTCCCGTGCTTGGCCGAAACCGCCATGCCGGGGCATCTGGCGCACGCGGCGGCGCGAGTCAAACCGGTCGCTGCGCTCGCGGCGGGTATCGCGCCCTAGATAATCGGCAATTCGTTCGTCGACTTGATCTCCGACAGCGCCACCGTCGAGTTGATTTCCTGCACCCCGGGCAGCTTGCTCAATTTGTCGAAGAAAAACGCCTCATAGGCATCAATGTCTTTGGCGACGATGCGCAGCATGAAGTCCATATTGCCCATCAGCACATAAGCGCCGAGCACTTCCGGGAAGGCCGCGATCGCATCGCTGAACTCGTCGAGGTTGGCGCGGCCGTGGGCGTTGAGCTTGACCTGCGCAAAAATATGCGCGTGCAGCCCGACCTTGCGCCGATCGATCACCGCGACCCGCCCCTTGATATAGCCGTCGCGTTCGAGCCGGTCGATGCGCCGCCAGCAGGGCGACGGCGACAGCCCGACGCGCTCGGCAAGCTCGGCGGTGGTGAGGCTGGCGTCGCGCTGCAGCTCGCGAATGATATTTTTCTCGAATGGGTCCAGATTGGTCATTTCCACCTCGCTTAGTCATAATGGAAGAAATTTTGACCGGCTTAACGGCAAAATGCCGAAATATCGAGCAAGATTGACCTCTGACCCTCTGCAATAAGAGGCACAGAACAGGAGGCCCTCATGGTTATGCAATTTTCGGGTCGTTTGCCCGCCCTCGAAACCGTCCGGCTGGAGGACAAGAGCGCCGGGCTCGACGGCATCATCGTGGTTCATTCGACGACATTGGGGCCGGGCGCCGGCGGCTGCCGCCTGTGGGATTATCCCGACCGCGATCAGGCCTTTGCCGACGCCTTCCGGCTCGCCGAAGGGATGAGCTATAAGAATGCGATGGCAGGCCTGCCCTTTGGCGGCGCCAAGGCGGTACTGCGCCGACCCGACGGGCCGTTCGACCGCGCCGCGCTGTTCCGTGCCTTTGGCCGCGCGGTCGCGGCATTGGGCGGGCGCTATGTCACCGCCGAGGACGTCGGCACGAGCGTCGCCGACATGCACGAAGTCGCCAGCGAGACGCGCCATGTCGCCGGACTCGCCGCGGTCGGTGCGGCGGCGGGCGGCGATCCGTCGCCATGGACCGCTGAGGGTGTGTTCGGCGCGATCGAGGCGGGCGCCGCGTTCGCGCTCGGCTCGGATCTGAAAGGGCTGACCGTCGCGGTGCAGGGGACCGGCAATGTCGGGGCTGAACTCTGCCGCCGCCTCGCCGATGCCGGGGCGCGGCTGGTCATCGCCGATGTCGCACCGGGGCGCCGCGACCGGATTGCCACGATTCTGGGGGCGCGCGTCGTCGGCGCCGACGCAATTGCGTCGGTCGACGCCGACATCTTTGTCCCCTGTGCGCTCGGCGGCGTGCTCGACGAACCGACCGTCGCGGCGATGGAGGCGAAGCTGGTGTGCGGCGGCGCCAACAACCAGCTCGCGACGCCCGAAATCGCGGACATGCTGCGCAAGCGGGGCATCACCTATGTCCCAGACTATGTCGCCAACGCGGGCGGGATCATCAGCGTCTCGGCCGAATATCTCGGCGAAAGCGCCGCCAGTGTCGCGAGCCGTGTCGCCCAGATCGGCCCGCGCGTCACCGCGCTGCTGGAGGACGCCGCGCGCCGCAACCTGTCGCCCGCCGCGGTCGCCGATGAAACCGCCGAACGCCTGATCGGGGCGGCCGGACGGCTGGCGGCATGAGGCAGCGGTTCCGGATCGTCGCGGTTCCGGACCCGCAAACCCTGCCGCGCATCTTGGGCTTGTTTGCGCAGCGATCGCTGGTGCCGGCGACGATGTCGGCGCAGCGACATGGCGACCTGCTCCATATCGAAACCGCGCTGGACGATCTGGACGCACCCACCGCCGCGATCATCGCGGCAAAACTGTGCGAGAGCGTTCTGGTGGCCAGCGCCATTTGCTGGCCAACCGGGCAGGACAGCTGCGGTAGGGACGATCAGTCGGGATCGGGAACCGGGGATGCGATTAACGCCTGAGGAAATTGCAGCGTAAAGATGGCGCCGCCTTCAGGATGATTGGCGGCGGCCAGCCGGATGCCGAGTGCGTCGGAAAATCCTTTCGCAATGGCCAGTCCCAGACCGCTTCCGCCGTGGCGATCGCTTCCCTTGCCGCGCGCAAAAGTATCAAAGATCATTTGTTCCGCGCCCGGCACCAATCCTTCGCCCCGATCCCGGATGGTGAGCAAAACGGCATCGGGGGTGCGCCGACCGGCAATCGAGATCGGTCCTGCGTTGCCCCCGTGCTGGACGGCATTGGCCACCAGGTTGAGCAGGATATGGTGGAGCAGCCGCTCGTCCGTCTTGACGAACGGCAGGCTGGCCGGAACCTGAAAATCGATATGATGACCGCGGAGCACATCCTTGAGGTCGTGGACGACCCCGGCGACCGCGTCGGTCAGATCGACCGACGCCATGGTCAGGTTGATCCCGCCGGCATCGATTCGCACCAGTTCGATCAGATTGTCGAGAAAGCGGCGCAGGCGCGACAGTTCGGCGCGCGCTGTGGGCAGCGAGCGAGCGCCTGGATATTCAGCACCGATCGCTTCCAGCGCCGCGGTCACGCCGGTCAGCGGGGTGCGCAGGTCGTGGCCGATTGACGACAGCAGCGCGGCGCGCAGCCGGTCGCGTTCCTCCAGCACCGACAGGCTGCGCATCTCGTCCTCGAGATACAAGCGCTCGTGCGCCAGCGCCGCTTGCCCGATGAGCGTCGCGAGCAAGGTCGCCTTGTCGGCGGCGACCGGTGCGCTGTCATCGTCGCGCGCAATACCCAGTACGGCGAGGACGCCGAGGCTGGTCTTGAGCGGGTGGAATTGCCAGTCGGAGGCAAGCAGCGTGCCGGTGCCGCGCCCGGCGGGTTCGCCGCTGCTCCAGGCCCACTCGGCAGCGGCCTGATCGATCGGCGAGATGGTCGCCTCGCGCGGGCGCGCGACGATCGAGGTCAGAACGCCGTCGGTTTCCGCCAGCATGACACAGCGAACCCCGAGCAGCCGCGACACTTCGTCGCAAGTCGCCGCCGCGGTCGCCTCGCGGTCCGATGCGCGCGCGAGCATCTGTCCGAACGCCGCGAGCGACGCATTCTCCTCGGCGCTGCGCACCCCGATCCGGGCGCGTGTCCGCAGCCGTCCGGCGAGGTTGCTGGTCACTGCCGCTACCCCGGTCAGCACGAGCATCGTCAACACGCTTTGCGGATCGGCGATGGTGAAGGTGTGGACCGGGTCGAGGAAAAAGAAGTTGAAGGCGAGCGCAGCGACGATACTGGCGAACAGCCCGGGTCGCAGGCCATAAAGCGTTGCCGCGACGATCACCGGGATCAGATAAAGGAGATCGACGGCGCCGCGCCCGATCAGCGGTTCAGCAAATTTTGCAAGCAGCGTCGTCGCCGCGATCAGCACCAAGGCGCCTCCATAAGCGGTGGACTTGCCCCAGCCACGCAGCCAGCCTTTCCATCCGCCTGCGTTCGTCGCGGTCTCAGGCGACGGAATGACATGGACCGCCAGATCTTTGGACCCACGGATCAGCGTTTCGACCACCGAGCCGTGGCGCATTTCGAACCACCAGCTACGCTGCGAGCGGCCGATGATGAGCTGCGTCGCGCGCTGCGCCTCGATCTGTCCGCGCAGGCCGGCGATGACATTTTCCGACGGGATGGTCGCGATCGTCGCGCCGAGGGTCGCGGCGAGCGATAGCGCGGCGGCAATCCGGCGCTTGCTGTCCTCGTCAAAATTCTCGCTGCGGGGGGTTTCGATGTGGACCGCGGTCCATGGCGCGTTGAGCCCGTCGGCGAGCCGTTTGGCGGTGCGGACCAGCGCATCGGCACCCGGCTGCTCGCTGATCGCCACCAGGATACGCTCGCCCGCGGCATAAGTGCCCGCGACGCCGCTGGCATCCAAGTCGTGCAGCATCTGGCGATCGACGCTGAGCGCCGCGCGGCGCAGCGCCATTTCGCGCAGCGCCGACAGATTCGGTTTGGAGAAGAAATGACCGAGCGCGCGCGACGCTTCCTGCGGCACATAGACCTTACCGTCCTTCAGCCGGTCGATCAGCTCGTCGGGCGGCAGGTCGACGAGCTTGATCTCGGCTCCTTCGAACACGCTGTCGGGGACAGTTTCGCGCACCCGGACGCGCGTGAAGCTGGCGACAACGTCGTTGAGGCTTTCGACATGCTGGATGTTGAGCGTCGTATAGACATCGATCCCGGCGTCGAGCAGTTCGGCGACATCCTGCCAACGCTTGGGGTGGCGACTGCCCTCGACATTGGTATGGGCATATTCATCGACCAGCGCGAGTTCGGGGGCGCGGCGCAGCACCGCGTCAAGATCCATTTCGGTGAGCGTCTGTCCGCGATATTCTACCTCACGGCGCGCCACGATTTCCTGCCCCGTCAGCAACGCTTCGGTTTCCGCGCGGCCGTGCGTTTCGACCACCGCGACGACGACGTCGACGCCATCGCGCTTCAGCGCCGCGCCTTCTTGCAGCATCGCATAGGTTTTGCCGACCCCAGGTGCCGCGCCAAGAAATATCTTGAGCTGACCGCGATCCTCCCGCCGCGCCTGACGGAGCAGTGCCTCGGGCGAGGGGCGTTTTTCCGAAGAGGGCGGCGTCGGCATCGCCAAGACTTAGACGAACGCAATCGCCAACGCCAAGCGGCGGCCGCCGAACTTTATGGAAACTTTATGCGGATCGGCCAATTCGCCCGCGAAACTTTACGGCGAAGGGGTGTAGCGGCGCCCACATCCTGACCGGCTCCCTGCTGGAGTCCTCTCGCCGGAGAACATCCATGTCCGATATTTTGTGGCTCGGCCTGATCGCCCTGCTCTTTGCGGCAACGCTCGGTTACGCGCGTCTTTGCGACGGAGCATAGGCGATGAGCCTGTCGTTGATCCTGGCCGGTGGCACCGCCGCCGCCCTGCTCGTCTATCTGCTCGTCGCCTTGCTGCGGCCCGAGCGTTTCTGATCGGAACCTGACATGACCGTCGCCGGCTGGAGCCTGATCCTGTTATTCATTGCCGTCACCATCGCGCTCGCCAAGCCGATGGGATTGTGGCTGTTCGCCCTCTATGAAGGTCGCGCCACGCCGCTGCACCGCGTCTTCGGTCCCGTCGAGCGCCTTTTCTATCGCGTCGCGGGGATCGACCCCGATCAGGAGCAGGGGTGGCGGCGCTACGCGCTGCACATGCTGCTCTTCAACGTCGTGCTGCTGCTGTTCACTTATGCGATCCTGCGGCTCCAAGGCGTGCTGCCCGGCAATCCGCAAGATTTTGGGGCGGTCGGCGCCGACGGCGCGTTCAACACCGCGATCAGCTTTACCACCAACACCAACTGGCAATGGTATGCGGGCGAGACGACGCTGTCGAACCTGTCGCAGATGCTCGTCCTCACCATCCAGAATTTCCTCTCGGCGGCGACCGGCATTGCGATCGCCTTCGCGCTGTTTCGCGGATTTGCGCGGCGCGAGATGAAGACGATCGGCAATTTCTGGGCCGACATGACGCGCGTCACCCTCTATCTCCTGCTGCCGATCTGCATCGTCTATGCGATCTTCCTGATCGCGAGCGGAGTGCCGCAGACACTGGCGGGTTCGATCGACGCCACAACGCTCGAAGGCGTCAAGCAGACGATCGCGCTCGGCCCTGTCGCAAGCCAGGAAGCGATCAAGATGCTCGGCACCAATGGTGGCGGCTTCTTTAACGCCAACAGCGCGCATCCGTTCGAAAACCCGACCGCGCTGACCAATCTGGTCCAGATGCTGTCGATCTTTTCCATCGGCGTCGGCCTGACCTGGTGTTTCGGCAACGCGGTCGGCGACACGCGCCAAGGCTGGGCGATCCTTGCCGCCATGGGCGTGCTGTTCATCACCGGGGTTACCGTGACCTATTGGCAGGAAGCAGCGGGCAATCCCGCGCTGCATCAACTGGGCGTCGCGGGCGGCAATATGGAGGGCAAGGAGGTGCGCTTCGGCATCGCCGCGTCGGCTCTGTTCGCGGTCGTCACCACCGCCGCGTCATGCGGCGCGGTCAATGCGATGCACGACAGCTTCACCGCGCTGGGCGGGATGATCCCGCTGTTCAACATGCAATTGGGCGAAATCGTTGTCGGCGGCGTCGGCGCGGGCATCTATGGCTTCCTGCTGTTCGCCATTCTTGCGGTGTTCGTCGCCGGGCTGATGGTCGGGCGCACCCCCGAATATGTCGGCAAGAAGATCGAAGCGCGCGAGGTCAAGCTCGCGGTGCTCGCCATCGCGATCCTGCCGCTCGTCATCCTGGGCTTTACCGCGATCGCCAGCGTGCTGCCCGCGGGCCTCGCCGGTCCGCTCAACAAGGGACCGCACGGCTTTTCGGAAATCCTCTATGCCTTCACGTCGGGCGCCGGAAACAATGGGTCGGCCTTCGCCGGACTGACCGCGGGCACGCCCTTCTACAACGGGATGCTCGGCGTCGCGATGTGGCTCGGCCGTTTCTTCGTGATCATCCCGGCGCTCGCCATTGCCGGCAGCCTCGCCGCCAAACGGCATGTCCCCGCCACCAGCGGCTCCTTTCCTACCACCGGCGGGCTGTGGGTCGGGCTGCTTGTCGGGGTCATCCTGATCCTGGGCGGCCTCACCTTCCTGCCCAGCCTCGCGCTTGGTCCCATCGCCGATCACCTCGCGGTGACCAGCGGCCAGCTTTTCTGAGGAACATACAGCCATGAACGCTCCCACTTCGATGTTCAGCGCCGCGCTGGTCGTTCCCGCGATGCGTGATGCGGTGCGCAAGCTCGACCCGCGCCAGCTGATGCGCAATCCGGTCATGTTCGTCACCGCGGTCGTCGCGATGCTGCTGACCGTGCTGCTCGTCATTGGCGAACCCGGATTGCCGCTCGGCTTCGAAATCCAGTTGGTGATCTGGCTGTGGCTCACCGTCCTCTTCGGCACCTTTGCCGAGGCGCTCGCCGAGGGCCGCGGCCGGGCGCAGGCGGCGTCGCTGCGCGCGACAAAGGCCGAGCTCAAAGCCAAGCTGATGCTCGGGGTCGGTGACACCTATGAGATCGTCGCCGCCAGCCAGCTGGAGAAGGGCCAGATCGTGCTTGTCGAAACCGGCGACCTGATCCCCGCCGACGGCGAGGTGATCGAGGGCGTCGCATCGGTCAACGAAGCCGCGATCACCGGCGAAAGCGCGCCGGTGATCCGCGAGGCGGGCGGCGACCGCAGCGCGGTCACTGCCGGCACGCGGGTGATTTCGGATCGGATCAAGGTGCAGGTTACCGCCGAACCCGGCCAGGGCTTCCTCGAGCGCATGATCGCGCTGGTCGAAGGCGCCGAACGCCGCAAGACCCCGAACGAAATCGCGCTGACCATCCTGCTCGTGGGTCTCACCATCATCTTCCTGATCGCGGTGGCGACGATCCCGGGCTTTGCATCCTATGCGGGCGGTTCGGTGCCGGTGGTGCTGCTCGCCGCGCTGCTCATCACCCTGATCCCCACCACCATCGCGGCCTTGTTGTCGGCGATCGGCATCGCCGGCATGGACCGGCTGGTGCGTTTCAACGTGCTCGCCAAATCGGGGCGCGCGGTCGAAGCGGCGGGCGACGTCGATGTGCTGCTGCTCGACAAGACCGGCACGATCACCATCGGCGACCGTCAGGCGACCGAGTTTCGCGCCCTCGCCGGGGTCGAGATCGACCAGCTCGCCGAGGCGGCCTTGCTGTCGAGCCTGGCCGACGAAACACCCGAAGGCCGCTCGGTAGTCGCGCTGGCGCGCGAACGCTATGCGATCCGGGTCGAGACGCTGCCAGCGGGGTCGGAGGTTATCCCGTTCACCGCGCAGACCCGCCTGTCCGGGGTCGTTGTCGCCGGCGTCACGATCCAGAAGGGCGCGGTCGATTCGGTGCTCAAAGCGCATCCGCAGGGTGAGAATGCCGCAGTCGTCGAACTGCGCAAGATCACCGAAGACATCGCGCGTTCGGGCGGTACGCCGCTTGCGGTGGTGAAAGACGGGCAATTGCTTGGTGCCATCCACCTGAAAGACGTCGTCAAGGCAGGGGTGCGCGAGCGGTTTGGCGAGCTGCGCAAGATGGGCATTCGCACCGTGATGATCACCGGCGACAATCCGCTGACCGCCGCCGCGATCGCCGCCGAGGCCGGGGTCGACGATTTCCTCGCGCAGGCCACGCCCGAGGACAAGCTGGCGCTGATCCGCCGCGAACAGGCCGAAGGTCGCCTCGTCGCCATGTGCGGCGACGGTACCAACGACGCCCCCGCCCTCGCCCAGGCCGACGTCGGCGTTGCGATGAACACCGGGACGCAGGCAGCGCGCGAGGCGGGCAATATGGTCGATCTCGACAGCGATCCGACCAAGCTGATCGAGATCGTCGGGCTGGGCAAACAATTGCTGATGACGCGCGGCGCGCTGACGACCTTTTCGGTCGCCAACGATGTCGCGAAGTATTTCGCGATCATTCCGGCGATCTTTGTCGTGCTCTATCCGCAGCTTGGCGTGCTCAACGTGATGGGGCTGGCGACGCCCGAAAGCGCGGTGCTGTCGGCGATCATCTTCAACGCGCTGATCATCCCCTGCCTCGTCCCGCTTGCCTTGAAGGGCGTGCGCTATCGGCCACTGCCCGCGGGCCAGCTGCTCGGGCGCAATCTGTCGGTGTTCGGCCTCGGCGGCCTCGTCGCGCCCTTCGTCGGCATCAAGCTGATCGACCTCGCCGTGTCGGGCCTCCACCTCGCTTAAGGACCAATCGATGTTCAACGACCTCAAATCCGCTGTCCGCCCCGCGCTGGTGCTGACCCTGCTCTTCGCCGCGCTGCTCGGCATCGCTTATCCGCTCGCGCTGACCGGGATCGGCCAGACGCTGTTCCCGCGCCAAGCAAACGGCAGCCTGATCCGCGACGGCGGCACCGTCGTCGGGTCGGAGCTGATCGGCCAGAAATTCACCGGCCCAACCTATTTCCATGGCCGCCCCTCCGCCGCCGGTGCCGACGGCTATGATGCCGCCGCCTCGGCAGGCTCCAACCTCGGTCCTGCAGCGCAGGCACTGACCGACCGCGTCAAGGCCGACGTCGCGGCGCGTTCCGAAACGACACCGGGCTCTCCCGTCCCGCCTGACCTGGTGACGACCTCTGCCTCGGGGCTGGATCCCCACATCAGTCCCGAGGCGGCCTTTTCGCAAGTCGCGCGCGTCGCCGCCGCCCGACGCCTCCCCGCCGCAAAGGTCCGCTCGCTCGTAGCTGCAGCGGTGGAGCAACCGACGCTGGGTTTCCTCGGCGAACCGCGGGTCAATGTGCTTTTGCTCAATCGCGCTCTCGACGCGTCGGCCCCGCAAACATAGAATGTCGGCATGCCGCAAACCGCAAAAATTCTGATTGTAGAGGATGACGCCCACATCCGCCGGTTATTGCGCGCGACGATGCAGCGGGCCGGTCACACCGTCGTCGAAGCCGCAGATGCGCGCCAAGCCATCGCCTTGCTGGATATCGAGCGGCCCGATGTGGTGCTGCTCGACCTAGGCTTGCCGGATCGCGACGGTCTCGAGCTGATCGAACCGATCCGCCGTCGTTCGGCCGCCACCATCATCGTCGTGTCGGCGCGCGACGACAGTATCGAAAAGGTCACCGCCTTGGACCTGGGCGCCGATGACTATGTCGCCAAACCCTTTGACACCGACGAACTGCTCGCCCGAATTCGCACCGCGCTTCGCCATGCGCGGACAGCGGCCACCGGTGAGCCGGCGAGCGTCGTCGAGGTCGGCGCCGTGCGGATCGACCTCGACCATCGGCGCGTCCTGAAAGACGCGCAGGATGTGCACCTGACGCCCAAGGAATATGCTGTGCTCGCCGAACTGGCTCGTCGCCCGGATCGGGTGCTGACCCACGCCCAGCTGTTGAAATCGGTGTGGGGACCAGCGCATGTTGAGCGGGTGGAATATCTGCGGATCGCCGTGCGTGGTTTGCGCCAGAAGCTGGAGGCAGACCCCGCCCAGCCCAAACTGATCATAAATGAACTGGCCGTCGGCTACCGCCTTCGCGCCTGACAAGGTCGCGCACCGGCGCGCAGGGTGGCTGAACGAAGGTCGCGGCGCCAGCGATCCGTGATCCTGATCAGGCAGCTTGTGACCTGCCCCTTGGCGCACTCTATCCAGCATTGCCCGCGGTCCATTTGACGCGAACATATGCCGGACGGCGTGCGGGCAGCAAAAAGGCCGCGCCAGCCAGACACGGCCTTTCCGGCATATCGTGATGCAGCCCCTCGGCAATTTTCCGGGTCGTTGGAGTCGCCGAAGCCAAAAAATCATATCCGGATCGGGACGATCGTCAATCAACCTGATGGATAGCCCCCGTCATTTTGGGACAGGATTTACAGCTCGCAAACCAACCGCCTGCCCGTCGCCGATGGCCAGGATCGTGCCGACAATGCTTGTCTTTCAAGAAGATGACCATGCCCCCACGCAATTCTGCATCGGCGTTCCAACGCCACTGGAAGATTGGCCGCGCGAAGCGATCAGCGCCACTTTAGCAGCCAGTTCATCGGTCTTTCACGACTTTTGTCTAGGGGAACCACGACCTCGCCGCGCTGCGACCCGCACGGCAGGGTCATGATTTGGTCACGCCGGCAACGGCGCGTACCAGGAACTTGGCCCGACCCTTAGCAATCCAAGGGTTGGGCCCTTTCTGGACCGTCCACCGCGCTTGTCAAAGCAAAACCGGAACCCGGTTGCGATGAAACGCAGCAAGGGCCCGGGTATTGAAACCCGAGCCCCCCAATTTTGCCGGAAATGACGCAGGCCAATCAGGCGTAGCGCACGCTGACCTTCTGCCGCCGACGCGACCGCATCGCAGCGCCCATAGCGCCGAGACCCAACAGCATCATCGCCCAGGTTCCGGGCTCGGGTACGGCCGACGCGGTATCGAGGGCGATGTTTGCCGTCGAATTTCTTGCCCAGATGGTGCCGGCGAAATCGAGCCGCAACACGCCGTTCTGAATCGAGATATCCGAGCTATTGAAACCGAGGATCGACGAATTGAGCAGGTTCGCACTTGTGAACGCCTTCGACAGATCGGCAAGCGAGACGATGGTCTGCGTCAGAACGAGCGCGCCCCCCGAGATGTTGGAAATCCTGAGCCCGCCGCCATTAAAATTAAGCCCGATGGCAGGATTGGGCGCCGCACCGACGACAAACTCTTGGCCCCCGCCGACAACGGCCGAGTTGGTGAAGCAGGAATAGGTCGATCCCGCACCGACCTGCGCACAGGTCACGGTGTCCCCGATCAAAGTCGCTGCTTGAGCCGGCGAAGCCGAAAGCAATGCTGCGAACGAACAAGCAATCCAAAGTCTTTTCATAACACCCCCGTTAAGATTTCTTAACATCTGTAAGATTTCTCCGCGAGAGTCCATGCCTTGCTGCTGCCAGACTTTAGAAGTTGTTTCGTTTTGGAACGATTCTGCAATTGCCGCCTACATTCGCTGCAAGGCGCGTATCAAAAACAAAAGTCCCGGGTTGCGCCGAGCGGCAATAGGACAATTCCACTCATTACCTGCGTCGGCCTGATCAGAAGCGCGTCCGTTTCGCCACGCTTGGACAACGGCGCGATGTCGTTCCGCCAACAGGGCGATCAGCTTTTCCCGCCCGAACTGCCAGGCCTTCAGCACCCTGACTTTGGCGGTCGTTCAGATTCCCAGCTCGAATGTGCAGGCCCCGACCATGGCGAACCGACATGAACGCCCGAACGCGAAGGTTGGTACGGCCCAAGATTCTTACAAAGAAAATAGACAGGGCGGATCGACCCAACCCGAGCCATTACCAATGAACCTGCCGTCGTACTTTGCCGACGGCAGGGTCGCGCGGGATTTAGGTCAGGCCTTAATCAGGCGAGTTGCGGACTGAGCGGCAGACCGGCGGCGCATTGCACCGCCAATCAAGCCAATGCCAAGCATCATCATGGCCCATGTCGCGGGTTCCGGCACAGCTGACACCGAAACATTGTCCAGCGCAGCGCCAAACGATCCCGGATTGGACGATGCAAAAAACAGGGTGGTCGATCCGCCAGGCCCAGCGGTAAATTGGTAGTTATAGTTCTTCCACCCCATGTTATTAGGCAAGCTAAGCCCGGTGGTGTCGAAAGTGAAAATCGAGCTTTCAGCCCCCGTGGCGCCGACCTCTACCAACTTGACAGTCGGCTGTCCGGCGGTGTTGCCAGCCAGCCAGAAGCTCACATTATAAAGCTGGCCGACAACTGTATCGAACGTCTGCTGAATGCCGCCGGGGCCATTGCCATTCAGATCAATGCTACGCGAACCTTGCTGCGCCGTCCAATAGCTACCGATATAGTCGACGCTGTTGCCCGTCACGACCCAGCCGTTGATCGCAGTCGAATTGCCACCGGCAACGGTCGTGAAACTGGAATTTGTCAGGGTGCCGTCGTCGAAGCTGCCGTTGACAAACGTCCCGGCGCTGGCGCTGGCCGGAACCAACGCGACTGCGGCGACTGCGGCGAAAATGCTGCGCATATTTCTTTACCCCTTCAAAATGGACCTGTCGCCTTGCTCGACCCGTACGATCAATTTCAAGTCAACGATTCGTTCTGGTGCATCGCACAAAATGGAATTTTTAACCAGTTGTTAAGTGTCCTGTAGGCAAGCAAATGATCCAGCAATTGCGTCATCTGTCTCATTATGAAACGATTTATGCGCTCGAAAATCAAAAATCGGGCTATCGCGGGCCATTCCGCGCTTCCAGAACTATCGATCGCTAGCAGATCCGCCGACGCGCAATCTCTATATCTTCGGGCACCTTGGTGGGCGTTGGCGCCAAAGTCGGCTGCGCTGACACAATGAAGGCTCCGCGCACCTCCTGCCGGCTCTCGTCGATCCTCGCCGTCGTCCTCAGCAATCCCCGCTCGCTCAAAACTCGACGATGATTCGAACCTTCTCGGGAGCCACGCCCGTGGCGCGCGCGATCTGCTCCCGACTCGCATCGATCAGATCGTGGATCATGTCGGGCTGGGGATCGACGAGCAGCTGGGACACCGGGACGCCGAGCAAATGGGCAAGGTCGGCCAAACGGTCCTCCTTCGGACGGGCACGACCCTTTTCCCAGCCCGAAATCGACGGGCCGCTGACGCCGAGACGTTCGGCCATATTGGCCTGACTCAGGCCTTTCGCCATACGCAGGCGCTTCAAATTCGCGGCAAAGCTGGAACTATGCGGCCCGACCGAAACGGAGTCTTGTTCGGGGACGGATGACGGCGGCGATGCCTCTTCGATAGCAATAGCACTTCTCAACTGCGCCGCGCTCAGCGCCGCCGGCGAGATCGGCGCGTCGAACTGGCAACCGAACATCCGACCGCTCACCCAAACCAGCGTTGCCGGAACCACGCCCGCATGCGGAAGATCGATGTCGATGCGGTCGCGGATCGAGAGCGCCGCTTCGCATTCGATCAGCAATCCTGTTTCCGAGATGTTATGGATCGTCACGGGGACATCGGCGCCCGAGGCATGAGCGCCGCGGACCTCGAGCATCAGTTTGCGGCGCCTTGCCCGGGTTGCCGCTGAAGACTTTGCGCCTGATTCAAAATATGCAGAAATAGCCATGGTCCTGTTATCGGCCACACGGTGTTAAAGCCGTCTTAGCGCCCGAATGGAAACCAGGATGTTTCGGCCAAAATGTTGGTCCGCAAATGCAGCGGGTGCCTGCGGCGACAGTCCGACCGCGGCGATATTGGGCGTTGTCGGGTGCCAATGGCGACGGCCCGAAATTCGGGGTCTGCCTCTCTCACGCGCCGAGCGTCAGTGGCAAATCGGCCGTTCTTCAGGCCACAATGTCGGGTCCGGCCCGACCGGTATGTCTGTGAACCCCGGCGATCAGTTCAACGACCGATGCAAGACCTGCAAGCATTTCGGGCGCCGTGGCGTCGATAACGCCGTCGGGGGGTTCATAACGTTCGAGGTATATGCGCAGCGTTGCCCCCTCGGTCCCGGTTCCCGAAAGCCGAAAAACTGCCCGTGATCCGTCGGCAAAGAAGATACGCACGCCCTGGTTGGTGCTCGAAGAGCCATCGACGGGATCATTGTAGGTGAAGCTGTCCGCCAGGGTCACCGCAAGGTTGCCAAAGGTGGTGCCGGACAGGCTGGAAAGTCCTGCCTTTAGCGCGTTCATCAGATTTTCGGCATCCGCGACTGGCAAATTTTCATAATCGTGGCGTTCATAATAGTGGCGCCCGAAGCGCGCCCAATGCGCGCGCGCCAGCGCATCGACCGATGTCTTCCAAACCGCCAGGATGTTCAGCCACAGCAGCACTGCCCAAAGTCCGTCCTTTTCGCGGATATGGTCGGATCCGGTGCCAGCGCTTTCCTCGCCACAGATTGTCGCCATCTCGGCGTCGAGCAGATTGCCGAAATATTTCCAGCCCGTGGGCGTCTCGAAGCAGGGAATGCCAAGGTCGGCGGCGACCCGATCCGCCGCGGCGCTCGTCGGCATCGAACGAGCGATGCCCCGAAGTCCGCGCGCGTAGCCGGGCGCAAGATGAGCGTTGGCCGCGAGCATGGCGAGCGAATCCGAAGGGGTGATGTAACGGCCGCGCCCGATGATCAGATTGCGATCGCCATCGCCATCCGACGCCGCGCCAAAGTCGGGCGCCGCGTCGCTCATCATCAGCGCATACAGATCGTGCGCGTGCACCAGGTTCGGGTCCGGGTGGCCGCCGCCAAAATCTTCGAGCGGCACGGCATTACGCACCGTTCCCGGAGCAAAGCCCAAGCGCTTTTCGAGCAGCTCGACCGCATAGGGTCCGGTCACCGCATGCATGGCATCGAACGCCATGGTCAAGCCCCCAGCCACCGCACCGCGAATCGCGGTAAAGTCGAACAGCTCTTCCATGAGGTCGGCATAATCTTGCACCGGATCGATGATCTCGACGTCCATCGAGCCGACACGATGTTGGCCCACCCGATCGAGGCCGATGTCGGACGAATCCTCGGCCAACCAGCGATCGATCGTCAACGTCCGGGCATAGACCATATCGGTGATCGCTTCAGGCGCCGGGCCGCCGTTCGCGATATTATATTTAATCCCGAAATCGCCGTCGCGGCCCGCCGGATTGTGACTGGCGGACAGAATGAGGCCGCCGCTTGCCCCATATTTGCGGATCAGGTGACTGACCGCCGGCGTTGAGAGGATGCCGCCGCGGCCAATGATGGCGCGGGCATAGCCGTTGGCCGCTGCGATACGGATCGCCTGTTGAATGACCGTCCGGTTATGGTAGCGGCCGTCGCCGCCGATCACCAATGTGGCGCCGTCCGGACGTGCGACCACGTCGAAGATCGATTGCAGGAAATTTTCGGCATATCCGGGCTGTTCGAACACCCGCACCTTCTGGCGCAAACCGGAGGTACCCGGCTTCTGATCGGCAAAGGGCCTCGTGGGGTGATGGATCGTCGGCACTTGTTAGCTCCCGGTGACAGAAATTGTGTCGAGCGACGATTCTTGCGCTGAGCGGCAGACTAGCCGGAACCCAGGCCGGCACCACACACCATGTCATCGCCGTTACGTCCTGCTCAGTCGATCAAGCGAGGACGATCATCAACCAGCCGGGGTGCTGCGACGTCACCTTTGAGCTTGTGGCTGGGGATGGCGATGCCGCCGCCGCTCGGCGCGATCACGCCGCTTGGCGCCGAGCTGAGCTCACCGCGTAAGGGCGCCTTCAGCCCGGACGACGGCGGGGGAGCCGCGGAAACGAGCGGGTCGCTAGCAAGCGGGATGCCCGCCAGATCCAGGGTTTCCGGAAGGGCTGACGAACCCAGCAGATAGCCGGAAAGATTGGCCGCAGCGGCGGCGGGAATGATCTCCGCATTGGCATAGCGATTGACGAATGCGCGCGGGGTGCCGTTATTGCCGCTCCAGCGATAGAAAATGTGCGAACCGACCGTCCGCAGCTTGGTGAGGCTGCTGCTCCAATAGGGTACGACATAGGTCGTGTGGTAATGGGTCGCATAGCCCACCGACGGTTCGACATAACCCGACAGGGCGGCGGTCGCGACCGATCGGGCACGCAACCAGCCGCTCGCCGAGGGTCGACGGCGCAGCGATCCGTCGCAGGTGAAGGTGAACTGGCAGCCGGTGGTCCGTTGCGATCCCTGGAAAACGACACCGCAGACCGAGTTGGGATAGGCGGGGTGGCGCATACGGTTGAGGATCACCTGCGCCACCGCCCGCTGACCTGTCGCGGACTCGGACGCCGCCTCATAATAAATCGCTGCCGTCAGGCAATCGACCGCAGAGAGCTGGGCGGCGCCAGCGGTCGCGGGGGACAAGATAGCAAAGGGTTTGGCCGGCAGGATCGGCTCGTCAGATTCGGGAACCGCGGCATTGATTTCAGCGGCTTGCAAGGGCGCGATGCCCTCGCGAAACTTGAAGGCTTCCGGCTCGACCGGCAAACGCTTTGCAAACTCGCGCGAAGTGCTCGGTGCGTTCCAAATAGTCATAGACGGCGAAGTCGATGTGTAGATGGCCGCGACCGCGGCAAGCATGGCAAGGCCGCAGACTGCCAGCAAGGCAAACGCACCCCATGATTTGCTGAGTCGAGACATGACGCCGTGCATTACCGGATGGCACCCAAGAAATACAAAAGGGCCGACCATATAGGCCGACCCTTCTGCTAGTTACGAAGTAGGCCGCAGTCGGGTTCAGGCGAACTGAAAGCGGACCTGGGTCTTTTGACGACGACGCATCGAGAACCCGACGGCGCCAAGGCCCAGCATCATGAGCATCCAGGTGCCCGGCTCGGGAACGGCCGAGAAGACGCCGGTAAAGCGCAGGCCAGCGGGGTTGCCGCTACCACCGGAATCATTCTGAACATTGAATTCCAGAGTGTTGGAACCGGCCTTGAGATTGACCAATTGATTGAGGGCCACGCCGGAACCATTGAACTGTGAAGCCAGACCGGTATTGTTAGCATAAATGGTCGTGACGCCATTCAGAATGATCGACAATACGCGGTTATCCGACCAGAAATTGCCCGTCAGTGTCGCGACCGTGGCGATCTCGCTGAGCGTGAACGTCGTCGAATAATTCACGATGCCAACCGGCGCGCTTTCGTTGCCGTTGCTGCCGTTAACTGCCGTGATCCAGCGGGCGCCGTCGGCATTGCCGTTCTGGCCAGCGGGCGAGCCGCCGGAGAACCACGCATTGTTGATCACCGACGGAATATAAGCGAGCGATTCGCTCGCGGGCCCGCCGACAACCCAATTCGCGTCAGATCCACCGAGCGTGCCGGTGCCCGTGTTGACGGTAACGGGAGTCGCGGCGGTTGCCGCAGTAGCGGGAAGCGCGAGCGCCACCAGCGAAAATGCAAGAGCGAGTGTAGTTTTCATGTTGAACATCCCCATCTTAAACTGAAACTAAATAAAGCTGGCACAAAGGCCTTTAGAGCGGCGGAGCGAACTGACGAGCTTTCTGGCCCAAGCTGTCCGGGAAATAGTAAATCAGGCTGCGCGAGCAGCAATTGTCGGAGATTTATTCATCCTATTCCCCTTAATTCAGTAGCTCCGCTCCCCGCTGGACAGTCCAGTGGAGTGGAGTCACCTCGCAGACAGACCCAGTCCCATTCGAGCGGGAGGGCATCGCGACACGAACCCCTTCGCCTCGGGAATCCCATTGAGCTGGAATCTCGATGCAAAAGACGACCCGATGTGCGCGAAACCCGCAGTGGGTCTGTTGCCCACTTGCGAGTGGCAGCTATTGATGATTCGTTAAGAAATGTCAACGTGCTGTTAAAGCGCTAACATCTGCGTCGGGATTCAGTTCCGGTGTTTTTTCGGGCCCAGATGCCGCGGATAGATTTAATTGATTGATATCAGTATGTTAGGTCAGCTTTTGAATCTGCGGACGGTACAACCTCGTCGCTGGCTCAGATTCTTGTTTCAATGTGGGACATTGATGGCTGAAGACGTGTTAAAGCCACCTTAAGCGGGCTTCTTCCCATAAGTAAGCCGCGGCCTCACCCATTCCATGAAGTTTAAGCATCTCAAATTAATCGATAATTTTCTTAACTTCCGCAGGGGCTGAGCGATAAGCGCGCTCGGCGTCGGTCTTAAGCGGACCGGCGAATGCAGTTAAGCGTGTCGACCATACGGGATGCAGGCGGCCACCGAGTCGCGATGACGTCGGAGTCGCGATCATGTCGGAAGGGTTTGCGAGGCCGGTAATCGGCGCGCAGTACCCATTTGCGATGAGGCATGTCACCCCAATGCGCGGGTCCGCTACGTGCGGTGCTTGCTATTCGCTGTAATAGCCGTCGTACTTGCCACCATAGCCGTACGGATCGCCGGAGCCGCCCGTAAAGCGGTTGAAAATCGTGCCCAGAAGCGGGGTCGGATGCAGCAACTGCATCGAGCTTTGCAGCTGTTTCTTTGTCGTGACGCCCTGCTCAACGACGAGCAAAATGCCGTCGAGCTGCTCGGCCACCAGCATCGCATCGTCATTGGCAAAAACGGGCGGCAGGTCGAAAATCACGATCGCATCGTCCCCAAGCGCGCGCGCGCGCGCCACCAGATCCAGAAGCCGGTCGCCAACCATGAGTTCGGCGGAATTTACCTGGGCCGGAAAGGTCGGATACACCACGAGGTTGCTGGTGCCGATGCGCCGCCCGATCTGGGCAAGCGTCAGCTCGTCACCGAGCAGATATTCGGTCACGCCCTCAGGACCCTCAAGGCCGAAGATATCCGCAATCGTCGCGCGGCGAAGATCGAGATCGATCAAAACCGTCCGGCGGTTCGACAGCTGGCTCATCGAAGCGGCAAGATTGGACGCGACAAATGACTTGCCAGCGTTGGGAGCGGGCGAGGTGATGCCGATCAAGCGGCCGCCGGTTTCTGCCAGCTTCTTGATGAGTTGGGCGCGCAGCAGATTGAAGGGGCGCGAACGGGCGTCCTTCGATTCAAAGCCAACCAGCTTGGGACCGATTTCTGGCTGTTCAACGTCGGCAACTTCGCCAATGCCCGGTAGCGGCAGAACGGCAGGATGCCCGCGCAGCGGGTCGGGGAGATTGGTCAAGCTGTTCATCGATCCGTTCTAGCTGTTCGCGCGCTGCAATAGGCGACCTCGACCGGGCAGAAAAGCGAGTAATCGCTGAAGCCGTGTCTTCGGCGTCGATGCGGCGGGGTCGATCGTCGGAATGGATACCAGCGGCATTTCGCCCGTCACCGACCGAATGTCGAGCATGTCCCGGATCGGCCGATAATAGAGCTCGACCAGAAGAATAAGGAACAGCCCGAACCCCAACCCGAAAGCAAGCCCACCCGCGATCAGCAAGGGCCGATTTGGCGAACTTGGATCTTCAGGCACGACGGGCGGATCGATCACCGACAGCCGCTCGCCCTTTTGCTCGCTTTCGGCTTTGGCGCTCGCCTGCGCCGCCAGCAACCGGGTCGAGACGCTCTCATATTGTGTGTTCAGCCCCTCCAGCTTCTGTTGCTGCTGGGCGATCTGTTCCTGAACGAGCGGGGCGCGCGCCTGGGCGCTTTGCGCGGCCGACATGCGACCGATTTCCTGCGCCTTCACTGACTGAAGGGCGGCAATCTGGGCGTTATTCGAAGCGATCTGCTGATCGATGGTGTCGGCGGGTCGCTTCGCCTGATTGCTGTCAGCGAGGCGGCGCGCCTCGGCCAGCCGCCGCTTGGCGATGCCGATATCGGGATGGCCATCGGAGTAACGCGCCTGCGCGGCGGCGAGTTCGGCTTCGGCACCTGCCACGAGCGGATCGCGCTCCGCCGCCGATTTACGGGCTTCGCGCTGCGCCGCAAGAAGCGCATTATCGCGCTGCAAGGCAATAATCTGCGCGTCATAGCTGCCGCTCGTTCCGCCCATCACCATCATGCCGGGATTCGACAGCGCGAAGCCGTTTTGCGCCTTGATCGTTTCGATCGACGATTCGAGTTCCGCCATCTGGCTTTGCAGCGCGGTCGCCTGATCGGTCAAAAACTGAACCGTGTTGGTGGCTTGTTCGGAACTTCTGGTGGCATCGATGAGCAGGATCTGCTCGGTCATGTCCTGTGCGACGGCCTGGGCCGGGGCCGGGTCCTTATAGTCAAAGCTCAAGGCAAAAGCGATCGTCGAGGACCGCCCCGCCGAGGCCCGCTGCAACTCGGCCGACACCGTTTCGATCGTTGTCGAGTTGCGCATCTTCTCGATGATCTCGGACAAGGATTTGCTCGACCGTTCGTCGGTGTAGAGGCGGTGTTTCTGGATCAGCTCGATCAAGCGGGGCCGACTGAGAACCTGCTGTCGGATCTTGGCAATGCGCTGGTCCACAATGTCGCCTTCTTGCTCCCCGACTACGTCCTCGGGAAGCTGCGGCGATTCGACGAGCAGCGTGGCCGTCGAGCGATATACCGCAGGCAGGGTGAAAGCCGCCACAACCCCCGCGATAAAACAAAGGATCGTCGGAAAGAGCAGCCAGCGGTAACGCTCGCGGATAATGGTCGGAAGATGTGCAAGCAGATTGCCGCCTTCTTCCTCGTCCCGTTCGTACCGATCGCTGCTCATCGCGTATTTCCGAATTGGAACGTGATTCCCACGGCCCCCTGAATGTTCGAGCGCCGTGCGCCGATATCGTCCGACGTATCTGAATAACCCGCACTCGCAAACAGGCGGGTTCGCTCATTGAGCAGGCGTTCGTAACGCGCATAACCCCGGATGCTCTCGAAATCTCCACCAACTCCGGCCAGCGGTGCCGAAGCCACCGAGTAGCTGCCGCCGAGCTGGAGGGTTTCGCGCTCCGACAACCGCAAGGAATAGGTGGCGCCCGCCGACGTCTGCTTTCGCACGCCGCCGATAGCGGAGGGCAGCACCTGGCGCGAGCCATTGACGCAGAAATTGCTCAACGATCCCTTGTAGCAGAGCGTTGCGTTGCCGGCAAAAGTCGTCGACGTATCGCGACCGACGGCAAGGTTCGTCCGGGTAAACGACAGCCCGAAACTTCCCGACGCCTGAAGCCGCGATCCCAGCATCGCACTCACCGACAATTGGGGCGACAGCGTCTTGGCATCGCCAATGCGCGTATCCTTGAAGTTGCTGACGCTGGCATCGACAACGCCGCCGATCGTGAAACCGTCGTTGATGCGGCGCGAATAAGCGAGGCGCTGCGACGCATAATCGGAATCTTGCAGTCGCGCCGCGCCGTAGCGATTGGCGCGTGCCGAGCTCGACCAGCGAATTTCGTCGAATTCGGTGGGCGTGTAACGCAAAGACACATCTGCTGCGGCCTGGTTACGGCGCTGCCGGTCGCCGAGCAACGTGATGTCATTGTCGATCGGCAGGGGAAGATCGTCTGGGCCCAGCTCGTCGCCGGTGCCGATCGGCCCGACGAAGTCTGTGGTCGATACGCTGCTCGAAATCGAGAAGTTGGCAGTTGCATCCAGGCGTTCGTTGATGCGGTGGCTGGCGGCCACATTCGCCGACAGGTTCTGCGCCGAATCGTAACGGCGCATATATTCCACATGCTCGACCCGCCCCGATATTTTGAGGCTGCTGATGCCGTCCGACCGATAGATGCTGGGCGCCAGTTCGAGCCGGAAGGAGGCGGCTTCGGTGTCGTCACCGAAGGCGAGAAACGGGTTGCTGTCATAAGCCGTCGATGCCGTGACGGACACATCGCTCCCCGTCTGTGCTCCAGCAGGAGAGGCAGACAGCAACGCCACGGCGCTCGCTGCAAAAAGACAGCGGATCTTGACCCCAAGACTCGCCTCGCCAGACACAATGAAGATCCTCATGGCACGATGACGGTATCGCCGCTTTCGATCATCGGAATCGCCCGCACCGCATCAGCGCTGATCGATTTGCTCCGTAGGATGCCAGAGAGGCGCGCGGGGATCGTGACCAGGCCGCCATCGGTCTTGCGAATGATGACGATGCTATCGAGACTGGCGAATTCGTCGGCGCCGCCTGCGAGGCTCAGCGCCTCGAGCAATGTCACATAGCGGCCGGGGGTAAAGGTACCCGCCGATTTCACTTTGCCGATCACCGAAAATTGCAGGCCGGCCGGACTGCGCACCGCGACGGTTACATCGGGGACATTGCCATCGACATATTTGCCCGCCAACCCGGCCGAAATGAACTGCTCGATTTCCTTGGTCGTGCGGCCGGCGCCCTGAATGGAGCCGACGAGGGGAAAGCTTATCGTGCCGTCCGGCAGGACCCTGACCGTCCGCTGCAGCTGATCCTCGCGCCAGACATTGATTTCAAGCTCGTCGCCGGGATTGATGCGATAGACGGGCAGATTGGTTCCGGCGCGCGGCGCACTCGCCGCAGCCGGAGCGGCCTGCGCCGCGGCCGACACGAAACCGTGAGCGCTTGCCGGGGCCGCGCACAGCGCCGCGCCAAGACAAAACAATGCTGACGCAATCTTCACTTATCACCTCTAACGGAAACGCTGCCCCCAGCAAATGAGGCGATTGGACGGACTCAACACGGAAAGTCAACCCGATTAACCTAAGTCTCTCTATCAATTTATATGTTAAAGGCTAAGCGAAAACATCATATCAATTAAGATATTTAACCAGGCAGACGCTTTGAACCTCCTCTCCGCTTCCCGGCCCTTGAAGGGCGTCTTGGTTGGCGCCGCCCTGCTGCTTGCGCTGGCAGGCTGCGATGACGCCTTGCAGACGGCTGCCGATGATGCGTCGGTCGCGGAGGCCCGATTGGCCGCCGGTAACCTCAACGAAGCACGCGAAAGCATCCGCCGGGCGATTGCAGCGCGCGACGACGTCGCGGGCTATTATGTTCTTCTTGGACGCATCGAGCTACGCGCGCAGCGTCCCGCCAGTGCCTTCAACGCCTATTCGATGGCGCTCGATCTCCAAGCGGACAATGCCGAGGTGCTCCAAAATATAGCAGAACTCGGCTTGCAAACCGGACGCATTCGGGAAGCGGGGGAGGCCGCGGACCGAATGTTGCTGCTCGCGCCCGGTTCAACGCGCGCAATGCTGGTGAAGGGCTTTATTGCGATCGATAATGGCCAGCTGGACGAGGCGCGCCGCATGGCGACCGAAATCCTCGCGTCGAACGGCAATGACGAGGGGGGCGTTATTCTCTCGGCGCGTATTCACGCCCTTCAAGGCGATATCGCGAAAGCCAACGCAGAGATCGACCGCGCGGTTTCGGTGATCGGCGAGACCGATGCGCTCAATGTGACGCTGCTTGAAATCTATCGGGTCAAAGGTGACGCCCAGGGAATGCGGCGCCTCTTTCCGCTTATCCTGAAGAGCATGACCGATGATTCGAGCTACCAGATCGACTTCATCAACCTGCTGTACAAGAGCGGCGACGTTGCCGCAGCGCGCGCCGAGGCGGTAAAGGCGATCGAAGCCAAGCCGAACGACACAAGCCTGCTGCGCTCGCTAGGCGACCTGTGGATGGAATATGACCGGCGGCCCCTTTCAACGGCGCAGCTGCAACATCTTGGCGAAAGCGGGACACGCACATCGCAGATTTCGCTCGCCCGTTTCTATCTCGGCATTGGCGCGCATGACACCGCGCAGCGTCTGCTGATGCGCCCCTATAGCAGCGGGGTCGCCGAAGCGCAGGGCTTGATGGCACGGACATGGCTTGCGCGCGGCGATGCCAAGCGCGCCGAGGCACTGGCGGCGCGCTTGCTGCAGCTCGATCCGCGAAACGAGGACGGTCTGTTGGTCAGAAGTGCCCGGCATCTTGCCAGCGGACGAACCGATCGCGCGATAGAAGACGCCAATGTCGTCGTTTCGGATTCGCCCGAAGAATATCTGGGTTATGTCGCGTTAGCGGACGCCTATCGAGCCAAAGGAAGCAGCATTCGGGCGCGCCAGACATTCGAACGCGGGATGGACGCCCTGCCGCAGAGCCGGATGCTCGCCGACGCATATCGAGATTTCCTGCTGGCGGAAGGGGATACGGCGAGAGTGGTTTCGCTCTATCAGGATCTGGCAATGGCAAAACCGTCCTCGGTCCCGGCATGGGCCGTGTTCTCGCGCATGTGTGCCGAATTTGGTGACGCCCTGTGCGCCGCCAAGGTAAGCAGCGGGTTGGCCCGCGCGAAATCGAGCTTTGCGGTCGATGACAGACCCGGCACCCCGCATCGGCGGGGGTTGTTCGCGCGCATCACTCCGGAACAGATTTGCGCCACCACGGGGGGGATATGCACGGGAAGCTGAGCCCACCCCCCAGGCGAACGAACGGCCACATCCGCTTCACATCGAATGTGTTGCGGTCGCTCGGTATCGTCAATGATATCGCCTGCTTCGTCTGCGCCTATGTGCTGGCGATGATCGCCTATGACCTAACGATCGGCTATTATTACGACGCGCGCCTGCACCGGACAGGGGCGATCATCCTGTGCATCAATTATTTCCTCATCCGCGTCTCGCGCGATGGCTATGCGGTGGTGAAGGGGCAAGGCGAGGATGTCGGCTTCAGCTCGCTCGCCGACTTCCTGCTTGCCTCGGGGTTGACCACCTTAGTCATCCTCCAGCTTGAGATGATGAGCGATTACTCGCGCGGCTTTGCGCTCTATTTCATCGGTTTCAGCATGATTGCCCTCTTCCTGAGCCGCATTCTGTTCCGCAAACTGATCTCAAAACTGATGGACAGGGGCGTGGTCGGCCAGCGCGTGGCGATCTATGCCGACAGCGCGAAAGGCGCCGACAAAGTGGCCAAATTGCTCGAAATCGAGCGCCTGCCCCATCTCAGAATCATCGGCTATGCCGACGATCGCAGGCAAATAAAGCCCGAGGAACGCGAACTCTCCTATCTGGGCGGTTTCGACGCCTTGCTGCAACTGGCGCGAACGGGGCAGCTCGACCAAGTGATCCTGGCCTTGCCCCAGATCCGCCAGGACCGCCTCGAATATATTGCCGACACGCTGAGCGCGGCTTCGATCGACCTTTGCGTCCTGCCCCGCGAGACCCTGGAGCTCAAGACCGGGTACCGCGTCAATTTCCTTGGCTCCCTGCCGGTCTTTGCGATCTGGCAACAGCCCATTCGCGATGTGGATGGGATCGTAAAAGAAGTTCTCGACCGCGGGCTCGCTGCCGTCGCGGTTGTCCTGCTCTCCCCGATCCTGCTGCTCACCTGCCTCGCGATCCGGCTGGAGAGCAAGGGGCCGATCCTGTTCCGGCAAAAGCGCTTCGGGTTCAACAACAACGAGATTTCGGTGCTGAAATTCCGGTCGATGTACGTCGATCGGCAAGACAGCAGCGGCGCCGAACGCACGCAGAAGAATGATCCGCGCGTCACCCGGGTCGGGCGTTTCATCCGCCGGACGAGCATCGACGAGCTGCCCCAGCTGTTCAACGTCCTGAAAGGCGACATGTCGCTGGTTGGGCCACGACCGCACGCGACGATGATGCGGGTCGGCGACAAATATTATTTCGATGCGGTGAAGGGCTATACGGCGCGGCACCGCGTCAAGCCCGGCATCACCGGACTGGCGCAGGTGCGCGGCCTGCGCGGCGAGATCGCGACGACCGAGCGCGCCCGCAAGCGGGTGGAATATGACGTCTATTATATCGAGAACTGGTCGCCATTGCTCGATATCCGGATCATGATCGAAACGGTGCTGAAGCTGATCTGGGACAAAAATGCCTACTGATATCGCGCGGACACGGCCCCGTTTTCTCGGCATCGACTTCGATGCTCTGAGCTATGGCGAGGTCGGCGACGATCTCGATCGCCTCGCCCGGCGTGACACCTTCACCTACGTCGTGACGCCAAATGTCGACCATGTGCTGATGCTGCATCCGAAATCACCGACGAATGCATCCCTCGCCTTTCAACAGGCCTATGACGCTGCCGCGCTGCGCCTGTGCGACAGCCGCATCCTGCAACGACTTGCGCGCTGGCATGGGGTCACGCTGGAAGTCGTCACCGGAAGTGATTTGACGGCGTATCTTTTCCACAACAGGCGGCTCGACGGACAAAAGGTCGCGATCATCGGCGGCGACGTCGCCATGGTCCCCGAGCTTCGCGAGCGATTCCCGGCCATCGAGATCGTCCAGCATCGGCCGCCGATGGGCGTGCTGGGCGACGATCGCGCGAGCGCGGAAATCATCCGCTTTATCGAGCAGGAGCGCGCCCACTATGTGATGCTGGCCATCGGCGCGCCCCAGAGCGAAATCATTGCGCACCGCTGCCTGCTCGCGGGGAAGTCTGCGGGGGTCGGTCTGTGTATCGGCGCATCGATCGAATTCTTGCTCGATCGCAAATCGCGGGCACCAAGGTGGATGCAAAACCTGAGCCTTGAATGGGCCTTTCGCTTGCTCAGCGAGCCCCGACGCCTCTGGCGACGATATTTGGTAACAGGGCCGCGTATTTTCCTACTTGCTTATCGACAGCGCCAGACATGAAGGAATTAAGAGCCGCGCCAACCTCCGCTGATGCAATGGGTTCGGGATGTCGTTTCATTTTGCGCTTGCGCATCGCCGCCCCGCCCAAATAGCCCGCCGCTCGACTCGCCAGTTGGAACTTCGCTCATGACAATCGGATATCTGGTCCCGGAATTCCCCGGCCAAACACACGGCTTCTTCTGGCGTGAGATTCTGCATATCGAAGCAGGGGGCGACGCTGTAGCGATTTTTTCGACCCGCCGACCACATGATCGTACGACGCATGACTTCTCCAGGCTTGCTACCGACCGAACGCTTTATCTGACCGATGTCCGCTTTCGTGATCTGTTGGCATGGTTGAGCGCGGTTCTCGCGGCGCTGGCTTTGTTGGCGCGAAAGGATGTGCGCGATCTCCGAAACCAAGGGGAGAGCTGGTTCAAGTTGATTGGCCTCGCCGTCGTCGGGGCACGGCTGGGATCAATCTGCCGTTATAACAATATCCGGCATGTTCACGGCCATAGTTGCGCCGATGCAGGCTATGTACTGGCGTTCAGCAAACTTTCCGGTGGCCCGCCATTTAGCCTCTCCCTGCACGGAGACCTTGCTGTTTATGGGCGCGGGCACGACTTCAAATTCCAACAGGCAAAGTTTGTCGCTTGCGTCACCGATGCACTGTGCGAGCAAGTGAAGGCCACCTTACCTCACCTCCTCAAGGAACCCGTGCTGATTCGAATGGGAATCGAGCGCAACGTGGCGAACCAAAAAAGGTCCGACTGGAGTGTCCCGCAGGCGTTGAAGATTGTCACAGTTGCTCGCCTGAACCAGATGAAAGGGCACCGGCACGCCATAGCTGCGGTCGCGACGCTCAAGCAAAGAGGTCTGCGAATTCACTATGATATAATCGGTGAGGGCGATTACCATTCGGAAATCGCAGAGCAGATAGAGAACGCCGGCCTGCAGTCCGAGGTCAAATTGGTAGGCCCGTTACCCAATGACCAGATCGCCGAACGACTGTCCCGCTATGATGCTTTTGTTCTGCCCAGCGTCGGCCTTGGCGAGGCCGCACCGGTCGCGGTTATGGAAGCCATGGGAGTCGGCATACCGGTTATTTGCTCCATTATCGGTGGAACGCCCGAAATGATCGAGCATGAGCGAACGGGCTTCCTTTTTACTCAAGGCGACGAGGCAGCTTTGGTCGACATTCTGGCGCGCTTGGCGGATGATCCTGAAATGAGAAAGCGCGTCGGTGAAGCTGGACAAAACTACGCGTATGACAATTTCCTGACGTCGGTGTCCGCCGCCAAACTAATGCATTGCATTCGCCAATGAACGGGCCGATGCCCCGCGTTCTGGTGATTGCCGAGGCAGCGAATCCGGACTGGGTCAGCGTTCCTCTGGTTGGCTGGAACATCGCGACCGCCCTTCGCAGCGTTGCCGATGTGCATATTGTCACACAGATCCGTAATCGGACCGCATTTCTCAGCCGTGGCCTGATCGAAGGTCGCGACTTTACGGCGATCGATTCTGAAGCCTTCGCCGCCCCGTTTTATAAACTTGCCGAGCGCCTGCGGGGTGGCGACGGCAAGGGATGGACGACCATCACCGCCCTGCAGTCGCTTGCCTATCCCTATTTCGAACATCTTGTCTGGAAACGCTTTGGCGGCGCCATCAAGGCGGGACAATATGACGTCGTCCACCGAGTCACGCCGCTCAGCCCAACCGCGCCGAGCAGCCTGGCGCGCCGTTGCCGACGCGCCGGTGTTCCGTTTCTGCTCGGCCCGCTGAACGGCGGGCTGCCGTGGCACCCCGAATATAGCCGGGAGCGGATCAAGGAGCGCGAGTGGTTGTCTTATATACGCAAGGCCTATTCCTTCCTTCCGACCATACGCTCGACCTATCGCAACGCTGCAGCGATCATTGCCGGTTCCTGCCATACCTCGGGCGAACTCGCTAACCACCGGCGGCCGATGATCTATATCCCGGAAAACGGCATCGATACCGCCCGTTTCGGGTCGGCTGCCGAAATGGGAAAACGCCACGACAAGTTGCGCCTCGTGTTTGTCGGGCGACTTGTCCCCTACAAAGGTGCAGACATCGCATTGGAGGCTTGCTGCGAGCTTTTACGGGCTGGCAAAGCGCATTTCGACATCATTGGCGATGGCCCGGACATGGCCGCGTTGCAGTCGTTGGTGGCCAAACTGGGCATCGAACACGCGGTGACGCTTCACGGCTGGCAATCGCATGAAAACGTCGCCGGTCTTTTGCGGACGGCTGATGTCATGGTATTCCCCAGCGTCCGCGAATTTGGTGGCGGCGTGGTGCTGGAAGCGATGGCGTGCGGCGTCGTGCCGATCGTCATTGCCTATGGCGGACCCGGCGAATTGGTGACGCCCGAATGTGGCTTCGCGATTCCAATCGGGCCAAGAACGACGATCACGCGACAAATCGAAACGACTGTCGCAGCTATTGCAAACAAAGAATTTAACCTGGAAGTCATGTCGACTGCCGCGAAAGAGCGGATCGCAAACCTGTATAGCTGGCAAGCGAAAGCCGGGCAGATATCGGCAGTCTATCATTGGCTGCTGACATCGCGTTCCGACACACCCGATTTTGGTTTCCTCGGGCTACCGGCGCACATTATCCAAGCCAAAGATTGAGCCGCGTATGAGCCCCCCCCCCCCCAACATCTCGGCAAGTGTACCGGACTGGACGCGCGAACAAGCGACGAGCCGCTCCTGGAACCCGTCCCGCGCCTTGCTGCGAAGCATTCGAGATTACCAGAGCGCACAAGGCCCACTTGCCAATATGCGCCGCAAAATGGCCGTGCTCCGACACCGTCTGTGGTCGATCGTCACCGGCGCCGACATCCCGATCAACGCCGCGATCGGCGGCGGCCTGCTCATTCCGCACCCCAATGGTATCGTGATCCATCCCCACGCCAAAATCGGCTGCAATTGCCTGATCTTTCAGCAGGTGACGATCGGAGCGACATCGAAAGGCATCCCCACCATCGGCGGGCATGTCGATATCGGGGCCGGCGCCAAGATCATTGGTCCCGTCCATATCGGCGATCATGCCCGGATCGGCGCCAACGCCGTGGTGCGGGAAGATGTGCCGGCGCACGGCGTCTTTGTTGTGGCCGCGGGAACGCTGCTCGATATCGAATAGTCGGTTCAGTCGAACCGGGCAGGCACGCCAATCGCCAGCGCCCCCGGCGGCACATCCGATAACACAACCGCATTGGCGCCCACCGCGCAACCTCGTCCCAGTGTGACCGCGCCCAGTATCACGGCTCCTGCCCCAACGGATACGCCCGCCTCCAGCGTCGGCGCATCGTCAAGATCGGTTAATCGGCGGATGCCCAGGGTGCAATTCTGGCGGATGATGCAATCGTCACCAATGCGGCTGCGGCCATGAATGACGATGCCGCCCTGATGTTCAACGACGACGCGACGCCCCAGCGTGACGGTATAGGGCAGCTCGATGCCGTATACGTTTCGGCAATGCCGATAACCCCAGCGGTAGAGCATGCTGAGCGGCGCGCGCAGGAGCCTGCTTTTGACCGTCATGCGCCAGACGCCGAAACGATGGATCGCAACGCTGCGGAACCCCGGCTTCGTCCATTCACGGCCATGCGCGGCATAGTCTTCGGCGATCTGGGCGCAGAGGTTCGAAAATCCGCTCGTCATACCGGCTGCTTATACTCGATCAGACGGTGCTGGCGATGCAGCACATGGTTGGTCCAGCATTTCAGCGCCCCGCTGAATTCCGCAAATTTGCCGATGACGATCAACGCGCCATATCGCAGGCTGAATCCCCGCTCGAACCCGGCGCGATGCTTGCGCGCCGCGATGCGCACAATCTGTACGGCATAGCTGGCGCCGAGCGCCGCCAACAGCAGCGCGCCCGCGAGCGGCTGCCAAAGCGCGCCAAGACAGGCCAGGCCGATGCCCGCGACGGGCCAGACGAACCCCCAGAAGAGGATGCTTTTGAGCTGTCGGCGCCATTGGGGGTCGGATCGCTCACCGTGGCGAAGCACATGCGCCGCATAAGCGAAACCCCCGCGTTTCGCGCGTTGCCACCAGCTGCCAAAGCGGAGGATATTGGCATCGTGCAGCGTCATCTCGCCATCGATCCGCCGCACGAACCAGTCGAGCCGGGCAAGTCGCAGGCAAAGGTCGGGCTCTTCGCCCGCGATCAGATCGTCACTATACCCATTCGCCGCCTTGAGCGCCGCGACACGAAACAGTGCATCGCCGCCGCAAGCCGCGACAATGCCGACCGGCACATTCCATTCATCGTCGCACATCCGGTTATAGATGCTGCGGCCTGGGAAGCGTTCGCGCCGACGACCAAAGACGGCGGCAACCCCGGGTTCTGCCTGCATGGCTGCCAGCGCCTTGTCGATCCAATCGGCATCCAGTTCGCAATCGCCGTCAACGAACTGGACGAATTCGGCATCCAAGGCTGGGTCATCGACGATATGACGCCACCCGACATTGCGCGCGCGCGCCGCGGTAAAGCCAATGCTCATATCCAATGAGAGGACAGCGACCCCGATCGAGCGGGCGAAGGCAACGCTGTCGTCTGTCGATCCCGAATCGACATAAACCGCGGGTACCTCTGCGGGAATCGAGCGAAGGCAGCGCTGCAAGCGCGCGCCCTCGTTCCGGCCGATGACGACAACAGCAACGGATTTGCTGACCATCAGCCGTCCATCCAAGCCGGGGGCTGACCGGGCGCGTCGCTCGTTCGTGCGATGGCGCGCGCCGTATCACGCGCGCAGGCGCCCAGCCCGATCCGGAACAACGCGTTTCGTTCGGCCTGCGTGTCGGGCGACGGCCGGGTGGGAGCCAGCCATCCGATCAACCGCGCGCAACTATCGCCGATCAGCCAGGCGACATCGGCCAGCCAAGCGCTGAACCGGCCAGCGGTGAGGGCGAAATAGCGGTGACGCGATTGAAAGATATAGTCGGGGGGGGGGCGCTTGCCTTCCAGCTGGCCATTCACCACACCCGTTGCGGCACCTGCGACGTGCATGACGCGGCTTTCGGGGCAATGATAGGATTTCCAGCCATGCGCGGCAAAGCGATGCATAAGCTCCACCTCTTCGAAATAGAGGAAGAAGCCGGTGTCGAACAGGCCGGCATCGCGCAGGGCCTGCGTGCGGATCAACACGCTTGCGCCGGTCGCCCAATCGACTGGCCCGCGTTCGCCGATCGGAACAAGCACGGGCTTGATCCCGAGCAAACGGCCAACGCCCCCGATGCCAAGCCCGCGCATAAACTCGCGCGCAATCGATGGAAAGCGAAAGGCAGACCCGGACAGGGTGCCGTCCGGATTGACCAGCTGACTCCCAATGGCCCCCGCATCGGGGCGGCGCGCCATATCCTCGACCAGTGCAACCAGCGCACCCGGCTCGATCATCGCGTCGGGGTTGATCAGCAATATGGCGTCGGGGGGCGTCTCGCTCGCCATCAGGGTGAGGATAGCTTCATTATTCCCCCAACCGAACCCACCGTTGAGCGGCAAGGAACGGAACTGGACCCAGTCAGAAAATGGCATTTCGTTGAGCTTGGCCGACAAGATGGCGACCGAATCGTCGCCCGACGCATTGTCGACGACGATCGCTTGCAGCGATGGCAGCGCCTCTCGCTCGCGGCGCAGGCTATCGAGGCAGGCAAGCACCATCGTCGGGGTGCGATAATTCACGATGGCCGCCGCGATGCGCATCAGTCGGCCTTGTCTTCCGACAGGATGGCTGACCGTTCGGTGCGTTTCCAGACCACCTCCTCGCGCTTCACAATGCGAAGATAAACCGGGATTTTCCAGAGCAGGTAGAGCGGCAAACGCAGCATGGCCTGCAAACCGAGCCAGTTCCGCCCCGCGATCAGCCAGTTGATCAGCACCGCAGCCGACGCGACGGCGAGCGCGAGGCCGAGGGCAATGAACGCGCCCCACTGACCGGTTATCCACGCTCCAACCCCCACCGCGAGCGTGATCGTCAGCGAAAGCATCAGCAGCAAGGCGAGCGGCGGGACGAGCAGGTGCAGGCCAAGCTGAAAGAGCTTGCGATTGCCCGTCGCAATCCCGTCCCACAGAGCCCGAAACCCAAAGGATCGGGCGATCGCCACAAAGCCCGTTTCCCAGCGCGTGCGTTGGTCCAGCGTGGCCTGCTCGGTCGCGGCCACACTTTTGACGAGGGCGTTCTCAAGGTAGGTCGGGGGCTGCCCCGCGCGGGTCAGATGCACACCCAGCGCCAGATCCTCGACGATTTCCGATGTTGCGAGCGGTGCATTGGCAATGACATCCCACGGAAACGCCATCCCCGTTCCGACCAGTACTGCCGCCGACCCCAGGCGATGCCCGCCGCGCTGCCGCACAACATTCTTCATCCAGAACGCGAAGTTCGAAATCTGTACCTTGGGAGAGGCGGTGAGATCGGGCTGCAAAATATAGCTGGCCTGCACCACGATGTTTCGGGCCACGCTGGCCTTCGCCAATGCGGCAATCGATGCGGCATCGGTCTCGCAATCGGCATCGAATATGATCACGCACGCGGGCGGATCGGGACGCAGATGGTCTATGCCAAAAGCCAGCGCAAATCCTTTGCCGCGATGATCGGCATCGAAGCGCTCAATGACCGCATGCCCCGCCTGCCGCACAATGTTCGCCGTTTCGTCCGAGCAATTGTCCGCCACGACCAGCAAGCGCACATCGTCGCCGACGATCGCGGCCAGCCGATCAAGCGTCACCTCGATCGTCCCTGCCTCATTATGCGCCGGGATCAATATCCGCGTCGTCGGCATTGCGCCGCGAGAGGGCATCGCCTTGAGCGGTGTCACGCCGAGAAGCGTCTCCAGGCTGAAAATCGTGAGCGCAACGAGGGGAGGGATCGCGATAATCCAACACAACAGGATGAGCATCACCCAGGTCCGCGACGATAATGGTGAAAGAGCGCGTTGAGTTGCCGACCATTTGTGCGAGAATCATGCCGCGCGAGCACGCGCTCGCGCCCCACCCGCCCCATTGCGGCCAGCCGCTCGACCGGCGCGTCGATCACCGCGCCGAGCGCATCAACCAGCGCGTCAATTGATCCGGCGGGCATCAGCCAGCCGCATTGTTCGTCCACCAGTTCAGGTGTTCCGGCGATCGCTGTGACGACAACGGGACGCTCCAGCGCCAGTGCTTCCATGATCACGACCGGTAGCCCTTCGGCAAAGCTGGGCAAAACCATCGCGCGCGACCCGAGCAGATGGTCGATGACCTTTTCGGAACTGGCCCATCCCGTGATCGTTACCACATCTTGCAAATCGAGCCGATGGATCATCGCCTCAATCTCGGGCCGCAGCTCGCCATCGCCGACCAGCGTCAAACGGAAATCTTTGCCGGCAGCAACGAGCTTGGCGGCCGCCTCGATCAGCAGGGGTATCCCTTTTTGTCCGCTAAGGCGTGCTACCGCGCACAGATGTGGAACGTCGGGCAGGCGGGAGTGATCGCGCTCAGCCAAAAAACTTTCATCGACGCCGCATCGGACCACCTCGATCTTGGACCAGTCGGCAAAAGCGCTCCAGCGCATCAACTGACTGCGTCCGTAGCTGCTGATCGCCACGCAGAATGCCGAATCGGCGATTTTTCCACGCAGGTCGAGCGCGGCTGGCGCATCGAATTCGTCGGGGCCATGAACCGTGAAGCTGTAGGGAATGCCGGATAATTTCCCGGCGATCCGCGCCACCATGGCGGGGTTGGTGCCGAAATGCGCGTGCAGATGATCGACGCGTTGCGCGCGCAACCGGCGCGCCAGTGCAGCGGCCTCGGCAAGGTAAGCGGCCCGCCGAACCACTGGGCCGGGCCGCCACTCGACGCCCGACAAGGCGGTTTGTGTCGCTGCAAAGAACCGTGCCGGGTACAGGAACATTGCCCGCAAAACATCGAATAACAGGCGAAATACGCCAAGCCGGAGCAGCACGACGGTCTTCGCAACTTCGGCCCGATCCCGTTCATCGGGCAACTCTGCGAGCTGCGCAGGTCGCACGGAAAAGCGGTAGACTTCGGTGCCTTCGGCCTCAACGGCTTCGATTTCACGCCGTATGAAGCTATGGCTGGCGGCCGGATAGCGATTTATCAAATAGGCAACGCGCACCGTTCAGCCTTTATGTAAGTTTTCCAAAGTGCGACTAAGGCGTTCGACCGCCTTTGCAAGAATAGCTTGATTTTGTTAACGATCTTTTTCGTTGGCGAAGTTGCCGTGCGCCGCCTAAGCGTGGAAGCCAACCAGGTATTGAAAATGACAACTAGCGAACATTCTGTGCCGGCCAACGCGCAGGTCAAAGCAGCGATTGATAGGCGCAGCGTCGTCGTCGGTCTTGGCCTCGCCGCAGGCGCAGCCGTTTCCTATTTCAACACCCCGCGCGCTCTGGCGTCCCCCATCGCTGAGGCGCGCTTTCAGCGCCTGATACCATCCAAGGTCGGCGGCTGGACCTCGCGCAAAAGCGCCGAGCTCGTCTTGCCGGCCGAGGATGAAGGTCAGGACAAACTTTACGAGAATCTGGAAACACGCATCTACGAAGGCCCTGGTCTGCCGCCGATCATGTTTCTGATCGCCTACAGCAGCGTGCAACGAAACGATGTGCAGGTGCATCGTCCGGAGGTGTGTTATCCGGCAGCCGGCTTTCCGATCGTTTGGACGAAACCGGCAACCATCGATGCCGGCAGCCGCAAGCTATTGGGACGCGAGCTCTTGGCCGACCGCGGCGGTCTCAATGAACGGATCATCTACTGGGTGCGGGTCGGCGAGGAGTTTCCGATCGGGTGGGCCGATCAGCGCCTGACCATGGCGCTATCGAATGCGCGCGGCGTGACCCCCGACGGTGTGCTGTTCCGGGTTTCGACGATCGAGGAAGATCCTGAACGAGCGGCAAGCGCGCTCAGGATGTTCATCAAGGCCTTCATCGCGACCTCCAGCCCGTCATTCCGCGAGACTGTGCTGTTCTGACAAATCGGGTGGATCGCCCGATTGGCCCGATCCAGTGCCACATTCGAAGGTCAAAAAGATGGGACTAAACCGACGCTCTATACTCATCGGGTCGGCCTCGGGAGCAGGGATCGTCGCGCTCGGCCTGACCGGACTGTGGGCCGGAAATTTCGCGAGCAGCGCTGTCGAACCGCTGCCACGTGGTGAGAGCTTTCCCAAACTGCCGATCGGCATGAACCTGGCTGGCATCGCCGATTGGGAGCCCGGGTTTCCGTTCAAGAATCTGTTCCTCGGTGCGCGGCCATGGCTGACCCGCAACCTAAGCGGGAGCGGGGCGCACGATACGGAGATGCAGGCCGCTTTCCAATATGACGAGGACGGCTATCCGCTGCAGGTGCCGGTCGCGGCGCCGGGCGCCGCAGAGCCGCAGACCGTCTTTACCTATGTCCCCAATGTCCGGAAGCCCGGTCGCTATGTCCTGCTCTACGACGGCGAAGGCGAGATCGACGGGCTGGCTGCCACCAAGGTGATTTCGCGCAAGCCCGGCCGGCTGATGCTGCAAATGACCCACGACGGCAAGCTTTACGAAGCCGTAGTGATCAAGCGGTCGAAGCTCGGGAACCATGTTCGCAACATCCGGCTGGTCGCCGCGGAGCATGAGGCCAGCAATCTGGCCGACGATCCGTTCTTGCCCGAGTTCCTGGATTTTTGCCGTCCGTTCCACGCGCTGCGGTTCATGGATTGGGCCGCGACGAACAATTCGACCGAGGAGCATTGGAACGATCGCAAGCGCCCCAGCTTTTACACGATGGTCGCGGTATCCGGCGATCCCGAAGCCATTTGGGGTCCAGCACCGACACCGTTCAAGCTCAAATTTTCCGGCGGGGTGGCGATCGAGCTGATGATTCAGTTGAGCAACATGCTCAAGATCGATCCGTGGTTCTGTATCCCGCACCGCGCGACCGACGATTATATCGCGCAATTTGCGCGGCTCGTCCGCGAAAAGCTCGACCCCAGCCTGAAAGTCTATGTCGAGTATTCGAACGAGATCTGGAACTGGATGTTTCATCAGGCCGGGTGGATGCTGCGCTCCCCGCTCGCTGGCGCGCTGGTCGAAGCCAAGGGCGAAAAAGCGTGGAAAGACAGCGCAAAGACGCAGGGTGAAGGTCATCCGGAACGGATCGGGGCGCTGTTCCGCCGCAATTTTGCGATCTGGGAGCGCGAATGGTCGGGTGAGGCGCGCAAACGCCTGATCCGGGTGGGCGCGGTGCAGGCGGCCTGGTTCGATGCGTCGAAACGGACGATTCAGTGGTGTCTGGAGAATGGCGGATTGGATGCGGTGTCGCCCGCCGCCTATGTCGGTCCGGACAAGGCGATTTATGAAAAATGGGAGCGGGTTGGCGCCGCGCTGACCCCGGACATGGTAATTGACGACATGGAAGGCGTGCTGGCAGCGATGCGCGCGGGCGACAGCTTTTCGCAGACGGTCGCCTTCGCCAAGCAGCATGGGCTTGCCTATGTCGCCTATGAAGCCGGCCAGCATATCCAGTCCAAGGACCAGGCCGATTTGCCGTACAGCCCCGCGCTGGCAGCGGCACAGACGCATCCGCGCATGTATGATCTGTATGTCGAATTGTTGCGGCTCAACCGGGACATTGGGTGCAGCCTGTTCGCGCATTTCGGCAGTATCGGGCCACAAGGCACTCGGTGGGGAAGTTGGGGTGCAAAGGCCAGTTACGATACGCCCGACGCCGACAGCCCCAAAATGCGGGCATTGCTCGATTGCAATGTCGCGCGCGCCTGAATCATGATGCGCTGACGGGGAGGGCACCGCGATTCCGAATATATTCGCCTATGCGATGCTGGCGTTCTGGCCGGTGGTGACGATGATATTGTTCATCCTGTTGCCCGCGCATCGCGCGCTGATCTGGTCGGTGCTGGGCGCCTATCTGATCCTGCCGGTCGGCACGTCGTTCGAAATTCCGGTGGTGCCGTCACTGGACAAGACGGTGATTTCCAACCTGTCGATCCTGCTCTGCTGTTTCCTGTTCGTCCGGGAGAAATGGCTGGGCGCACTGAAAGACCCGGCGATTGTCGCGTTGGCCGCGACCTTCATCCTGTCGCCCTTCTTCACCGCCTTTTTCAATCCCGAGCCGCTAATCTATGCGGAGCGCTTTATTCCGGGCATGACGATGTACGACGCGCTGGCGCAGGCCGCGGTCAATAGCATCACCCTGATCCCCTTTGTCGCGGCCTATGGCCTGATCAACAACGACGAGCGGCGGTGGCAGGTGATCATCATCCTAGTCACTGCGGCGCTGGCCTATTCGGTGCTGATGCTGATCGAGGTGCGGTTGAGCCCGCAGCTGCACCGCATGGTGTATGGTTTTTTCCCGCATAGTTTTGGGCAGCAGATGCGCGCGGGCGGATTTCGCCCCGTCGTGTTCCTGGGCCACGGACTGCTGGTCGCGATCTTTTGCGCGATGGCGGCGACCGCAGCGATCGCGCGCTGGCGCGCCGCAAAGGGACGGCAACGAACGCGCGCGGGCCTTATCGCGCTCTATTTTGGGGTCTTGCTCGTGCTGTGCAAATCGGTCGGCGCCATGATCTTGGCGGCGGTTTTCGTCCCGATTGTCGCCTTTCTGCGCGCCAAGCGCGTTGCGATGATCGCCGCCACCGCGTGCATCATGATGTTGCTGTACCCCGCCATTCGCAGCGCCGGACTGGTCCCCACCACAACGATATCGGAACTGACCGGTTCGTTCAGCGCCGACCGGCAGGGGTCACTGGGAGTCCGCTTGATCAACGAAGATCAGTTGCTGCAACGCGCGGCCGAGAAGCCGATCTTTGGTTGGGGCAGCTGGGGCCGCAATCGCCTTTATTCGGCCGAAGATGGAAAAGATTTGAGCATCACCGACGGCGCGTGGATCATCACCTTGGGGATGTGGGGATGGGCCGGCTATGTTGCGATGTTCGGGCTCTTGTGCCTTGGGGGTGCGCGGCTTTTGTGGCGCCGCAAGCTTCTCAGTTCGATCTCTCTCGCATCCTTGTCACTTTGCGGGCTGCTTGCGATAAATCTCTTTGACAGCATTCCAAACGCTTCGATTAGGCCAATTACGTGGCTTCTTGCTGGCGCCATTTTCGTCCTTGGCTCGCCAAGAATTAGACGAGCGAAGGATCAAACGGGCGATAATCATCACAAATCAGCTGTTTCCGCAAAGTGAGAACCATGCGTATTACCTTTGTTGTCGCTGCGGTCGATTTTGGCGGGGGAATCCGGGTAATCGCCCAACATGCGGAAGGATTGCGACGTAAGGGTCACGAAGTTCTCGTGGTGTCGCCGCCGCCCTACCCTACGGGGCGAATTGCCAAATTTCGCAACACCTATTTCCCTCCAAGCGAAGTCGCGGTTGCCAGTCATTTTGATGACACCAAAGTGTCTGTCAAATTTATAGAACGTTACAGGCCAGTCAAAGTATCGGATGTCCCACCCGCCGACATCATTATCGCGACTTGGTGGGAGACTGCGGAATGGATTGCTTCTTTTCCTGACGATCGAGGAAAAAAGCTCCATTTTGTGCAGGATTATGAAATTTGGAATGGCGACAAAGAGCGCGTCGATGCCTGCCTGAAATTGCCCATCGAAAAAATTACTATCTCAAGTTGGCTTGAACATATCCTTGTTGAACACGTAGGAACCCCAAAACCAGCCATTGTATTAAATGGCGTCGACACGAATAGATTTTCTCAGCCTGAGCGTCGAATGCCCAGCCCACCGATGTTAGGTTTTGTTTATACAAGCAATTTCCGAAAAGGCAGCGACATTGCTGTCGCTGCTTTGATAAAGGCGAAAGAGCATATTCCAAATTTGCGGTGCATTGCATTTGGGCACGAAAAGCCGGGAAGCAATCTGCCCTTGCCCGACTTTGTCGAATATCGCTTGTTACCACCACAAGATGAAATTCCATATATATATGGACAATGCTCTGTTTGGCTGTTCACCAGTCGAGAGGAAGGTTTCGGACTCCCTATATTGGAAGCGCTTGCATGCGGCACGCCGGTGGTCGCTACTTCCGCAGGCGCGGCACCTGATATTCTGGCAGGCGGTGGTGGGATCTTGTCGGAGAGTTTTGAACCAGAAAAAATAGCAAGCCAAATTGCTTTGATCTTGAGATTGAATAATAATGAATGGAAAAATCTTTCTAATGAGTCTGTGAAAATATCATCGGGCTTCTCAAATGAGATTTCAATTAATAAAATGGAAGAAACTTTAATTGATATTACGCGGAAACCAATATAAAAATATGAATTTATTTAAAATGAAACCTTTGATGATGATAAAAATGAAAATTTCGTTCAGGAATTCATTATAGCTCTAAACAATCCAGAGCCCCAAGACAATTTTCTGTCGTAAATCATGTCTCGAACCCCTGCTGTGGCAGCGCATTTTTCACGATACACGTCCGGATTATCAATAAGCCCGCAGAGCGCCTGTCGGAGTGCAACTGAATCATCCGCTTGATACATCGTGCAACTGTCGCCCAGCAGATGGCTGGCCGGCACAACGGAACTCAGGATAGTCGGAATTCCATGCGCCGCCGCCTCAAAGCCGACCACTGCCAGGCCTTCGTTAAAGCTTGTCATGGTGGGGCAAACCACAAGATCAGACGCTGCGATCGCGGCATGAACTCCGTTGGAATCAACACGGCCGAGAAATGTAACTTTCTGGGAGAGGGATGATGCGAGCAACCTGACCTCTAACTCGGGAGCGGCATCGCCATCGCCAGCGATGGCAAGTCTTAATTCCGGATACCGCTGCGTGATCTGCTCGAATACATCAAGCAAAAGAAACACGCCCTTTGGCCGCTCCACGCGTCCCAGAAACAACAGGTTGCGAACGTCGGTTCGCTCTTCGATCGGATAACGCGACACGATCTGCGGACACTCAACATCAGCTTGTATTCGACCGTCGGTCAGCAAGGCGACCTGTCTGGCACATTCGTGTGATGTGCAAATGGCTGCGTCAAGCGACTGCGCGTGCGAGCTTAGAAGTGCTTTGCGCAACCGCCCCTTGAGTCCTGTGGGTTCGCTGCCTTGTGGCCAGAAACTATTGTGGGCGGTGAGCACGAGCTTCCTGTTTTTCGCCAACCTTGGCCAGGAAAGAGCAGGATTATGCGTCGAGGTCACCACGACGTGTGGATCATAGTCTCCGACGATCGCATTGATCGATTTCGCAAACTGATACTGGCTCCAAAAATAGCTCCAGCGGCCTGTTGCCGGCCGCGACACGATTTGCTGAAAATGAAACCGGTCGGACATCGACTCCCGCGCGGCAGCTACGGACTCCAGCGATATGATAAGGGATTGGGCATCAAGGCGATCCATCAGTTCATAAAACATGAGTGAATAGGCAATGATCGGAACGCGGGGTTCATGCTGCTGCGCGCGCCAATGTTGAAATGTGCCCGCGACATCGCCCGGCCCCGGAATGAACGCCACACGCAGGGCGTCGGACATCGAGAGGCCAAGATGCTTGCGAACGTCGCTGCCCGCGCTGTCTGGGATCTGTACGATATCAGAGAATTCATTCATCAAGAGCGGAGTTCCGTCTAGCTGAGCAAGCAACCATCCCCGGTTTCGATCAGGCCTTCGGATTTGGCGTGATCGATCAGGGTGGCAAATCGTGCATCGTGATGGTTGAGTTTGTGTACCGGCGAGCGTGGCAGAAGGCTCAGAGACAAGCGGAGCAAAGTGTCGTCGGGGGTTTCGGGGTCACCGGCGCAATGACCGATCAGGCTAGGCTGGACATGGAACAGAGTGGGGACACCAGACCATTGCTCGGCCAATTTGTCGTCCGTCTTTAACAGATAGGCCAATGTGAAATTATGGATAGCATAGGAATACATTCGGCACGAGCGGCCCCTTTTGGGATCGACAAAATATAGGGAATCCCTTTCTTTCTCTGCATAAACAAATTTAAAAAAGTCGAGAGCGTGTCGGCTGAGTAAAATTCTTTTGGAGTTTGGAGCGAAGCGTTTTACGTGCCAGTAATCACAATAAAATTCCAACCAAGACGTCACTAGGGGGTTATCTTTGTCCGCGTATAAGAACCAGTTTTGCAAAATGAGTTCGGGTCGTCCGGTCGATCGGAAAGCAAAAAAACCTTGGCGGCGCAGCTGTGGTACTAGCCAGCGCTCGAGCGGTTGGGTCGGAAGCAGCGTAGAGTCTACCCAAGCCCCGCCGTGCTTTGCCAGCAGATAAGTTCTTGCGATATCGGTCTTGACCTGCGGAGTCATTCGCCAAGTGATCACCCCCATCTCGCGCAAGATGGCATCTACTTCTTCATTTTCGAGCACCGTGAATGTTGAAGATGGATTTAGGGTCTCCCACAGATCAAAAATACTCTGAACATGCTTGGGTGCATTTTTCCTACCTTGAAGCCAAGCGCTCCATATATTCATAAAGATCGCCTTCTATAATATCAGTATGACAAGAAATTTCGGTTCTTCTATGGGCCTCAATAAATTTCTTGAAGCAAATAAACAGATGAAATCCATATTAAAAATATTATACAAAGAAACTGAAAATCGAGTTTTACGTCCAAAAATTCAAACTTATAGGCAGAAATCCAAACAAAAATTAACAATATGATATTAGCTATACTAATGCCATAAAGCATTCCGATGATGTCATTTGCGTAGAATCCTAACAACATTCCTACTATTCTAAGCAACGCTGATGCAGTCATTAGAAAAAAATATTGCGGCGCCCTTCCAATTGCTAAAATTGCTGCTGTATAGCCTTGTCCGACAGACGCAATGGCGTTCGCGAGCGACAACACGATCAGATAGACACCAGCCTCATGGTATCGCGAATCATATAAAATTCGGATAAGCGGCTCGGCCAAGATCATAACGCTGGCGTATAGAAAGAGTGAAACGGCAAGTGTGCGCAAGCGAAGCGCGTGCAGTATTGCGCGCGCATTCTGCGGAGCGTTCAAATATGTCTCGGCCAGAACGGGAAGACCGATCGATCCTGATAATTTGAGCGCCAAATCGTTGGGGATGCCCGCAATCGTGTATGCGATCGCCAAAATTCCAAACTCGGCTGGTGTGAGAAGGCCTCCCTGAACAGCCTTCAGACCCTCTCCCCCCAAATAGGTCGCCAAGGTCGAAAACAGCATCCAACGCCCAAAATGGATCAACGACTTCGTAGATTCTCCATCCAGCATAAACCGATGCCGATGCCGGGGCAGCACCGCATAGGCTATCGCTACCGTCGCGGCACTGCTGATCACATTCGCTACCGCCAATGCCCAGACCGATCGCCAAAAATAGGCCAAGGTGACGAGCAGAATGATCGATACAAGCTGTCCGACCAGTTGAACGATCGTAATCGTCCGGAAATCCAGTCGGCGTTCGGCGGTTGCCATGCCGATGGACATGAACCCATTTATCGCCGCCGTGGTGCTGAGCACCGCCAGCAGCGGGAACAGAATCGGCTGTTCATATATCAGCGCCAGCGGATAGGCGATTGCGGCGCCGATGACGCAAAGAAGCAAGCCGCGCACAACCTGAATCGTCCAGGCGGTGTTGAGAAAGTCGGGGTCGTCGCCCCGCGGGTCGCGAATGACCGCGGGTTTCAGGCCGATGTCGGAAAACATCTGCAAACCGACGAGGAACACGGTGGCCAGCGCCATCAACCCGAATGCTTCGGGAAACAACAGGCGAGTCAGGATCAGGTTCGAGCCGAGCTGCAACAGCTTTTGGATGCCGAACCCGACGCCGATCCACGCGCCCGAGTGAACCGCGCGGCTGCGCAGCGACGATGTCGCATCCTGGCCCAGCACCAGCGATTTCAGAAATGCCAATCGCTGCTTCACTTGCACGGAATTCAGACCCGATCCGATTGTTGCTGATGCCGACGCGGTCGCGCAGTGCGGTACCACCCGGCTTTCGCTTGTCGAGCAAAAACAATGCCCCGCGCGGGCAGAGAAACGCTGTGCGGCAAGACATGCTGTCTGGATTCGGGACCGTCGGCGATGGCAGCGGGACAGCTAAGTTCACGCAGCTTGCGTCCTCGGCAGAACATTTGCTAGACGCAAAGCCTTGGGAGAGCGTCAAATCCGCCGCGGTGGCGGGACGACATTCTTGCCCGATGCAAAAGCGAAAGTCGAACTTGCACCCTTCGGGCACCAAAACGGTCAAGCGCGTATCGTGGGCCTGGTTGCAGCGTTGCTGGCCGGCGCTGCTGGGGCTGGCCGCGATCACCTTTCCCACCTGGCGCTTCATCACCACCGAAAGCTGGTCGACCGAACAGGGATCGCACGGCCCGCTGGTGCTCGCCTCGGGGCTCTGGCTGCTGGTCAAGATGCTGCCCGAAACCGCGGCGGTGCGGCGGGCACCGCCCGCGTGGCGCGCCTATGGCGCCATCATCGCCATGGCCGCCGCCCTCATCCTGTTCCGTACCGCGGCGGTGATCGAGCTGGAGGTCTATGCCCTCTACGCGCTGTTCGTCGCGGTCTTGTACAGCTACATCGGCGCACGCGCGCTGCAAATCCTGTGGTTCCCGCTCTTTTATCTGCTGTTCGCGGTGCCGCTGCCCGACAGCCTGGTTGCGGCGCTCACCAATCCGTTGAAGATGTGGATCAGCGAAAGTGCGGTGTCGCTGCTCCACTTTGTCGGCTACCCGATCGCCAGTGCGGGGGTGATGATCCAGATCGGCCAGTACCAGCTGCTCGTCGCGGCGGCGTGCGCCGGGCTCAACTCGCTGATCACGCTGACCGCGCTCACCTTATTCTATGTCTATCTCAGCCACCGCGCCAACTGGCGTTACATGGCGCTGCTGATCGCCGCCGCGGTGCCGATCGCGATCTTTTCGAACATGATGCGGGTGCTGTTGCTGATCCTGATCACCTATCACGGCGGCGAAGCAGCGGCGCAGGGGTTCCTGCACAATTTTGCGGGGATGACGACCTTCGCCATCTCGCTGGCAACAATCTACCTGCTCGATCTGGCGGTGCAGAAAAGCCTAGGCTGGAAGCAGCGGCGCAGACAAAAAGTTTAAAAACTTAACCGATCTTTTCATCCGCTGCCGCGAACGGCTTCAGGAAATGATAGATATAGGCCATGACCGCGACGATAACGAGCACGGCCGGAATCATATAGCCCTCATTCCCCAGATAGTTGGAAACGGCGCAGCCCACGGCGGGCGGCAGATAATGATAGATTTTATCACGCGGCTCCTCTTCGGACGACCGCTGCAAGAACAGCACGGCCAATGCCACGAAGACGGCGACGGTGACCCAATCGTAGACAGTTTCCAATTCGGAATCCTCGTTGTAAAGTAGTCTTAAGTGTCGCTATGGCACCCGTTTAATTTCAGGGCAGAATTTCGCAATTTGCGATCTGCGATCCTTAGGGGGCGTAAGTGAATTATACCATAACTGCAAGACTGGCATTGGCCGGCGCGGCGTTCATCGCTCTTCAGGCCTGCAGCAGCGAACCGACCGGCCAGGTTGTCGCGGTCGTCAACGGCGAAGAAATTACCCAGCAGGAACTCAACGCCGAGATCGCCGAGCTTCCCGCGCCGCCGGTCGGCGACAAGGAGGCGATCCGCCGTCAGATCCTGCAGCAGATCATCGATCGCCGCCTGATGGCGCAGGTCGCCAAGGAGGACGGCCTTGATCGCGATCCGATGTATGTGATCCGCGAGCGGCGCCTCAAGGAGGAACTGCTGGTCCAGATGTACGGGGTGAAAACCGCCGATACGGTGCGCGTTCCCGACGCCGCTTCGGTGAAGAAATATCTCGCCGACAATCCCGGCAAATTCAGCCAGCGCACCGCCTATCTCGTCGATCAGATCAGCTTCGACTTCCCCAGCGATCCGAAAATCCTGAAAGCGCTCGAAGCCGACAAATCGCTGGCCGATGTCGAAGAAACGCTGAAAAGCTTCAAGGTCGACTATGCGAAGGGCGCCAACAGCATGGATTCGGGAAATATCCCGACGCCGGTACTCAACCAGATCCTTGCGCTGCCAGCGGGCGAGCCGTTCATCATCCCGATGCAGGGCAAGGTCGTCGTCAGCGTCATCACCGGCCGTCAGCCGGTGCCGACCACCGAGCAGCAGGCCAGCCCGATGGCAGCGCAGACCATGCGCGCAGAGAGCATCGGCAAGGTTCTGCGCACCCGGCTCGACGAGGCCAAGGCCAAGGCCAATATCACCTATCAGGACGGGTTGGCGCCGCTGCCCAAAAAGACCGCCGCAAAATAGCCGGGCAAGATAGTGCTGGTCGCGGTGCTACAGTGCCGAACCAACACGAACCAATGTAAAAAGATGTGCCACGCTGAGACAGCTAATTGGTTGATATACCGTCAACTACCGCGCATAAGCGTCGCGAGTCGAAAGAGAGGGTTGCCGTGACGATCGAAGGGGCCGCGCCAAAAGCGCCAGCGAGCTACAGGAAGACACGCGTCCTCCTGCTGCTTGGTATCGCTCTTATCGGCTTCAGCCGCCTTGAGGACCGCGCCATTATCCAAATGCCTGGCGCCGCGCCGAGCGCCATGGCGGCCATGGCGATTCCGCCGTCGGGCGAGACCGACGATGGTTCTTACGCTGAAGATCCCGATGGCGTTGTCCGCGTTGGCAACGCCACCCGCGTTCCGCGGAACCGGATTCGCCGCGCCCTGCGCGAGCGGGATTTCAACACCGTCGCCGCGCGCGGCGTCGATCCGGCGGTGGCAGCGCCCGCCGCAGCGATTGGCGGTGCCCCGGCCGACGCAGCCACAGTCGCGGCTGTTACCGATGCATTTGCACCGGCTGCCGGTACACCGGCAACCTTTGCTTCGCTCGGCCCCGCGCTCGGTCCAATGGCAACGCCGGTGTTTTCTGCCAGCCTCCCTCCGCCCGCCAATGGCGGCAGCACCGGTGGTGGCACCGGCGGCGGCAACACGGGTGGCGACCCGGGCGGACAGCCTGGAACCGATCCGGTTAGTGCGATTCCAGAGCCCGCGACCTGGCTTTCGCTGATCCTCGGGTTTTTCGGTATTGGCGCCGTTCTGCGCCGCCGAAACGGGCGACGGGCGCTGCAACCCGTGACGGCTCGCGCACTGCGTTGAACGTCCAAGCGATGAAATCGTCGAAGCGGTCTCCGTTTTTGAAGCTGGCCGCACAGGCTTGGCTTGGTCTCGCAGGGATATACTTCCTGTGGGAAGCGATGAACTATCGTGGATTTTTCGGCAGACTTGCCGAGCTCCAGATTCATTATTTCGGCGCCTACGCGCCGCTGCTGACCTTCTTGTTCCTTTTTGGCCTCGCCGCCCTCCCGGCATGGCTTGTCCTGCGGTTCCTTCGTCGCCGCGAACAGGAAGAGCAGAGCCTCGACGAGGCACTGATCCTGCAGATCAAGCGCGGCAAGAGGCTGCGGACCATATTGTACAGTTTTGCCGCTGCGACGGCTGTGGTGGTCGTTGGTTTTGTCGTCTTTGTGCTGTTCCTGTTGCCAAGCCCGCAGGGCAATGCGCAGACGATTGCAGCCAGCGATCTCGGGACGATTGCGGTCAAGGAAGGCCCGGCCCGCTTGGTCGGCGGAGAGATCGGGACGATTGTCTTTTTTGGACAAGACTGGTTTATCGGTGACGATCGGATGGCATTTGCGCCCTACCGCGCCGCCGGAGATGGCCGCCTCGCGCGCGTTTTCGTGCAGCTCGAAGCCAAGAATAGAACGCAGCTCGCAACCATCACACAGCGGCCCGCATGGTCTGGAATACTCGTCCAGGGCGGCTTGCCGGGCACTGCGCGCGTTCTGTTCAATTCGCTTGGGGTTGGGATCAACGATCCCTACTACACGCTGTACCGCGACGAGTATTCGCTCAAAATCCGTTATTGGCTGCAGGCAATCCAATGGACGATCCTGGCCGCGTTTCTGATCATTTTCGGGCGGATGCAGACCCGGCGCATCAAAAAGCTCGAAGAAGAACGCACCGCCTTGGTTGCTTGATACCGCAGGTTCGCATCAGCCGTATCCGCGCGGCGCGGCTCGAATCCCTAACGGCCCGTTAATCATGCCGTGAAACGGAAGCTGAAATCGTTGCCGCTAATGCGGCCCCATGCGGCAATGTCTCACCTTCTGTGCAGGCGTAGTAACTGCGGTTGTCGCAGCATCCCTCCTCGCGCCCGAGGATCAGCGGTTGGCCGCAACCGCTTTTTCGGTCAGTGCCGCACCAGCAGCCAGTGACGAAGCGCAAAGAAGTGCGGAAACGCGCCGCGACGACAATGGACTATTCTACATCGGCGGCAAGGTCGGGTCGAAAACGATCCGCTTTCTTGTCGACACCGGCGCGAGCCACGTTATCCTGAGCCACGCCGATGCCCGCAAAATCGACTCCTATACGGCGGTCGGCGACACACGCACGGTGATGACCGCCGGCGGCCCGGTGGCGGTCGACTGGATCGTGATCAAGGACGTTGCGTTCGGCGACCATTCGATCAAAAATCTTAAAGCCGCCATCCCGCGGCGCGACGTCGGCCTCTCGCTGCTCGGCCAAAATGCGCTCGCACAGTTTGATGCCGTTCATATCGACGGCGACCGCCTCACGCTCGTTCGCTAGCGCGCCGCGAGCGGTCCCGGCGGCGAGCCGGTCCTATCTCAACAAATCGATCGCAAACGCACGGACTTCGGCGGCGATGTCGGGGCGTTGCAGCGCGACGGCCAGATTGGCCTGGATATAGCCCGCCTTCGACCCGCAGTCGTACCGCGCGCCATCAAAGGTCACGGCGTGGAACGGCTGGGTGCCGATCATGCTCGCCATGGCGTCGGTCAGCTGGATCTCGCCGCCCGCGCCCTTTTCCTGCCCCTCCAGCACGCGCATCACTTCGGGCTGGAGGATATAGCGGCCCGAGATGATCAGGTTCGACGGCGCCTCGGCCACCGACGGCTTTTCGACCAGCCCGGTGACTTCGGTCAGGGATCCGTCGCGCGCGCCGGGGGCGATAACGCCATAGGAGGAGACCTGGTCGCGCGGCACTTCGAGCACCGAGATCAGATTGCCGCCGACCTGGTGGTAGGCATCGACCATCTGCTTCATGCAGCCGGGCGACCCATGCATGAACTCGTCGGGCAGGAAGATCGCAAAAGGCTCGTCGCCGACGATCGAACGCGCGCACCAGATTGCGTGGCCGAGCCCGAGCGGCTCCTGCTGGCGGACATAGGCGCAATTGCCGGGACCAAGCCGCGTCGGTTCCAGCACCGACAGATCCTTGCCGCGTTCGGACATCGTCTTTTCCAGCTCGAACGCG
>NZ_DASYHE010000082.1:0-93950 GCF_035998965.1 Sphingopyxis sp.
CCGCTAAGCGCCCGCTCCTACCCCGTGCCCAGATGGCGGAATTGGTAGACGCACCAGCTTCAGGTGCTGGCGATCGCAAGGTCGTGGAGGTTCGAGTCCTCTTCTGGGCACCAGTGACCTTTCCGGCAACGTCCGGGAACGTCCAGCAAGCGGCTGGTTTTCCACCGTTTTTCGATGAGAATCGCTGAATGGAATCCAGGCTGATCCAGCCGGAACCATCAGCGTACCATCAGCTTTGATGGTGTTTTTGATGGTTCCGGTCAGCCTCTTGCAGGTGAAACCATCATGACGCTTACCCACATCCAGATTTCGAACGCCAAGCCCGCAGAAAAGGCCTATAAAATGGCCGATAGCGATGCCCTATATCTCGTGGTCAGACCGAGCGGAGCAAAGGTCTGGCGAATGAACTATCGTCACCTGGGCCGACAAAAGACTCTCTACTTCGGTTCGTGGCCTGATATTGGAATTGCTTCCGCTCGGGAACTGCGCGACGCAGCGCGAAAGCTGCTTCTTGCAGGGCTCGATCCGGCCGCGGAAAAGAAGGTCGAACGGATCACCCGAAAGATCGCCGAGGACAACACGTTCAAGACGATCGCAGAGGAATGGCTGGCGAAAAACGAACGGGAAGAGCGCGCGGCCGTCACGCTTCGCAAAATTCGCTGGCTCCTCGATATCGCCAATCCACTGATCGGCAGCCGTCCGATCTCGAAAATCACGCCCCAGGAGGTTCTGGCCGTACTCCGTAAGGTCGAGGCCAATGGACGGTATGAAAGTGCGCGTCGGATGCGCAGCGTGATCAGCAGGGTCTTCCGATACGCGATCGCCACCGCAAGGGCGGACCGTGATCTTGCGGCTGACTTGCGCGGCGCGCTCACGGCTCCGAAGGTAAAGCACCACGCCGCGATCACGACCCGCAAGGAAACAGGGGCGCTCCTGCGCGCTATCGAAGGATATGCTGGTCACGAAATCACGGCAATTGCGCTGCGACTGACGCCGCATGTCTTCGTGAGGCCGGGCGAACTGCGACAGGCGGAATGGACGGAGATCGATGTCGAGGACGCGGTGTGGACGATCCCGGCCGACAAGATGAAAATGCGCCGTCAGCATTGTGTCCCGCTGTCCAGGCAGGTTCTCGAAATGCTTGAAGCGCTGCACGGCCTCACGGGCCATGGGCAATTTCTGTTCCCCTCATTTCGAACTTCCCGGCGGTGCATGTCCGAGAATACGGTGAGCGCGGCCCTTCGGCGTCTCGGCTATAGCCGCGAGGAGATGACGGCGCATGGCTTCCGTTCGACAGCCGCGACTCTTCTCAACCAGATGGGCATGTGGCATCCCGATGCGATCGAGAGGCAGCTCGCGCATCTGGATGCAAACGCGACGCGGCGAATCTACACGCGCGGCGAATATTGGGATGAGCGTGTGCGCATGATGCAGCACTGGTCGGACTATCTCGACCAGCTCCGCGATGGCGCACAGATTGTGCGGCCATCTTTTCAGAGGGGCGGCCGAATGACTGCCTAGCGCGCTCAGGTTTTGCGGTAGTACGTTCATATATTTATGTATATTTTATGAGGTAACGATCATAAATTTACGATCAAAATATCTTGATATGTTCATATTTATATATACATCTTCGGCTCATCAGGACATATATATATGAACGAAGATCAGGCCGCCCTTGCCCGCAAGCAACTCGAAAGACGTTTCGCGCCCTTGCGCGAAACGTCTTTTGCCGTGCCCCCAAGAGGCTGGATAAAGGCAATACGCGAAGCTCTGGGCATGACGGTCCGCCAGCTTGCCGCTCGTATGGGAACATCGATTTCGCGCATTCCCGTGATTGAGAAGGCCGAAGTCAGCGGATCCACCACGATTAAGACGCTGCGTCAGGCGGCTGAGGCAATGAACTGCACTTTCGTTTATGCCTTCGTACCGACGAAGCCGCTTGATGATATCCTGCGCGACCGCGCGAAGCAGAAAGCGAGCAAGGATATTGCGCGGCTGGACCATACCATGCGGCTGGAAAATCAGGCCCTGCTCAAAGCCGATCTCGACGAAGAACAGCGGCGCATGATCGAACTCATTCTATCCGGCTCCTTGCGCGGCCTGTGGGATGATGAATGACAGATAAGCTGTTTAACGATGACGACGACGCCAACACGCCGCTGACCGCCGAGGAGCGCGAACAACTCATCCCGTCCTATATCACCATGCGGCATGAGCTGAATGAAGCCGAACAGATCAATATCAGGCAAGCTTTACGATGGGTGATGAGCCGGAAGCGGGATATTCTCGATCAGGATTTCATGAACCAGCTTCACAAACGCATGTTCGGAGACGTGTGGCGTTGGGCCGGGCAGTATCGCACCACGCCGCGCAACATTGGCGTCGATGCTTACAGAATCCCCATGGACCTTCGTCAACTGATCGACGACACGCGATATTGGGTCGAGCATGGAACCTACCCACCCGATGAAATTGCCGTCCGATTCAGCCACCGGCTCGTTGCCATCCATCCTTTCCCGAACGGCAATGGCCGTTTTTCGCGTATGGTCGGCGACATGCTGGCGGTCCAACTCGGATGTACACCGTTTACATGGGGAAGCGTTGGCCTGGTCAATGCCAGCGAAACGAGAGCAGCTTATGTTGCCGCACTTAAAGTAGCCGATAGCCATGATATCGGGCCATTGTTGCTCTTTGCACGATCATAGCTAGATAGCCAGCATGTGACTCCGCATGGACCAAGCGATCAATAGCTGCTCCGACGCGAGCTACACGGTGGGAACGAAAATTTGGGACCCTCTTTTCGAGCGGTGGCGCAACCGATTATGCGCTGGTTAGGGCTTTCAGACTTTTATATGGGATCAGCGTAGATCGGCCGACCTTGACGGTTTCAAGGTCGCCGGACTCGATGAGTTCGTAAATCCTGGATCGACTGATTCCGGTGAGCTTGACGGCAGTGGAAATCCGTACCGTAAGGGGCTCGATAAATACGATCTCAACCGGAGTGTCATCGGAATCCCGCATCTTTCATGTCCTCGCAACGAGACATTTTTGCGCGCGGTTCCAACGCAGCTTTCGCCCGCTCAAGCATGGTCGGCGGCACGATTTTCACAAGGAGGAGGGCACGTAGCTACCGGTCGGCGGCATTCCCGCGCCGCGGGGCCACAGACTAATGCCGCAGCCAAGCGGAGCGAGGAGGAAAAGAGGGGGTTATTGCGTATCCGTCCTGATGAAGAGGCTCGCCATGCCTGCAGGGTTTTCAACGTCTCGCAAGCCAGAACTCGAAGTCGCCGGGGCCGTTCTTGTGCGCCGCTTCGGCGGGACTTGGTCTGGCGATTCTGGCATGTGCCGCTGCCCTGCTCATGAGGATAAAACCCCGAGCCTGTCGGTCAGGATTGGCGAAACACGACTTTTGTTCAAATGCTTTGCCGGCTGCGATATTTCCGATGTGCTCCGGGCGCTTCGCCGCGACGGTCTGAACGCCCTCGACGCACGTGACGGCAGGGGGGCGCCATCCTCCCTCCCTAAAGAATGGCTACAGCAGCGTGCCCGTGACCTGTGGGGCATTGGTCGGCCAATAAACTGGACAATCGCGGAGACCTATTTGCGGAACAGGTCGATCGATATTGCACCTAACTGCCTGCGGTTCGCTCCCCGAACGCCTCTCGGCAAGGGCCGACTGGCCGTGTTTCGACCGGCGATGCTCGCCGCGGTAACCGATGACTCGGGATTGTTGGCCGTCCAACGGACCTTCCTTGATGGCAGGGGCCGACGCGCGCGCGACCTCCGGCACCCTCGCAGATTGCTCGGTCACCCCCGCACAGGTGCGGTTCGACTCGCGCCGGCCGCTTATACACTCGGAATTGCCGAGGGCGTCGAGACAGCGATCTCGGCGATGATCCTCCTCGGCATCCCGGTCTGGGCCGCACTCGGCAATGAGCGCATCCCACAAATTACTATTCCAGAATCGGTGTCGCGTCTCATCCTGTTGCCCGACAACGACCGTGCCGGCCGCCTCGCCGTGCCGCTCGCCGTGAAGGCGCACGCGGTGCCCGGACGACGCATCGATACGATCTGGCCATGGAACGGCCGAAACGACTGGAACGATGTCCTCAGGCAAGGAGGGAAGGGAGTGGGGGACTGGCGGCGCCGAGCGGCCTGAATGGTCGGGCTTCCGCCGCCAGGAGACTGATTATGTCATTTCCCATCGTATACGCGCCTGCGCGCAACTGCGTCCCTTCGCCGCTCAACGTCAGGACCGAAAGCGATCCCGATGCCGACGCAGAACTGGAGGCGATGATCGGCGAGGCCGGCTTCGTGCTCCAGAATTTGATTGGTACGGCAGTCAAGCGCAAGAAGGACCACTACAGCATCTTCGGCGGCGGTCGGCGCCTCGAGCGCGTGCACGTCCTGATCGAAAAGGGGCGGCTCCCGGACGACTTCAAGATTCCGGTCATGGTGATGCCGGACGCGAAGCGTGCCATCGAGTTCAGCTACGCCGAGAATAACAAGCTCCCGATGACCGCCGCGGACGAGTGCATGGCGTTCAAGAACATGATCGAGAAGGAGGACAAGACTGCGGCCCAGGTCGCGGCGCGCTTCGGCAAAACCGAGCGCTTCGTGCTCGGCCGCGTCCGTCTCGCCGATCTCCACGAGACGATCTTCGATGCGCTGCGCAAGGGCGAAATCACCCTCGAAATTGCAAAGGCCTATGGCAGCACCTCGGATACGGCTCGCCAATCCCGCGTCTTCGAGCAATATCGCGACAGCTATTACCGCAACGACCCGTACACCATCCGGCGTGAGCTCGCCGCCGGCAGCTACCGGGGCGGCGACCCGAAAGCGCTGCTCGTCGGCCGCGATGCCTATGTCGAGGCGGGCGGGCGGATCGACTCTGACCTCTTTTCCGACAGTGCATCCGAGAACTGGATCGATGGCGACGTCCTCGACCGCCTCGCTGATGAGAAGCTGGCTGCGGAAGCCGAAGCGATCCGGGCGCGCGAGGGCTTCGCGGAAATTCGCGCGGTCCCGATGACGCGCATCTCGTTCGCGGATTATGACGGCCTCCGCCCGGTCCGCGGCGAGATTCCTGAACCGACCGCAGAGGAGGTAGCGCGCTGCGCCGAAATCGAAGCTGAGATGAACATGATCGCCGAATCTGCCGACGAGAGTGATGACGGCATCACCGAGGACGAGGAACAGCGGTATCGCGAACTTGAATCCGAACTGAGCGGCATCCAGAATCGACCGGCGGTCTTGACCGACGACCAAAAGGCCGCGGCACTTGCCTTCCTCGTCATCGGCGAAGATGGCCAGCCGCGTGTGCACCATCAGGCCTACATGGTGCCGACCGAGGCCGACGAAGACATCGATGGCGACGATGATAGCGACGCCGAGACCGACGGCTCTGTCTCGGCGAAACCGGCAATGAGCCAACGACTCATCGACGAGCTCGCAACGATGAAGGCGGAACTGCTTCGTGTCCATGTCGCAAGCGATCCCCGCTTTGCGCTCGATCTCGGAACCTTCGTGATGGTCGATGCGGCTTTACGGCGCTACGCTTCCGATCTCGCCAGCGACCTTCGCGCCGATGCCGCGCCGTCGCGTGTCATTGGCTTCGAAAGCGGATCGCTCGCGGCTGACGAATGGGCCAAGCTCGAAGAGGGGCTCGATCGAAGCTGGGTCCAGCCGAACATCGGCGTCGCCGGGCGCTACGATGCCTTCTGCGCGCTCGGCGAAGAAGCGCGTGCGGCTTGGCTCGCTTGGGCGATCGCCCGGACGATCCATGCGGTGCCCATGAAAGATTCCGCCAGCGGTTTCGTCGATCATCTCGGTTGCAAGCTCAAGATCGATGTCGCCGCCTGGTGGCGCCCGACCGCGAAGAATTATTTCAAGCGGCTCACCAAGAGCTCCATCATCGACCTCTTTCAGGAGATCGGCGGCAGCGAGCTCAGCCAGCGCTACGGGGCGTCGAAGAAGAACCTGCTCGCCTCTTCGGCTGAACAGCTCTTCGCCGGGAACATCATCGTCGAGGCGGACGTCAAGGAAAAGGCGCTTGCCTGGCTGCCTGACGCCATGCGCTTCGAGCATCCGGTCGCCGAGCCGGTGAACGATGATGGCGAAGACGAAACGAGCGGCACCGTCGAACCCGAGGCGGCGGGCGATCCCGCCGATGATACCCACGAGGACGAGCCGCTCTCCGACGCGGCCTAATCTCGCTCTTCGATTTTATGGGGTCGCGGTCCTGCGCCGCGGCCCCTTTTCTTATGCCCCCATTCCAGTCGGGAGGAGAGGGGGAGGGGCGATGGCAGCGGGGGCGTGTTGCTCCCGAACCTCTTCAGGAGAATTGCCATGACCCTTCCGCTTCTGAAGCTCGCTGAAACCCCGGGCACCGAGGCCCGGGAAAAAGCCGAACGCCTTTATGGCGTCGCCCGCGCACTGCGCGACCGGCTCGCCGATCCGCAATCCGTGACCCGCTCGCTGCTCAAGCGCCTGATGGTGGAAGCGTTCCGCGGCTCCGATGCCGACGGGCGCTGGTCGATGCGCGATGCCTATGACGCGCTCGAAGCCGCGCAGGCATCGGACACGCTCGTGCCCGATGATGACCCGAACCCGGACTGGGGGCCCGAAGACGAATTCGCGGATATCCTCGCGTTCGAGAAGGCGCTGCCGACCCAGACCTATCGCAGCGAGCACCAGGTCGATATGCAGCAGTTCAGCACGCCGGCGGCGCTGTCCTGGCTCGCGGCCCGAGCGGCGGCGGTCACTGCTGGCGATCATGTGCTCGAACCGTCGGCAGGTACCGGCATGCTTGCGGCGCGCGCGATCGCCGCGGGCGCGAGCGCTTCGCTCAACGAGCGCGATCCCTGCCGGGCGGCGCTGCTTTCCCTCGTGACGGGCCGCCCAGTCACGACCCATGACGCCGAGTTCATCAACGACCGGCTGCCGACGGATGTTCGGCCGACAATTGTCCTGATCAACCCGCCCTTCAGCCGCAGCGAGGGGCGCGGCCAAGATCGCCATGCCGGAGCGCGCCATCTTCGCTCCGCGCTGCTGCGTCTTGCCGAGGGCGGACGCTGCGTCGCGATCATGTCGCCGACCTTCGCGCACGATGCGAGCGGCGCGAGCGGCTATGTCTCCGTCGCCGAAATTGCCCGCCCGCGCGTCGAGATCACGATTCTCGGCCGTCCCTATGCGAAGCATGGCACCAGCGTCGCCGTCCGCCTGATCGTCTTCGACAAGGGCTGGATCGGCCAAACCGAGCGCCACACGGTCGACACCATCGCGGCGGCGCTGCCCATCGTGCTCGCGGCTCCGGCGCGGCTTGACCCATCCGACGAACCGCCCCCGGCGTCCCCGGCGGTAATCCCGATGCGTCCCGCGCTGAGGCCTTCGTCGTCCTCACTCTTCTCCGGCCTCGCTGGCCCCAGGATCATCGCACCCTCGCGGATCGCCGCGACCGATGATCTAGCGCAGCCGCTCGCCTATTCGGTCCGCGACGCGCCGCTCCCTGTCGGCGATCCGGTCGGTATCTATGCGCCTTGGCGGCTCGCCCGCATCGATATTCCAGGCGCGAAGCCCCACCCCGACGATCTCGTGGAATCGCTCGCCATGGCGTCGGTTCTGCCCCCGATCCCCCAATATCGCCCGCTTTTCCAGAAGCGGGCAAGCGAGGCGCTGTCAGACGCCCAGCTCGAAGCGATCATTTACGCAGGCGATGCCTTCTCGCGCGACCTCTCGGGCCGGTTCGTCACCAACACGGCAGGCGACTTGCTGATCGAGGACCCCGAAGGCCGCCCCTATCGCATGGGCTTCTTCATCGGGGACGGGACGGGCGTCGGCAAGGGCCGTGAAGGCGCCGCAATTATCCGGGACCAATGGAACTGCGGCAATCAGCGCGCCATGTGGATCTCGAAGGGCGCGACGCTCCTCGAAGATGCCCGGCGCGACTGGAGCGCGCTCGGCGGGCTTCCAATCGACGTCCAGCCGCTCGACGCCTTTCCGCTTGGTCAGCCGATCGGCATGGCGAGTGGCATCCTCTTCCTCACCTATGCGACGCTCCGGTCCCAGCGCCACGACCAATGCTCGCGCCTGCAGCAGATTCTCGAGTGGACGGGCGCCGGGTTCGAAGGCGTGATCCTCTTCGATGAATCCCATTCGATGGGCAACGCCGCCGGGACCAAGGACGAGTACCGGCAAGCCAAGGGATCCGAGCAGGGCCTCGCCGGGGTCCGCCTGCAAAATGCGCTGCCGCGCGCCCGCGTTGTCTATGAATCGGCGACCGGCGCCACCAAGCCCGAAAATTTGAGTTACGCGTCGCGGCTCGGGCTCTGGGGTCCCGGTACGGCGTTTGCCAATCGCGACGGCTTTCTCGCCGCGATGACCGACGGCGGCATCGCCGCGATGGAAATCGTCGCCCGCGATCTCAAGTCCATGGGTCTCTACACCGCCCGGGCGCTCAGTTTCGCCGGCGTCGAATATGACCCGCTCGAGCATCAGCTCACGCCGGACCAGATCGACATCTACGACGCCTATGCCGATGCATGGGCGATCATTCACCAGAACCTCGACGAGGTTCTGAAGGCGTCGAACATCGTCGACCGCATTTCGGGGCAGACGATGAACGCCCAGGCCAAGGGATCGGCGCTGAGCCGGTTCGAAAGCGCGAAGCAGCGGTTCTTCTCGCAGGTCCTGATCGCGATGAAGATGCCGACGCTCGTTCGCGCGATCGAGGATGAACTCGCCGCGGGCCATGTCGCCGTCGTTCAGCTCACCAGTACCGCCGAGGCAATACTCGACCGCCGCCTGGCTGACCTGTCACCCGAAGAACGGGCGAACCTCTCGATCGATGTCTCCCCACTCGACACCATGGTCGATTATCTGAAGACCGCCTTCCCAACCCGGCAAATGCGCGCCTTTCGCGCGACCGATGGGTCAATGCGCTCCGAGCCAATGCTCGATGACGACGGCAACGGTGTCCTGTGCCAGGAAGCGGTCGCCGCGCGCGACGATTTGATCGAGCGGCTCTGCTCGATGCCGCCTGTTCCGGCTGCGCTCGACTTTCTCATCGTACATTTCGGCACCGACATGGTTTCCGAGGTCACGGGGCGCACGCGGCGGATTGTCGTTGATGGGCAGGGCCGGCAGAAGGTCGAGCGTCGCACGTCCAGTTCCAACATCGCCGAGACCGACAACTTCATGTCGGGGCGAAAGCCCATCCTCGTCTTTTCCGAGGCGGGTGGCACGGGGCGGTCCTACCACGCTGACCTGGACTGCCCGACCGCGCGCAAGCGGCGCATCCACTTCCTGCTCGAACCCGGATGGCGCGCCGACATCGCGATCCAGGGCCTCGGTCGCACCCACCGCACCTACCAATCCATGCCGCCGGTGTTCCGCCCGGTCACGACCAACTGCAAGGGTGAACGCCGCTTTATCAGCACGATCGCGCGCCGTCTCGACACGCTGGGCGCGCTCACGCGCGGCCAACGCCAGACAGGCGGCCAGAACCTGTTCGATCCCGCCGATAATCTCGAAAGCAGCTATGCCCGCGAGGCCCTGACCCAGTGGTATCACCTCCTCCACGCCGGCAAGCTCGCGAGCGTCAGCCTCGAGAAATTCCAGATCATCACAGGCCTGAAGCTTGTCGATGAGCATGGCACCTTGCTCGACAAGCTGCCGCCGATCCAGCGCTGGCTCAACCGCATCCTCGCGCTCAGGATCGCGACCCAGAACGCGGTTTTCGAGGAATATATGGGGCTCATACAGGCCCGCGTCGACGCAGCGCGCGAAGCCGGAACGCTCGACCTCGGCGTCGAAGCGATCCGGGCCGAGCGTATCGTTCAGATCTCGGAGCGCGTGCTCAGGAAAGACCCGGTATCCGGCGCCGAAACGCGTTTGCTCCGCCTCGAGCTTCATCTGAAGCCGCACGTCACCGGATGGACGCGCCTCGACAAGATCTGGGGAAGCTCCGACGACGTGCGATATCTGCGGAACAGCCGTTCGGGGCGCGTCGCCGTTTGCGTTCCATCCTGGTCGATCACCGACGACGAGGGGCGCCCCGTCAAGATGCTGGAGCTTGTCCGGCCGACGGGTTCCAATCGTATCCAACTCGCCGAACTTTGGCACACCTTCTGGAAAGAGGTCGATCACGATAGCTTCAAAAGCTTCTGGGAAGCAGAGGTGTCCGAAGCGCTCGATAAGGTCGATATTGACACGATCAGCGTCGCGACCGGCCTCCTTTTGCCCGTCTGGAACAAGCTGCCGCAAGACGATGTCCGCGTCTGGCGGATCGATGACGCGGCGGGAACGTCCATCCTCGGACGCATCGTGATGCCCACCGCGCTCGAGAAACTGGAGTCCGCCTTCGGTCTTGAGTCCTCGATCAAACTCACGCCCGATGAACTGATCGAGGCGGCGCGTGGCGGCGATGGCGCACTGATCCCGGGCCTCCATGGCGCGCGCCTCGTTTCCACGATGGTGAACAGTAGCCGGCGCTTCGAGGTCCGGGATTTCCAGCCACAGGACCGCGAATGGCTGAAGGCGCGCGGTCTGTTCAGCGAGGTGATCCAGTACAAGACGCGGCTCTTCCTGCCTGTCGAGAAGGCCGACGAGGTCCTCGCCGCGATCATCGCCGAGCGGCCGCAGTGAATCCCGAATCCACGAAGGGGGCCATGATGTCCGACTTCTATCCACTGGTCGATCAGGACTTTGTCGACCGCTTCAACACGGCTCTCACCGCGCTCGGGAGCTCGGCCAGCATTGCAGTCACGACCTTGCCGACCGACGGCACGGTCTTCGAGCTCCTGGACGACGAAAGCGATTTCCTGATCCTCGTCCCCTCGAACGCCACACCTGAAATCGTCAGCCTGACCTATCGCCTGTACGAAATAGGCGTCCGGCAAGGGCGGTGCGCCGGCGAAGCACTCGCATGGTCGAAGCTTCGCAGCCTCATCGGCGCTGCCGAATGCGGCCCCCAGTCACCGCCATAGTTTGCGTGCTGGGCCAATTTACAGGCGAAAAGGGGGGAGTGGGGGGGGGCTCGGTGTGGCGGCGGAATTGTCCGCAGGGCCATCGAGACGATGGAGGTTCCCATGACAGACCGTGCATCCGCGATCATTCGGATCGGCGGGGCGATCAGGAGCGATCTGATCGAGCCGCTGATCGACGCCATAGCGTGCGACCATGGAATGCTCGACTGGGTTGGAGCGACCGTCGATGCGTCCCACATTGTCGATGGCCAAGCCCTCGAAATCTGCGCCCATGGCCTGGTTGGCGGGCAATTCGATCAGGTCGAGGATTTCTGCACCCACCACGGCATTCCTTTTGTTCGCAATTCGGATCCGTGTGTCGGCGCGTTCAGCGCTCAGCGTGCCGTCTATACCGGCGAGGGCGATCCGCTATATTTCGACACCAACGGGTCGGACCATGTTCTCATGAGCCGGACCGAGTTGAATGGGCTCGGATCCATAGCCGCGGCCGACGCCTGGTTCGAAATTGCCGCATTCGTTCCGCCTCCGATTTCGATCGCTTCCGCGCCGGAAGAGCAGGGACCGTGGAGCCGCCGCGCCGGTCATCCGTTAGCCGACTGGAAATACGAGATCTCAAACGATGACACGCGTCTCGGCTATCTGGACTGGATTGCCGCCCGCGAAGCGAATGAGACCGGTGATACGATGCCAAGAGCCGAAGCCGTCGCCCCGGATGTTCCGCAACTCTATCTCCACCTCTATCATGGTCGCAAAGATCCCGATGAGAACCTCGAAGACTGGGGCAGTGATGGACCCGTCATCGGGCCGCTCGCTTATGTCCACACCACCTATATGTGTGACGTCAAATTTGCTGCCACACCTGAAGTGATGGACCGCTACTTCCCGGCGGTGATGTCCGATTGGCGGGCGCGAGGATTGTCGAACGTCGTCGGCCCGCTGTGCGATTGGCGCCTCACCATCTTCAACGATTATGTCGAGCATGACGGGGTCTACTACGGCGACTGGACGGTGTTTACTGCTACTCCCAGCGAGTTGAAGCGGCAGCCGCCAAGGCCACGGAGCCAGCGTGATGGCACGACGTCCGTCGACGTCCATGTTTGAAGGTTCATCGTTTCGGCGTCTGTGGATGGTTGAAAGCGTTCCCAATATGCCCTATATGAAACTCACTAAACTAGGAGCGCCGACATGTCTCGCACAGCCAGTATGGCCGCTATCGATGTAGATCGCATCCTGCGTGACCGCATCCTGGCAAGCGCCGACCGGATCATCAAGATGATGCCAGCTGCCGCCAAGACGGCGGCGATTGGCAGCATCGACGTCCCCGCGCTTGTCCTGAATATCGCGCGCGGCATTCCGTCGGTCGAAGCCGGCGATCCGGAACAGGCGGAAGAGATTACCCGGGCCATCGCCTTCAAACGGCGACTGATCGAAGCCGCAGGTGGAGCTTTCGATGCCGAAGCAGTTCGCAATCTGCTCGGACACAAGACAGTGCAGGCCGTCTACAAGGCCGCCCGGGACCGTCGCCTCCTCATGATCGATGACAATGGTGCCAAGCTGTTTCCGGCATTCCAGTTCGATGGCAATGCCATCCTCCCGGCGATTCCCCGCGTTCTCGGTGCTGCACCCGGGGCGAGCGGCTGGGCGGTCCTCCAGTATCTGGTGAGCGGCGACGACGGTCTGGGCGACGCGCGGCCGATCGACCTCCTAAGGGGCAATCAAGACGATGTCGATCGTGTCGTGCGTGTCGCCCAAACACTCGACGACTGACAATGGCGGCAAAATCGATGATGCCGGTGGCGACGATCGCTGCCGGACGGACGCTGCACCGTGTTCATGGCAAATCCGTCGACGCGCGCTGGTATGGCCGCAAGGACGCGTCCTGGCGCTGGGACGATCCCGACGGACAATTCGGCGTTCTTTATCTTGGGAAAACACTGGTTGGCCCGTTCGCGGAAAGCCTGCTGCGGAAGCCCGCTGACCGGGACCTGTTATGGGACCGTGTCGAGCAGAAGCGCGCGGCTACGTTCAAGACCAGACGAACACTACGCCTTGCCAAGCTGCATGGCCCCGGTCTCGCCTGGTTTCAGACCACCGCTGCCGGCGTAGCGGCCGATTTCGATCCGGTCACCAATCCTGGTGGTTACGACATTACGCAACGGATTTCCGCGATCGTTTATACCGAGACGGCGTTCGATGGCATCCAGTATAGGTCGCGCTTCGACACGGACGAACTTTGCATCGCATTGTTCGAGCGAGCGGATCCCGCAATCGACCTGACCGGTGAGAATCTGCAGATCGACAAGGGCTGGGTCCGCAAGATCCTCAAACCGCGTGGATTCGAACTCATAGAATTCTAGATCCACCGTCGATCCCGGTTGCGCGTTGAGCTACATATTTTGCAGTGGATTTTTCACTTTTGCGAGAAACCGCGCAGGAAATGAACCGCCGAGCGCGGACGTTCGAGGCGGATACCCAGCATTTCAAATTCATTCCTGTTCCCGGAACCTCACCACGCCGGCGTATCGCGCTCGCCGGGCAATCGACTTCGATCCAGACAGCGCAAAAAAATGCGGCGACCATCGAAGCTGACCGCCCAGCGCGATAATTGTTCCGACAACAGTGTCACGGTCTTCGACGACTATCCTGGCCGAGGAGAAGATGTCGATCCGCCCGTCCGAATCGACCTCAGAGGCGACGAATGATTGTCGGCTTAGCGCCCTATTCTGTTGAAGAAGTCGCCCGGCGGACTGCGGAGGGTGGAAGCGGACGGGAGGCGAACGGCCTCCCCACCTTGATCAGGCGGTGGCGAGGTGCTGGATCGGGAAGATCTTTGCCATTTTCCGGAGGTTTTGGGCCGCGGCGGCGAGGTGGAACTCGTCACGGGCACCATTGGGGCCGCGCAGACGCAAGCGGTCCAGTTTCAGGATGCGCTTGAGGTGGGCGAACAGCATTTCGACCTTCTTCCGCTCTCTGCTCGACACAAGATAGGCGTCGGTTGTCGCGATATCGCGGGCCATGTCGCGCGCGCCTTCGTGGATTGAACGCGTGATCTTGCGGGCTGGCGCATTGGGCGTGCATTGCGGCTTCAGAGCACAGCCTTCGCAGTCGTGCTGACGCGCGCGGTAGCGGATGGAGCCGTCCTTATCGATCCCGGTGCGCGGTGTACTGAAGTTGCGATTAGACCGCCGCAAGTGGTTGCCACCCGGGCAGATATAGCTGTCGTCGTCATAATCATAGATGAAGTCGACGCGCTCGAAGCTGCTGTCATTGCGACCGGATTTTTCGAACACGGGGATATGCGGCTCGATGCCTTTCTCTTCCACCAGCCACGCCAGGTTCGCGGCGGAACCATAGGCTGCGTCCGCTACAAGCCGATGCGGCCAGATGCCGAAGCGCTCCTGCGTCCGGTCGATCATTCTTCGCCCGGTCCATCGTCATCAGCTGGGAAATAGCAATGCCGCCGCGCGGTAGCTCGAAATCGGCTATCTCCACGGTCCGCTGCATCGGCCTCGCTCCCTCCCTTCGGCGCATTGGTCAGGCAGGTACGCGTGACCTACATTTCGATCCAAAGGTGATCGATGAGGATTGGCGCTAGGCCAGGCTTCCGGACATGGTTGGACTGCAGAGCGGCAAGACGCGCTCCGGCGTCATGGTCGTGCAATGTGATCTTGTCGCTTTCGGACCATCCTTCCACCGGCTCCGCCACAATGCCGTCGATCCAACTGTCGAGCTGCGTTCGCCAGAAGACACAATCTTCGGCCTGCAAGTACCCGATCATCGCCGCGCGATTGTGTGCAGCCCCATGGTGGCCCGCCTTGAAACGCTGGATTCCGCCCGCGCTGCTGAAACGGCTGATCAGATATTCGCGCTCGTCGCGGTCAGAGCCAGGAGGCGTGGGGAGGCGCTTGCATTCCACGGGCAGTAGGGTCTGATACTCGGTGTACGCCCGCCCTTCGATCCATATGACATCGCCGCAGGGCGCGACGGCGAGATCGATTGCGCGATTGCCGTTGGTTTCGTCGGGCTCCTCGCGCCGGAACTGAAGAAAATCCCATCCCGGAGCGTGCCGTGTCAGGCTGGCGAGGCGCGCGCAGAGTTGCGCGGTCAACTTCGTCTCCCCTGTCGCCGTTTCGCGCGCAGGATCGTCGCGCCATCCCGGAAGGGCATCGCGTAGGAAGCGGATCAGGGATGAGAACCATTCGCCGGGAAGATGCACGCCGGCGTCAAGCGAACCCGCATGACCAACGCTTTCACCGTCGTCGGCCAGCATATCAGAAACCCTGGCCTCGCAGATCGGCGAGAACATCGTCGGCATCGCGGAGCGCGACCGATCGGGTCCAGAAACGGTGCCGGTCGGGTTTGAGCAGAAAAACGAATTCCTTGTCGTACAGTCGCGTAATCCGCGTGATCGTCAGGCTCGAGCCCCGCCGCTCGCGCAACAAGCTGTCGAGTTTGATGCGTAGTTCATCGGCACCCGTCCAATCGACTTGGCCATCACCGAAGGCAAAGGCCCGGCAAATAGCGCCGGACCATTTTTGTGCGGGAAGCGGGCGCAGCGGCGTGCGCGAATAGATCGCATTCAACTGCCGCGTGAACACCTTGTCGAAGGCTTCAAGGGCCGCTGGCGGGGCTGCCTGCATGACGGCGGAACCCGTACCAAGCCGAATGAAATCGCGCTGATGCTCGACGATGTCTTCAGCAATGATCCTTTCGTTATCGCTGAGATCCAGATTCCCGCTTTCGGGATAGGGTAGGGCAAGCACGTCTGCGTTTAGGATCGCCGTCGCACGCTGCGTAAACAGGCGGGGGCTGATGCCCGCGATATAGGCTCGCAGGGCTACCGACTCCCGTTCAAGCCATTCGCCAATCGCCGCGAGTTGAGGGAGCTGACCGCGTGGTGCCGCAAGGCCGACGATCTCGTGTTTATAGGTTAGATAGTGACCCGTCCACATCCCGTGGTGCAGATCTTCATGCTCTTTGATGAGCAGGAGCGGCGGCGTAAATCGGCGCTCCGTCTTCGTATCCTTGATTGGTTGCTTGGGCACGACGGCAAGATTGCTCGTGTCGAGACCGGCGCTGGATAGCGCGCTGGTGGGAAGGAGCGGTTTGCCGATGAGATGGTTGGCGGGGCGCGAGATACCCTTCTGTCCCGCAATATAGCCTTCGCCGAAATCCCATTGCCGCTGTTCGGCGAATTGTCGCAGCGTAGGATAGGTGCGCAGCCGCTTGATCAGATCGTGCGCCCGGCTGCCCCCCAGCAGATTGGCCCGCCAGATGTCCCGCGACTGTTGAGCATCGATGTTGCTGATCCAGTGAAGATCGTAATAATCAATGTCGAATCCCTGCTCTGCGGTCGCCCGGCCGTTGCGCCGGAAAGCTGCGTGCAGGAGGCGGCCGTCGACTTCGGGATCTTCCGCCTCTGCGATTACGACGACAATCTTCGGATCGGCGTTTCCCTTTTTGAACAGTCCCCGGACGGATACAAAGTCCAATAGCTCGCGGACACGCCAGGTTTTGAAGAACGCTTGGCGGACCGAATGGGCATTCTGGTTGTACAGGAACCCCGACGGCTCGATCATTGCGAGAATGCCGCCTTTAGTCGCCATCGCCATGGCTTCGTGGAGGAACAGGTAGGCGAGCTGCTTGTCGGCGAGGGGGCCGTACTCCTTCGTATACGACGCGGCGCAATCGCGAGCACCCTTGGTCGTCAGCGACGAGGCGAAGGGCGGGTTGCCGACAATGATCGCGACCTTCTGCGCGATAAGGCCATTTTTCTTTGCGTCGAAAAAGCAGCTCCAATGGAGCGTCTCGCCGGCAAGGCGTGGGAAGAGCTTCACGCTGGCGCGAATATCCTCGGGCTTCAAGGCGTCGCATAGGCTGAGGCAGAGGCTGAATGCTGCGAGCTCGACCGCACCTTCCTCGAGATCGACGCCATGAATGCGCTGGAGCAGCCCGCGAAGAGTTTCCACGCCGGGATGCACCCATCCGTTGCGCGAACGCCAATGGAGCACGAGCCGCTTGTACGCCTCGACGAGGAAAACGCCCGAACCGCATGCCGGATCGAGGATGACTCCGTCGCTTTCCATCAGCGCGTCGATCCGATCCCAATCGAGAACCTCCTCGAGCATCAGTCGAACAAGCGCCGGCGGCGTGTAGATGGAGCTGGCCTCGTCTTTCACGAAGAGCTGGTAGATGTTGCTGATCAGCTCGACCGGCAGGTCTCGGAACGAATAAAGGCGCCAGAAGCTGAGCTGGCCGGTTTCATCTTCATAGCCCTGCACCAATCGCGCATAGCGGGCGAGATCGGAAGTTTTGGCCAAGGCGGCGCGTTCGCTGTCGCGAAGTCGGAAGACATGGCCGTTGAATCTTGCCTCAAGCGCTTCGAGCAGCCTGATCAGCGCCGGACCGTCGGCAAGGACCTCGAAGAAGCGAGAGGCACCGGGCAGGGCGCTCGCGAAATCATGGGGGAGCAAGACCAGTCGCTCTTCGAGATATGCGATCAGCAGTGACAGGATGAGCAGCCGGCGGCGCAGCGCCGGGTCAAGCAATTCGCTGTCCGAAAGCTGTATGGCGAGCGCGCGGACCCCGGCGACCAGTTTGCGGTGAGCCGACTTGGTCGCGGACAGCATGAGCAGGCATGCGTCGGGGTCATCCCAGATCGCGCCATTGCGGATTCGCTGCGCGTCCCACCAGACATCTTGCTCCGCGATCGCCGCGCCCAATTCCAGCGTGCGGATCGGATTGCATATCGGACGATCGTCCGTACCGACGAAATCCGGCTGGTGTGCGCAGCGAAACAACTGGATGACGCCCGGTCCTGCGCGATAGACCAGCGGCACGCCGCCCCAGCTCCATAGTCGCTTGTGGAGTTCGGCAAATCTTGTGTCGTCGGGATGATCCTTGGTGTCGAAGACGAACGCCTGCGCGACCGGGGTCCGTCCTTGTCGCTGCGCCTCGAAGAAGACCGCGCGTGCCCCATAACTGGCCGCACGCTCGATCATGGCTACGACATCCGGATTCTGCCCTTCGCGATCGAACGAGGCAACCGGAACCAATCCTTCGACGGCCGGGACGTCCCCGCGGCCGATCGAAAACAGCCATTCGGCGCCAGCGAACGCCGCATCGGGCGCGTGCACTGTCATCGCCGGAGTCCGGTCAGCCGCGACGGCGCCGTCAGCATCACTTCTGCCGCTTTTTCTTCGTTAGCGCGAAGCCTTCCTTGAGAAGGTCTGTCATCGTCATGCCTTGCGCGACAGCGAACCCTTTGAAGTCCTTCTTGAAGTCGGCGCTCACCTTGAAATTGAGCGATTTGTTTTCGCCATCCGTGGCACCATCGTCTACGATCTGCTTGTCGACCATCAGGCGAACCTCCCCACTGCGGACCGCCGTGGGCCGTGCGCATCTGGTGGAGAAATACAGAAATCGGCCTTTCTTGCAATCCACAAATGTGGATTGCAAGAAATCTGGATATCCAGAAATCAGGAACCTGGGAATGGTGAGCACGCGTCGTCCTCGAATTCGGTCTCCGATTCAAATGTCGCAATAGAACAAATAAGGAACAAATGCACCAAGCAATCCGCGTGGGTGCAAATTGTGACTAAGGATGCGTTGGGTTTTCTTCCTTTCACCGGCTGTGCGGAATGGCGGGGAGGCGAATGCGCCTGCATCGGGGCCTACCTCGGGTCGCGCGCGCCAAACGGCTGCAAGTAAGGTGCATTGGGGTGGCCGCACTGCGCTCAGCATTTCTCCGCGTCCGCTTTCAAAGATTCGTGACCGAAAGCGGCCTGACCGCAAACGTTGAGAGTTTCGGACGCCGCCAGGCGTCAGAAAGTCTTCGGTGCACCGGCCAGTGGCGGCGGATTGCACTTCAATCCGCCGCCGATCGGTTTGATCAGTCGAATTTGACCAAATTCAGAGCAGGGAGCGGTCCGCCCGGGAACTGGACGAGGCGTCCGCCGGTCGCGAGCGAGCCGAGATCGATCCCGGCAAAGCCGAGCCGGTCGATCAGCGCGCCGACCTTGGCCTTGGCCGGGGCATCGTCGCCTGAGTAGAAGAGCACGCGATGGCCACCTTCACTGGCCGGATCGCGCGAGACGAGATGCGGCTGAAGGTGGTTGAATGCCTTCACCACCCGGGCGCCCGGCACCATGTCGGCGAACACTTCTGATGACGCACGCCCTCCAAGGTCGAAAGGCTTGAATAGCGGCGCTTCGATCGGGTTGTTGGTGTCGACGACGATGCGGCCGCCAAAGTCGGGCAGGTCGGCGAGCGCGGCCGGAAGCTTCGACCAGTTCACCGCGACGAAGACGATATCCTTCGCGGCGGCTTCCTCGCGCGTTCCGGCGGTGATCGCCGGACCGATGGCCGCGACGACCTCGGCGAGGCTCTCGGGGCCACGGCGGTTGGCGAGCGTCGCCGGGATATCCTTGTTCGCGAGCGCGGTGGCGATGGCGCGGCCGATGTTGCCGGCGCCGATGATGCCGATGCTGGGCATGACGATAGTCCTTTCTGGTCGGGTCAGGCGGTCAAGCCGCCGTCGGCGACGATGTCGGCGCCGGTGACGAAGGCGGCTTCGTCGCTGGCCAGGAAGGCGACGATGCTGGCGATTTCAGCCGGCTGGCCATAGCGGCCGATTGCCATGCCGGGACCGACGATCGCGGCGACGGGGCCGTCGGCGGGGTTCATGTCGGTGTCGGTCGGGCCGGGGTGGACGGTGTTGACCGTGATCCCCTTGGGCCCGAGATCGCGCGCGAGGCTGCGGTTGAAGCCGGTGATCGCGCCCTTGGTCAGCGTATAGACCGACGCGGTTGGAAAGGCGGCGTAGCGCGTCATCGACGAACCGATGTGGATGATGCGGCCGCCCACTTTCATGCGCCGCGCGGCTTCCTGTGTCGCGACGAAGACGCCGGTGACGTTGACCGCGAGCATGCGCTCATAATCCTCGAACCGGAACTCTTCGATCGGCGCGTTGACCGCGACGCCGGCATTGTTGACGAGGATATCGATGCCGCCGAAGGCTTCGACGGTCTGGATGACCGCGGCGCGAACGGCGTCGGGGTCGCCCGCATCGGCGGCAATGGCGATGGCCTTCCCGCCCGCGGCTTCGATCTCGGCGACAACGCTCGCCGCGCTGTCGGGCGACGCGCTGTAGGTGATGGCGACCGCCGCGCCGTCGGCGGCGAGGCGGCGCGCGATGGCGGCGCCGATCGAGCGCGAGCCGCCGGTGACAAGGGCGGTTTTGCCCGTGAGGTTCTGGCTAGCTTTGGTCATGGTCTGCACTCCTTGTTGTGGGGTGAGACCAAGATGGCGCAATGTTTATGGCTCGATTAGTCGGTAATGATTTGCTATATATTCAATCATTGATTGAAAATGGAAACGCTCGCCAATCTTATATCCTTTGTGCGCAGCGCCGAGCTGGGCAGCTTTTCCGAAGCGGCGCGCCGGCTGGCGCTGACCCCGGCGGCGGTGAGCCGCAACGTCACGATGCTCGAACGCAATCTGGGGGTGCGGCTCTTCCACCGGTCGACGCGCAGGTTGACGCTGACCGAGGCGGGGGAAGCCTTTCGCCTCGCGATTGCGGGAAGCCTCGACGACATCCAGGCGGCGATCGCGGGGATTGCTTCGGACAGCGGGGAACCGGCGGGGGTGCTGAAGGTCAGTATGGCGCCGACCTTTGGCGTTATGCACCTGCTGCCGATGCTGCCCGCCTTCCTCGCGCGTTATCCCCGCATCCGGCCCGAATGGCATTTCGAGAATCGGCCGGTCGACATTGTTGCCGAGGGTTATGATGCGGCGATCGGGGGCGGCTTCGACCTGTCGCCGGGAGTCGTGGCGCGGGCCCTGGCGCCCGCGCATATCGTCGCGGTCGCATCGCCCGCCTATATGGCGGGCCGCGTCGCGCCGGGCGATCCTGCCGGACTGGTCGAGTTTGAAGGCATCGTCATGCGCTCGCTCCAGTCGGGGCGCATCCGCCACTGGATGATGCGCGATGCGGTCGGGAACGAGAGCGCGGCGACATTGCGTGAGGATATCGTCGTCAACGATCCCGCCGCGATGCGCGAAGTCGCGCGGCTCGGGCTCGGTGTCGCGCTTCTCGCGATGCCCGATGTGCTGCCGGAACTCGAGAGTGGTAAGCTGGTGCGGCTGGTCCCACGCTGGTACGCCGACGCGGGTGCGATCTCGGTCTATTATGCGTCGCGCACGCTGCTTCCCGGCAAGACGCGCGCGTTCGTCGATTGGGTCGCCGATGTTTTCAAACGCGAGCGGCTGGCCGAACGGTTTGCGGGTAGCTTGGGTAGTTAACGCTCAGTCCCGGAAAGTCTGCTTCTCGATGCTGGCTAGATAAAAGCTGCACGACCGCAACCGGTCAGAATTGCTTCAAAAGCAGCCCCGTGAGCGATTGACCAGCTTGACCGTTTGGCGGTGGCAGCGGGAACGGCCACTTTACCGCCCCGGCATCGAATGACGCTCTATCCTGAATTCGGATCGATCTCGACCGTCTGGACTGATCGTCGGCTTCCCTGCTTCAGAGGTGGAAAGGGGGTGAGGGCGGAGTGCGTCCGAAGGCTGATCGGCCTTCTGCGTAACCCAGCCAATCAAGGAGAGCCACCATGGCCACGCTTGCACCCACGACCGATCATCCCGTTTCCGGCGCCTATCGTGTCGATATTTCCCGCGGCCGAAATATCGGGCGCGTATCTTCTGAATGGTTCTCGCGGCCCGACGATGAGCGCTATCTTTCGCTGACCGAGCTTTACGCGGCCGTTCGTACCCGCGCCGACCGCTCCACGGCGCGCGTCGTGGATAGCAAGGAGATTCGCGTCGAGGCGCGCAGCGACAGCCCCGAACGCCTCTCGCTCATCGTTCCCGGTGAAGAACGGCCCGTTGCCCCGACCAACTGGTCGTTCGGACAGCTTTGCAGCCTTGTCAGTGCGCCCGCATCCTATCTGCGCGAACTGCCTGCGGCGCTCGCGGGGATCAACCTCCAGCACGGGCTCGTCGCGCACCGGGCCGAGCAGGTCAAACTCTACCAGACCCACGATGGTCGGAACGAATTACGCGCTGCCACCGGTCCTGACTATGGCCGGATATTCGATCACGAACTCGTCGCCGCGGTGATGAAGATCGCCGGCGACGGCGTCGGGCAGACGCGGTGGAAGGTTCCGGGCGTGCTCGACTGGTCGAACATGTACTATAATCCCTATGTCGATGTCAGCCGCGACACGACCACGCTTTATGCCTCGGACCGCGATGTCTTTCTTTTTCTGGTCGATGACACGCACCCGATCGAGGCGGGCAAGCTTCCGAACGGCGAGCCCGATCTCTACTTCCGCGGCTTCTACACCTGGAACTCTGAGGTCGGCGCGAAGACGCTCGGCATGGCGACCTTCTATCTCCGCGCCGTCTGCATGAACCGGAACCTCTGGGGCGTGGAGAATTTCGAGGAGGTCAAGATCCGGCACTCGAAATTCGCTGCCAACCGCTTCGCGCACGAAGCCGCGCCGGCGCTCGAGCGTTTCGCGGACTCCTCGCCGATGCGCTTCGTCAGTGGCGTCAAAACCGCGCGTGAACGCATCGTCGCCCGGAAGGACGAAGATCGCGAGGACTTTCTGCGCAAGCGGGGCTTCTCGAAGGCCGAGTCCGCCAAGATTGTCGCGACGGTGCTGGGCGAGGAAGGCCGCCCGCCCGAGAGCATCTACGACTTCGTGCAGGGCATCACCGCCTTCGCCCGTACCAAGACCCACCAGGACAGCAGGCTCGATATCGAGAGCAAGGCCCGCAAGCTCCTCGAAGCCGTCCACTGACATTCTGCGCCGCCGGACGCGATCGTCCGGCGGCCAATTTTCCGAAGGAGGAAAACCATGGCCGACGCACGCCACACGCTGCTTGAGACGATGCAGGATCTCATGTCCAACTATCTCGTCGATGAATGCCCCGACCATGTGACGTGGGAAGATTTCGATCCTGATATCGACGGTCTGCGATCCACCGTCATCGACCTGCTCGACAAGTCACTGTCGCCGACCGCTCCGGCAGATATCGTCACCTATGTCGTCGACGTCGATTTCTATAGCGGCGATGACCGCTTCGCGACCGAGGTCTTCACGATCGACGCTTCGACGCCCGAAGGCGCCCAGCACCGCGCGCTCTCGCTGTCGCTCGACAGCATCTACAACGACCCGCGCATTCCCGACCTTTCTCGGACGGCCGCAGTCAAATCCACCGACGACGGCGCGGGCGATCCCGAATGATCACCGACCGGACCCAGCGGTGGCGCGAGCGCCGGTGCCGCTGGGTGCCGGGCACTGGGAGATCGACCCCGGAACCCTGTCCGTCGATATAATCGATACCCGGCGTGAGGCCGCGCCGTTCGTCAGGGAACATCATTATGCGGGGGCGATGCCGGTCGCACGGCTCTCGGTCGGCCTCTTCGCCAATGGCCGCGGCGGACGATCGGAACTCGTGGGCGTTTGCGTCTTCTCGCACCCGGTCAATAATGCAAGCGCTCCGAAAACGGCGGGCCTCGGCGATCCGCGCGCGGCGTGCGACCTTGGACGTCTCGTCATACTCGACAGTCAGGGCGCCAATTCGGAATCGTTCCTGGCGGCACGGGCGTTCCGGCTGCTCCGCCGCCAGAAACCCGAGATTCTGTCGGTCATATCCTATGCCGACCCGGTCAGGCGCGTCGATGCAGACGGACACGTGTTCCTTCCTGGCCATGTCGGCGGCCTCTACGCGGTGATGGGAAGTCGCTACACCGGCCGATCAAGCCCGCGCGTTGACCTCATCCTTCCCGATGGGCGCCCCATATCGTCGCGGGCAATATCCAAGATCCGCAATGCCGAATGCGGTCAGAGATATGCGATGGAGGATTTGATCCGAGCCGGTGCCCGCGCGCCGCGCCTCGGTGAGGACCGTGGCGAATGGCTCGCCAGCCTAGAACACACCGGCTTTTTGACACGGCGCCGCCATCCTGGCTGCCACGCCTATCTCTTTCCCTTGACGAGGGCGGTCCGGATCGCCGCGCGCAAGGTGCCGAGCCTGCCTTATCCCATCCTAGACCGGGCGGCGACCGGAGGCGACGTCACAGCGCTCCCGCTCCTCGACCTCGCTGCCTAGGCGGTCCTTTCAGTGATCGGCGGCGACGACTGCCCAAATCTACTCGTTCACGGAGAAAGCTCATGCACATCATTTTCCAGATTCAAGGTCGGATGGACGTGCCTGACGGCACCACTCCCTCACCCGGCATCGAGAACCAGTTTCGGCTTCCCTCAGGGCAAATTATCTCGGTTCACCCTGTCATCGAGCTGGCAAGCGGCCTCGATGCGGATGGCCATCGCGATCTCACCTATACGGAAGCCGCGGGGTTGGGAATTCTCCTCGACCTGTACGATCGAACAGCGACTCTCCGCACATAGAATTGAGCCCAGGCTCGATACTCCAGCACGGCCTGAAATTCCCGACAAACAGCGACCGACAGCGCAGCCATCGTGGTCGCTGCATGGAGAAGAGGGAGAGGGGCTCGGGTGATCGTCCAACTCAGGAGGTATACTACCCATGAAAATCGAACTTCGCCGCATCACCTATAATGCTGCGCTGTCGCAGGAAACCAGCGCCTACACGGCCGACGTCTATATCGATGGCGAACTGGCCTTCCATGCCCGCAACCAAGGGACGGGCGGCGCTGACTTCTTCCATAAGGTCGGCCGCTGGACCGAGATGGAAGTCAACCAATGGCTGGTCGCGAACCGGCCGCAGCAGTCCTTCGGCAAGTTCACCTACGATCATGACCTCGAGGTCGAAGTCGGCGATCTCCTTGCCCGCGAACTCGAACGCCGCCGATTGAAGCGGCTGATGCGCACCTTTGTCGTTACGATCGAGCGTGGTCAGATCTTCCAGTACCCGCTGCGTAAGCGCCCGGCCGACACGATCATCAGTGCGGTCCTGGCGACCAATCCCGATGCGATCATCGTCAATGGCGCGCGCGACGACCTGCTCCGCCAGGCCCTGGACATCCACCTATCGCAGAAATGAGCGACCAGCACGAACGCCAAGGAATCCGAACATGGCCAACAACTATGTCGAGACGGCCTTCAATGTGCCCGTCACGCCCGAAGAAGCATCGCTGCTCGAGGAATGCTTTCTTGTCGCCGAGAAACTGTCCGGCGATTTCGAGGGAACACCGAGCGGGGAGATGGCGGCGCTCGCGTCGCTCTACGCCGCCTGCAGCGATGCCTTCAGCAAATTCTTCCCCAAGCAAGATCACGAAGAAGATCCGTTCGCATCCTTCCTCGAACTCTGGCCCTATCCTGATATTCCCTCATTCGATGCGGACATCACGATCGACGACAATCGCGACGATACGGGCCGCGTCGCGTTCATTCGCGGACATGAAGCCGATGTTGAGGCGCTCGCATCGCTGATCCAAAAGGTCTGCAAAAGCGCGCTTCCCTTCGGTTTCGAGTGGGCGTCTACCTGCGACAAGTTCAGGCCGGGCCAGCATGGCGGCGGATATTTCGTCATCACCGGCACGGAGATTCTCGGCACCTCGACCCGCGAGATGATGGACGAAACGCTGCGATCGGTCCGCCCGGGATTGAGGACGTGACCGGCATCACCAGCGCGAGCGTGACGCTCTATGTCGATGTGTGGGACGAGCAAATCATGCGGCAATCGGCCTTTGCCGCCTATGCGCAGACGAGCGGAACCGCCGATCAGTCCGATTTTGAACTGATGTGCGGGACACAGGGCCAGCCCGATATCTGCGCATGCCTCAAGATGATCTTCGATCCCGGCCCGAGCCCGCTGGGCGTCCAGATCGAGGATTGCTGTGCCGAGCTAATCGATAATTGCGAACCGCAACTGGCCGACTGAAGCCGGAGGAGAGGGGGATGGGCAGGGGCGGGCGCGATGGGGCGCCCGAAGGCAGGAGCCTATCCCATGGCTTACGATATCGCGTTCCGATTTCAGCAAGCGCTCGATCCCTCGGGGCTGTCGACGCTTCCCGCCTGTCTCCACGCGCTGACCGCCGCGATCACGGATTGCCGGAACGCGGGCAAGTCCGACGATCTCGATCCCGCCGTGATTTTGCTGGCACGCCATCTCGGCGCCATCGCGAGAGACTTGGGCGAGGGTGACAGTCTGCTTCGCCGCGCCTGCATGGACCGGATTGCCGACATGCGAGGCAAATCCGCCCTCGCGGTGCTCGCGCAAAAGGGCGTCAGCTATGACGAGCAGGCCAAGAAGCTCTTCCATAGCGATGGCCGGAAGGCGCTGAAGCGCCTCGCCGACGCGCTTTGCCTCGCCGACGGAAGCTACGACCTGCGCTCGAACAAGGGCGGCATCGCGGTCAGCGGCGAGATCGTCCTTCATGGCGAAGGCATCTATGTCCAGCTCGGCCTCGGCATCGGGTCCGGCCGCGAGGTGATGTTTCGCCGTGTCGCAGGTCGACGAGACTATTGCGGCGACCGCAATCATTGGGCCGCCATTGGCGAACTGCTCGAGCCCGATCGCCTGGCGGCGCGCATCCGCCGCGACCTCCATCTCCCCAACCCCGGATCGCCGCCCCTGCGGCTCGTTGCCTGAGGAGCAAATCGATGGAAATCATTGTCTCCCGTTCCCGCCTCGCGGGGACGCCGCCCCATTATATCTACCGCGTCCTGGTCCCCGCCGACGGCGTCGCGGCAGAACGACGCATGATCGGCGGTGCGTCCGCTGCGCCCAAGATTGCGGGGCGGATCGCATGTGTTCGCATGGCGCCCATCGTAGCGCCCGAGCGCTATTTGATGATGAGCCCCGTCGAACGTGCGGCCCTCGCGCCGCGCATCGGGGCGCTCAGCCGCAGGATCGAATTGCTGATCATCCGCTCGATCTTCCCCGAGATGACAGCGGACTCGGTGCCGATCGTATTCGAGCTCGACCATGACCCAGGCGATGCGTGCGTCTGGATCCAAATCGCGGACCTCACGGCCGCGTTCGATCGCCTTGAGGCCAACCTCGACATTCTCACGGCCTTCGACCTCGGTCTGCGTCAGGGCGACAATTTACGCGCCGCCTGATGTCGGTCGGCCGAGTCCACGAAACCTGCAACCTCGTCCTGAAGCCACCCAAAAAGAAAGGGTCTGAAATGAGCGTTATCGGACATAATCACATACGAAAGGTCGAAACGTTCGACGGCTACGATATCATCGCCCACCCACTGCCGGCGCGCGATGATCGCGTCTACTATCCGACGGAACCCGACGGCTGCAGCGCCGGCGTCACCTATGCCTCGCACAATGTGATGATCGCAAGGCCGACCGGCATCGGCAAGAAGGGCCGCCTCGCCATATTGATGCACCATGGCGGCGGCCGCCATGTTCTCGAATTCTACGAGGGGCTTCTGCCGGTCGCTTCGGCCCTGCTCGCTCTTCCCGAGCGCGAGCAATATGCGCTTGCCTACACGATCTTCGAGCAAGCCGACGAATGCGCGATGGGCATGCGCGCCGCCGAGGCGCGGCGCTGGGCCGAGGCCCATGTCGATGGCCGCATCCGCAAGCGCCGCCGCGGTCGCTCACAACAGGTCTATGTCGAAACCGAGGCTGAGCGAGCCATTCGCCGAAGCCGATAAGCGGGGCCCCTGATGACGGGCCCATGCGCCCGCTTCCCCTGGGCTAGGAGGAAAGGGGGAGCGGGGCGGTGCGGCAGCAATGATGTTGCCCGGCAACCGGAGATCCTGTCATGACGCTTCCCCGCGAGATTCGGCCATCGGTCGGCGATGAACTCATCACGAAGGTATCGCGCCTGTTCAATGGGACGATCACCGACGTTCTCAACGAGCTGTTCCAGAATGCCCGCCGCGCGGGCGCCGGACGGATCGACGTTCATCTGGGCGACCACGAGGGCAGCTCGAGCCTTCACATCGCCGACGATGGCCGCGGTATCGACGACCCTGCTTCCTTCGTCACGCTTGGGCGCTCTGGCTGGAGCGACGAGATCGCGCAGCGCGAGGACCCGGCCGGCATGGGTGTGTTCAGCCTGGCCGGCAGGACCGTGACCGTGCGGTCCTTCTCGCGGGTCGCAGACGAGGGCTGGACAATGACCATCCCCGCGGACGGCTGGGAAGGAGCGCAGCCCCTGGCTGTCGAAAACTGTCGCATCCGGGCGGGCACAGAGATCATCATCGCCATGCCCAAGGAATGGCTCTGCAATCTTCGGGGCCAGATCGAGGCCGCTGCCAAGCATTTCCCCCTGCCTGTCCACTTCCACGGCGCACTGCTGCCGCGTGAGGATTTCCTCGAAGGGGCCCATCGGGTCGAGGAATGGAACGGTTGCCGGATCGGCATCTTCCGCGCGAATTATGATCTCGCGACTGAACCGCGGATCAACTTTCACGGGGTCAAGGTCGCCTGCCGCTTGCCGTCGGTCAAAGAGGTCGATGGTTCGTATCCCTGGACGGCCCGGATCGACATCGTCGACGCGCCATCGTTGCAGCTCGTGCTCCCTGCGCGCAAGGAAATGGTCGATAATGCCGCGCTCGCTTCGCTGCGGGTAGCCGTTCAGGCCACCATTTATCGAACCATTGCAACCGAGAGCAGCCACCGACTTTCATTCCAGAACTGGCAGCGCGCAGCCGATCTCGGCATCGAACTTCCCGAAGCCAGTGCCTGGCTCTCCGAATGGTGCCCACGCACGGCGGACGATCGTGGCGGCGCCGAGGGCGCCCGCATCGAGGCCGTCCCGATGATCCTGATTCCCGATCATGACGCCGATATCGAGCAATGCGCGGCATCGCTGCTGACCGAAGAGAGGCTCGGCTTTCGTGCCGTCCGCGCCGAGGACGCGTTCGCGGGCTACAAATGGTATGATGACCTTCCCCGCGTCACGGGCCTGTCCTTTGCGACCGAGATTGACGGGCGTCAGATTCACTACGCCGACGGCGATGTGATTTGCTCGGACACATTGTCTGGCCGCGTTCCTATGATCACGCTCGAAGTTCCAGTCGTCCGCTGCGCCGCGTCCGACGAGCCGATCGCGACGTTGAACTTTCCCGTCGACATGCTGGTCTGTGCGAATGGCGGAAGCGGTCTTGATGAAACCCATGTCTTCGTTCGCGAAGGAGCCACTATCGCGCCGGCGGCGCTTGCGCAGATGATCGAGGATTGCTGCTTTGCCTACGACGAGGATTGTAGCAGCGATAGTTGGCACACCCAGCACCGCGATTTTGAACGCGATGCCCGCAAATTTGCAAATGAACTGCTTCTTGGAGCCGATGAAGCGCTCGCCGAGAACATCCGCGCCGTTTTCGCCGAAGAAGTTCAATGGATGATCCCGATCGGGCGGCGGCTCACGCTCGAGGCCTATCACGGCAATGTGCGGGTCGCGTTGGCGGCCAATGACGCCGACCCTGAAACCACTGTGGCATGACGATGCCGGAATCTTGAACCGAGCGGGCGATCCGTGGTCACCTGACCGGCCCAATTCCCGAGGAGTCACTCCCATGGCGGAAGACGAATTCGACGATCTCGTCGACAACGCGACCCATGCGGTCAACAATTTGATCCCATCCTCGCTACTCGCCGGAATGGATGCCGAGGGGAGATCGCATCTCCTGAACCTGATCAACGATGCTCTTGCGCCCATCTTGCGCGACCTCGGCCCTCCCGAGAGTGGCGACGCGGGCTCCGCGAGGACGCGCCTTTCGACGATGGCCGCGTTCCTTTCCGAACTGATCGAGACGCATATCGACAAATGCGAGAACGCCGGGGGCGGTCCGGACGAGCGCCCGCCGCACATCGTCTCCGAGGCATTTGGCACGCAGGCTTATATCGCAAGCATCGCGACCAGCTCCAGGATCGATGCCGCGCATATTCATGTCGTGTTCGAAGACGGTGATGCCTTCCGGCTCACGATCAAACGCGTCGGCACCTGAAGGCGGGCCTCTCCTCATCCACTTCGACTGGACTTTGTCATGGCGAACGCTGAACCATCGATCCGATTGTCGCCGCGGCGCGCGGAACTCGCCTCCTTCGAGCGTTGCTATGCCGTTGCCGTCAGGCGGTGCGCCGCCAGCGGTCGCGCCCAGTTCATCGTGAACACTGGAGAGACGCTGCGGCCTTTCAGGGTCTCATCGCGACCGCCCGGCAATGGCGAAAGGTTGACGACCCTCGTCGCCTGACCGGCCAATACGGAGGAGGGAAGGGAGAAGCATCGGCGAGGATCGTTGGAAGGGTATTCGCCGATGACATCTTCACGCCCGCAACATTCGCACCGCTTCTTTCGGCGATCGCTCGGCTGCCGGTGCCGTTGATATGGCTACCGCGCTCGCCCGCCTCTCGTCTGATGTCCGGCCACACCCGGGTCTTCCGGACGATCCTGCGCTGCCACGTCCGCCGGTCATCGCCGCATGGGGCATGGGACTCGATAGCACGGCGATGATCATCGAATGGATCGCGCGCGGCCGACCCCTGGACCTCGTGCTGACGGCCGACACCGGCAGCGAGCGTCCGGAAACCTATGACTATCTCCCGATATTTCAGCGCTGGATGGATGCCCGCGGCATAGCGCACGAGATCGTCCGCTATGCCCCGAAGCGCTTCAAGCATTGGCCGCCCTATTTCTCCCTGCTCGAAAACTGCCTCACCAACGCGACCCTGCCCTCGATCAGCTTCGGGCGTCACAGTTGCAGTCAGAAATGGAAGATCCAGCCACAGGATAAATGGGTCGAGAGCTGGGATCCCGCGAAGCAGGCGTGGGCACGCGGCGGCAAGGTGATCAAGCTCATTGGCTACGATGCATCGCCGGCGGACAGCCGCCGGTATGCGCACCGCGAGGGGCATGTCGACCCGCGCTATGACTATTGTTACCCCTTACGCGACTGGGGTTGGGACCGGCATCGATGCGCGGCTCGCATCAAGGCCGAAGGCCTTCCCGTTCCCGTCAAGTCGAGCTGCTTCTTCTGCGCCGCGATGAAGCCGCACGAGGTTCAGACCTTGCCCGCTTGGTGTCTGCGCCTGATCGTCCTGATGGAAGCGCGCGCGGCCCCCCGCCTGATCAATGTCGAAGGCCTGTGGCGGCGGTCCACCCGTGCGCGGCCCGGTACGATGACCGAGTTCATCCGGGACCGCGGCCTGTTGCCGCCCCGCGAGATTGCCGCGATCGTGAACGGCGCACCCGTCGCCCTCGTCGAATTCCAGGCAGTCGCGGCGCAGATCCCGATCGAAGAGCGACCGCCGCTCCGCGAATGGATCGACCGGTTCAACGCCGGTGTCACGCGGCTCGCGGCGTGACCATCGAGCACCGCGGATCCGAATTCGCGGATCGAACAGCAGGAATCGGTTCGTTGAATTGCCCTCGACCAGAGCCTCCCTTCAAGGAATACGCCATGGAAACCGGACAATATCTTGTGCTCAGCACCGCCCATATTCGCTGCGCGACCGGGCAGCTGCTCACCGCTTGGGCAGACTATCCGCCGCACAGGCGGCCGCTGTGCGTCGCGCCAACGCAATATGGCTGGTTCCTCCATACGATGACGCTACCGCCCGAAGCGCAGCGCTGTCTCCCCAAGGAACTGCCCGCGATCCTGGCGCTCGGCCGCGACAACGGCTGTGATTATGTGCTGCTCGACAGCGACGGACCGACCGAGGACTTGCTACCGACGTTCCCTTGGTAGGTCCCTGTAAGTGTCTGGATGAGATAGTTCGGTGTCGGACTGCCGATTACTTGCCCTTTGTTCCCGGTGGAATGCCTGCTATTGGTAAAGTTAGATAGCTTGGCATTCGAAGGGTGAACGCATGGACGATTCCGAAACGCTCGTAACGCTGACCGCCGATATCGTGGCTGCTCATGTCAGCAACAACAGCGTCGCGATATCCGACATTCCCCTCGTCATTCGGTCCGTCCATGAAGCCCTCGCCGGTCTTGGCGTGACCGAGCCCCCCGAAGTCAAACAGGAGCCCGCCGTCTCGATCCGCGCCTCCGTGAAGCCCGATTACATCGTGTGCCTTGAAGACGGCAAGAAGCTCAAGATGCTCCGCCGCCACCTGATGACGGCCTATAACATGACCCCCGACGAGTATCGCGCGAAGTGGGACCTTCCCAAGGACTATCCGATGGTCGCGCCCAATTATGCCGAGACCCGCCGCACTCTCGCCAAGGCCATTGGCCTCGGAACCAAGGGTCGGGGCGGCGGCGGCAAGGCCCCGCGTGGCCGCGCCAAGGCAAAATAGCCCGGTCTTATCCTCCGGAAGGTCCCGCCCTTAGATCGTCCGCGCTTTGGGCACGCCTCAATGAAATTGGTCTTGACGTTGGCCGCCGCTCTGTGGGCGGTCCGGCGACCTTCACGCGCAACACCGCGACCGCGCCGTCACCGGACCGCGAGCTACCGCTCGCTCTGACCCCTCGCATCGCGGAATGACACTACCGGCGGCGTTAGCGGCCGCCGCCTCTCTTATCTTGAGACTGCCGTCCGACCGATCGCAGGCGCGCCGCATTGGCAGCGCGCCTGCGGCGCGTTCGAGACTCTGTCCCCTGGAATAGCCTGGCACCGGACTGTTGTGCTTGATCCGCAGATGGTTGGATGTCGCTGCGGGGCGGCTGTCCGCTGCCGCGGGCACCGCCGCTCTATCTCCGCGGCGCTGCGCGCCGCTCCGACCGAGCTCCGGCTGCGCCGGATCTCGGCCCTGAAGGGTAACGATTGGCTGCCGAAAGGGAAATGCGCGGGGGCCGGGTGGAGCTAGGCCGGTCGGCCGCGCCGACGGGATGGCGGGGGACTGACCTCGCACGCATCGGCCGAGACTTCGAGATCGATCGCGAGCTGGCGCAGCGCCCGCGCGGCCCCGAGCCGCTGGAGCCCGTCACCATGCGCCGCGGAACTGCCGCGATCCGCGCGCGACCGCGCGAGCCGCGCAACCGTCCTCATCGTCTCGGCATCCATGCGACCTGCATAGCGCATCCGCGCGCCTGAAGCGAGCGGGTGCGTGAGGGCGCGAGGGCGGGTGCGACCGCAGGCCGCGGCGCCGGACGGCGGCGGCGGGACAGAGAGGAGAGGGGGACCTTGGCGGGTGTCGCTTCGGGATTGGCCGGAGCGATGAACGTCAAAGGAAAGTCCCATGAATATTGGTGAATTCAGCAATCGGAACGGCCGTCTGATGGGGTCGATCGCGACCCGCACCATCGATCTGCCGCGTCTCGGCCTTCGTCCGGTCGAGAGCGATCACGAGCGGGCCCCGGCCTATGAGATCGTCGCGCTCAACGTCGGCAATCGCTGGGTCCAACTCGGCGCTCTCTGGGAAGCCGTCGCCAAAAATACCACCGGCGAAGTCTTCCTTCAGGGCTCGATCGACGACCCGAGCCTCCCGGAACCGCTCCCGATCGCGCTCTTCGGGTCCGAGCAGGATGGCTACCGCGTCGCGTGGCGGCGCCCGCAGCGCCGCGACGACTTCGGTCCCGCGATCCGCTCGTCGCGCCGCGACTATGGCGACGGTGAGCAGGGCGGCGGGTTCGGCGAGAGCACCGCAGGCACCGACGGCGCGCTGATGGATAATGGCGCGGGCGCCGGCGCCGACGTCGATGATGAGGTCCCGTTCTGACGGTCAGGCTTGACGGGCCGGGGGCTTCGGTTCCCGGCCCATTTTTCTCATCCAGCTTGGGAGGCCGTCATGGCCCAGATTCGTCTCATCGAATGCGGCGCCGTCATCGCCGCTGTCTTCGACATCGTCGCCGGAACCGCGCTCGAACCGCTCGCGCCCGTCCTCGCATGGGAGGTCGTCAACGGGCTGCGCCCGCTGGACGGCATCGCTGCCAGCCCGGCGCCGCGGAAGCCTGCGGGCGCAACGCTCCACTGATCCTCGTGCGGCCGGGCGGCGCAGCCGCTCCGGCCGATTTTCATTTTTGCTGACTGGAGGCCCATCATGACCAACGCCAACCCCGCGTCCGTCGACCGCTTCGCCGACCTGAAACAGCTATACGCCGAGGCCATCGCCACGCCTGAATTTCAGGCCGCCTTCGGCGACCCAATCCCGCTCTCGATCGTCTCCGCCGGGGACGAGCCGAGCGATCTCGACATGCCCGAGCCTTTCGCCGCGCAGGCCGAATGCGGCGGCGTGATCGCCGCGATCTTCGACCTCTTCACCGACACGCGCCTCGAAGCGTTCGCTCCGGACATCGCATGGGGCTTCGTCAATTCATTCCATTTCACGGCCGGAAAGCTTGCGCGCCGCGAAGATTCAATTGCGCAGGAACTCGGTGATCTCGCGCGCACGCCGGACCTCAGCGAAGTCTATGCGACGAGCCTGGAGGAGAAGCAGCTCCTCTGCCGCTCGCTCGCGGAACAGCGCGACGCCATCGAATGCATGCGCGATTATGCCGCCGAAATGTATCGCGCGCTCACCGGCTGGCCATGGTCGCCGGCGAAGGGAACCCGGGCGTCGTCCGTCTCGATGGCGAGCCAGATCGCGGCGCAAGATTTTCTGCGCGAGCGGGCGCTCGCCGCGCGCGAACGGACCCTCCCGCAAGGCCCGATCGTCGTCTTCTCGGGTCCCGCCGTCTGGGCCGACTGGGAACCGCTGTGGGCGCGGCTCGACCAGATCAAGGCCCGCGTGCCGCATATGACGCTAGTGACGACCGGCCAGCGCAAGGGCGCCGACGCGATCGCCGCCGCATGGGCGGCGCGTCCCGAGAACAGCGTGCCACTCGTTGCCTATGGCCTTTATGGCTCGGGGCGGAAAACCGCCTTCAACCGCAACCGCAAGCTCGCCGAGCTGAAGCCAGTCGAGGCTTTGCTCTGCGAGGGGTCGGGGCTTCAGGCCAATCTTTACCAGCTCCTCCGCAAGGCCGGGGTGCCGATTCATGCCTTCAAGAAGCCGGATGACGTTTCGCGCCCGGCGGCACAGCGGGGCCCCGGCCTCCGCCTGACGGCGTGACGGCGATGGCGATTCCTGAGGCTTATCGGCGGAACTTCGCGACGCTCCGCCGTGCGGCGGAAAAAGGCGACCTCGCCCTGATGGAATGTACCGATGCGGCGTCGGGCGAGCCCCGTTATGTCATCTGCGCGGTGGGGCGCGAGGGTTCGAGCTATGTCATGACGCCGTTCGGACATTTGCATGACGGCAATCCGTTCGAGGCCTATATGCCGCCGACCGGAGAAGCCTTCGAACGACGTTAAGAAAATGAGCGGTCGCCTTTCTTGCGAGGCGGCCGCCTTCCTCGTTCATTCGGTCAGCAGCGCCAGCCGCCGTAGCGCTGCGGCAAGTGTCGCGCGATGGGCGGTGACCTCCAGCGCCGGGGGCATGCCGGTCGCGTGGAGCGAGACTTTGGAGCCGACTTTCGCTGGCTCGATCGTGAGGGTCAACGTCATCATGCCGGAATAAGCCGCGTCGGCGTTCGTGTAGCGAATCGCTTCGACCACACGCTCGTCGGGTAGGAACTCGGTGAATGTGCCGGTGATGATTTCGATTGCGGCTTCAGGCCCGTCGATCTCCGCCCGATCGGAATAGAGGAGATTTAGGCAGAAACGCCCACCGGGCTGCGGTTCAAGCACCGAATAGGTGCCCGTCGCGCCATCGGGCACCCGCCAACTCTTCATCTTCTCGGCGTCAAAATAGGTACGGAACAACTGCCGCGGCGTGGCGAGGATCATCCGCGATGCGCTGTCCACCCGTTCGGTCTGCTCACACGCGTCCAACTATCTTCATCCTCTCTCGCTTCCCCTTCGAAGGGCTGACCAGCACCGTTGCGGCGCACCTCCCGGTCTGGCGGAGACCTTCCGCAAATAATCGCGTTTGATGCAACCATTTGCGAATCGGGGGCATCGAGCCCCCGCTTCGCAAGCCTCTTCTTCTCTCTCAACTCTTTTTAGTGTGGCACGGGGGCAGCGCCGGCCTCAAGGACGACGGGGCCCCACCATTTTCTTCGGCGCGGCGGGCGCGGCGTAGCCCATCGGGTGCCGGTGGCCGCCAAAGAAAATCGTGACCCCCATCGCCGCTGCGCGGTCGGGCTGCGCCCGATCCTTGACCCCGTCGCTCAGAGCCCGTGCAGGGAAGGAGACCTCTTTTTCAAGGAGGTTCTCATGACGAAGCATACACAAACCACTCGCACCGACCAAGAAATCGCTGACCTCATCGCCGCGGAAACCGTGTCGCCCGCCTTCGAAAACGCCTTCACCGAAACCACGGGCGGCTTCCGGATGGGCTATGCCGACGAGCCGACCGACGCCGACATGCCGCTCCCCCACGCGGCGGAGCTCGCTACGGAAATGGCGGTCCGCACCTTCTTCGATCTGTTCCGCGACACCCGCCTCGAAGGGATCGCCGACCGCATTGCTTGGGGCATCGTCCACAGCTTCCACAAGGTCGCGGACCAGCTCGATGCCGAAGCCGACAAGGCCGCGCTGAAGGTCAAGGATCTCGTCCGCGACGCCGACGGCAGCGAGATCCTGACCGCCGAGCTGGAGGAGGCGCAGACCTTCTGCCATTCTCTCGACGAGGCGCGCGACGCGGTGGCCTGCATGCGCGACTATGCCGCCCAGACCTTCGCCGCCGAAACCGGACGCCCATGGGCGGCACCCCGGGGGTCGCTGGTGTCGAGCAAGCGCACCGCCGCGGTGGTGGCGGCGACCGATTTCCTCGCCGCGCGGCGTCAGCGCCGGATCGACGCCCACGCCCCGCAGGGGCCCGTGGTGATCTTCTCGGGCGGGCAGCAATGGGAAGATCACGCCCTGCTGACCGAGCGGCTCGACCAGATCAAGGTGCGCATCCCGGCGATGGTGCTGGCGACGACCGCGCAGTCCAAGGGGTGCGATGCCATTGCCGCTGCATGGGCGGCCCGGACCGCAACACCGCTCGTCGCTTTCACCCTCAGCAGCAAGTTCGGGCAACGCGCGGGGTTTATGCGCAATGAGCAACTGCTCGGACTGAACCCGGTGGAAGCCCTGGTCTGCGAAGGCTCGGGGCTTCAGTCACATCTCGCCCGGCTGGTCCGCGCGAAGGGCGTGCCCGCGCATTTCTTCCGCCTTATCGACCAGCGTCTCGCCGCCTGATCGGGCGGCGCAAAGGGACGGTCCGGAGTGCCGGGCCGTCCCTTTTCTTTTTGGTGTAAGGGAAGGTCGCCCGCGCTCGTGGACCCCTGGCGGGGTCCGTCGCGCGGGCGATGCGATGGCGATGCCATCGGCCTCCTGCGCGCGGCTTCGCCGTGCTCGTCGCAGGGGCATCCCTTCGGGATAGCGTTACTTGGCGGGACGTATCGGCAGGGATTTGAGTGCCCCCACCGCCGCTTCGCCGCCGGACCGGATAGCAAGGCCTACAAGCTCTCGAAATTCGCGTTCGGTCAGTTCCTCGACGGCAAGCTCGCCGATGATCGACGCATAGCGGCCGCGCAGGGCGCGGCGGGCATTCTCCACGTCCTCGGCGACCTTGCGCTGACGCGCTTCGAGATCGGCGAGGCGTTCACGTTCACTCTTCTTGGGCATAACCATCATCCTTCAAATGGTCTGCCCGCCAGCTTCCAATTCTATCCGAAGGAATGCGCCATGATCAAACGTCAATTATCCTGGCCGGCGTGCCGCCGGCAGATGAAGAAATCCCCCCCGGCGGGGGGAACCCCCGCGCCTTCCGGCACGAGGTGTCGCAGCGACACGTCGCTGCGGTGGGCGGACGCACGCCGTTGGCGTTTGTAATGCACCCTACGCACGGGTGCTGCGGATCTGTTCCTCATTCTAATTCAGCTAGTTATGTGGATATCCTGGCTCGACCAAGATGGCGTCATCTGGCAGCCGCGGCTGCCGGTTGCGGCCGCGTTTGGCAGCCATTGGGTGCAAGCTTCTGATTTCATTTGGCATCTTTTGGCTGCCGCAGCTGCCACATGGAAAAACGCCGGTACCGACTCTATTTGGCCGGTACCGGCCTGCAAAGCCGCTCCAGCGCCCCGACGGCTTCCGGAAATGTGGGAATTTCTGTTCAGTGGCAAAGGCCATTCCGCCTACGAAGCGGGCATATTCATCCGCATAGAGCGTGTCTGATTGCAGGTGCTCCACCAGGGCCGCCATGCGTTGCGCAGGGAGCATGCCTTCCAGTGCGCCGCCACCGCGATGCGAATCGGCCATAATCGTCTCTTCAGCCAGGGCAGGGAACTGCGCGTTTGCGGAAGCGGTCGCTTCGAGCGCCGCGAGATCGTGAAGATGACGCACGATCGTCGGGTCATCACCGACCCTCTCGCGGTCGCGGGTGAGCACCCGCCAGCAGAAGGCGCTCAGCTTGTCGGCGGCTGTCTCGACCGGATCGACGCACGCAATCGCGGTGATCTCGGGTTCCAATCCACGATACTGATGGACGAAAGATGCCAGCGGCCGTTCGCCGGTCGCAAGCGGCGTGGGCTTGGCGGATATCTCGGCCTGGATATGGGGGCGGAGCGCGTCATGCCCATCGAGGATCGTTGGATAGTCCATGTCGATCTGGATGAACCCGTTGCCACTTCCGGCTTCGACCCCGGTTATGACGAATCCCGCTGCCGCCCAGGCATCGGCGAGTCCGTTCTTGAAGGCGCTCAACGCACTACGTTTTTGCCCCGGAGACTTTTCCAAGAATGCGTCCGAGAGGATGAGCTTGAAATCTAACTCCTCTGAAAATCTCTGAATCAGCCCGTGCGCTTTTAGGAGCGACGTTCCCCCTGAAAACACTGGCGTAAGGTCGGGCGTGGCCAGTTGAGAAGGACCTGAATGGCCTAGACGACATACCAGTCTTTCTCGACGAACGCTTCGTCGACGCGCAGCGCACCTGCGACGCGCCCGAGCGTTCTTGCGTCAGGCGCGTTCGAGAATGACATAGGCGCCATCATAGCCGATCCGGCGGCGGACACGGTTCTTGACGGCAATCGTTCGCCCGGTGGGGACTTGGTTCGTTCGGCCGCTGTTATAATCTCTTGTCTGGCCGGAATCGGAGACCGTTTTCCCCAGCCGCTTGAGGGCCTCGGTCGCGAGCCGCTTGATCCCGACGACGGGGGCGGGCTTGCCGGTCACCGGCGAGCGTTCGGCGCGCGCATAGAGCCCGTAGCCGATCTGGACGAGGCGGCCCTCCTCGGTGACCCTCCGCAGGGCGCGCCCAACGGCATCATAGCTGCCAAACGTCTCGAAATCCCGGCGCAGGAAGACATTGCGCTTTGAACGAGCCACGCGTCGCGCAACACGATCGGCGATCGAGTTCGAGGACATAGTCGAGCCGCGTGCCCGCCTGCGGTAACGGCCGCGACCGACACGCACGAGTTTACCATCGTCGACCAGCTTGCGCAGCACGCGGCCAATGGAATCATAATCGGCGTCGAGCGCAATCTGCGCGCGATCGACGACTTTCCCCTCGGGGACATAATCCAGAATCTGTTTCGACAGGCTCGGCATGGCTTCACCAAAATACGACGCTTACGGCATTCAGATAGTTTTGTTTGAACCGTTTTTCAAGCCGACCGTAGCTGGATCGAGATGATTGCGACAGGCCAGAACCTCGAAATATCCTTCATCGATTTGCCTGTCAGAGCCGGTTTTGCTATATAAGAGGGGCTACGCGTCCTCACTTGCCGAAGCTCCAGACCAGGAGCTTGCCATGGCAAGACTGACTATTCGTCTTCCCGACGATCTATACGACCGGCTCGCGGCCGATGCGGATGCGGCAGGCGCCTCTACCGCGGCCTTCGTTCGTGACGCCCTCGAACAGCTGAACGGCGCCGACCCCTTTGGCTTCCATGCCCGCTTCGACGAACTTCATTCGACCGTCATCCAAGTGCTCGCGATCCTCGCGTCCGACGTCGGCGCGCGCGCGCCCAAATCGCTCGCAAAGGGGATGGAAGATACAAAGCGGCTACTCCTCGACCGGGGACTGATCACCGCTGGCGACCTTCCCGCTCTGGGGGGAGGCGCGTCGTCATGAGCATCTTCCGCAACGACACGCTCGGCAGCTGGACGCGCGGCGGCCAGGCCATCGTCCACAATGTGAGGATGACCACCCAGGTCTTCTTCCAGACCACCCTCGCCGGGCTCAGCATCTGGGTCATCGGCGCCATCTGGTACGCCTTCGAAAAATCGGATGCCTATCAGCGCTTCGTCCTTACCAAGCTCATTGAGGCAAACTTCAAGGCCGACGCCGCGCCGGGGACGAACGACCCGGTCCTGTTCCGCACCCCGGATGGCCGCGAATATTGGACGTCGGCCGACTGGCTGGTCGATTCTGTGATCGCGAAGCAGGCGCTCGAAAAGCTCGAGAGCGATCTCATCGGCGGGGCGATCCTGTCCGGGGTGTTCGCGCTCGCAGCACTTGTCTTCGCCTGGTTCTATTTTACCCGGACAGGGAAGGGGCTCGGTTCCAATGAATATCTGCGCGGGGCCCACTTCGGGACAGTCCGTCAGGTACGACGCGCGCTTCGCGGCGAAGCGAAGGGCAGCTTCGCGATCGGGGGCATCAACGTCCCGAACGCTTTTGAAACCGAGCATGTTCTGATCTGCGGCGCTCCCGGCACGGGCAAGACCAACATGATCGTCAAGATGCTCGAGGGCATCCGCGCCAAGGGCAAGCGGGCGATCGTTTACGACACCGCCGGCACCTTCGTCGAGAAATTCTACCGCGAGGGGAAGGACATCCTGCTCAACCCCCTCGACGAACGGTCGGCCATCTGGTCGCCCTGGGTCGATGTTCCGCACGATTATCATTATGACCAGATCGCGGAATCGACGATCCCCGACAAGCATGGCGATCCTTTCTGGCCTAAGGCCGCGCGCGGTACTCTGGTCGCCGTGCTGCGCAAGCTCGCAGCGCAGGGACGCACCTATATATCGATCCTCCTTCACACCATCGTCCGCTCCTCGCTGAAGGATTTGTCCGCCTTCGCCGCAGGGACCGATGCGGCGGCGTTTATCTCGATGGAGGGCGAACGCACGTCGGCGGGCGTCCAGGCTGAGCTCGCGTCGGTGATGCGCAGCTTCGCCTATCTCGATGATACCGACGACGGGCTTTCGATCCGCGACTGGGTGGCGACCGAGGGGGACGACAGCTGGCTGTTCGTCACCGTGAAGGCCGACCAGCTTCCCTCGCTCCGCCCCCTCATCACGGTCTGGCTCGATATCGCGATCAGCGCGATCATGAGCCTGAAACCCGATCAGCAGCGCCGCCTCTATTGCGTGATCGACGAGCTACCCTCGCTCCAGAAACTGCCATCGCTTTCGGACTTTCTCGCACGCGCCCGCAAATATGGCGGCTGCGGCATCCTCGGGTTCCAGTCTTATCCGCAGCTCGAGGCGACATACGGCATCCAGGATGCCGCGGCGATCACCGGCTATTGCTCGACCTGGGTCGCGCTCCGGGCGAACGATACCCCCACCGCCAAGCACGTCAGCGAGAATTTGGGACAGGTCGAGCAGGTCGAGGCGAACGAGGGGATGAGCTACGGCGTCAACGACATGCGCGACGGGGTCAATCTCTCGCGCATCCAGGTGACGCGACCTCTTGTGATGCACACCGAGGTCACGAACCTCCCGAACCTGTCGGGCTATCTGCGGTTCGGTCGCGACCTGCCCGTCGTTCGCTTTGCGGATCGATACAACGACCTGCCATCCATTGGAGAGGCATTTACCGAACGCCGTCGACTTCCGCATCGCATCGCGCCTCTGCCCGCGCCGCCGTCACCATCAGGTTCGGTAGAGGCTGCCCCGTCATCGGCGAAACCGGCGAAGAACGGTGCGCCAGCGCGCAAACGGTCCGGGAAGCGCGAAGCGAATGCGAATGCGCCCGAGCTGAAGCTCGATCTCCCGATGGGCGCGTCCGATCCCGCGCCTGAAGACACGAATGGGGAGGCGCCAACCGACCGGGACGCGCCCGCCGATGGTTCGCCCGATAATCCGGCCACGCCCCTCGAAATCATCGCCCCGCACTGGGATCGCACCCTACGGCAGCACGGTCGTCCGGGCGGTCGCCGCCGGCCCGCGAAGCCTGCATGATCCATCCGCGCCGCCTTGGAGGCAAACCCGGCAATATCGCCCGCTATTATACGATCGGCGATTATTACACCAAGGGTGGGGATGAGCCCTCGGAGTGGGGCGGGAAGCTTGCGGCCGACCTCGGTCTTTCGGGGCCGGTCGACCGCAAGGCGTTCGAGGCGCTGCTCGCCGGCAAGGTCGATGGGCAGCAACTCGGGCGTATCCGGAATGGCGAAGTTCAGCATCATCCGGGGTGGGACTTTGCCGTCAAAGCCCCGAAGTCGGTGTCGATCATGGCACTGGTGACGGGCGATGAAAGGATCATCGCCGCGCATGAGCGCGCGGTCGGGACGGCCATCGCCTGGATCGAGGAGCATGCCGAACTCCGTCGGCGCATGGACGGCAAGATTACCCACGAGACGACGGGCCAGCTTCTCTATGCGCGTTTTACCGAACATGCCTCGCGCGAGCTCGATCCGCACCTCCATACCCATGTCGTCATCCTCAACATGACCCGCCATGCCGGTGACGAGCAGATGGTGAGCCTCGAATCCCGCGCCATGTTCGCCGAGCAGATGGTCGCCGGCCAGATCTATCGCAACGACCTCGCCCATGACCTCAGGGGGATTGGTTACGAGATCGAGTTCGACCCGCGCCGGGGGTTGTTCGAGATTCGGGGTGTCCCCAAGGAGCTGATCGATGCGACGTCGCGCCGGGCCGAGCAGATCAATGCGCACGCGAAGGAACATGGTTTCCAGGGCCAGGCCGAGCGATCGATTTCTTTCTTCGCGACCCGGCCCCCCAAGCAGAAAGTCGATCTCGACACGCTCCATGCCCAATGGGCAGAGCGATCGAAGGCTCACATTCCCGCGCTCGAAGCTGTCCGCGACGCCGCCGATGCGCGAGAGGAGAAGCATCTGGACGCCGATACTGCAACCGTGCGCCGCGCTGCGCTGTTCGGGCTTCGCCAGTCGGAGACACGCGAAGCGGTCAATAACCTTGGTCGGCTCATCCGCACCGGGCTCGCGTCGCATGTGGGCGATGTTCGGTTCCGAGACATTCGCCCCCTCTTCGAGGAGCATGAAGCACGGCTCAAGCTGCTAAAGACGAGAGAGCCCACCGGTGACCAAGTCCTTACGCGCGGCAGAACCTCGCGCCGCGCCGCGCGGCTCGAGATCGCGCTATCGACGCATATCTCGCTAAGCCTTGGCGATGGGGTTCCGCTTGCGTCGCGGGAACGGATCGACACGTCGCTGCGCGGGAGCATTCTCAATGATGACCAGCGACAGGTGCTCGCCGAAATCGCGATATCCAGTGACCGCGTCATGGGTGTTCACGGCGTCGCCGGCTCGGGCAAATCGACTCTCATCAAGCAGTTGAAGGCCGCGGCCGATCCGGGCTGGACCTTCATCGGATTGGCGCCGACCTCATCGGCGACCGCGAAACTCGGCCAGGACGCGGGTATCGACTCTCGTACCGTCGCCGCGCTCCTAGGCGGCGGCGGGCATGATATTACCGACCGTCATGTCCTGGTCGTCGACGAGGCTGGCCAACTCGGTAGCCGACAAGCGCAGCGGATATTGCAGATCAGCCACGACACCGGTGCGCGCGTTCTTCTTCTCGGCGACAACAAGCAGACCGGGGCGATCGAGCAGGGCAAACCATTCTGGCTGATGCAGAAGCTGGGCCTGCCGACGGCTGAACTGACGGAGGCGGTCCGACAGCAAACCCAGTCGATGAAGGCCGCGGTGGCGAGCGCGCGCAGCGGGGATTATGCCGCGTCACTCCAATCGCTCGACAAGATCGTCAGCGGCGAGGGCGCGGACAAACTTGCGGCTAACCTCGTCGCGGAATGGACGCGGCTCAAACCCGAGAACCGCGACAAGACCAATATCTTGGTTCTCGACAACGCGACCAGGCTGATCGTCAACACGCAGATCCGCGAAGTTCTGAAGCGGGAAGGGGCCGTTGCCGCCGAAGACGCGCGCATCGATATTCTTTCGCCCTCCGGTATGACCGACCAGGAGAAGCATTTTGCCCGGTTTTATTCGGGTGGCCAGGTCGTGACCTTCGCCCGCGACAATGCCGGGCTCGGTATCGCCGCCGGCGCCGAATATCGTGTCGACGGTATCGCACGCGATGCTCGCGGACGCCAGCTCGTGCGGCTTGTCGACGAGAAGGGTGGGACGATCCTCTGGAATCCCCGTCTCGGCCGCGCGTCGCAAGTCAATGTGTTCGTCGAGGACAAACGCGACATCGCCGCGGGCGATCGCATTCAGTGGCGGCTTGCGACCAGGGAGCTCGGCCTCAAAAATGCGGAGCGCGGGACGATCGAGCGTCTAGACGGGACGATCGCGACTATTCGCTGGGACCGGAGCGTCGAGCCGCAGAAGATCGACCTCTCCGTTCATCGCACCTGGGATTATGGCTACGCCGAAACTGTCTATTCGGCGCAGTCGAAGACCTATGACCGCGTCTATGTCCTTGCCCCGGTCGGATCGGGCCTCGTCAATGGCCAGAATTACTACACCGCCATCACTCGTGCTCGTTACGGCGTGAAACTCTGGACCGAGGACCGTGATCGCCTCGTGCAGAAGCTCGAGAAGCATTCTGGCGAAAAGACGTCCTCGCTCGAAGGCTTGGGACGTCTCTGGCGCGACAGCCACCACATCCGCGGCGCCCGGCTCGCTGAAAGTCTCGACCGGGCGCGCGAGCTGATGCTGAGCACGCGTGCGGATCGCGCCGAGCGAAGGGCCGAGCGCGAGCGCGAATGGAACGAGGTTCTGCGTCCGCCATCGCTTGCGGAAATGCTCGCGGGCCGCGCGAGAGACGGCATGTCGAAGCTCGATTCCTATCTGAACGGCATTCTCGCTGGCTCGACGAAGAGCCAGCGCGCGCAAGCACCGACTGATCCCGAGCCCGCAGAGCAACCGCATTCCCGACAGCAAGGACATGATCGATGAACATATTCCCGTTTCCACGGACAGCCGAACTCGCCAGCGCGCCTATCGGGGTCCGCGCTTCGCAAGGTTTGCGGTTTGGGGTGACGGCGGCCATCTTCACCTTGGCATTCGGCATCTCACTGCCGGCAATGGCTCGCGCGCCAGTCGCGACGGGCGATGCTGAGATCGCTCGCTGCATCCGCAGCGCCGCCCATGGCAAGCCGTGGCTCGAACGCACGCTTTGGGGTCTGCGCGATCAGGAAGGCGGCTGGATCGGCGCCGCTGTCGTCAACAGCAATGGCACTCATGATCTGGGGCCGTTGCAAATCAACAGCTGGTGGGTGCCCAAAATTGCGACGCTCGTGGGGCGGCCCGAAACCCATGTTCGGCATTGGCTCCAGAACGATGCCTGTTTCAATGCGGAGGCGGCGCGCTGGATATTCCTGTCGGGGCTCGCGGCGGCCGGCGATTATTGGAAGGCGATCGGCGTCTATCATAGCCCGACGGGTTGGAGGCAACTGCGCTACGCGGCGAGCGTCTCGCAGCATCTACGCAGAAGATTCGGCAGCCAAATATGGTGAGCGCGCAAGATAGCGATGACATGTGTGCAGCCCGCAAATTGCCCCCAGGCACCGGCTATTTGCGACAAATTATTCGAACCATGGCCCTCCCAGCGGATCGGAAAGACGACTTCGGGCTGTCCGAACCAGCCGTTGCACCCTCAGGCGATGAGACGAATTTTCTCGGCGCCAGCGCTTGGGCGCGATTGCATCTGGGAACAATTCCCTCGCGATCTCTTGTTCGCTGGCGCCGGCAAGTATTGCATCGCCGATACGAAGTTCCATTATCCACCTTGCAGCCCGCTGTTCGCGGGGAATCATTGACCTTGGTAAGCGGCCATTTTCAAACAGGGCGAGCAACTGTCGTAGTGCTTCCAGTTTTGGTTTTGCCGATCGTACGCCACTCAATTGATATTCAAGTCTTGCCGGGCCGCCGAGTAGCGAACCGCCATGCACGTCCAGCCTGACGATCCAGTGCCCGTCACTGAATAGCCAATGTTCCGTCTGGCTCGCATCAATTTCAACCGAGACGAATGACGCGAAGTCCCGAATATCGAACAGGTCACTCGAAGCCGCTCGCCGGCCGGTCAAGTGACTCCTCACAACCTTCGGGTCCAGTTTTGTGCTCCAGATCGGTCGCGCCACGGGAGATGCGAGAGCCGGATCGACCCATGCGACGAGGCCAACACATTTGGGCGCGTCTGACGGCAGTGTATCACGCGCGCTCCAAAGGCTGCGATAGAATCCGTTCCGCCGTAGCCATTCCCACGCGAACGCGCGGCGATCGCACCGCAACAACGCATCATATTCGCGAGGATCGCACCAGTCAGATGCTGGGGGATCGTGACGGCGCGGGCATAAGGTGCTGGGTCGGCTGGCGAAAATGGCATCGCGGCGCTGGGTTTTTCCTCCCGACGCCATCTCAGCTCATTCACCGCGGACAAACTGATCGCGAGAGAAGTGCGACGGCAAATGCGCGGCAGCTAGCTGCCGCGCATAGATCGATGGCTGGCGCACGCATGCAGCGTCGAACCGAAGATTTGGATTGTGTGAATTCAAGATCGACCCCGATAGGCGGCGCGCTCGGCGCGTCTGCGCAGTTCATCGGTCATCGTGATTGCTGATCACTACCCCCGGACTTTCCAGTGAGAATTTCCGGGGGGCGAACTTACTTTGCCCGACACTATCGCAAGGTTCGATGGTGCGCGGCATCCTGCCCGCTCGTCGGCACTCAATGGCTGATCGATGCATCCCACGACTGCGCGATCGGTGTCGGACAGGAAGGGGAGTGGGAAGGATGGAAGCGAGGACAGCGGGTTGCGTACCCGCTGGAGTCCTCGGCTGCCATCAAGGATATATTCCATGGACACCGTTCATCTTTGCGCGCTCCTCCGGGAACTGCGCGACCAACTCGCCGACGAAAGCAGGTTCTTGGGCGTCGTCAGCCGTCGCAGACGTCGACGTGAACTTCTCGCACGCGTGCAGGCCGTGCTTGCGGTCGATGCCGACGACACCGCTCCGTCAGGTCTCATTGAGGCGACCAGGCAGGCCTGGGCGGCCGAAGACCGCGTGCTCATCGCCGATCGGGCACCTTGTCGCGTCGATCGCGCGGGCGTGTGGATCGGCGCCTGGATCCGCGCCGCAACCGGCCCCGGCAGCCGTGAAAGCATCGATCCCGAGCGCTTGGCGGCCGCCATCGCCGCGCTGCCGCCTCTTGCCCGAGACGTGTTCACATTGTCCTCCCGCGGCAGCCTCGACTATCCGGCGATCGCCGCGGCCCTTGGCATTTCGGAGGATTTGGTTCGTCGCGAACTTGCCGCGGCGCTTGTCGCGATCGATCAGACTCTGACGATCCAGCAGCGCGATAACCCGTCGCCCATTGCCTGATGGCCCCCAGTCATGCAGGAAGAATTGTCATGCGCACGGACATTACGCACCTTCCCGCCCGCGGCCAGCGCGAACTCGAGGCCATCGTGCAGGCGATTTTCGAAGAATTCGAAGATGCCCACAAGCTCGCGAACGGCGAACGCAAGGCTGGCCGGATCCTGAAAGTCATTCTCTATGGCTCGATGGCGCGCGGCGAGGGGATATACGAGCCGCACACCGAGAAGGGCTATGTCTCGGACTATGACATCCTCGTCATCGTCAATCAGGTCGAACTTACCGATCACGAATATTGGTATCATCTCGAGAACCGGCTGGCGCGCGATTATATGGTTCTTCACCGGCTGCGTCATCCGGTGAGCCTGATCGTCCACACGCTCCAAGAGGTGAATAATAATCTCGCCGATGGACGCTTCTTTTTCTTGGACGTCGTCAAGGATGCGGTTGCGCTGTATCAATCGGACGACAGCGAGCTCGCGACGCCACGACCCAAGCGCCCTGCGGATGCGCTCGCGCTGGCACGCGAATATTTTGACGAATGGTACCCGAGCGCCGGCGAGTTCTTTGCCATGTTCGAAGCTGCTCAAAATCAAGGGTTTCGAAAGAATGCCGCGTTTCAGCTGCATCAGGCTACTGAGCGTCTCTATCACACGTTGCTGCTGACCTGCACGCTGTACACGCCGCACAGCCATAATCTGGAAAATCTCCGCAACCAGGCGAGGAAGGTCGACCGGCGCCTCGTCCATGTCTGGCCCGACGACGACAGGCAGTCGCGCCGCCGCTTCAGCCTCTTGAAGGACGCCTATGTCAAAGCCCGCTATTCGAAACATTATCGGATCAGCGCGGAAGATCTCGCATGGCTGGGCGAGCGCGTGCAGGAGCTGAGCGCGATCGTCCGGGAAATCTGCACCGAGAAACTGGCTGAGCTCGAACGCGCTGCCGCGTCAGAGTCGGGCAATATCTGATCCTGTGCCGGACGGTTGCCACGCTCAGGACCGGTGCTGAGCGGGCGCGGCGTAAATTCTGCTGTTGCAACGACAAGCTACCCTCGTCATGATGCGCGAAGGGGATGGGTGAACCCGTCTCCTGATCTACAAACGCCCGACTATGCGGGTCGGCCGTCACATCGTTACGCAATTGGCCTGCACACGGGCAATGCTGCGTCATGCTTTGCTGATCGGCTTTCAATTCCATGCCACCAAATCTTCAGACCTCGTCTCGGCGCACGCGGCGTTCTGCAGCGGGTATTGCGGCATGAACCGATCCGATAATGATCGCGCCCCTGTGCCGGAAACCGGCGAAAATGATCGGTTGATCGACCGGTTGTTCCGGTCGGAGGCGCCGCGCCTCGCACGCCTCTTCCGCCGATCGATCCGGAACCAAGATGAGGTGCACGACCTTGTTCAGGACACATTTGTCAATTTCGTCGAGGCGCGCCCTAGGTCTAAGGTGCGCACCCCCGCTGCCTATCTCCGCACGATTGCCCGAAGTCTGTTGTGGGAGCGCACGCGGCGTCCCCGCGCCCATGATCGAGCAAACCATGTCCCGGTGGACGAGGCCCACGAGTTGTGGGTCGATCCGGAACAGGAATGGATGATGGAGGCGTCGGATTTCATGCGCCGCTACGAGGAGGCGCTTTCAGAACTTCCATCGCGAACGCGGGAAGTATTCCGGCTCCATCGGCAGGAAGAACTGACCTATCAGGAGATCGCCGAGAAGCTCGGTATCACCGTTGACGGTGTCAAATACCATATGAAGAAGGCACTGCTCTATCTCGATCACAGGGTGAACGCCAATGGCTGAAACACATCGCTATGAGCAAGATCAGCTCCGCCGCGAGGCCGGCGAATGGTTCGTTATCATGAACGATGAGAATGTGAGTGAGGAAGACGAGCGGGAATTTAAGCGATGGCTCGCGCGTGGTGCGCTGCATCGCGCGACCTATAATCGCATCGCTGGCCTTCATTCCGCCGGCAAGCGCGTCGATTGGGAAAACCTGCCGCCGCCCAAGCCGGTGCGCGGGACGGCCAAACGCGTCTGGATCACCGTAATCGGATGCATGGCGCTCATAGGCTTCGTCGCATGGCGCGCGAGCGGAGCACCAGCCTTCTGGCCGGAAGCGGATACGACACAAATGGCGCAGGGCCACGCGGACGCATCGCTCCAATATTCGACCGAAGCTGGCGAGGTGCGCGAGTTTTCACTTCCGGATGGGTCTCGCCTGACCTTGGACGGTGACACCACGATCCGAGCATGGTTTCGATCTGGCGAGCGCCGTCTACGACTAGGCCGCGGCCGAGCGCGCTTCGATGTCGCGCACGAAGAACGTCCGTTTGTCGTTGACGCGGGCGACAGCGAGATCGTTGCCGTGGGAACTGTCTTTGACGTAGCTTTTCGCGACAAGCGCACGGTGGAGATTCATCTCCTGCGGGGCGCCATTGACGTTCGCCGAGCGCAGTCGGCAGGGAAGGCTGAACCGATCCGGCTCGAGCCAGGTGACGAGCTCCGCTATGCGATCGAAGGTTCGGGCAACTCGGCAAGTGTTCAAAAACGAGGAACGGAAGCCGACTGGACGGAGGGCGTGTCCGAAGCGCAGGAAGCGCGCGTTGCAGATCTCATAGCCAGAGTGAACAATCGATCAGCGACTAAAATCTACCTTGAAGACCCCGCCATCGCGCCGCGCATCGTGTCTGGGCTAAACGGGATCGATGACCCGGAATTGCTCGCTGAGAATCTGTCGAATCTTTACGATCTGCAGATAACGCGGAGCGGGAACCGCATTATTTTAGGCGATCCGCAGAAATAACGCTTCCTTCGACTACCCTGCGCAGCGTGCGCAACGCTCATACCCTGTAGGCACGGGCAAGAACTCGCCTGGCTGTACTGAGGGGAGAGTCCATGCAATTTCGTTACAGCGTGGCGGGCTTCGTGCTCGCCGCGACCACCAGCTTTGTGCCGGTTGCTTCAGCGATCGCTGCTGAGTCCGCCATCACCGCCAGCTATGATCTTCCTGCCCAGGATCTGTCTTCCGCGCTGAATACAGTGCGCCGAATTTCCGGCACAAACATCGTCTTCGACAATGAAGACGTCCGACAGCGAAAGGCGCCGCGGTTGGCGGGAAACTTCACTCCTGAGGAAGCCGTCAGGCGTCTGATCGAGGGATCCGGTCTGGTCGTCCGAAATACGAAAAGTGCGATTATAATCGGCCGGGCCGGTACACCGCGTTCTCCGGACCAAGTCGAGACAGCCGAGCAGGAGATCACCGTTACGGGATCGCGCATCAAAGGCGCGCGACTTGCATCGCCCGAGATCAGAATTGATCGCGGCGATATTCAGCGAGCCGGGTTTGGTGATCTTGGCGAAGCCGTGAGATCGATCCCGCAAAATTTCGGCGGGGGCCAAAACCCGGGGGTCGGGAAGGGCGCTCGCTCTGGTGCAAATACTAACGATAATGTGACCGGAGGTTCCGCCGTCAACTTGCGCGGCCTCGGAGCCGATGCAACGCTCACCCTTCTGAACGGTCACAGATTGTCTTTTGGGGGTTCGGCGCAGGGCATCGATATTTCCGGTATCCCGACTGAAGCCATCGAGCGCGTCGAAATCATTCCTGACGGCTCATCGGCGCTTTATGGTTCCGATGCGGTGGCTGGCGTCGTGAACGTCATTTTGCGGCGTTCCTTTGACGGCGTTACCGCTAACGCGCGCGTCGGCACGGCAACCGATGGAGGCGGCACTTCGCAGCTTTATCAGATCGTGGCTGGCAAGCAGTGGCAGAGCGGTAACCTGCTCGTCGCATATGGTTTTCGCCGAAATGAGGAGGTGGATGCAGAGGATCGGGACTATACCAACTATCTCCCGGAACCTTATCCGCTGATCAAAGGGCAGCGCGTGCACTCCGCGCTCGTAAGCGGGTCACAAAGCCTGTTCGATGATGTGCGCTTCAGTCTCGACGCTACCTTCGTGGATCGGGCCATGGACGGGAGCTACAACACGAATAACATCCTTAGCGTCTCCCATACGACCGATCGCTCGCTTTCGATCAGCCCGTCTCTGACCATCCCCGTCGATGACAACTGGTCGCTTTCGGTCGCGAGCACCTATGCGAGAAGTCGGAATCGGCGCCAAACCGCGTCGTCATCGAACGGCACCGTATTCCTCCGCGAAGACTTTTGTTACTGCCATTCGCTCCACGCCGTTGAAGCCTATCTGGAAGGCTCAGCGCTGTCGTTGCCCGCAGGGGATGTGCGGGCGGTGCTGGGCGCCGGCTACCGGAAAAATCGCTATCGCGTTCACGGGAGATCGTCGGCGAACGGAGATCAATTCGTCACAACTGGAGGGGATCAGAGCGATACCTACGCATTCGGCGAAATCCAGATCCCGGTCATTTCAGGGCTGAACGAAACGGCATTCGCAAAGGCACTGACGATCTCGGTAGCCGGCCGCTACGACCGGTACAATTATAGCGGTAGCGTCACAACGCCGAAGATCGGCCTGATTTACAGCCCAAATAATGCCGTCGACCTGAAATTCTCCTGGGGGCGTTCGTTCAAAGCTCCCACCCTCGCGTCCATTTATCAGACGCAATATGCGTACCTCCTTCCGCTGACATATTTTGGGAGGAGCGACGCTGCACCAGATGAATCAGCCCTCTATCTTGATGGCGGTTCCACATCATTGCGGCCGGAGCGAGCCACAACCTGGACTGCGACGGTCGCCTTTCACCCCAAGTCGTTGCCGGGGCTTAACGCGGACCTGTCCTACTTCCGGGTGAAATATATCGACCGTGTTCGCACTCCAATCGGGTTTTACCCCGAAGCACTCAGTCCGAATTATGCGAACTATGTCACACTGAATCCCAGCGAAGTGGCGCTCCAGGCAGCCATCAATGGCGCGTCCGGCGGCTTCCTCAATTATACCGCCGGGGCCTACGACCCGGCGTCGGTCCTGTACCTCATCGACAACAGAAATATGAATGTCGCGGCGCAAAAAATCGAGGGCGTGGATGTCAATTTGTCCTATCGCCTGGATCTGCACGACGGCGCGCTGGTCACAGCGTTGAATGGCAGTTGGCTTCGCAGCCGCCAGAAGAACGGATCAGCTTTCCCCTATTTTGACCTTGCCGGAACGATCTGGAACCCACCCCATTTTCGATCGCGCGCCAGTGTCGGTTGGGAAGGGAATTCCGCCGAAGCATTCGTCTATTTCAACTATATTGGAGGCGTCGAAGATCGTCGTGCGGCGCTCCCGATTGACGGGCGATCAATGTTTACCGTCGATCTTTCGCTCAGCTATCGAACGTCCACTTCCGGCGGCTTTCCGAACGGTTTCCGTATCGGTCTCAGCGTCGAGAATCTGTTCGACAAGCGGCCCCCCTATTTGGCGCCGGCACCCTTCACGGAACCCTATGACTCGACCAATTATTCCCCAATGGGGCGCTTTGTCGCGTTGTCGCTATCGCAGTCTTTCTAATGGCCCTCGTCATGGAATGCATCGCGCGGCGATCGGCGAACCGCGCGTTCACGTTAATTTTCCTTACTACCGCAGCGCTGCCGGGTGCGGCTTTCTCACAAGCTGCGCCGCTGCCACCGACGGCGCCCGCTCTGCAAGTTGTGGCTACGAATGCGACCGGCGTCGACTTGCAATCAGCGAGGGACACAAGCCCGTCATGTCCGACGATAGTTCCTCCGGTCGCATCGCAATCGATAGCACGAAGTGTGGAGGCGGATGATATCATTCGCCTCCGCGATTTCGGAAAGATGGATGCGTCTGAGGCAGACCCGGGCGGCTTTGCTGTGTCGCCCGACGGAAGATATCTGGCAATCCAGCTTCGACAGGCGGACCCCGTCTCCAACAGCTACTGCCAAGCCCTGCTGATTTATGATCTCGGCAATGTTCGAACTGCGCCGCGCATTGTCGACATGGGCGGCGACTACGTGCGCCGGACGATTACGCTCTACGGTCTCGAGGGCTTCCCCACCGGCACTCCGGAACCTTTGACGCCGAAATGGTCAAAAGATGGCAAGTGGCTGGCCTTCCTGAAACGAGAAGAAGGAATCACGCGACTTTTCGTGACCGCGCTGTCCGAAGGTGGCACGAGAAGTATCTCTGACGGGCGTTTCGACGTCGCCGACTTCGCCTGGTCAGATGACGCATCGCAGTTGCGCTATCGACAACGGGAAAATCACGCCGCTGCCATAGAACGACTGCAAACCGAGGGGCGAAGCGGTTTCCAATTCGACGAGCGATTTTGGCCGCTTGCCGAGCTCACGCCATATCCACGCGAGACACCTGCGGAAGTCGAACGTTTTGTCATGATCGGAGAGGCCGATACGTTCGGTGGGTCCGGCAGTGCATCACAGCAGGATAGAATGGCGGAGGAGGCAGGCCGCGCTCCGACGCGCAAAGGCGCCGCTGTTGCGATCATCGACCATCGACAACTCGCGGCGAGGGTCGGCGACAAAAATATAGTTTGCCAATTTAAGGAATGCGCCCGCGTCGCAGCGGCATGGACGGTTCCGGGAGCCGACGAAATTGTCTTCATGCGCCGAGAAGGGTTCGCCGCAGCGCGAACCGGCATTTATCGATGGGCTCTGGGTGAGAACAAGCTGACGAATATCCTCACAACAGACGACGCGATCCGCGGATGTGATTTTCAACTCCTTTTGGTTTGCGCCCGAGAAGCTTCTCTTCAACCCCGCGACATCGTTGAAATCGATCTGAGGTCGGGAAAAATCCATCAACTTATCGAGCTCAACCCCGAATGGATCGCGCGCAGGCTCGGAACAGTGACCCGCCTGCGTTGGACCAACAAATATGGAATCGAAACGTTTGGCGATCTCGTGCTTCCACCGGACGCTCGGCACGATGAGCGTTTGCCACTTGTTGTCGTGCAGTACAGCAGTCGCGGCTTTCTCAGAGGCGGAACTGGCGACGAATATCCGATTCAGGCTATCGCGGCGAAAGGCTTTGCCGTCCTGAGTTTTGACCGTCCGCTCGACTACCGGACCGCGATGTCTCGCGCCGGCCGATCGGTATCCCGACAGCACATCGCGAACGCGTGGACCGATCGTGCGAGCGTTCACGATTCTCTTATGCGCGGAATCAAGCTGGCGGCTGACACGCACCCGATCGATGCCGACCATATCGCGATCACGGGACTCAGCGATGGCGCGTCCACCGCGACATATGCGCTAATCCATGCCGATATATTCTCGCTGGCGCTCATTAGCTCATGCTGTGAAGACCCGAGCATTTTGGAGACCGGTGTTGGGGAAGCCTATGCGAGCATTTTGCGCACGAATGAATATCCACTGCCTTGGGAACAGCACAAATCGAGTTGGAAGCGCGTCAGTCTCGCGATGAACGCAAGCCGCGTGTGCGCGAAGATTATAATTCAGAGCGCGGATCGGGAAGCGCGCCTGGCCACTGCCTCCCTTCGGGCGCTGCGGCAATTCGGCCGTGATGTGACAATGTTCATTTTCCCCGATGAGTATCATGTGAAATGGCAGCCGGTTCATCGTCAGGCCGTTTTCAGACGAACGCTCATGGAACTCGACGACTGGCGGCGATTGCCTAAGGCGCGGTGTTCAAGGTGACTTGCGGCGATGCTCTGCACCAAGCCTCGACGTCGCACAGGCGGAGAATTCGTCCCATATCATTCACGCCAAATGTCAGGTCGTCCTTCAGCTGCTGTTCGATCATGCTGCGATCAAGAATACCCGCGCCGCTGAGTAGTCCGTCCATCAGCATTTCGCGAATGAGAACTCGTCGCTCGCGCAGCATCTGCAATTGAAACTGGCCGAGGCCTCCTTTTGAGATCCGCCATGCGACTTTGGCGGGAAGATCCCGCTCCATGGCTCGGCGGGCTATGTAACGACTTCGCCCCCGGCCGACCCAAAGCCAAGTCGGTATGCGTAGGCAAGTCTCGACAAGGGGCTGCGACAATAGGGGAAATATCCCCTTCATCAAATCGGAGCGCCGATAACCATTCATGTTATAGCAGCTGTTGTATAGTCCATGAACATGTTCAACCTTTCCGGGAAGCGGTCGGTTTTTTGGCGGAGGCCACGGCAGCCCAGGTGGCGATTCATTGGATGGAAGATCTTTGGAAAGAAATGCATCATTCGCGCGCCAGTTGGCGTGGTGCTTGCCTTTCCATCCCTTCCTGATCGCCTTCCAGCCGAGATCCCACGCGTTGCACTGATTTGCACGCGCCACCTCAAAGACGGTTCGTGCAAAATTTGGACTCGGACCTTTCGCTCGAAGGGTGTCCGCCGCGGGTCCGGAACTCTGCAGATGGCAGAATACGGCGTCGCCGCCCTGACCGTTGACAAATGTGTCGATCGACCGGTCCGTTGCCATTTCGAGGGAGATGCGATCGGTTTCTTGAACAAAGGACCGCGAGTGGGGTCGGGGCAAGTGCGGCCGCGCCGAATGAAGAAGATCTGGTCTTCGATGATCAGGCGCACCCTCGTCCAGGGAGATATGTAAGTGGCTGGCTACGCTTCTTGCAAAATTCCTCTCGTCCCCATCGTTTCCTTCGCTGAACATCGTGATCGCGTGAATTTCACGCCCAGCAGTGGCGGACCCCGCCGCGATTATCGACGAATCCAAGCCCCCTGAAAGATCGAGGGCGTAAAACCGTCCGCGCGGCATCTGCGCTCCGATGCAGCGAAGAATTTCCCGGCGAACAAGTTCCATGGCTTCATCTGGATCGGTGATCAGGACGTCGGGATTGGTGAACTTCCAAGGGTCCCAGTGAAAACTGGCCTCAAGCGCCCGTGGGGCTTCAAACTTGATCGATTCTCCACACCTGATCTCGGAAACTCCGGAGAGGCATGTGGATGACATGCTGAGATTATCCCAAATCAGATGTCTGGCGACTGATTCCCAGTTTATCGACGGCGGGCGCCTTGCCATTTCCAGCAATAGCCTTGTGTCCGAGGCAACAACGAGGACTCCGCCCTCGACTATGTAATAGGCATTGATGCTACAGAATGGGGATCGTTCGCAGGTGATCACGCCGTTGGGCAAACTGGCCAGGACGATATAGGAACCCCAATATTCATTGTTCAAATGGCCGCCTCGATACGCCGCCGTGACACGCGCCCCTTCGTCGATGTTCTTTCCAAATGCGCGCGACGGGACATGCCGGCAGAAGACGTCGCCAACGACGACGCCAGTGCCATCGGTGAGGTGGTTGATTTCCAACCCGCTGTCGGAATAGACAACAAGGCGTTCGTCACGATGGGTCACGCTCAGCCCCGACTGATGAGCTATTTCATCCAAATGTAGGTCGAGGGCGCATGGGACCTGGGTCGGCGAGCTGACGGCTAAGAATCTGCCGATCATCGCACTGCTCTGATAGGTTCGAAGGGGCCGACCATTTCGATCGTATCGTTGAGGATGAGGTCATCATCCTGAAGCCAGCAATGGGCTTCGAATGGATGAAGCCGAACACCGAAAACCAGTGTGCTCTCATACCCGTTTTGGGCCAAAAGATGCTGAAGGCCGATTGAACGGAGCAGGCAGCGATCCCTCCTGATCGCAAACCGTTCTACATATTCGAATGCTGATATCAGACCGCTGCGGTTTGACGCCGGAGGGCCTTCTGTCTGGGCGATCATGTTATTGCGTTGCACCCACCACAGCAATTCATCGAATCCGCGCAGTGCAATGGTGAATCGTGCGCTGGCGAGAGATCTGAATGCCGATGCAATTTGCCGGCCGGATGGCGAACGCATATCGAATTCCGCGGAATGTTCACGAGCTGGGCGAGTAATTGCGCAGCAGGAACTACGGGCTCCTTCCGCATTGGAGTTCAACCAGTGGCGATCCTCAATCAGGCGCCGAAGGCTCGGTTGCAGTGAATCAACGTCTCCTCTTCCGAGGGCAGACGCAGCCTCCTTTTCCAAGCGTGAATATCGATTTGCGAGGACATCCAGAAAGACGACCTGACCATCGATTTCGCAGCTCGAAACCCACGAAGGAAGCATGAGTGACGCCTTGGCGGAAAAAGCCGGCCGGGAATTTATCCATTCCCGGCCGGCCATTGATCAGTCGACGACGATGCCGAGCGGCTGGCGCGGCTGCACACCGTCCGGCGCGATGTTTTCGTTCGACCCGTGGGTCTCTTCGGTGACGGTGCCGAGGTCGATCAGTTCAGCGTCGCGATAGTTCGGTTCCTTGTCCATGATAGTCTCCTTTCCCGCCGCACAAATGCGACACCGAAAGAATCCCAGTTTCAGAGGATATATCCAAACATATATGTTCTGAATCTGAAGCTATATATGGAAGGGGCGAACCCCGGTATCGGCATTCTTGAGGCCGCCCTAGGTAAGTCCACTCATGATTTCAGGAAGATTACGGATACGGCGTCGATGATATGCGACTACCGATCGCCTGATTGACTGCCTGTTTCCGCGTTCAATCTTCCCGAGCAAAGCATCGAATTCGCGGCGCAAACCGCTCAATTTACGCTCTTCGGCGCGCCGGATCCGACGCATTCGATCGTTGAGATTCCGGACCAAATGCATGAAAAAGACGTTCTGGGTCACCTGGGAGATCGAGTCGAAGAGTAGTTCAATCGGCGGCGGCGCGCCGAGCTCGTCCTGTTGATTAAAGTCATGGGAAACAAGGAGACTGCTCCGGCACGAGGCGGCTGTGAGCATTACATATTGGCTCAGAATATAGAGGTGGCGAGCCGCATTCTCGTCGAGCGACGGTATTTCAAATCCGCCAGTTACCGGCATGTCGAGTAAAGCTTCGCCGACGAGCCGCAACATCGCCTCGCGGACCGGAGTCGCGCTCATTCCATATCGATCAGCTAGTTGTCCGATATTGATTCGCCCAGACGCGATACGACCTTCAATGAGATCGAGTTTAAGGCTGGTGTAGGCTCTTTGGCTAAGCCCGTGATCTGCGCTCATCTTCATACACTCCGAGTTCGAGCGCCCGTGCGCCAGTCGCGGACATGACCGATGCTTAGTGGAGTCTCGGACTGAGCATTGTGGTCAATCCCGGCGTGGAATGGTCGCCACAGAGCCCCTCCACGGTTCGCGCGTCGGCGACGATGCGACGAATCAGTCAGGAACGCGGGGCGGGTGTGATCGTCTTCGCGCGCGAAGATGCGGCGCGATGTCGCTGATGAGTCCAAGCATATTCCTGGAGCCCGTCACGTGTCCTGCGGTGATGTCGCCGTGTCCCAATGGCGAGGATTGCGACCATTGGATAGGCGATCTTACCTACGATCCACCAATAGGCGACGGGCAAGATCTCGGGATTGTATGCCGTGACGCCGTGTGCCGCGACCGCAACCAACTGAAAGGCTGCCAGCCAGATCGGCCAGAATCTGTCTGCCGCCCCGGCGATTGCCGAAAGCGCCAGCAGGAGCCCGAAATCGATAAGTAACATTTCCCATTCGACGTCGCGATAGGATGGATTGCTTAGTCCGGCCCAAAAAGTTCCCATCGTGGCGATGACCATGCAGATCGACGCAGTCCTTTCCGGGGCTCCGCCTCGCCACTGCGCATAGGCAGAGACGAGGAAGAGCAGGATCATGAATGCCACAATGACGATCACGAGCAGCGGCCCCCTTGGTCAGGCGGCCAATTCAAGGGGCGTCGCGCCGCGCGCGCTTGGGCGCTTGACGACATCCCCGAAAGCTTCAGGATCAATGCCCAGCTTTTGTGCCAGCACTTCAAGCTGTCGATGACCTTCGGCCATGTAACCGAGCGCTCCGGTAACCGAGAGCTGCGCGTTGGTCAGGGCCGACAATATCTGATGTCCGACCAGCGGCGAAAGATTTTGGTGCGTCTGCGCGTCGATTGCCGCAGTGGCGAGCCGCCCGCCTTCCGCGAAAATCTGCTGCAGCAGTTTTTCGTAGCCGAACAGCGATTCGGTCAGATGCTTGATGCGCTCTTCATCGTCGGACCTTCTATCCGAGAAGCCGGGAGAGGACGTCGAGTCCGACGGCGAGCATGCCGAAGCCGACTGCAAGCGCGATCGCAAGGAAGACGAGCCAGAAGTAACGGAGGTACGGGTCGAGGTCATTTGCAGATACTCCCATGGTTCGTAGAGGAAGCAACCTGACCCAGGAGGTGGGCGGTGGTTCCGCCTTCTCCGGTGGCTCATCGGCCTGGCCGGTGCCTACCCCCGTATTCTCCAACTGCATTTTGCGGGGGGTCATCGCGGCGTCTTCGAAGGCGTGGAAAAGTTCCGCTGCGTGCCGGCGATTGCGGGCGCGCAAAATGGCGACAGCCTCGCTGATGTAAGTGTCGACGGTGCCGACGCCCAGACCCAATTCGAGGGCGATTTCCTTGGAGGTCTTGAGCCGATAGACATGGCGGAGGCACTCGCGTTGGCGCGGGGCCAAGCGTTCGCAGAGAGCGATGCTCGGCTCTTTTACATCACTAGCAGACAAGTGCGCGCTGCTTGCCATCAATGGACGGCAAGTCCCTTACGCTATCTAAAACAGCACCTCTTTTTCTCGACCCGAGCATTGCTTTCCGACGGATTCTGCAAGCGGCTCCCCGTGCATTCCGTCAACAGAGCCGGTTCCCGACTCTCTCTGAATTTCAACTTAACACGGGAGTAGGCGGACCGGAATTTTCAGGCAACCCTTGGCAACGATTTGCTTTTCTTCACCGAGTATCTCGTATGGGTGCTCTGCGATAAGGTCCGGTTAGTGAAAATCATGGCTGCGGATACGGAGGATTTCATCTTGTTCGGGGGTCGTCCGAACGGCCGTGACGCCGATGTGCGCCCGCGCGGCGCCCATGTCGGATCGCGCGGATCGGGGCCGCCGCCATTCTTCGCCCCGTCACCGCGGCCCGGCGCGACCGTGAAATCCATCCGTGCGATCGACCGCAGCATTTCGTCGTGATCATTGATGCGGTCGCAGATGATATGCATCGCCGGCGGCAGGCGGTCGGCGGATTGCCGCTCGTGCTGCCGCGCAGGGACAGTCCGCGCCGATGAGGCAGCCCTCCGATGCGGTTACCTCGCATCCGAATCCTGCGCCGGAAACTAGAACGGATAATTGATCCCGCGACCATAGTCGTGATCAAAGGTCGGCTTGCTATCGGCGCCATAGCGCGGCGCCTGTTCGAGAACCTTCTTGTCGAGATCGACGACATAGCCGCCCTGTTCGGTGTCGTAAGTCAGGACGTCCCAGGGCAGCGGATAATAGTCGCTGCCAAGACCGAATAGACCGCCGAACTGGAGGACCGCATATTCGACGCGACCTTAGCGCTTGGTGACCATGAAATTGTAGATCGGTCCGAGCTTCTCGCGGTCGCGGTCGCGGTCGAGTCCCGCCTGGCGCTTCGCAATCGCCCAGCGCCTCTGCTTGCGCCGAGTTTCCTTAGGCTCCCCAGTCGACCACGCGAGCGATAGCGAACTCGGCATCGTCACGGGCTCTGCGTCGATGAAGTCAAAGCGGCCCTTTGCCGTGCTCTCACAGTTTCGGCCGATGAGATGGAGTCGTCTCGGCTGAAGGGACGCCGGCTCTGGCGCCGACGAGGCGCTAGATATCAGGCTCGGTTCCTGTGATCAGCCTCAGGCATTCCCGAACCGTGATAATCCGCGCCCCGCCGTGGCGCCCGAGACTCAACAAGTCGGCCTTATCGCCGGTGATCAAAAGTTCGGCCATCCCGGCCTCAATCGTCGCCAGAAGATAGTTGTCCCAGGGATCCGGGCTGACGGACACGTCGGGCAGATTCTCTATAACAATGGCGCTGCCCTTGAGTTCATTGACGAGTCTGCCGACAACGGCTGGATTCAAGCGAGCCCGCAGTTTGGGATAGCGCGTACCGCGCCGAATTTCCTCTAGCTGTTCAGCAGAGGTGATTAAGGTGATCTTGCCTTGGCACCACAAGGCAATCAGGTGAAAGGGAAGCGACCGCCCGTGCAAAAGGGCGCTGACAAGCACATTGGTGTCGATGACAACGCGCATTGATCAGTTCCGACGCGCATCCGCAATCGCTTCATCGATCAACTGGCTCATCTCTTCCGGCGAGACGTCATCGAAACCGGCGCGGGCCTCGGCGAGCGTAAGATCGAGCAGGCGCCATTTCACGGACTCTTCAATGAAGCGCGATAGGTCGCCCTTTTTCATTCCGCGCTGAGCTAGGTATGTGCGGACATCAATGTCGGTTTCGGGCGCGACATTGACGGTCCAGCGCGTCGCACCACCCATAATCAAAAACTCCTCATGGACGCCTATGCGGATAAGCGCTGACCATCTTTTACGCCAAGATTCGATTCCGACATATGCGCTGGATCGACTTTACCACAGGGGGGCTCGATTTTAGCCTACCCGATTTTCGAGCCTCTGCACGGAACACAATAGATCGCAGCATCCACCTCGGCGCCGGACGTTCCGGCTCTCCACGTCAAACTGACGCGAGGCGCAAACGGACGCATGGCGACGCGGATCGAACAAGATGATCCACCGTTCGATGTCGAAGCTCGACGACTTGGCCTTTGCCGTGAACTACTTGTCGAACGGCAGATCATTGCGCGGTACCTCAAGAAGCAAGACTGGAGCCATGCGGGCTGGATCATGCTACTGGAACTCTATGTCGCGGATACGGTCGGTAAAGGGCTGCCGGTTTCAAGCCTAGGATATGCGAGTGGCGTTTCGGTTCCGACGGCGACGCGGCAGACAACTGAGATGGAATCGCGGAAACTTGTGGCTCGCGAGCGCGATCCTCACGACGGGCGCCGAACGAACATCGCCCTGACCGCTCGCGGTCGAGCGACCCTGCGGTGCATTCTAGACGACTATGCGAAGTCCCGGGCGAATGTGCCGCTCCGATAGAATCTGATTGGCCGCCGCGTTCTCGATCGTCCAGAACACAATCTATCATACCTAAGCGAGGGACGGGGAATCCGGCCTCAAGTCCAAGGGAGGAGGAGGGAAGCTGACGTTGGTGTGAAGTTGCAAATGGGAACAGGAGATGGCTGGATGCTCACCGGATCAGGGAAGGCAATATGTCCATTTCCGGAAACTCTTTCGATTCCTTCAATCGGCATCTTCTGATAGGCTGCCGACCGAGGAAACCCATGCAGGCGAGCCAACCTTCCAACGTATCAACAGCCGAGACCGCGCGGCCGCCCGTTGCGCGCAATTGGCTCTGGAAGCCTTGGTACGCGAAGCTCTGGTGGGCGGCGATCCCGGTCTACTGGACAGGCGCGGTGGCCTCGCTGAAGGTCCCGGCACTGGCGGAGTTCTACACCAGCGCTCTCGCAGGCTATCTCAACATGCTGTTCTTTCCGCCGACGGCACTACTGGTGCTTGGTTTCGGGTTCGTCAAAGCTTGGCTCGACAGGCCGCTATCTGGCGAGCCTCTCTCGGACGAGGAAATCGGCGAACTCGAGCAGATGAGGATGGAGGACGAGCACTGGGAGCGTCTTGGGCGACCTCATTGGTCGGTCGACATCTATGATCCGCGCTCCGGCGGACTATATATCGGCAACCCACTCAGCCTTCAGCACCCTGGACGTCGAGATTAGCGCTTCTTGTAGCTGCTATCTCCGTCGAATGGACCATTTGCTAGGTCGGTCGAAAATCGGCCACTGCTCAAGATCGAGGATTGTTCGAGCGACGTCATCGGTCCAGTAATATCGGCGGTTCCACGTGCGGAATCGGCTTGCCCAAGGTAGCGATTTCGCAGCCCCTCGGGGCCAAGCACCTGACGGTTCAGCTCGCTCGTAAATGTCATTTCAGGGTTTGCAGAGCGCGCAGCCGCCCGCTCTGCGGCGGATATCGCCTCGCGTACATCATAGTTTACGATATCGAGCGAGGCCCGAGCTGTCTCGTTACTCGTGCCCATGTCGCTGCTGCTATATCCCAAGCTCCCGCCGACGCTCCCTGACGTTGCTGTCTGTGATCGTTCCTTACCCTTGGCCGGACCACCACGCGACGCATAGTCACTGCTTTGGGCACTTGCGCCGACATTGCCGCCAACCGCAGTTCCCATTGAGATTTGGTCTTGCGCCGAGCGAGATATAGCCCGCTGCCATCCCGTCTGGGCCATGATCGCCGACACGTCGCGTTGAAGCGTATCCGCAACCTGCGGATTGAGCCGCCACTCGCCGTTGCGGTCCATTTCGAAGCCACCGCGCAGCCAGTTCGCCATCATCGCCTGACCCTCGGGTCCGCTGCTTAGCATGTTTTCGATGGTATCGGGTCCGGCTTGCTTGCCGGCCTCATATTTGGTGCTGGTGTCGCTGCGTGCGGACTGCGTGAACCCGGTGCTGCTCGACACGAGCAGGTCGTTGTCCGCGAAGCTGAACCGGGCGCGGCCTCCCTCGGCGATCGTGCCATATTGGCTGTCGTTGATGAGGCCTGCGGCGCGGAGCTGCCGCGCGACGTCGGGCGAGACATTGAGATTGAGATCGCCATTCTGCGCCATGGCGAGCTCGCGCTTGGTCATGTTGATGCCCTCGCTGCGCAGCAGCCCCTGCATGCGTGTCAACCGCTCATTGTCCACGATCCGCGTCAGCCGCTCGTTGCGCGCACGATCGGCAATTCCGGCCGCGCCACCCTCGGCCATGTCGACCTGGTTGCCCGCCGTGCGGCTCAGTGCCTGGATGAAGGCGTCGAGCCGGGCCGCCTCGCGCGTCGATACGCCGGCAGCCGCCGCACCTTCCGCAAACCCGAAATTATCGCTCTGCCGTCGCTGCTCGCCGATGCGCGCGGCGCCGCGCACGCCATCGTGGCCGACTTCGCGCTGGGCATCGAGCTTGCCCGAGCGCTCGGCAAAATCGTAACCAGCGGCCTCGCGCGTGCGGCCATAGACGCTCGTGCCTTCGCGTGCCGCCTCGGCGGTCGCGCCGTCGGCGGTGCCGAGCTGGACCGAGGCGTTATAGGTTTCCAGCGCACGCATGACCTGCGCCTCATTGCGGCCCGTCGCGCGGGAGAGGGAGGTAATCGCCGACGAGCGCGCCTCGCCCGAGAGGGTGTTGATGAAGCCGATGCGGCGCGAGGTTTCGTCGATGGAGAGGCCGAGCATCGACGCGGAATTGCGCTGCCCCTCGTTGTTCCCGGTGCGCCACGCCTGCTCGGTCGCGACGTTGCGGCGTTCGATCCCCGCGACATTGTCGCCCGCATAGTCGCGTCGGCCTTCCATAGCGCCGACGTTGACCTGCGCAGCCGTGAGATCGTTCCGCAGCATTGCCTCCTGGTCGTACGTGTTGGCGATCAACTTCGCGAAGGTCGGGTCGGCCGATGCCTGCGCGATCACGGTCGAGGCCTTCAGCGCAGCGTCTTTCTGATCATAGCCATTGCGCTCGAAATGCCGCTGCGCGCCCCGCATCATCATGTCGTAGGCGCGCGTATCGCCGAAGGCTTTCCACTGCACCATGTTCTGCGCGAAGCCGGCGAAGGCGCGTTCGCCCGCCTGGCCCGGCCCAAAATAGCTCGTGCCGAGACTACGTAGCGCGTCCTTCTCGGCGAAATTGTGGATCGCCGACGTCGTCGCATTGGCGCGCACCGCTGCGGCCGTCGCGGGATGAGTGAGGTCGCGGCCGACGAGGGCAGGGGCGAGCCCCCCGAGCTCGCGTGCGGCGTCCGTGACGCCGAGCCCGAAGCCGGTCGCTCCCGGCGCGCCAGGCGTGCGATCGCTGAGATAGCCACCTGCGGCGCCGAAGGCGCGATTGGTACCGAAGGTAGACCGCTCTCCGAAGTCGCCGAAGCTCGACGCCGCACTGCGCCGTGCGGTCGTGCCGGTCGCCGAGGCCTGCGCCTCGAGCGCCTGCGCGCGGCCTTCATGCGTCATGATCGGGGTGGCGGCCGCGGTGCCCTGGCCCTGCACGCCGAGCGCGCCGCTGGTGAAGGAGGTGAACACATTGCCCGAGAAGCGGAACACGGTGAAGACAAAGGCGCCGGCCAGCCCGGCGGCCGCGGTGCGAAAGCTTCCGAAGATTGCGAGCGCCTTCATCGCCGAACCTGGCGCCAGCATCCAGGCGTTCGCCGCGACATGGTTCGAGCGCATCTCGGCAAGCACGTCCATCGCGCGGCCGAGCGTGAGCTGGTAGATTCCGGCATCGATCACGCCCCACATGGCGACGAAGACGAAGAGGCCAAGCGCGAAGCTCGCGACGCGCAGGTTGATCGGGGTCAGGATGAAGAGCAGCGCGATCGGCATCATGAACAGCATGATGCCGAAGACAGTGGCGCGGATCGTCGGCATCCATTCGTTCGCCGTCGACATGGTGGCGAGACCGCTCGAGACGACGGCACGGTTCGCCATGACGCGCGCGGCGGTCGCAGGGCTATCTTCGAACAGCACGTCGCCGACGGCGTTGCCGAGGTTGATGTTCGTCATCAGCTGCTGGAGCGTCAGCGGCGTCGCGAGCATCTTGTCACCGAGCGCTCCGAGGTTCGACCGGCAGCGCTGGAGCTGAGCCGCGTTCGAGACGTCATAGCCGGTGCGCTCGCAGACCTGTTGACTGTAACCGTGGAACAGCGACGGATCGGAAAGCCGGTCCGAGATATGCGTCCAAGTCTCGGTGCAGCTCACCGTTGTTCCGCCCTTGTCGGTGGCAGTGAAGACGGTGCTGAAGGTCGCCGGCCCAGACATCGCGGCAAAAGCCGCGGGAAGATCGTTCGTGGTACGAAAGAGTTGATCGTCGTCGATGCCATAGGCGGGAGAGACGCGCGCGACGGGATAGCATTGCCGGACATAATCCTTGATCGTTGCATCGAGGAAGGTGTCGGTCATCGGCCCTCGCGGGCTAACAGCGTTCAGGAACAAGTCAAAGCTGTGACCACCCGCACCGAACTCGAGCTTGGCATTGGGGTCGATCGTATTATCGTCGATCGTCTCGGCGATCGCCCGCTCCATCATATTGGTGACGCCCGCGACGAGAACGATCAGGTTCGGGACGTCGCCAACGGGCTGATAGGCGTTGCGGACCCGGTCGTAGACATGGACGGTGCCCGTGGTCGCAACCATGCCGACGAAAAGCCCGATGCCGACGAGCGTCTGAAAGCCGAAAGCGACGATCCCCATGCCGTTGCCGCGCACGCTCGCGAGTAGCGCGCCGAGCGCGATCCCGGCGACCGCGACGATGAGCACCAGCGTTTCGTAGCGCGGATCGGCAAAGATCATCGAGACGAGCCGGAACGCGTCGACGGTCTCGTTGAACCCGTCATAGGTGTGGAAGCTGGTTTCGAGCGCTAGCGCAGCGGTCGGCACGGTGGCGGCGAGGGCGGCGATCAGCGCGGAAAGGAATCGGGAGCACATCGCGATCAGCGATTGCGGTTAGCGGCGGCACCGGCGGCGTCGCGCGCGTCGCGGTCGCGCTGGCGGACGAGCCCGGCATAGTTCGCCGAGAGGTTGGCCTGGTTCAGCGCCGCCATATAGGACTGGCGCATCTGCGCGCGCTGGCGCAGCACTTCCTCGCGAAGATCGCGCAGCTGCTCTATCCCCTTGGTGAGGATGCGCGTCTGGCAGATATTGGCATTGCCTGCGTCGGCGGCACCGGCGGCCGACGTGCCGCGCTCGGCATTCGACAGCGCGAAATCGATGCTGCGAGTGAGATCATTGAGCATCTGGTAGGCGAGGGTCAGGGCGACCAGTTCGTCGGTATCGCCGATCACGGCATCCTCGACGCCTTCGCGCACGCCCCATTCGAGCATCCGGTAGATGGGGAGCGTCTTCACATTGGCGACGAACTGGCGCTCTTCGGCAGTCAGCGCGGCGCGGGTGCGGATCTTGGTCGCGATCGTCTGCATCCGTTCACGCGCGAGGACGAGCGCGCCGCGGCCCGGCCCGTCAGTCGCGCAGTCAGCGCTGGTCGGCGGGACGTTGAGCGACCGGGCCTGGACACGTCCGGTCAGGAAATCCTCGACGCCTTCGGTGTCCTGACGCGGGCAGGCAGGGATGGCCGAAAAGAGCGGCACCTTGTCGGTCGCGTCCCAACGCATGTAAACATCGCCGACCCGCGCACGCATCACGCTGGTCCATTCGCTGGCGCCGACGCGCGCGGCGGCGTGCGCGAGCAGCGAGCCGGTGCGGAAGATGTCGGTGACCTCGCGCGGGCAGTTGGCGAGCGCTTCCTTCAGATCCTCGGTCGGATTATTATTGTTCGCCTCAATCTTCTCGCGGCTTTGCTGATAACTTTTCGCATAACCCTGCTTGATCGAGCGATAGCCGGTCATCTCCTCGATGATCCCCGACATATTGTCGTCTCCTCGAGCGATCTGAACCATGCGGTTCGCAAGGCGGCAGTCGTTGACCTGGATCGAGTTCAGGAAGTTGGTCGCCGCCTCCATCTTCGAGATGATGTTGCCCATCTTCTCGTCGAGGGTTTCGAGGAGATACTGGAAGGCGACGGCGGGCGCGGCCTGCAGGATGCTCTCGAGCTTCTGGACGAGATAGTCGGGATCGAGAAACGACATGCCGCCGAGGAACATGTCGATGCCACCGCAGCCCGCGCGCACCTTGGGCAGCGTCACGCTCATCAGATAGTCGTTGTGGACGTCGACGCGGCCCGAGAAGCCGCCCGCGGTCACATAACCGCGCGCCTGGTCCTCGAAACTGCCGGGCGACGTGTAGGTCACATTGTCGAACCAATGCTCGGCCCAGCTTTGGGCATAGGCTCCCGGCGCGCCGGCTCCGCAGGTTGACAGGATGAGGGCGATCATAATGGCGCGGCGGCCGCCAAGCGAGGACATCAGCGTTCTTTCTCAGGGGCGGGATGTGGCAGGCTGAACCCGCTCAGGGTCGCTTGTGTTGACCTCTCGCGACAAGGGCAGAGGCACGTACGCGCCTCTCAGAGGCAAGGTCCTTCCGCCAATATGTCCCACGCGAAATGGGCCACTGCCATGTCGATCATCGCCTCGTCCCATGTTTCAGGGTCGGCAAGATGCCGTGATGGATTGCAAACGCTTTCAAAGGTTCGTATGTGTATGATCTAAGAAAAGGATACACATCATGCGGACCAACATCGTCATCGACGATAATCTTATGAGCGAAGCTCTCCGGGCAACGGGCCTCAAGACAAAGCGTGAGGCCGTTGAGCTCGGCTTGCGGACGTTGCTTCGGCTTCGCAAACAGGACGAGATTCGGAAGTTTCGGGGTAAGCTCGCTTGGACGGGCGATCTTGATGCCATGAGAACCGACGGGTGATCCTCGTCGATTCCAGCGTCTGGATCGATTATTTCCGGGGCGATGCCACACCGCAGACGGAACGATTAGACGCATTGCTAGGCGCCGAGCCACTGCTGACCGGCGACATCATTCTGGCTGAAGTCCTGCAGGGTTTCACCAGCGACCGCGACTTCAACGTCGGGCTGAGATTGATGGGGTCTCTCGACCAGATCGATATCGGAGGTCGCGATATCGCGATCCAGGCGGCCCGAAACTTTCGGGCACTACGCGGCAAAGGGGCCACTATTCGCAAGACCATCGATACGCTTATCGCCACCCGTTGCATAGAAGACGGGTTAGCACTGCTCTACAGCGACCGCGATTTTGATCCTTTCGTGGAACATCTCGGACTCTCGTCGGCCATGTCGGACGCACGCCGATGATGTGATCCCTGCAAATCTGGATCGTAGCTCCAGATTTGCAGGGATAAGTCGTTGCTCGATTTCGCTTCTTCGCCCTGAACGGATATCCAACCGGAATAAGCTCGAAGTTATGGCTTTGCTCGGCGTTGCGGTGAGATGTCCGGCCCTTGAGCAACAATTCCCGTGAATTTCGAAAACGCCCGGACCCCGGCTTGCAGGGCGCATGCCGGTCAGTATCTTTACGGCGAGATATAAATTGCGCGCGATATTGGGCGCATGATTCGGTGCCAACGGCAATCGGAATGATCCGGTTCGTATCGTTCACCGGTCGGACTCATGCGGCCGGGTATCCGGATTCAGGATAGGCTGTTTCGCTGAAGCTCGTCCGATCAGGTCTCGACTGATTTCTCGGGAGTGGGCAACGAGATTGCGCGTCTTTTCGCGAAGCATGAGCTGGCCAATAATCCCTTCAACATAGGCGGGATTCGTTTTGTTGATGACTGCCAGAGCCGTTTCGCACCTCGCGCGGCCGCAATGCTCAATAGCCCCGACTACATAGTCGGGTCCAAAATGCTCGGCGACCGCTGCAAGGTCGAACATATCGCGCGGCTGGAAACTCCAACCGCGATAGAAGACCTTTTTAGCGATGATTTCCGCTGGCGTTTCAAGCGCGATGGCGTGACCTTGAACGTCGTGCGCTCGTGTTGGATCTGGAATGATGCTGTCGCAGCAGATGAAATCAATTTCGCCCAGATCGTGATAAGCAAGCTTCAGCATATCGGTGCCTGCCTGATAGCTGTCAGGAGCGTGATCGAGTTTGATGCCTTGCGTTTCCGGATTGAGAAATGGGAGGATTTGTGGATCGTCCAGAAACAGGTCGATGTCGTGACTTTCACGATGATCGATCTGCAGCATCAGTGCGGTTCCGCCGCCGAAGCTCCACTGAGGCGCGAAGCCGTTCGCCTTCCTGAAATGGTCAAGAATATCTACGGCGAGATTGAAAAGGACCGGCCATTCGCTCGGCCGCTTTGCAGACACGGCGTCAGGCCGCCAGCGGTAGCGTGTAGCCCGAAAGTTCGGAGATTTTATCGGCGACTTGGCTCGCTTGACTTGCGTCTACGCCCATCGCTGCCATGAACTGTTCCTGGACGTTCAGCGGCACTTCGGAGAAGAAAGCGAAAACCGGCGCGTTGCAGTCAATCGCGCTCTTCAAGTCGACGATCATGGCAGCAAGCTGATGTGCGGAAACGGCCGCCCCATAAGGGGCGTTCACCGTCGTCAGCACTTGAGTTACAGCGTTTGCCATCATTCCACTCATAACACGATCCTGTTTGGATCGTTGTTTTCATATAGTCGCGAGCGGTTATCAAAACAAGAATCTCGCTCAGGTCGCGTCCTACGCCCGACGCGAGGCAATAATGACAAGACCAGATTCAGCTTATGAAGCATGCATCATGGCTTTGATGTTTCAAGCAGATTCCGCGCCAGAGCTAAGAAAGTTCCGTCCGGCTTATCGCGACGGGCCCCCAACGATTCCAGTGAATTTCGAGAGTGCGCGGACGCCTACCGCTGGGCGAACGCCCGTCAGCATCTTCGCGGCGAGATAGAGGTTGCGCGCTAAATTGGGCGCATGATCGGTCCCGACGGCGATTGGAATGATCCGGTTCGTATCGTTCATCGGACGCACCCATGCGACCGGATGCCCGATCCAGGGCAAGCCGAGCCGGCCCGATCGCAGCATCGCTTCCTGCGCGGAAATGGCGCGGACCTGCCAGCCATATCGCCTTCCCAGACTTCCGAGCTTGGTCCAGAGATCGGCGCAGGGAACGCAGCCGGGCGCGGTGCTCATCTCGACGACGAAGGCCGAACTGCGTCCGCGCAGTTCCTCGGTAAAGTCCGGCGGGAAAGCGCGCGTCACCGGAACGCGCGAGAGCCAGTGGTTCATCGCCGCAGTTGTTCCGACCGGATGGATCGCGGCGCGCGCTGCATCCTCGCGGCTGACAGTCTGCGCCATGCCGGGCGAAATGACTAGGATGCTCATGCTCAGCGCGCTTGCACATCGCGCCAACATACTGAACTCGCCTTGCAGGTAAGGGGATTTGCTCTTACCTTGTGCTATTGAAAGGACTCGCCACATGAACGCTGTTACCATTACCGCGAAAGGGCAGGTCACGCTGCGGAAGGAATTGCTCAGGCATCTCGGCGTCCATCCAGGCGACAAGATCAGCTTTGACAAACTCCCCGGCGGTGAAATCAAGATTCGGGCCATCAGGCCTTCCGGAAAGATTGAGGATTTCTTCGGGTCACTCAAGCGGGAAGGCCAGCGGCCCATCTCGATCGAGGAGATGAATGAGGCCATTGAAAAGGGCTGGGCCGGACAGCTGTGAAAATTACTGCCGACACCAATATCCTCGTCCGATCCGCAACGCTGGACGATCCCGTTCAAAGCCCCTTGGCAAAAAAGCTCCTGAAGGAAGCAGAACTTGTTGCTGTGACGCTTCCGGCCTTGTGCGAGTTCTGCTGGGTGCTCAGAAAAGTGTATCGCTATGAGGCGGCAAGGGTCGCTGCATCGGTCAGATTGCTTATCGACGCCGGCAATGTCGCAGCGGACCGACAGGCTGTTGAAGCGGGGCTTGCAATACTGGAGCAAGGTGGAGACTTCGCTGATGGGGTCATCGCCCACGATGGCCAATGGCTGGGAGGCGAGACCTTCGTGAGCTTCGATCGAGGCGCTGTTGGCCTTCTGGCAAAGCATGGGCAATCTGCGATGAACCCCGATCAATCGAAAGCTTGATCCAACTGCGCTGCGCTGCTCGGCAATAGACGCTGTCATCGACGCGGCTCCAAGCCCGCACCGACGAGGTCGCCGCCCAACACACGGGGATCGGTCGCGGAAACCGGCCCATTGCCGAGTGCGTCGAAGAAACCATCTTCCTCGCCCGCGCCGGTCAGGAACTGTTCGGGCCGAATGTCGCCGAGCATCAGCCGCACGGCCTGGTATGTGGTCTGCGCGAGATTGGGATAGGATTCGACACCCGACGCGATCACCATCCTTGCCGAGCTGTCGCGGCGGATCACCATCGTCGTCGGTGTCACCTCGACGCCGAAGCGCTGTCCGAGCTCCGGTCGGCGCTCGAGATCCATCTGTGTGACCTGCCAGCCCGTCTCCTCGCGGAACCGTTCGAGGATCGGCCATTGCACCCGGCAATAGCCACAGGAATTCCGCGAGAACATGACGAGCGCGAACTGGCTTGCGTGGGCGCGGAGATACCGGCGGCGAACCGCTTCCTTCTCGGCACCCATCGCCGCGCGCGCGTCGCCGACGATCGGGTTGGCGGACTTGGCATTGAGTTCGGGGTTCTGAAGCAAGGCGATCTGAGTCACGCCTGCGAACGCACGTGCCTTGCGCCGCGCGAAGTCCTGCAGCCGCCAGAAGTCCGCGACCGCGTCGACGGTGAGCACGGTCGCTGCATAGTCGCGTTGCTGCTCGATCAGCTTGCGGATTTTGGGCGGCGTCCATGTCGCCAGTTCCGCCATCGGCGGTATCGCCGGCTTCATCAGCGCGTCGGGCTCGGCATCCGCATCTTCGACCGGCGGCGGTGCCTGATACCACCAATAGCCCTGCTTCGGTTCGCGGGTGGGTGAGGTCGGCTGCGCGGCGGCGGGGAAGGCCGTGATGAGCGCCGCGAGGAGGGCAGGGCGGATCACAGCAGCTTCTCCATGCGGGTGAGGCGCGCGATCGGCACCGGTCCGTAATAGCGGCTGTCGAACCCGCTCGGGTGCAGCGAGCCGACATAGATCAATCCCGGCGGGATCAGCCCGTGATCGGGCCGCCAATAGTCGAGCCGCTGGCCATTTCGCCCGTAGGGCTTGGTCACGCCGAGCAGGACGCCGTCGCAATAATACCACCCGTCCATGGCGTGGGGCTCCATCGTCGACGGTTTCTCGATCAGCGATATGCGCTCGCCGGGCATGCAAAGCGCGCGCTTGGTCACCTTGACCGGTTCGGGGCCGGCCAGCGGATGGGAGAGCATGAACAGGACGAAATCGCCCTTCTCGATCGGCCCCGGCGCCGCGCGCACCGCCCAGGCGTCGATCGACGGCGACATCACGAGAATGGCTTGCTGCATCGCCCAGCACGTCAGAAGCCCGAGTGGCACAACGATCGCCGTCGCCTTCCAGAGCCGGTCGGGGCGCGCGGGCTCGCCGAGCCCCGGACTGCCGAGCGCAACGGCTGCGCGCCGCGGCAGTCCCTTCAAACCGATCGCCAGATGCTTACCGGCCTTCCAGGCGAGACTGAGCATCGCGCACCTCCTCTTTTCCGCCGAGGCGGGCAATTTCTTCGAGCAAACCGGAAAGGGCGGCATCGCCGTAAGCGATATGGCTCCCGCGCGGACTTTCCTCCTCGCGCTCGCAATAGGGGAGCACCGGATCGCCCGGGATCATGGCGAGCGCGGGCACGCGGGTGACGCCGTGCTGGCGAAAGACCAGCGGGTCGACGATCACCTGCACGTCGCGCATCACGCATGCCGGTCCCTCGCAGCCGGGATCGAGGCGGAGAATCTCGGCGGTGAGCTTCGCCATCGGCGCGACCTTGGCCATCCCGCCCGGCATGCCGCGAAACGCGAGGACACCGCGTGCCTTCTCGAGCTGCGCTGCATAGGTGCGCAGCGTTGACGACGGCATCGACGAGGAGACGAACAGCACAGGCACCCAGCCTTTCGCCGCCGGCGCCGGACCGGCATCGGCGACGGCCTTGATCTCGGGCGCTTCGAGCCCGAGTGCCTGGCCGAGCCGCTTCGCCATCGCCTCGCGCTCTGCGGCGAAGCGGTCTTTGCCGGTCTCAAGCGCATCGCGGGCGCGGGCTTCCATCGCTGGCGACTTGGCACGGTCGCGCATCGCCTCGAAGGCGCGCCGGCGTTCGACCTCGCTCGGCTTCGGCAGGTCAGATGGGCCGTTTTGCTGTTGGGCTTTGCGGCGCGACACCGCGCCCTTCAGCCGGTCCATCGCCGCTTCGCCCTCGCGTTCTACCTTCTCGCGCGCCGACGGGTTGTCGTCGATGCCCGGCGATATTTGCGCTGCGGCAAGGCCGGCGATGCCGGCTACGTCGGCGAGCGCCACCGCGAGTACGGCGCGGCGCCTAGCGGCCGATGGCCTGCATATAGGCATCGATACGATCCTTCATGTCTGACTGGATGTCGGCCTGCGCGCGGGCCTGAACTTCCGAATAATATTCGGAGAGGTCCATTCGGCTGAAGTCGAGCGCTTGGAACTCTTCGGGCGTGAACCCGCGGCAGTTCGGCGTCTTCACCGGTCCCCAGCCATCCGCGAACGACTTCAGCTGCGGGCGGCCCTGTTCCTGGATGATGCGGCCGAGCTTGGTATTGAAGCAGCAATGGCTGCGCGACTTCTGGACGCAGATGCCGAGGATCTTCGACGAGCAATAGGAGCCGACCTCGACGCACATGCCCGAGCCGCGTAGCATGCCCGTCTCCATGTCCTGCTGGTCGCAGGAGGAGAGGAGGAACTCGATCATGACGTTGACCGCGAGGCTGATCGCGATCGAGGTCGGATCGATGCCGACAATGATCGCATTGGCGCCCGCGCTCGCCGCCTGGCTTGCCGTCGCGCCCGCCTGGAAGGCGGCATAGGCGGCTTGGGCTCCGGTGAACACGCCCTTGGCGATCGCGATCTTCGTCTGCGTCGACGCGATCGACGAGCCCATTCCGTCCTTGACGATCTTACCCTTGTCCTTGCAGCAGTTGGAAAAGGTTGTCTTGAGGCCCGCTGGGCGGCAGCGCAGCGCGCGGCCGCCGAATATCTCGATGTTCCCGAGACAATTGCCGTCGGTGTCGACTTCGCCGTCGGCGGGCGCGCCCGGATCGTCGACGACGGGTTCATCCTCGATCGGGTTTGCCGCGGTATCGATGCAGGCGTTCGGCGAGCAACTCGGCACGCCGCCGCTCGCCAGCGTCTCGCACGCATATTGCGAACCAAGCGGGCAGGACGACGCGCCGCCGGGCTCGGGCGCGCACGATGCCCGTTCGATCGGGCACTGCCAGCTACCACCTTGCATCCCGACGCAGCTAGCGGTCTCGCCCGCGTCGTCGGCGTCACCATTGCCATTGAGGTCGACCGCGCAAATCTGCTGCGCCTGCGCTGCCGACGCGTAAACGGCGAGCGCGAAGGCGACGATGCCGAACAGGATCAGCGCGAGGCGCGACGGCCAGAAGAGAAAGCGGCCCATCATCGCGCTGTCGCCGTGCAGGCGAGATCGGCGCCAGCGAGCCTGACCGTTTGCATCATGACCACCGCCTCGGGAAAGGTATCAAGGCAGCCGCAGGGCGTGACGATGGTCTCGCCGGGACCGGCGGGACAGACATTGCCCGGTGAGCAGGCGTGATAGAAGGTGTCGAAGCCGGTCGGGCTGGTCTGCTGCGCGCCGACGACGCCCGCAGGCGCCGCGTCGGTATTGGCTTTCGCAGAGCGCGTCTTGCAGACCGCCTCGCAAGCTGGAACCGAGCCGCGATCGGGAAGCGCGAAGGCGCGCGTAGACGCGGCGCTGCCGCCGTCGGCCGTCCGAACGCGGTCGGCGAGCAGCGTCTCGGTCGAACGATCGATGATATAGGCGCCGCGCGACAGGTCGGGTTCGGGCATCGCGCCGGTGTCGATCGCGCATTTATAGGTCCGCTGGCGCAGGAAAAAGTCGCGGGTAAGGGTAGCGGTGCAACTGCCCGTGCCGAACTGGCGCGACCGCGGGAGGGGGCGAAGGCCGGTGCCGACGCCGTTCAGAAACGTCTGGACGCCATCGACGCTCTCGCTGTCGAGGCGGCACTTTTGATTGGCGCCAATATCTTCGCACTGGTCGACGAGCCGGTCGCTCGGTTCGCATGCGTCCGAAACGCGAATCTCGACGTCGACCAGTCCCCATTCGGTCGTGAGAGGCGCACCGCCGCCGCCGCCGCGCACGCGTGCCGACACCGTCGTCGGCCCCGCCCGCAGGTCGGTGGTAAAATCATAGGAGGTGTAATTGCGCGCCGCGCCGCCATCGGTGCGGCAGTCGCCTGAAGGCAATCCTGTCGTCAGCCACGGACGCGGCCCCGCGGAGCCGACGACGCGGCCGTTGATGCGGCCCTGGACCCAGTCGTCGGCGCCCATCTCGACGATCCGCGCCGACAGGAGCTTCGCGGGGTCGCTGACTTCGAAGCGCGCGGTGAAGATCGGCGGCGCGCTACTGCAATTGCCATCTCCGATGATGCGAAAGCGTCGGCAGCCTTCGCCGCAGCCCTGAACCGAATAGATGACGCCCGTCGCGGAGACGATATCCTCATACGCGAGCGGCCGCAGTGTGACGTCGCGTTCGATCGTGCAGGCGCGGACCTGTTCGGCCTTGCCGATGCCGGCGGGCGATCCCTTGAGGCTCTGGAACAGCGAGCTTCCGGCTGCGGTCGCCGCGGCGTCGCCGAGGATCGAAGTCGGACGGCCGCGATAGGCTGTTTGCGGAAGGTCCGGCAAAGCCGTGCAGGCGGTTGATTGCGCTCCGACATACTGGATCAGCGGGCCGTTGATGCGCGCCTCGGCCACGCCGACGCGGGGATCGTGGCTCGTGAGTGCGCCGATCGCGCCGCCGCCGAGATCCTTGAGCACCGACGGCAGATTGTCCATCACGAGATTCGCGCCGCAGCTGTTGTTGACGCAGTAACAGCCCGCGAGTTCGGCCATTTCGGCGGCGGCGAGCCCCAGGTCGCCCGAGACATCGACGTTCCAACGATGATAGTTGCACGCGTTCCAGCTTCCGGGCTGGCAAGCGATGACGCCGTTGGCGCAGATGCCCGAGACGGGCACGGGCAAGGTGGACACGCGGTCGAAGCTGCCGTCGAGATCGGTGTCGCGGGCGATGCGGACGGTGTTGATGTCGCCCGTGCCGTCAGGCTGGATCAGGATTTCGAGGAGGCTCGATGTTTTCTGGCAGGCGAGACTCGGCGTAAAGCTCTGGCTGCGATCGACCGTCGCGATCGGCTGTCCGCTGAGGCCGGGGGTGAGGTAATTCTCCTGGATCGCCTTGCTGGTCGAGGACTTCGCGCGAGAAGCTTCCGCGGCTGCGCGCGCGCGGTCCTCGACTGACTGCGCCAGTGTGCTGGCGGAAGCCATTGCCGCCATCGGCAGCAACAGGAGAGAAACCGAGCGCTTCACGAACGATCACCGTCCACAGTGCGCGATCCATGCGCGAGCCGAAACAGGTCTCCCGCCCGGAAGTCATCGGATCCGGGCGAGAGGTGCCGATAGACGGCCTGGCCGTCGAACACCGTGAGCACCGCTTTTACCCGAGGACACGGCGGGATCAGGGCCGGTCTCGCTTGTGGCGATGGCAATTTACCCGTATCGTCTGCAGGTGGAGCGGCGCCCGAGAGGGGGCAGGGCGCCGCTCCCGCCTCGCGCGCCTGCCGGCAGCCACCGGGGCTGTGGCGGGCAGACCGGGCCGATTCCGGGCTGCGCACGAGACGATCGGGAAGTGCCGGGTCAGGGCGTCGAAATGCCGGCACAGCAGATCGCTTTCTCGAAGAGCATGAACTGGGCGTTGTCCTTGCCCGGCGCGTGTTTGCCGGAGGTCCAGAGCGCGCCGGGACGGCCGATGTTGACGCACTTGCCGCCCTTCACCGGCTCCATGAGCTGGAGTTTGTATCGGCTCTTGGTCCAGATCGGCTGCGGCTTGAACGAGCAGCCGTCCGCCGAATGGATGGTCAGCGCGCCGAGCCGGCCCATCATGAACGTGCCGCGCGCTGCCAGCCCCGCCCAGGCTTCGACGCGGTCGCCCATGTGAATGTCGCCGGCGACAGGATAGGTGCTTCCCCAACTGCCCATGCACCAGAAGAGCGGGTCGATGACCTTGCCCGCTGCCGCCGCGGCGCTGTCGGACATGCAGGCAAGGCCGGCCGCGGGATTGCCGAACAGGATGCCTTCGGGCTGGATGATCGCTCCCAGCGTCCCCGACTGCCAGGTCGGCATCACCTCGGTCATCAGCGCGACGTCGAAACCGTCATCCTCGAGGCACGGAAGATCGCTGAACATGTCGAGCATCTTCCAGACCGGCGCGACATAATAGTGCATCTGCGCGAACAACTTCGTCGTGTTCGTGCCGTCCGAAATCGACGACTGGCTGCCCTGGAGCTTGCCGCCGGTCGCCATGATGTCCGTGCCGAGCGCCATCATGCAGCCGGGTTCGGTCACCACGTCGATCATCCGGTTCGGAGTCCAGAAACTGACCTTGACACCGAACCAGAAGGTTGCACCTTTGCGGCACGCACACAGCGGTTTCGACGCCGATTGTGCGTCGAGCGCCTTGTCGAGCTTGTCGTAGCTGCCGGCGCGCACGCCGCCGATGGTGATGGGGAAGATGCAGTTCCAACGCACCTTGGTGATCGGGTTGAAGATCGTGTCGCTCGGACATTTGGATGCTTGCGCTGGAGCGGGGATGAAAGCGAGAACTGCGCCGAGCCCGACGGGTACCGCCCAGCGAAAGGACCGGCGCGTCTTCTTCGGCTCGACTTGGCGCCTGGCGCCGCTGCTCCCCGATGCGGAAGTCGCGCGCAAGTGTCGGCAAGCTGGCATGACTTCTCCGTTCCGCCAGGTAGGGCGCTGAAAAGGTTGGATGAGGCTTCGGCGCTCTGTATGGGCGATTGGCCTGCCCGAAGCGGAGATGGACCCGCCGACATGCTCGTCGCAACCAGATGGGAAAGGATATGCCGCGGATGGGCACATCGTTGCCGCTATCAGCGGTGCGGGGCCGGCTTCCGTGACGCTGAGGTTGGATTTGCCGATCAGATGTCTGCTCGCGGTCCCGTCGCGTCCTTGCGGACCAGACCATGGCGAAGGGAAGGCACCAAAGCTCGCTTCTTGCGAAGCGAGTTCCTCCAGGCATCAACGAAGTCGACGATCGGGCCAAATGGGACCCTGCGGAATCTTGCGAACTTCATCGAAGTAAAAAAAGACGCCCGTCCAGCCGGAGCCAGGCGGGCGTCAAGATGAAGAACTCTGTCTTCGTTTCCGATTAGAGCTCCCCTGGGTCGCGGCGTCCGAATAGGCGGATGACCGGATTTGCGATTGGATGAAGGCGCCAAAAAAGAGCTGGCGAAATTACGGCGTGCTCGCCGAGCGTAGGATTTGGCTCGCGGGAGCCGGGCCTTTTCGTTCAAGCGCGAACTCGCTGAGCTCGAGCTTTTGTCCGACCTGCGCGACTATGACCGGCGCAACGCGAAGATCGAGCCGCTCCTTCACGCGCTCTTCGAGAATGAACAGCGGGCGCGCAACCTTCTCTCCGAGTGCGATCGGGTCGGTCACCTCCGGGCCGCCTCCGGCGAGCAATATCCAGTCGCTCGCCCGCGCGTGGCCAAGCGCCCAGTTCAGGTCGCGCGAATGAACCACGATCAGGCGCTGCGGCATCGACACATAGGTGAGGGGGTTGAAGGTGTAGCCTTTGGGATAGAGCAGTTTGCCGTCGTCCAACCGGACCTCAAAATCGAGCGTGTGGAACGGCACGACGCTTCGTTTCCTGTTCGCGCGCGCAACGCCGAGGGCGGCTGACTGCATTGCGCTCCACTTCTCACGCGGACCGAAACGACCCGCGATGCTTTTCGGCTGCTGCGCAACGCGCGCCTCGATTTCAGAAAGGGCATCGGGTTCAGCGATCGCCCAGGTGCGCCCGATCGCCGCGGTCTGTCCACGCGCCGTGGCGGCGATGACGAATGCCCCAAACACGAGCATCAACGAGGTGCCAAACTGCCAGGCGGCCACTCGAATGCTACCGCGATCATGTTCCACGACGATATCTCCTCCATCTTTCTCGCGGATCGGAGCTGCCAACACCGATGATCGCACCGACAAGTGAAACCAACGAGAGAAGGCTCAGCACGACGATGAGCGATCGCGGCGAGTTCGCGATTGGGCCGGGCGCGGCGAAGAGGATGAGGGCTTGCGCCTGGCCGAGCATCAGGCCACCGACGGCCAACCTGACCGCGATGGGCGAAGGAGCGTGGGAGAGGAGGCCGTTCATCGTGTCCGCCGATGACCGCGCCACCGGAGCATCAGACCGCTCGTCACGGACGAGAGCCAGATCAGGACCAGCCCGCTTGCGAAGCAAGCGATTCCGACCGTCACCGACGCCTGCGTAAACAGCGACGTCGGCTGGTCAACCAGCAGTCCGGCGATGAGAACGAGGCCAGCCATCATGACGGATTCGATCATGACGAGCCGGAACCGCCAACCCAGTGCCTGCCGCTCGGCCACTGCCGCAACGGCCGCGTCGAACAGCGCCCGATCGGCGGGCAACATGGCGTCGAGCTGCATCGCTAGCTCGTCGGGATGGAGCGAAGGCCGCTTCATGCCGCTGGCTCCGATGCTCGCGGCAAGTCGCGGCTATCGCCCAATATCTCGCGGGGATCGACGTCGGCGAGCTCGCACACAGCCTCGAGCGGCGATCGCCCGGCCCGGATCAGTGCTTCGAACGCCGCGACTTCGCCGGGCGCGCTGGTGTTGATCCAGTAGCTGAAGGGATCGACGACAAGCCGCGCGACCCCGAGCCCGAGCGGAGAGTCGATGAAGACCTCGCTATAGTTCGGCTTGTTGTTGCGGACCGATTTCAGGAGGTCGAGGACGAACCCGGAATAGTCAAGAATTTTGCTCTCGACAGCACGATCATAGGTGGAGCCTTGCAGGAGGAACCGCGTCGCCGCATTCTCGAGGATGACTTGGCCTGTGCCGCCGAACAGCGTGAGGTCGTTCATAGACTGGAGGACGATGCCGAAGCTGCCCTGATATTTGCGGGCACGGCGGTAGCCTTGTGCGAAGGCTTCAGCCAGCCGCGACAGATCCTGACCATCGCTTTTCGTCATGAACTGCGCTGCTTCGTCACAAAGCACGAAGCGGGGCCGGTCGCGCGCCGAGAGGTAGAGCTCCTGCGTCACCGCATTTACCACCACCATGACGATGACGTTGAACAGGTCAGGCATGGCTTTCAGCCGCTCGAGCTCGAGGACGACGAACTCGTCGGCGGAGATGTCGAAGGTCGACGGCCCGTTGAAGAAGTGCCCGTAAGCGCCATCCGAGCCGAAATCCCTGAGATTGAACGCGAGCTCGCGCGCGACCGGCTTCAGATGCTCGACACGGTCGAGATCGGCTGCGGCAAATTGCGGATAGGCACCGAGCCAGGCGCGGACCGAGTCGATGCCTTCATCGGCATAGCCCCCATCGATCGTCCACTGGACGGCCGACTTGATGAGATTCCATTCTGAGGTCGAAACGCCTTTGCGCGTCGCCGCGTTCCCCATCTCGGCAACGATCGCGACCGCCATCGCGATCGCCGAATGCTTGTCCTCGCCGTCTAGCGCGAGCCCGAGGTCGAACGGGTTCAGAACCAGCCGTTCCTCGCCGACGTCGATATAACGACCCGAGCAGAGGGTGCAGAGCTTGCGGTAGGATCCGCCAATGTCGATGATGCGGATGAGGGCGTTCTGGGCATAATATTGCCGGCAGAGATCGTTGAGGAGGAAACTCTTGCCCGCGCCGCTTTCGGCCGCGACCACAAAATTATAATTGTTGATGCGCGGATCGAAGAGGTCGAGTGTGACGAGCTGACCCTTGCGGCCCACATAGAGCAGGGCAGGGCGGCCGCCTCCGCGAAAGTCGGTCTGGATCGGCGCCATCAGCGCTGCCGCCTTCACCGGCATCCGGAAATCGCGCTCGAGCATCTTGATCGTTCGGCGCTCGGGATAAAGGCCGAACGGCAGGCTCGCGGTCAGCAAGATCGGATTGAGGTAGGATTCTTCCTGCACCATCCAGGGCAGCGGTTCACTTTCCCAGAGGCGCTTGGCGCGCGCGGCCATCTCGCGGGCGTGATGGGAATCGCGGCCGAACACCCAGACGGTCGGCATGACCGAGACGAAACGGCTGTTGCCGGCCTCGTCGAGCACCCAGCCGATTTCCTCGATCTGTTTGCCGACCTCGACCGCAAAGCTGCCCGCCGCTTTCTGCGCCGACAATATCTGGGCGCGCTTGTGAATTTCGAACTGCGAATGGTCGAAGAGGATGTTGAGGCAATAGAGGAAGGGGCCGCCAATCTGGTCGCTGTCCTCGGCGCTCCCGCGCATCCCGCCCATCAGCCGGTTCATGTGTTCCGCGGTAACCCGCCTCGCCGGCGCTTTCGGCGTCAGGCAGCGTGCGACCTGGCCCCCGAGGAACACTTCGGGTCCGTCGAAAGCGAGATCGGGGCCGGCATCGACGATCTGCTTGCGGATCGGCGGGGCGGGGTGCCCGGCTGCACCGCTGGCGAATACGCCAGGAGCGTCCTCGAAGACGCCGTTGAAGATACGGCGATAGAAGGAGATCATTTCGTGCGGCTCGACGCGGCGAATGCCGAGCTTGGCAAGCTGCTCTTCGATCTGGCGGCGCAGGTCGCTGTGCATGGGGGCGCGCGTTTTGACAGCGAGGAAGGTCCGGAAATCACGCACCGGAATGCCGTGGAGCGCGCCAAGCCCGTTCCGGCCTTCGTTTAGATAAGCGTGCGTCCGGCGCGCCGATGCCTGGATCAGCGGATCTGGCCGGGTCTTGAGGTCGAGATAGGCGTCGAGCGCTGGCGCAATCAGCGGGTCGGCGAAGCTGATAAGCTGGACGACGCTGTTCTCGGGAAACTGGACGTTGAACAGGCCGAGCAGCGCCTGGTGAACATGCGCGAACATATAGGCGGTAGGGGTCAACTCCCAAGCATAGCCCCAGCCATCATCGATGCAGAGAAAGGCTTCCTCTTCCTCGACCCAGGCGACGAGCGGGAGGAAATCCGAATAGCGGTCGCGCGCAACGGCGCGGTGCAGGTCGGAGAAGGTAAGACCACCGCCGGTTCCGGGCGCCTTCATGGCCGCGGCTCCGCGCGCGCGGGCACAACCGGCGGCGTCAGTTCGCTTCCGGGCACCTCGCGGATCTGCTCGAGCACCGGCACGCGCGCCGCGGCTGAGACCGGCGGCACGAGATAGCCGCCGACGACCCAGGAGGGGGGCTCAAGCACCGAATAGACGAAACGCGGCATATAGAGCCGGTCGGGCCGGTTCCGATCGGCATAGGGCAGGATCAGTGTTCGCACCGCCTGCGCCGGCCGCAGCATCGGCGCCTCGGGCGCCTCGATCAGCCCCTGAAGCTCCCGGTAGACGCTGTCGCGGTAATCACCATAGGCATCAGCATCGCTGCGTCCTCGGCGCGCGGTGCCGCGCTGGTTCGCCTTGAGCAATATCTTGTCGCGTGTCACCGCCGGGTCCGAACGCGAAGCCCGGCCCTCCGCCGCATCCTCATAGGCTTTCTCGGGATGGATGCACTGGCCGTGATCGTCGTTCTTGCAGCTGAACTTTTCGCTGTACGGCGACATCGCTGAGCCGAGCGTTGCGCACCCTGAGAGTGGCAAGACGCCGGCAAGCAAGAGTGCGGCTGAGCAGAGGCGCGCGCGGCGCCGGTTTGACATATCGGTCATCGATATTCCTCCGAGGATGGGCGGGGGCATCAGAACTTGCTCCCGGCGGTCGGCTTGATCTCGAGCGTGACGCCTTCCTGGATGACGACGACGACGTCCTTGGCGGCGCCCACTTCGACGATAGGTCCCGCCTGCCGCGCGAGATCGAGATAGAAGTCGGTGAGCTTGTCGGACGACTTCGAGAGGCCGCCTGCGATCCCCACCTTGGCGGCGTCGCCGACATCGAGCGTCCGCACCGAACCCAAGGCCGATGTCGACACGTCACCGACCGTGTTCTCGACCGTCTGGCTGATCCCGCTGATCGTGCCGGCGATGAAGGCGCGCGCGAGACTCGCGCCGGCGCGCGTTACCACCTTGCCCGACAGCCCCTTCTTGCCGTCGGTGTCGACGAAGAAACCCTTGATCGGCTGGTCGACCACCGAGCGTTCGTCGAAATCGACGCAGGACAGCGATACGAGCTGGACCTCGACCCGCTCCTTGGCGAGGCTGCCCGTCGCGTTGCCGATGACGAAGCAGCCCGAGAGATTGGCCTTGACGTCATTCGGCAGCACGGCGGGCGCCTGGACGCGCGCAATCAGCGGCTCGGGGTTCGAGGTAGCATCGCGGCTCGCGAGCGCGTCGATCCCGGTCAGCAGCCGCGCCTTCATGAAACCAGGTGGCAAATAGATCGTCCGGGTCTTTTTTTTAGCGCCAGACGGCGCGCCCTTGCCATCGGCCGCGGCAATCGTGCCGGGGGCGGTCACCGCGGCGCCGATCGCGCCGACGGCCTTTTCAACCGGGGGCGCAGGAGGAGCAGGGGGCGCCGCGGGTGGTGAAGGAGGTGGCGGGATCTCGCCCGTCGCGATTTCGGCATCGCCGGGCGCGGGTGGATAATCCGGTATCGCGCCCGGCAGAGCCGGGGGAAGCCCGGGGTCGCCGTCGGGAGGTGCGCCTGGCTTGCTGCCGGGCACGACCTTGCCCTCCTCGATCGCGGTGACGCGGTCGCCGAGCAAGGTCTGGCCATCGAGAATCTTCTGGAGGTCGCCCCGCAGCTTGGTCTCGAGGCTGTCGCCGCGCAGGCCGGCGCCCATGTCGAGCTTGGTCACCGCTGGCGCCTCGGGCGCCTTCTCATCTCCGCCTGTACTCGCCGCGTAGAGACCGGTACCGAGCATCGCGACGACGCCCGCGACACTCAACTGCTTGGCGCGCAGCTTCTGTTTCGAGCCCAGCGTCGCCCAGCGCTCCTTGAATGCGAGAAGAGCGGGGCCGCGAGTGGCCTCGGGCGGAAGCGGTTTGCCGACCTCGCCGAGATCGAGCGGCTCTTGTTCGGGCGTGTCGTTCATTCGCCGTCTCCCCGGCGGATAACGATCAGCCGCGCGCTTTCGCCCGCCTTGAGGCTCAGTCGGTCGAGCGTGACTGCGAAGATGTCGATGCCAAGCGCGCGGTCGAGGAACTGCTGTTCCTCGAGCACGACATCGCTGTCGCTACCGAGGCGATACTCGGAGACGGAAAGGCCGGAGCCTTCGATCGCGAGACGCCGGCGCTCGACGAGCTGCGCCGAGGGGAGGCCGGCAATCGTGATCGTTCCCGACCGCGGCGCGACCTCGGTGAAGCTTGCCGGCACGCGGTCCTGAAGCATCGCGAGCGTGATCGACACTGCCCTCTCTTCCTCGACTAGCGGCCCGAGCAGCTCCTCATTGGCCCGTGCGCGCTGCGGCCGTCCGGGAGCAAGCGTGACCGTTTGCGCGGGAATTTCCGTAGGCTCGGCATAGAGCGGATAGATGGCCCCGTTGCAGCTGATGAAGAACTCAGAGGGTGTCGTCACATAGCTGCGCGTCACCATACCCATATCGTCGACTTCCTTGACGAGAAACTTGATCCAGGCGTCGGAGCCCGCGCGCTCGACCGCGATCGCCTTCTCGGCCGAGAATTTTACATCCTCGATCTCGCCGCCGACGCAGACGATATGATTGACGTCGCGGTTTGAGAGGCGGATCGTGCTCATCTGGTCGGGAAGGACGGTGATGGCTTGCGCTGATGCGGGCGCGGGCAACAGCAGCGCGGCAACGGGCAGCGCCGCCGCGAGCCTAGCGAGGCTGGACATCGAATTTCTCCTCGGTGAGCGAAATGACCCAGAAGCGTCCGTTCTCGATGGCGTAGCGGACGCGAAGTTCGCCGCGGAACTTGCGGATGACACCGCCGATCACGCGGACCTTCTCGATCGGGACCAGGATGTCACGCTCGGTCCACTGGACCGGCTGATCGGGGCGGATGTAGGTCGCGATCGACAGCGTCGGATTGCCCGCGAGCTCGTCCAATATGCCGTTCAGGCTGTCGCGCATGCTGTCGTACGCCGATGGATGGACGATCGAGAGCAGTTCCTGGAACTGCCGGTCGGCCGAGTAGGCCGAATAGGTCCCGGCGAGCGCGACGATATTGCGCGTCATCGTGCGGATATAGGCGGCCGATGGCTTCGAGCCGGTCACATAGAGATCGCCGCCCGAACCGAACGGCACGACCACCGTGCGCTCTTTCTGGTCCGAGCTGTAAATGACCGTGCCAAGCACCGCGGTAATGCCGAACAGCCCGACGATCGCGAACTTGAGCAGCCGGTTCTCTTCGAAGAGGTTCGATGAGCCCTGAATGTACCGATGGATCCCGAAGCTGGCGGGTTTACCGAGCAGCGGGTCGACCGGCGCGCTTCGGGGTTTGCGATGACGCGAGAACATCTGCGGCCTCACTCGTAAAATCGGGTTTGGGTCGGACCCGGATAATGGCGAAAGCGAAGCATCCCCCAGCGCCATGCGAGATGGGCGAGGAAACCGCGCGGCTGCGCGCGCTTCCATGGCAGGAAAAGGAGAAGGGCCGCGATGAACGCCCAACCGACCAGTCCGCCGACGATGACGGCGACGAAGATGGTGGTGACCACCAACACGAACTCGTCCGATCCGAACCACAGGATCTGAACCGGCTTGTGCAGATATTGGGGCAAGCGTTCGTCCATCGACCCTTCTCCTCCTGCTACGGTCCTCACCAGCGAAGCAAATCGAAAGCGAAGACGAGGGTCCGGGAGCACTTCCTCCCGGTGACCGGAACGTGGGCGAGCGTGGAACCCGAATGCTTGCCCACGTTCCGATGCCGTCAGATCACCATGCCGAAGGTTTGAAGGATGCTGTCCGCCTTAATGAGGCAGACGGCAGCGACGATCGTCGGGATGCCGATCATGATATTGCTGAACAGTCGCGACACGCCGAACAGGAAGGCGGCGACGCCCCCGACGAAGCCGAGCGGGCCTTTGACACCCTGGTTCACGACAATGTCGTAGATGTCGTAGCCGAGATCCCCCGCCACGGGCGCGGTAAAGGCGTGGGCGCTTGCCGCGAGGAGCGACAGAAGCAGGACCGGTACGCCGACATCGGCGGCCGAAAGTACGGTTCTGGTAAGTTTTTTGACCATGAATGATTGCTTTCTTGGGCATTGGGCCGCCCTGAACTCTGCCTGCCGGCATCGATGGTGATCGTTGTCGGCCGACGGCGGTGCTGGACGGCCCGAAGGGGCGTCGCCGCCGGCATTCCGGTGCGTTGGGACCGAGAGCGATGATGCTCTCTGCGTCCGAGCAGCCGCCATGAAGAGATGGAATTCAGCGAGAGACACGGTTGGTCTTCGCCGAGGATAGAAAGGCCTCGATCTCGGCCTGCTGAAATCCGGAGATGAGCTTGCCGCCCGCGATCAAGGTCGGCGTCCCGCTGACACCAGCGGCGCTGACCACTTTGGCGTGAGCTTCGACCTTTCCGCGGCCTTCAGCGCAGGTTCGCAGCGCTGTCGGCGCGGCACCCGAATAGATGGCTTTAAAGGCTACCGCCTTATCGACTGAGCACAGGATGTGCTCGGACTTTGCCGCGGCTTCCGGATGAATGCCGCTCACGAAGAATATGAGACGCCGGACCGGTTTTCCCTCGGCGGCCTTCGCTGCCCAATATCGATTAAGCGCGCGACAATAGGGGCAGTCGGGATCGGTAAATTCGATCACCGTCGGCGCATCCTTGGGGCCGATTTCAAGCGCCTGTGAGGAGTCTATCGATTTCAGACGGTTGGAGATGCCGGCTTCCTGCGCGAGGGCTGTCAGATTGACGCCGTTCTTGTCGAAGATCGACGCGAACAAGAGATGCTCGCTCTCGGGCGCATAATAGACGATCCGGCCGCCAGCACTCGCTTGATAGATCGCGCCTTTCACCGGCGCCGGTTCGAAATCATCGAACTGGAGATTTGTGAAGGTTTGCTTGAGTTGCTGCTCCGCCTCCGCTGCGGCTTTTGCCAGCAACACCTTCTCCGTCTTCTCTTGTGCACAAACGACCGGCGAGGCGAGAAGTGCGGCCGCCGCCAGTAAGACGGCAGGTTTCTTGAAGGGGCCGTTCGCCGATAATGACGATAACCGGAATCGAGGCGCAGCACGATCGTTCGCGGAATCGCATGACATGAGTCCTCCCTGGCGCGACGGCGCCCGTTCGATGTGGGTTGCGTGAACGTCCGATGAGGCAGCCAGTGATAAGTCAGCCGGTCGGAACGGAGGGATAGATGGACGCGCTGTGAGCCAGCGGCAATCGTGAGGGCAGGCGCGTTCCCCAAGGCGGCACGATTGTGCCGCAGCCGAGCATCGTGATTCCAACTTTCATATTGGAATCAATGAATTGAAGGGAATTGCGTCAGGCGCGACACAGACTGAAATCCTTGAAGATGAACGAAGCTAATAGACTGAAAGCATCTCTACTTGCTGTGTCGCTCAGCGATAGCCAGCCTCGCATGGAGCGCTAGCGCACCACATACTATTCGGACGGAAGCTCATGTCGGACACCAGGACATGCGAGAAGGGCGGCGTCGCTTCGCTGGATCAGCTCAAGGAGTTCTCTGGGCGGCGCATCGAAAGCGAGCGTCTTCGCCGTCGCTTGAGTCAGGAGCATCTTGCCCGCAGAGTTGGATTGAGCGTTCGTTGGCTACGAGAGATCGAGAGCGGTAACCCGGCCGTGGCGCTCGATGACCATTTACGTTGCGCAGCGGCGCTCCGTCTCGCGCCCGCGTTCGTCCTTCTTCCCTTGTTGGACCCTGACTACAGCCAAGCTTCGTCGATCGATCCAGCGCCATTCGAATGGGCCGACATCGAATATCTGATCTGGACTCATATCGGCAGACGAGCAGGATGGGCTGCACACCGCGGCGAATTTGAACGCGCCCAGGAACCTCTGCGCGCCGAGGTTCGAGTCCCTGCTGAAAATCAGTCAAGAACAGCACAATCTTTACCTGCTACTCAGGATAGGAGCTAAAATTGCTACTTCTGAAAATTTGTCAAGTGAACCAGGGACAAGGATTTGCGTACCCGAGTTGCATTGCGATCAGAACGACGAAGTTCGGGGCAAACCGACATCCCAGGATCGTCCAGAACTTGCCAAGATACTCGATGGCTTCTGAGCTGCTACCCGTTTCTGGACCGCCCTGCTGGCAGCCTTCCAGCGTGCTGACATCAGGGCGGGCCATGTGCCGCTGATGCCAACATGAGCGATATCGGTGATTTGTTTTCGATCGCGCTGTGCGGTCGTACCTCGTTGTAGTCCCTACGCCAAGCCTCGCATTTTCGCACCGCGTCATCCAGGCTCATGAACCAGTGGGCGTTAAGGCATTCCTTGCCGTTGAAGCTCTCGATGAACGCGTTGTCGGTGGGCTTGCCAGGCCGCGAGAAGTCGAGCGTCACGCCCTTCATGTAGGCCCACAGATCGAGCTCGCGGGAGATAAAATTCGCTGCCATTGTCAGCCCTGATCGAGGCGGGATAACCCACTTGCGCGCAGCCCCGTTCCAGCACCTCGAACACATCCGGTGTCCGGTGCAGGCGCGATTGCCGCTCGACGACGTGTTCATCGCGCTGAAGGACGTGATCCCACACCTGACACGCTCGTCGCTGCACCGTTGCCTGCAACGCCACGGGATCAGTCGGTTGCCCAAAGCCGATCGGGAGAAGCCGAAGAAGTTCAAGAAATATGAGATTGGCTACTTCCACGTCGATATCGCGGAACTGCGCTATGAAGGCGGAAGAGGCTTCCTCTATGTCGAAGTGGACCGCACCTCGAAGCTGGTGTTCGCCCGCATCTATCGCCGGGCGACCAAGCTTGCCGCGGCAGCGTTCCTGCGCGTGCTTATCAAGACGGTGCCATACAGGATCCGTGGCCTGCTGCCGGTTTGGTGGACACCGAGATAGGGTGTTTCCACCTATCGGAGGTCCACAATGCAAAGAAGGAAGTTCAGCCGCGAGTTCAAGCTTGAGGCGGTGAGGATGGTCCGCGAACGCGGGGTGACGATCGCGCAGGCGTCGCGCGATCTGGATGTGCATGCGAACGTGCTGCGTAAATGGGTCCGGGAGCTTGCCGCCGATCCGGGTCATGCCTTTCCCGGTCACGGTCAGATGAAGCCGGAGCAGATGGAGATCGATCGCCTGCGGCGCGAGCTGGCCAAGTTGAAGGCGGAGCGCGACATCCTAAAAAAAGCCGCCGCCTACTTCGCGAGGGACTCGATATGAAGTTCCAGTTCATCGCGAAGCACCGAGGGATCTGGCCGGTGGCATGGATGTGCGGGGCGCTCGGTGTCTCGCGAAGCGGCTTCCATGCCTGGCTGATCCGCCCGCCGTCGCAGCGTGCCCGCGACGACGAGGTGATCGGTGCGAAGGTCCGTGCCAGCCATGTAGGAAGTTATCGCACTTATGGCGCGCGCCGTGTCTGGCACGACCTGCTGGCCGATGGGGTGTCCTGCGGCCTGCACCGGATCGAACGGCTCATGCGGGCGCAGGGTCTGCGAGCGAGGCCGCGGCGACGCGGGCTTCCCAAGGATCACGGCGATCGTTCGGTCATCGCCGGCAACGTGCTCGATCGCCAGTTCACGGCAGACAGGCCGAACCAGAAGTGGGTGGCCGACTTCACCTATATCTGGACGGCCGAGGGATGGCTCTATGTTGCTGCGGTGATCGACCTGTTCTCGCGCCGGGTGGTCGGATGGTCGATGACTCCCAACATGACAGCCCAGCTCGTCACCGATGCGCTGATCATGGCGATCTGGCGGCGCGGCAAGCCCGATGCTCTCCTGCATCACTCGGATCAGGGCAGCCAGTATAACAGCGAGCAGTTCCAGCGGCTCATGGCCGACAATGGGGTCACCTGCTCAATGAGCCGGTCCGGCAATGTATGGGATAATGCCGCCATGGAGAGCTTCTTCTCCTCGCTCAAGACCGAGCGGATCGGGAAGAAGATCTACCGCACGAGGGCGCAGGCGAAGGCCGACGTGTTCGATTATATCGAATGCTTCTACAACCCGACCCGGCGTCACTCGACCTTGGGTTACCTCAGTCCTATCGACTTCGAACGTGAAGCTGGGGTAGCCTGAATGAACTTATCTCGGTGTCCACCAAACCGGCAGCAGGCCACCGTAAGCGCTAATTTACCCCCACATTTTCGAATGTTCTGAGATCGTTATGTTGCGCGCCTTCTGTATCGGGAGCGTAACTAGCGATGGGCGATGTAACGACGTTCGAAAGTAGCTTCGAAAGCAACGGGAACGGTCGTGCTCGCCCGATGGAGGTGATCCCGGCGGGTCGCGAGCGTCGGCAGTGGACGCCGGAAGCGAAGGCCCGGATCATCGCCGAGAGTATGGCGCCGCGGGCGAACGTCGCGGATATCGCGCGCCGGAACGATATCCTGCCGCAGCAGCTCTACGCCTGGCGCCGGGAAGCGCGCGAACGGATGGAATCGGACGACGCGCCGGCCTTCGTTCCGGCAATGGTCGAGGAGCCGAAGGCGCAGGGCAGCGGCGCCGAGATCCGCATCAACATCAAGGGCATGACGATCCGCATTCCCGACGGCGTGACTGCCGACCATATCGAGCGGGTGCTGCTCGCGGTGCAGGTGTCGACATGATCATCCCGCCGGGACCACTCAAAGTGCTGGTGGCGGTGAAGCCGGTCGACTTCCGCAAGGGAATGGTGGGCCTGGCGTCGCTCGTGCAGCACGAGCTGAACCGCGACCCCTTCTCCGGAATCATGTTCGTGTTCCGCCGCAAGCGCGCCGATCGGATCAAGCTGCTGCTATGGGACGGGACCGGCCTGGTGCTGGTGACGAAGCGGCTCGAGACGGGCACGTTCCGCTGGCCGCGCTTCGGCGACGGGGTGATGAGCCTTACCGCGGCGCAGGCTTCGGCGCTGATCGAAGGGCTCGACTGGGTGCGTGTTCATGCCCCGCGTGTGGCGCGTCCGGTGATGGCGTTATAGGCCGTGAAAATGACTCGTCTTGCCGCACAAAACGGGCAGAAAACCGCGAAATAATGTATCCATCCGCACCATGAGCGAGGGGGTGGAAGAGCTGCCCGACGACGTCGAGGCACTAAAGGCGATGATCATCGCCGAACGGCTCCGCTCCGCCCGGCTCCAGCACCTTCTTGATGTCCTCAATCGCATGCACTTCGGCAAGCGGTCGGAGAAGATCGACAGCGGCCAGCTCGCGCTGGCGCTCGAAGATCGCGACGTATCGATGGCCGAAGCCGAACTGCTGGTCGAACAGGGCGAGGAAGCCACCGGCATCGCGCCGCCGCGGCGCAAGCGTGCGGCGGACGAACCCGCGCCTCGCTGCCGGCGCATCTTCCGCGTCACGAGATCGAGATCGCGCCGGAGGCCGGCTGCTGCGCGGGCTGCGGCGGTGCGCTGCACCGGATCGGCGAGGATCGGTCCCAACGACTCGACATCATCCCCGCCCAATATCGCGTCATCGTGACGGTGCGGCCGAGGATGGTGTGCCGATCGTGCGGCGATAGCGTCGCGCAGGCGAAGGCTCCCGCGCATGTGGTGCCGGGCGGCCTGCCGAGGGAAGCGCTGCTCGCCGATATCCTCGTCAAGAAATACGCTGATCACCTTCCGCTCTACCGGCAGGCGCAGATGTTGGCGCGCCAGGGCGTGACGATCGATCGCGCGACGCTCGCGGGCTGGGTCGGCCGCGCGGCGGGCTATCTGAAGCCGATCGTCGACCGGCAGAAGGCGGAGCTTCTGAAGAGCGATCGCCTGTTCGTCGACGAGACCACCGCGATGGTGCTGGCGCCGAGCAGCGGCAAGACGAAGACGGGCTACCTGTGGGCGATGGTCCGCGACGACCGCCCGCATGGCGGGGTCGATCCACCCGCGATCGTTTACAGCTACATGCCGGGCCGGGGCGGCATGTGGGCGGCGAAGCTCCTCGGCGAGTATCACGGCATCCTGCAGGTCGATGGCTATGAAGCCTATGGCCAGTTCGGCAAGGCGGGACGTCCCGGCGGACCCTCGGTGCTGGCCTATTGCTGGGCGCATGTTCGCCGCGGCTTCTTCGACGCCGGCGGCAAGGGCGATGGCGCGCCGATCGCCACCGAAGCGCTGCACCGGATCGGGCTGCTCTACAACATCGAGCGCGAGATCCACGGTCGCACGCCCGAGGAGCGCCTTGCCGTCCGCTAGGCGCGGTCCAGCCCGATCGTCGACGAGCTGCATGACTGGCTCGACGCCAAGCGCCGGCGCATGTTCAGCGGCTCGCCGACCCTCAAGGCGATCAACTATGCACTGAGCCACTGGGCCGGGCTCGTCCGGTTCCTCGACGATGGCCGGATCGACATCGACAACAACCCGGTGGAGCGGTCGATGCGGCCGATCGCACTCCAACGGAAAAATGCGTTGTTCGCGGGCCACGAACTGGGCGCCGAGAACTGGGCGGCGATCGCGTCGCTGATCGAGACCTGCAAGCTGGGTGCGATCAACCCCGCCGCCTACCTGGCCGACGTCCTTGCCCGCATCGTCACCCGCGGCGACGGCGAGCCCATCGATGACCTGCTACCTGGGAACTGGGTCGATACAAAGGCCGCCGAAATGACGTTCGAAACGAGTGCCACCGCCAACGCCGCCTGAGCAAAGCACGATCGAAATTAGATACAACGAAATTAGGCGCCAGCTTCTAATCGAAGCCCGCGCCCGTCCGCCCCGCGTGGGGGAAAATTATCACTTACCAGGATCCACACCATCCTGACAGATAACGGCGTACAGTTCGTGCAGCGGGACCAAGGCGGCCCACTGGGATGGATCGGCCATATCTTCGGCCGTGTCTGCGAGCAGAACGGCATCGAGCATCGCCTCACCAAGCCCTATCACCCATGGACCAACGGCCAGGCCGAACGGATGGTGCGCACCATCAAGGAGGCCACCGTCAAATCCTTCCATTACACGTCGATCAATGAACTGCGCCGCCATGTCCGCGACTGGCTCGTCGCTTACAACTTCGCCAAGCAGTTGAAGGCTCTGCGCTTCAAGACAACCTACGAGGCCATCGAAGAGCTCCGGAAATCCAAGCCAGATATCTTCAATATGAAACCACTCCATCACATGCTGGGACTAAACACCTAACAGTCCACGCGGACCACTCGGTGGGGGCCGGTCAGATTCGAGGGGCAGGAGCCAATGTGCCTCCCATATCGCTCGCGCGAGACGCAAGTTTCCGCAGTGCGCACGCCGGACGTATCTCACACCCATTCCTCGCCCAAGACTGCAATTGGCGCATGAAATCGGCGTCGGAGGGCCTGCTACTGGCCCTCCGAC
>NZ_DASYHE010000001.1:0-2672 GCF_035998965.1 Sphingopyxis sp.
CGGAACAGCGCATGGTCGAGGGGTGTCTCGACTTCGCTCGACACGAACGGATTTGAAGGCAGGTTAAGAGAAACACGTGACCTTCAACGCCGCCGCCCTGTTACTCCTGATCGCCGGCCTCGCGCTGATCGGCTGGATTGCCGGTCGGCAGCGGTCGAACCTGCTCGCGGGGCGCGCGGGGACCAAGCTGCATTCGCGGCCGCAATATCATGGCTGGTATGTCGCGCTGTGGCTGTTCGCGCCCGCGGCGCTGTTCCTGGCCGTCTGGTCGTCGGTGTCGCCGGGGCTGATCACCAACGAAGTTTTGACCAGCGAGGCGGCACAATCGCTGCCGTCGTTCGGGTTCGAGCGCGGCGCCATCCTGTCCGACGCGCGCAGTGTGGCGCTGGGCAAGCAGGACGCGGTGCGGCTGCCCGCCGCGGCGCCGCTGGTCCAGCCCTATGCCGATGCGGCGCATAAATATGCGTGGATCGGCATCGCGGCGATGCTGGCGCTGGCGCTGGCGGGCGGGCTCTATGCCTTCACCCGCATCAAGCCCGATTTCCGGGCGCGGACGCGGGTCGAGCGGATCGTCATGGCGTTCCTGCTGCTCGCGTCGCTCGTCGCGATCCTGACGACGTTCGGTATCGTGCTGTCGCTGCTGTTCGAATCAATCCGCTTTTTCCAGCTGGTGTCGCCGCTGGAGCTGCTGTTCGGGACCAACTGGGCGCCGCAGAGCGGGGCGCCGGTCGACGATACGTTCGGCGGCATTCCGCTATTCTGGGGCACGGTGCTGATCGGCGCGATCATCGCGATGATCGTCGCGATCCCGATCGGGATGATGACCGCGGTGTATCTGACCCAATATGCCGCGCCGGTGGTGCGCCGCTGGGTCAAGCCGATCCTGGAGATTTTGGCCGGGGTGCCGACCGTCGTGTACGGCTATTTCGCCGCGCTGACCGTCGCCCCTGCCCTGCGCGAATTTGCGGTGATGCTGGGCATTCCCAACGCATCGACCGAAAGTGCGCTCGCGGCGGGCATCGTGATGGGGGTGATGATCATCCCGTTCGTCTCCTCAATGGCCGACGACAGCATCAACGCGGTGCCGCAGGCGATGCGCGACGGGTCGCTGGCGCTGGGCGCGACCCCGAACGAGACGATCCGCCAGGTGCTGATCCCCGCCGCGCTTCCGGGCGTGATGGGCGGCATCCTGCTCGCGGTCAGCCGCGCGATCGGCGAGACGATGATCGTGGTGATGGCCGCCGGCCTGTCGGCGAACCTGACCGCCAACCCCTTTGCCAGCGTCACCACGGTGACCGCGCAGATCGTCAAACTGCTGACCGGCGACCAGGAATTCGACAGCGCCAAGACGCTCGCCGCCTTTGCGCTGGGGCTGGTGCTGTTCATCGTCACCCTGCTGCTCAACATCGCCGCGCTGCGGATCGTGAAGAAGTATCGCGAAGCTTATGAATAAGCCCACCAATCCCACCGACTGGAAAGGCGCGGCGATGCAGAAACGCATCGCGGGCCGCTATGCCGCCGAACGCCGGTTCAAATTCATCGGGCTGGGCGCGGTGCTGTTGTCGGGCGCGTTCCTGGCGTTCCTGCTGTTCGTGATGATCGGCAACGGCGCGCGCGGCTTTACCTATACCAATGTCGCGGTGCCGATCGATTTCAAGGCGATGCCGCTGACAATCGACAAGGCACGGCTCAGCGACCCCGACGCCGATCAGGTGATCGCGAGCGCGGGGCTGGCCGACATCGTCGCCTTTGCCGCCGACGAGGCGCTGGGCGAAGGCGGGTCGGCGCTGATCTCCGAAAATGCGTGGAAGGAAGTGCGCAGCGCGATCAAGGATGATCCCACCCTTCTCGACGGCAAGACGGTGTTCGAGCTGCCGACCGCAAGCGCGGTCGACATGGCGGCGAAGGACGGCGCCACCGGGGCGCTGGGGGCGCAGGTCGATGCGCTGGAGAAGGGCGGCAAGCTGTCGACCGGCATCCACTGGCCCTTCTTCAAAAATGCCGACGCCACCGATCCCGCGGTGGCGGGGATCTGGGGCGCGCTGAAAGGATCGGTGCTGACGATCTTCATCGCCTTCCTGATCGCGTTTCCGACCGGGGTGCTCGCGGCGCTTTATCTGGAGGAATATGCGGCGAAGAACCGCTGGACCGACCTGATCGAAGTGTCGATCAACAATCTGGCCGCGGTGCCGTCGATCATCTTTGGCCTGCTCGCGCTGGCGGTGTTCATCAACTGGTTCGGCATCTGTCAGGCGAGCCCGCTTGTCGGCGGCTTGACCTTGGCGCTGATGACGATGCCGGTGATCGTGATCGCCAGCCGCAACGCGATCAAATCGGTGCCGCCGTCGATCCGCGACGCGGCGCTGGGCGTCGGCGCCAGCCCGGTGCAGGTGGTGTTCCACCATGTGTTGCCCCTCGCCCTCCCCGGCATCCTCACCGGCACGATCATCGGCATGGCGCGCGCGCTGGGCGAGACCGCGCCGCTGCTGCTCATCGGGATGCGCGCTTTTATCGGCGACGTCCCGGGCGGCATCTGTTCGCCGTCGACGGTGCTGCCGATGCAGATCTTCCTCTGGTCGGACGAAGTCGACCGGGGCTTTGTCGAGAAAACCTCCGCCGCGATCATCGTGCTGCTTGTCGTGCTGCTGTCGATGAACGCCTTTGCGATCTAT